>JAFRXY010000075.1 GCA_017441385.1 Clostridia bacterium | reverse complement strand
ATCCAAAATTCCAAAAGGTCAGACTGAGCCTGTTCCAACAAGGCCAAAAAAGGCAAAAATCAAGGAGCAGGAACAAAATGCTGAAATTATTTCAGCCAAAAGAACGCGTGTTGGCATGATGGATATCATTGATCATATAGGCTCTGTGTCCGGTATCACAGAGAAGTCACCTTGTTCTCTGGTGCAATCCAGGCATTCATCGCTCTTGTATCTTTTGAATACAAGCTCAAGAAGCCAGCGGTCTTCATAGCAAGTATACGCAACTTTTAGATCCAAATCCTGATCGGATTCGAGTACGATTACGCCGAAAAGATTTTTCTTCTTTGCGTATTGTTCGGGAGAAAAAGTATTCTTTTTCTTGGCATTGGCAAGATAGGTTGACTCTTCCTTGGCTGCCTTTCTTGCATCCTTGAATGCATACACAAATCGACCGCCCTTGATCTGAGCCTTTTTGTAGACTACGTGTTCATCGATGCCTTCAAGAACACCGTCAAACAAGAGCATATACATCTCACGCGCCCACACCTGTTCTGGATGATTCTCGAAAACACCTATAAGCTCACGCAGAATGTGAGCGCAGCACATGGCGTGTTCGGCTTTGGTTGCCTTGAAATATGACTTCCAGAAATCATGTTCCACGATGCCTTTATATTCCGGAAGAAAACCGATTTTATCCATCGCTTCCTTCCCTCGTTTTTTGGAAAGCGCATAGTAAGTCAGATCTTTGGTACACATCACATGAACATAGTGCAGCTTACCATTGACGTCTGCTCCTGTTTCGTCACAATTCACAACAGGTTCTTGGTGCAAAAGCTGTGGAAAAGTATCGACGACGGGATTTGCTACTCCCGCCGCGCTGTGCAGCATATTGGCAACGGTACCAACACTCGGTTTGATACCTGTCAGGTCTTTGATGATATTGCAAAGATTCTGCATCGCCACCATTCCCTGTCTGTTCAGAATTGCTTTATTGTAATTGAGATAGAGATGGGTGGTTACTTCTTCCTTTGCAGATGGAAAGTGGACTCAAGCGCGTTTGCGAGCGCACAGGCAATTTTATGAGGGTTATTGATAATCCACTTGGCGCTGTCGGCATTATCATGATATTCTACCTCAGCCAGTATACTGGTAATTCCGTAATAGGCTGGTTCTCTCACATCGGAATAACCCGTAAGGTCGAATGCTTTCATTCCGTCGATCACATTGGTTTTGGAAGAACTTTTGCGAGGAGCAATCTTTGCCATTTCCTTCACCATGTTTTCCGCAAACTTTTTACTCTGGGAATTAGCCGGCTGATAGTAACCGACTGCGCCGTAGCTTTTTTTGGAGCTGCTGCCGTCAGCATTACTGTGTATGGCCAGATAGACGTCCGCATGATGATTGTAAGCGTCAAGCGCACGTCCGTCAAGCGAGATAAATAGATCGGTCGGAGCGGTGTAAACGGTGCAAATATATTTTTCTTTCAAAATCTTTTGCAATTCGGCAGCCACTCGGTACATTTGTGACTGCTCGTTGGTTTTTCCGTATGCGTAGGAATTTTGAGGCTGCTTGGAAGGCGAAAGGTATATCATTGGCACGCTTCCGTCGGAAAAATCCTTTTCGGGAATCTTCCGGTAACGGTCGCTGACAGTTACATCATAGCGGGAAATGCACACTTGTTTCCCCTTCAGGTTGAAGGCGTACCAAGTGGTTTTGCCGTCCTTTTCCCATGAGGTCACGGTATATTTTGCGCCGCCGGTCACCTTGCCTAAACACTTGCTTTTTGCGTTCGGTTCTGAACGAACAGACTTGGTGCCTTTTTTGACAGTAAGGGTGCGTGTAAGGAACGGCTTGAAAGACGCGTCGTGATTGACGTGCTTCGCATAGGTACTGTTGACCCATACCGCTTTTGAAGCGGTGTATTGGATCTTGTACCATATCTTTCCGACATTGTCTTTTTTGGTGGTAAGATAAAGATATTTGGATCCTTTTTTTGCCTTCCCCACTTTGGAATAGGAATTGCCCGCACCTGAATGCAAATTAGCAGTACTGCTGATAATGATGATATGCCTTTTTTGCACAGACGCTGTGGTCGGTTGGGAAGAAGTTTTTGTCGTTTGAGAGGATACGGTTTGAATCTTGGCATATGCGCTGGAAACCCACGCTTTTTTTGAGGAAGTATATTGAATCTGATACCATGCTTTTCCTTTATTATCTTTTTTGGTTGACAAATACGCAAAGCTCCTGCCTTTTTTGGCAACACCGACTTTTTTGAAAGACGTGCCTGCGCCGGTACGAAGATTAACCGTATCCCCCGTGATAACCACCTGCTTTTTCTTAGAAGAAGCCTTTGTGGTGGTAGAAGCAGTCGTAGAAGCAGTCGTAGAAACGGTTGTGGAAGCAGTCGTAGAAGCAGTCGTAGAAACGGTTGTGGAAGCAGTCGTAGAAGCAGTCGTAGAAGCGGTCGTAGAAGCAGTCGTAGAAGCAGTCGTAGAAGCAGTCGTAGAAGCCGTTGCAGAACTGGCTTCGGAAGAAGTTGCCGCCGCTTCCGAAGAAGAAGTTAACTGGGTCGTTGCATCAGCAGATTCCGCAAAAACCGAGGGCGCACATGAAATCAACAGCATACAAATCAACATGCAGAATAAAAATGAGCGAAAAAATTTCTTTTGAAACACACGATATCCTCCCTTATTTTGATCCTCCCTTATTTTGATGTGCCACACGTGAATGACCTGGCAGGTTTATAACTTTCAGTATTATACACAAAAAAATACTTGTTGTCAATATGATTATGAATCTGCTTCTATCAACTTTTTAAGTGACTTTTTCAGCAATGACCTCCATCTGAAAAGGTGTATTGTTTTTTTCTGACTCCTATAGTATAATAACAGAAGTCAAATATGAAGGAGTGATACAGTTGGCAACTTACTCTGGCTTTGAACCCGTAAAATCAGCCAAACTCAAAAGAGAGGGAAATGACAGTCCCCATACTGAGGGCAAGAGAAAAACCATAGAAACACCCTCATCGACCGGAATGGGAAAAAGGTTAACGTCAATGATACCGCCGTGCGTCCCGCTATGTGGATCATACTGAAATAACCGCTAAAAATCTTTTCCACAATTTTTGTCTATTTTTCCAATTGTTAAAATAGTGTAAAATATGATACATCTTTAACAATATTACAAGGATATTTATTTATCTATTCACCATATAATTGTTTAATATATAAACAATTATATGGTGAATTTGGCTAATATGTAAATTTTAGCAAATCCTGCCAAATGAAAAAAATAACTGTAGACAAATTCTATTTGAGATGATATAATTTATATGTTAAAGAGCGTGATTTTGCCGACTTGTCACTATATCTTGTATGATTCAGATAGCAGAGACACATCGGTGAGGCTGCACTCTTGCAGACATGCTTTATTTCATTAATCAATGCCGCGGTGCGGTTTTCCCACCGTACAGCGGTAAAAATCTAAGTTGCAGGGAGGCAAATTTTCATGCAGAAGCGAATCAGTACGCTGCCTTTCAAGGGCACTGCAGAACAGAAGAGCAAGCTCGACGCCGTCATTGCCGAGCACAAGTCTCAGCCCGGCGCTGTCATGCCCGTGCTTCAGAAGGCGCAGGACATCTACGGATACCTGCCCATCGAGGTGCAGGAAATGATCGCGGACGGTCTCGGGGTTTCGCTCGAGAAGGTCTACGGCGTGTCCACCTTCTATTCCCAGTTCGCGCTGTCCCCCAAGGGCAAGTACAACATCTCGGTATGTCTCGGCACCGCTTGCTATGTCAAGGGTTCCGGCGCTCTGCTCGACAAGCTGGTCGAGGAGCTTAAGATCCAGCCCGAGGAATGCACATCCGACGGACAGTTCTCACTCACGGCTTGCCGCTGCATCGGCGCCTGCGGTCTGGCTCCCGTTCTCACCGTCAACGACGATGTTTACGGACGTCTGCTGCCCAAGGATATCCCCGATATCATAGCCAAGTACAGACAGTAATTCTAATCATTAATACGGAGGTGCCATAGTAAACAATGGAAACTTTGCAGATTAAGTCTGCCTCCGACCTGCAGGCGGTCAAGGCACGTGAATATGTTCATGTAGCCATGCGCCAGTCGGCTGACGAGGCGAAAAAATACGAGGGTCAGACCTTCCGCAAGAACGTCCTGATCTGCGGCGGTACAGGCTGTACCTCATCCGACAGTGAAAAGCTCATCGCCACGATGAAGGAAGAACTCGCCAAAGCCGGTCTTGACAAGGAAATCAACGTCGTGCGCACAGGCTGCTTCGGTCTCTGCGCCCTCGGCCCGATCATGATCGTTTATCCCGAAGGCTCTTTCTATTCCCGCGTCAATGTCGAGGATATTCCCCGCATTGTCGAGGAACACCTCAAGGGCGGCAAGGTCGTCAAGGAACTGCTCTATGATGAGACAGTGGACGGCGACAGAATCAAGAGCCTGAGTGAAACCACCTTCTACGCCAAGCAGAAGCGCGTTGCGCTGCGCAACTGCGGCGTGATCAACCCCGAGGATATCAAGGAATACATAGCGGTTGACGGCTACAAGGCTCTCAACAAGGTGCTGACCGAGATGTCCCGCGAGGACGTTATCAAGTGCGTCACCGATTCCGGCCTCCGCGGCAGAGGCGGCGGCGGATTCCCCACCGGCCTCAAGTGGAAGTTCGCGGCAGCCAATCAGGCGGATCAGAAGTACGTCTGCTGCAACGCCGACGAAGGCGACCCCGGCGCGTTCATGGACCGTTCGGTTCTCGAAGGCGACCCGCACGTCGTTATCGAAGCAATGGCGATTGCCGGCTACGCCATCGGCGCGACACAGGGCTATGTCTACGTCCGCGCTGAGTACCCCATCGCTGTCAAGCGTCTTTCCATCGCCATCGGGCAGGCCCGTGAAGCAGGCCTGCTGGGCGACAACATCTTCGGCACAGGCTTCAAGTTCGACCTCGACATCAGACTCGGCGCCGGCGCGTTCGTCTGCGGCGAAGAAACCGCTCTGATGACCTCCATCGAGGGCAACCGCGGCGAGCCGCGTCCCCGTCCTCCCTTCCCGGCGGTCAAGGGTCTGTTCGGCAAGCCCACCATCCTCAACAACGTCGAATCCTACGCCAACATTCCGCGCATCATCCTCAACGGCGCCGAGTGGTTCGCTTCCATGGGCACCGAGAAGGCAAAGGGCACCAAGGTCTTCGCGCTCGGCGGCAAGATCAAGCACACAGGTCTGCTTGAAATCCCGATGGGCACCACCCTCCGCGAAGTCGTCGAGGAAATCGGCGGCGGCGTTCCGAACGGCAAGAAGTTCAAGGCGGCCCAGATGGGCGGTCCTTCCGGCGGATGCGTTCCGGCGGAGCATTACGACGTCCCGCTCGATTATGACAACCTGATCGCCATCGGCGCGATGGTCGGTTCCGGCGGTCTGATCGTCATGGACGAGGACAGCTGTATGGTCGATATCGCCAAGTTCTTCCTCGAATTCACGGTTGACGAGTCCTGCGGCAAGTGCACGCCCTGCCGTATCGGTACCCGCAGACTGCTCGAAATCCTCGAGAAGATCACTTCCGGCAACGGCACGCTCGAAGACCTCGACAAGCTGGAATCCCTCTGCTACTACATCAAAGCTAATTCCCTCTGCGGTCTGGGTCAGACGGCTCCCAACCCGATTCTCTCCACACTCCGCTATTTCCGCGATGAATACATCGCCCACGTCGTTGATAAGAAGTGTCCCGCAGGTGTCTGCAAGAACCTGCTCCAGTACGTCATCGACGCGGACAAGTGCAAGGGCTGTACCGCCTGCGCCAGAAAGTGTCCTGTCGGCGCCATTTCCGGCACCGTCAAGCAGCCGCATACCATTGATCCTGCCAAGTGCATCAAGTGCGGCGCCTGCATGGCCACCTGTAAGTTCGGCGCTATTTCAAAGCAGTAAGAAAGGAGTGTTGCTGAAATGGATATGGTCAATATTAAAATCAACGGCGTGGCGGTTTCCGTCCCGCAGGGTTCTACAATTCTTGAAGCAGCACGCTATGCCGGAATTGAAATTCCCACACTTTGCTACCTGAAGAAGATCAACGCCATCGGCGCCTGCCGTATCTGCGTTGTCGAAGTCAAGGGCGCCCGTTCGCTGGTTGCCGCCTGCGTGTACCCCGTCAACGAGGGTATGGAAGTATTCACCAATACTCCCGCCGTGCGCAACAGCAGAAAGACCACCCTTGAGCTGCTTCTCTCCAACCATGACAAGAAGTGCCTCTCCTGCGTCAGAAGCGGCAACTGCGAGCTCCAGAAGCTCTGCAACGACTACGGCGTGGACGAGAACAAGTTTGACGGCGCGATGACTCCCTCCGAGATCGACGATTCCGCCGCTCATCTTGTCAGAAACAACAAGAAGTGCATCCTCTGCCGCCGCTGCGTCGCCGCCTGCCGTGAGCAGTTTGTCAACGTCATCGGCGCCAACGCCAGAGGCTTTGACACCAACATCGGCTGCGCCTTCGAGAAGAAGCTGGCTGACGTGCCCTGCATTTCCTGCGGCCAGTGTATCGTCGCCTGCCCGACCGGCGCTCTCACCGAGAAGGATCAGATCGACGAAGTCTTCGCCGCGATCGCGGATCCCAAGAAGCATGTGGTGGTTCACACCGCTCCTTCCGTCAGAGTCACCCTCGGCGAGAGCTTCGGCATGCCGATCGGCTCCAACGTGGAAGGCAAGATGGCTGCGGCTCTCCGCAGACTCGGCTTTGACAAGGTCTTCGACACCGACTTCGGCGCCGACCTCACCATCATGGAAGAAGCCAACGAGTTTGTCGAGCGCGTCAAGAACGGCGGCGTTCTGCCGATGATCACCTCCTGCTCGCCCGGATGGGTCAAGTTCTGCGAGACTTATTATCCCGACTTCATTCCCAACCTCTCCACCTGCAAGTCTCCGCAGCAGATGGAAGGCGCTACCATCAAGACCTACTATGCCCAGAAGAACGGCATCGACCCGAAGGATATCGTCTGCGTTTCCATCATGCCCTGCACCGCGAAGAAATTCGAGGTCGGCCGTGACAACCAGAGCGCGGCGGGCGTTCCTGACGTAGATATCGCCCTCACCACCCGTGAGCTGGCCAGAATGATCGAGCGCGCCGGCATCAACTTCAGCCTCCTGCCCGACGAGAAGTTCGATTCCATCCTCGGCGATTCCACCGGCGCGGCGGTCATCTTCGGCACCTCCGGCGGTGTTATGGAAGCGGCTCTCAGAACCGCTGCCGACTGGCTGGAAGGCAAGGACCTGCCCAGCGTGGATTACCACGAGGTCAGAGGCATGGCCGACGTGAAGGAAGCCACCTATAAGGTAGCTGGTATGGACGTCAACGTCGCCGTTACCTCCGGCCTTTCCAATGTCGCCAAGCTCCTTGACGCTGTCAGAGCCGGCGAGAAGAACTACCACTTCATCGAAGTCATGTGCTGCCCCGGCGGCTGCATCAACGGCGGCGGACAGCCCATTCAGCCCGCTACCGTCCGCAACTTCGTGGACGTCAAGGGACTCCGCAGCAAGGCTCTCTACGACGCCGACAAGGACATGCCGCTCAGAAAGTCCCATCAGAATCCCTCCATCCAGAAGGTGTACGATGAGTTCTACGGCAAGCCCGGCAGCCACAAGGCGCACGAGTGCCTGCACACCTCTTACGTCGAGCGCAAGAAGTATTGAGGTTTTCAATAAGCCTTCGCGCGGTGCTTTGAGGAATTGAATAATTAAAAAAATCCCCGTTGGGTTGCAATGTCAATCCAATGGGGATTTTTGATTGGTTGGTTATTTTATTCATCGTGGAAATCTATGACACAGAATCCCGCCGCTCGCAGCAGGCGGTTGTAAACCGCCATTCCGACGCCATCGGCGGAAGGACAGCGGGCGTAGACCTTTTCGGCTCCCTGTTCGTCGAGTTCGCGCAGGGCGTTGAAAAGGCGGTGAGACTGGGTGAGGGAATCTTCTTCCCTGCCGTAAGTGACACAGGGCAGCGGAATTATTTCTTCCTCGCCGTCAAAGCAGAGGGCGAATGTTTTATCGGTATCCCCTTCCCTACTGTGTAATTCTGTATATTTTACAAATTCATCGAGCGTTCCCTTGAGGATGGTGATTTCCGCCTTCGGGCTGTAGTGCTTATACTTCATGCCGGGAGAAGCGGCTTTCACGCCTTCCTTGAGCTGCCCCAGCACCGCATCGTCGATTTCGATTTCGCCCAGCACCTCCCGCAGTTCCTCCGGAGTGACCGCACCGGGACGAAGCAGCCGCGGAATTTCGGTGGCAAGGGTCACGACGGTGGATTCCACGCCGAAATTACATTCCCCTCCGTCCAGCACCGCGTCGATTCTGCCCCGCATGTCGTCCATGGTGTGCCTTGCGCAAGTCGGGCTGGGACTTCCGGATAGATTCGCGGAAGGCGCTGCGAGCGGCACTCCGGCAGCGTCGATGATCTTCCGCGTCGTGCGCATGGAAGGGAACCGCACCGCAACCGTGTCCAGTCCGGCGGATACTTCGTCGGGAATGACATCGCTCTTGGGCAGAATAATAGTCAGCGGCCCCGGCCAGTAAGCCTCCGCCAGCGCCATTGCCCTGTCCGGAATTTCGCTTACAAGGCTCTTCCACTGGTCGAGGTGGGAAATATGCACGATGAGGGGATTGTCCTGCGGGCGACCCTTCGCCGCGAAGATTTTTGCGACAGCCGCGCCGTCAAGGGCGTTGGCCGCCAGTCCGTAGACCGTTTCGGTCGGTATAGCGACAAGCCCGCCGCCGCGAAGTATTTCTCCGGCGCGGGCTATATCTTTGTCTGTATTCTGTAAAAGTAATGTTTCCATTGATCTGTTTCCTTAAGATTTTTTAAAAAGCGAACCGTCGACAAATTCCCCGAACCAAAGCACATCAGAGGAAGCGTCCGCGTCAAATTCAATACCGTTATCAGTGATTCTGAATACATAATGATATTTGCCGTCGGAGGTTTTCAGAGTCAGGGTGTCGCCGTTTATTATAAAATTGCCTATTCCAAGATAGCTGCTAATGGGAGAGAACATAAACTCAAACGACCCGTCCTCATGCAGCGTGACTTCTGCGGAATTGACCCCTTCTCCGAAGGTATAGGTTCCGCTGAGTCTTTTTTCAGCGCACGAACATATGATGAACGTACAGATAAGTATGGTTGCCGCAATCAACAGTAGTTTTTTCATCAGTGTTGCCTCCTTGATAGATTTTCGGGGATGGTCTTGCTTGCGGTCGGTTCTGCGTGGGTATTCGCCTGACCTTTTTGCTTTTCCGGGGCTGGTCTTGCTTGCGGTCGGTTCTGCGTGGGTATTCGCCTGACCTTTTTGCTTTTCCGGGGCTGGTCTTGCTTGCGGTCGGTTCTGCGTGGGTATTCGCCTGACCTTTTTGCTTTTCGGGGCTGGTCTTGCTCGCGGTCGGTTCTGCGTGGGTATTCGCCTGACCTTTTTGCTTTTCCGGGGCTGGTCTTGCTTGCGGTCGGTTCTGCGTGGGTATTCGCCTGACCTTTTTGCTT
>JAFRXY010000074.1 GCA_017441385.1 Clostridia bacterium | reverse complement strand
GCCAGACTGTGCGGCGATGGTTTCGACAACCTCTTCGTTAAGACCGAGGTTGAGGATGGTGTCCATCATACCGGGCATGGATGCTCTTGCGCCCGAACGAACCGAAACGAGAAGGGGATTTGTCTTGTCGCCGAACTTCTTGCCGGTGATCTCTTCCATCTTGACGATGTACTCGTTGATCTGACCCATGATCTCGTCGTTGATCTTCTTGCCGTCCTCATAGTACTGGGTGCAGGCTTCGGTAGTGATGGTGAAGCCCTGCGGAACGGGAAGACCGATGTTGGTCATTTCAGCCAGGTTAGCGCCTTTACCGCCGAGAAGCTCACGCATATTGGCGTTGCCTTCGCTGAAAAGATAAACCCATTTTCTCATTGGATAAAACCTCCTCGAAATCACAGAGGATTTCGTAAATTAGCTTTCGTACGCCCATTGCATTTTCAGCCATGCTAAAACGCAACTCGTACATTGCTTAGTATATGATAGCACATATCTTCCACAAAATCCAGTATTTTAACAAATATTTCAAATATTTTTTGCAATAAATTCCTGCGGACTGTTTCCGCAAGCCAATAATAATTATATTTGATGTATATGTTTTGTGTAAACTGTAGAAGAAAGAAATGAAAAACAAAAAATACAAAAATTGACTTGAAAAAATGATATAAAAATGTAATAATATTCTATATGTTTGTCACCTGTTGGTGTACTCAGGTTACTCAGGCAATAAGGTCAGGCAAAAAGAAAAAATTGTAAGGAGCTGAATGAAAAAAATGGTTTCGGTTTCCAATCAGAATGCCGGAAATTTTTCCGAGCCGATCCGTTCCGGAAGCGTCTGCGCCATTGTTCTTGCTGCGGGTGAAGGCAAGCGCATGAAATCCAACAAGCCAAAGGCGATGATGGAAGTTCTTTTCAAGCCCATGCTGGGCTGGGTGATTGACTCGGTGCGTGAGGCGGGCATTCACGATGTGTGTGTAGTCACAGGACATCTTGAGGAAATGATCAAGGAGTATCTTTCCAAAACCTATACAGGTGAATCAGTCTGTTCCACCGTCACGCAAACCGAGCGCAAGGGCACAGGTCACGCTGTCATGATGGCAAAGGGATTCCTTGAAGCGCACAAAGGCGGCAGCGTGCTGATTCTCAACGGCGACGCTCCCTTTATGGACTGCCGCAATATATCCAATTCATTTTTCTTCCATGAGGCACAGAGCAACTGCGTCACCGTTATTTCCGCCATGCTGGACGACCCGACGGGCTACGGTCGAATTCTCCGCGCTGCCGACGGAAGCCTTATGTCAATTGTGGAACACAAGGAAGCCACCATGGAACAGCTCGCTGTAAAGGAAGTCAATTCCGGGGCCTACTGGTTCAGTGTGGACGCCCTTCTCTCGGTGCTGGATACCGACCATATCAAGCAAAGTTCCGTCACCGGCGAGTATTACCTGCCTGACGCGGTCAAGCTGCTGGGCGACGCGGCCAACGCGTTTACCGCTGACACCGCCAGCGTTGTCATGGGCGCGAACGACCCTGTTCAGCTTAACGAACTCAATCAGATTGCCCGCAGCGCCATTCTGAATAAAATGATTGCCGACGGCGTTTCGCTTACCTGCACCGACGGCGTTATCATCGGACCTGACGTGACCATCGGTTCTCAGACGGTCATTCTGCCCGGAACGATACTTAAAGGCAGGGTAACGATAGGTTCCGACTGCACAATTGGCCCGAATACCATGATAGAAAATTCCACGATTCACGACCGCGTGATCATCAATGCAAGTCAGGTGAAACAAAGCGAGATTTTCGAAGGCACCGACATCGGCCCCTTCTCACAGATACGCCCCAACTGCAAGATCGGCCCCAAGGTACATATCGGCGATTTCGTAGAAGTCAAGAATTCCGTACTCGACGAAGGCACCAAGGTCGCTCACCTTACCTATGTGGGCGACAGCGACGTCGGCAAGCGGGTCAATTTCGGCTGCGGCTGCGTCACGGTCAATTACGACGGACAGCACAAGGCACGCTGCACTGTCGGAGACGACTGCTTCATCGGCTGCAATACCAATCTTGTCGCGCCTG
Organism: Clostridia bacterium; assembly: GCA_017441385.1. GTDB lineage: Bacteria > Bacillota > Clostridia > Oscillospirales > Acutalibacteraceae > RUG762. The sequence continues at coordinate 76,645 of JAFRXY010000074.1, read as the reverse complement.
TCAGCATAGGCGCGGGAGCTTATACCGCGGCAGGCTCCACAATTACCAATGACATACCGTCCGACGCTCTGGGCATCGCCCGCGCCCGTCAGGTGGTCAAGGACGGCTGGGCTGCGGCCAAGCGCAGTGACAAGAAGTAAACAAACGAGACACAGCGCGGAACATACAAAAATGCCCCTTGCGCTGACAAATACATAACTATCTTTTATTCAGGAGGAAGTTAAAATGTCTATCAATGTTCAGGGTATTCATGGCACAGAGATCAAAATCTTTTCATGCAATTCCAACAGAAAGCTCGCGGGAGACATCTGCAAGGAACTGGGGCTTAAGCTGGGCGAGTGCACGGTAAAGAAATTCAGCGACGGCGAGATTTCGGTTTCATTAAATGAATCCGTCCGCGGCAAAGACTGCTTTATCATTCAGTCCACCTGCGATCCGGTCAATGACAACCTCATGGAAATGCTTATCATGATCGACGCACTCAAGAGAGCTTCCGCCAACCGCATTACCGCCGTCATTCCTTACATGGGCTACGCGCGGCAGGACAGAAAGGCTAAGCCGAGAGATCCGATTTCCGCCAAGCTCTGCGCCGATCTCATTACCACCGCCGGCGCCGACCGCGTGCTGACAATGGATCTTCACGCCTCCCAGATACAGGGCTTCTTCAATATTCCCGTCGATCATCTTTTAGGTTCTCCGCTTCTCGCGGAATACTTTGAGGATAAAATCAAGGGTCACACCGACGAATACATATGCGTTTCCCCCGACCTTGGTTCTGTGACACGCGTCAGAAAGTTTGCCAACCGTCTGGGCTGCCAGATTGCCATTATTGACAAGCGCCGTCCCGAAGCCAATGTCAGTGAGGTAATGAGCATCATCGGCGACGTGAAGGACAAGAAGGTTCTTCTGATTGACGACATGGTGGACACGGCCGGCACTATCTGCAACGCGGCACAGGCACTGGTGGACAACGGCGCCGTTGAAGTTTCCGCCTGCGCCACACACGCTGTTCTGAGCGGTCTTGCCCTCGAACGCATTGAGAAAAGCCCGATTGATGAATTTGTATTCCTTGATACCATTTATCTCGGCGAGGAGAAAATGCTCAAAAAGTTCAAGATTCTCAGCACCGCGGAATATTTCGCAAAAGCCATCCGCAAGGTCTACACGGATGAGCCTATGTCGGAAATGTACGAATAATTTCCGCATCCTTCCATCTCAGAATAAAACGCGAGGCAGGGCAATCTCCGCAAGGCGATTGTCCTGCCATTTAGGGTTATGCCTGAGTGTCGAAAAACAATTTATTTTGTAGGAGAGAGATAAAAAATGTTCGGTATGAACAAACCGAAAACTATCGACTGGCTGGTAGTGGGACTGGGTAATCCCGGCAAAAAATATCAGGGTACACGCCACAACGCCGGTTTCATGGCGGCCGATGCTCTTGCCAAGCGGCTTAATATCACGGTCGACCGTCTGAAATTCAATGCGCTGATCGGGGACGGGATCTGCGGCGAGCAGAGAATATTGCTTGTCAAGCCCCAGACCTTCATGAATCTGTCGGGTCACGCGGTGGACGAGATCATGCAGTTTTACAAAATACCGCCCGAACGCCTTCTTGTGATGTGCGACGATATTTCTCTTGAACCCGGCAGACTGCGCATCCGGCGCAAGGGTTCCCACGGAGGTCAGAACGGCATGCGCAACATCATCGACATGGTGGAAAGCAGCGATTTTTGCCGCATCAAGCTGGGAATCGGAGCAAAGCCGCATCCCGACTACAGTCTGGCCGACTGGGTGCTGAGCCGCTTCACTGCGGGGGAAATGAAACTGATGGAACAGTCGGCGGACAATGCCGCTCAGGCTGCCGAGATGATTGTCAACGGCGGCATTGACAGGGCAATGAATCTTTTCAATTCGTAATACTTTTCATATTTTTTCAAAAGGGGATAAAAGGCAGATGAAAAAACAGTGCTCATCTCTCAAAACACGTGAATCATGGTGCGACGCTGTCCGGGGCATATGCGCTTTGGCGGTTCTTCTCTCGCATATTCCGGGAGTACCGGACGTTGTCATACTGTATATTACTCCGTTTACACTGCCTTGTTTTTTTATTTTGTCGGGATATTTTACAAAGAATTACGATGGAAACATTCCGGAATTCTTCTATAATAAAGTGTTCAAGGAAATGCTTCTCAAGCTGTTGTTTATCTTTTGTCTGATGACGCTGTCCATAAAGACAGTCACCGGACTGATTCTGCACCCTTCCACCATTCCGGAATGGATCTATGACCTGTCGGTGACTTTTCTGCTGAAGCCAGAAGCGCTGTTCTTTTCCATACTTACAGTGTGTTCGGTCTATTTCATAGCGATAAATAAAATATGCCGCGACAGACCGCTTCCTATGATTGCCTTCGGAACGGTGCTCTCGTTAATCGGATATGCCGTTTCCACACCCAGAATAATCAGGCTCTGGTGCTGGGATACCGCGCTGGTCTGTGTTCTTTTTTACATTCTGGGGTACTGCGCCAAGAAGGTCAATCTTTTGAAGGAAATTCATTTCAAGCCCCATTATGCCGTTATTACGGGATGCGCCTACTTTGCAGTTTTGACACTGTTTGCTCTGGTGCTTGGTGTTGACAGCGCAAAGATGATCGTGGGAAACAACACCTTCCTCTCACCGCTCATCGCCATTCCCCAGTTCATTACCGGAAATGTTTTTGTCATTACGCTGGCCAATGTCCTTCCGGAAACGAAGCGTCCCGTCAGGCTGCTCATGTATATAGGCGGTCATTCCATGCTGTATTTCATGATTGGCGGCCTTGTGCTTGCCTATGTAAATTATTTCAATACGCTGCTTTGCGGCATTACTCACTGGGGCTTCCTGCAAAGCCGGTATTATCAATTACCTGTCTTTCTTATTGTCACAGTAGCTCTCACGCTGATACCCGCCAAATTCTCGGACAGATACTGTCCCCTTCTCAACGGACGTTTCCGGCTTCCGAAGGATTTTATCAGAAGACGGCCCAAAACCTGCATAGCGGTTTGTGCCGCTGTTCTGCTGACCGGCGCGGGAATCGCCGCTGCCGGTCTGTCCGGTCTGCTTATTCCCAACAGGATTTACGCGCGGCATTATCCGGTTCAGGGAGTTGACGTGTCCTCTTATCAGGGAAATATCGACTGGAAGCAGATCGAGACGCAGAATATAAAATTTGCGTTCATCAAGGCAACCGAGGGCAGCGGACACGTTGACAGACACTTTGCCCAAAACTGGCATGCCGTATCTGAAACCGATATCATCGCAGGAGCCTACCACTTTTTCAGCTTTGACAGCAGCGGAAAAACGCAGGCGGAGAATTTTATTTCCACCGTGCCGGTATCAGAAAATGCCCTTCCTCCTGTAGTCGATCTGGAATACTACGGCCATTACGAAAAACACCCCATTCCCGCCGAAAGGATTGTGCCGGAGTTGCGCGACCTGCTTGACGCGCTGGAAGAGCATTACGGAAAGCGACCGATAATATATGTGACCGAGGCTACCTACCTGCAATATGTCTTCACCTATTTTGATGACTATGACATCTGGTTCCGAAGCGTCGTCACCGACCCGCCTGAGGGAAACTGGCGCTTCTGGCAGTACACAAGCCGCGCACAGCTCGACGGCTGCGAAGGCAAAGAAAAATACATTGATAGGAATGTCTTTCTCGGCAGCGAGGAAGAATGGGTTTCTTATACAAAAGGAGGCTGCCCGTTAAATGAGTAATCTGGCGTTTATCCCGTATCTGGCGAAATCATTGGAAGAATACAGGACTCTTGTCAACAGCATCAACCATCACCGGCTTCCCGCCGCCGTGACAGGACTGGCCGGCATACACAAGAATCATTTTACAGCGGCGCTCGGAAGAACACTGGGGCGTAAAATTCTGTATATCGCCTCCGACGAAGCGGAAGCCGTGCGTCTGTGCGATGACCTTACCAAAATGGGACGCAGGGCGTTTTTCTGTCCGGCACGCGATATCGAGCTTCGTCCGCTGGAAGGCCGTTCTCATGAATACGAGCGCAGCCGGATTGAAACCCTCAGCCGCATGATCAAGGAAGAATTCGACGTGGCGGTGGTATGCGCCGACGGTGCTTCACAGCTTACCGTTCCGCCGGAGGAGCTTCAGGAGAAAATGCTGACAATCAGGGCAGGGGAGGACATTTCCGTTGCCTCCTGCGTCAACGCCCTTTCGGCAGCCGGATATGAGCGGTGCGATATGGTGGAAGGAACAGGGCAGTTCTCCCTTCGCGGGGGAATTCTCGACTTCTACCCGCCCGACGCGCCCAATCCCGTCCGCGCCGATTTCTGGGGCGACACGGTGGATTCCCTTCAGTATTTCGATATTGATTCACAGAGAAGCATCGAGCCGGTGGAAGAAATCAATCTCCTTCCCGCCGCCGAGCTGATTATCAGCGACCGCGCCGCGCTTGCCGGCAAGCTGAGGGCACTTGCCAAATCGCTCCGGGGCAAGGCGGCCGCTGCCGCCAAAGAAAGACTGCTGCGGGAAGCCGACGATCTGGAAGCCGGCGTGAGCTGCGGCTCTCCCGACCGGTACATTTCCATGCTTTGCAGTTATGAGGCGACCATCTTCGACTACATGCCCAAGGACTGCCTGATTATTGTCAGTGAACACATTGCCGTGCAGGAAAAAATGAAGAACAGCGAAGCCTTCATCAACGAGGAAATCAAAAACCTGCTGACCGACGGCATTCTTTGTAAGGGAATGGACAAATTCACCCTGTCTTATGGCGAATTCATGGCGAAGCTGGGCAAGGCGGTCTACTTTGAAACCTTCACCCGGGGCGGTTACGAATTTGACCTGCAAGCCCTGATCAATGTCAACGCACGGCAGCACCCTGTCTGGAGCGGCAAGACCTCCGACCTCATCGAAGAGCTGAATTCCATGATCAGCGGGGGCAATTCCATTGTTCTGCTGGGAGGAACACCGCGTTCCTGTGAAGGGTTATACGAAGATCTGAAAAAAGCCGGCATCCCGGTTGTCATGGATAATTGCCCGAAAACGCCTCTTTTCAGCGGCGTGACAATAGCCGAAGGAGGACTTTCGGGCGGCTTTGAGTATTTTTCCATCGGCACGGTGCTGCTTTCGTGGGGCAGATACGTCAATCCCGCCGCGGAAAAGCAGAAAACCCGCAGGAACAAGAATTCTCTTGACCTACAGAACCTCAATGAGCTGACGCTGGGTGACTACGTGGTGCATTCCTCCTACGGCGTCGGCACCTTCGGGGGCATACAGAAGATCAAGTCGGACGGCATCACCAAGGACTTCATCAAGATAAATTACGCGAAGAGCGACGTGCTTTACGTGCCGATCACCCAGCTGGATATGGTGAGCAAGTATGTCGGAGGCAAGGAAGGTTCCACGGTCAAGATCAACCGCCTCGGCTCGGACGAATGGAAGAACCAGAAGCGCCGCGTGCAGAAGCACGTCGCCGATATCGCCGACAAGCTGGTGAAAATTTACGCGGAACGTATGAAGGCAAAGGGGTACCAGTTCGACCGTGACACCGAATGGCAGCGGGAATTCGAGGACAGATTCGAATATGCCGAAACCTTTGACCAGCTCAAAGCGGTGGAGGAAATCAAGAGGGATATGGAACGGCCAACCCCGATGGACAGACTGCTCTGCGGCGACGTGGGATTCGGTAAGACCGAGGTCGCTCTGCGTGCGGCCTTCAAATGCATGATCGAGGGACGGCAGTGCGCCATTCTGGTGCCCACCACCATTCTCGCGTGGCAGCACTTCCAGACTGCTGCCAGCAGGTTCGACGCCTATCCCTTCCGTATTGAACTGCTATCCCGGTTCCGTTCTCCGAAGCAGCAGGAGGAAATACTCCGCCGGCTCAAACGGGGGGACATCGACCTCATCATCGGTACCCACAAGCTCATTCAGAAGAATGTGGAATTCAGCGACTTAGGGCTTGCGATTATCGACGAGGAGCAGCGCTTCGGCGTGGCGCAGAAGGAAAGGTTCAAGGAGAAATATCCCGCTGTGGATATTCTTACCCTTTCCGCCACCCCTATCCCGCGTACTCTGAATATGGCGATGAGCGGGCTGCGGGATATTTCCTCCCTTGACGAGCCGCCGCAGGACAGACACCCCGTTCAGACCTACATCATCGACCACGACGAAGGCATGATTGCCGAGGCGATTCACAGGGAACTCCGGCGTGGCGGACAGGTGTTCTATCTTCACAACAAGATAGAGGACATCGAGCGAACCGCCGAAAGGGTCAGGAAAATGGCTCCCGAAGCGCGTATTGTGGTGGGACACGGACAGATGCATGAGGACGCGCTGAGCGAAGTCTGGCGCAAGCTGCTCGACCATGAAGCCGATATTCTTGTCTGCACCACTATCATTGAAACCGGTGTGGACATTCCCAACTGCAACACCCTGATCATCGAGAATGCTTGCAATTTCGGCCTTGCCCAGCTCCATCAGATCAGGGGACGCGTCGGAAGAAGCTCCCGCAGAGCCTATGCCTTCCTGACGGTGCCGCCCTTCAAATCCCTTACCGAAACTGCCAGCAAACGGCTGCAAGCTATACGTGAATTCACCGAATTCGGTTCCGGCATCAAGATCGCCATGCGTGACTTACAGATACGCGGCGCCGGCAACCTGCTGGGAAGCGACCAGTCGGGACAGGTGGAGAGTGTCGGCTACGATATGTATATGAAGCTGCTGTCTGCCGCCGTCCGCGCCGCAAAGGGTGAAGCGCCTATCGCGCAGGACGTGGAATGTCTGGTGGATATCCGCATTGAAGCGCACATTCCGGAAAGCTATATCGAATCGTCTCAGCTTCGTCTGGAAGTATACCGCCTGATTGCCTCCGTGCGCAATGAATCGGACGCAATGGAGGTCATCGACGAGCTGATCGACCGTTTCGGAGAGCCGCCCAAGGCGGTGCTGGGGCTGATAACCGTGTCGCAGCTCCGCAGCGCGGCCGCCGACGCGGGAATTTATGAAATTCGTCAGTCGGATGAAAAATATCTGCTCTACAGCAAACAGATTGACATCGAAGTGTTTGCGAAGCTGGCGGAAAAACTGCCTCATCGCGTGACCGTTGTAGATAAGGATCCGCCCTATATCGCCGTCAAGGTCAATAAGGCAAAATCCGCGGCGGAGAACATGGAGGAAATTCTCGGCGCACTGCAAACGAAATAGATTTTTCTCTGGTTTCTATTGACTTCTTGTCGGATTTTCATTATAGTATTAGTTGATACTACCTGAAAGCGAGTCTGATAGTTTGAGAAACAAACCGATATTTCAAGTGCGCAAGCCTTTGATCATTCTGATGTGCCTGCTGGTGTTGACGGTGGTTGCCGGCATTACGGTTTCATGCGGCAAAACCGGCGAAAACATCATTTCCGTGTCTGACGTAAGGCCGGCTGTTGTGCCTGTGGATGTGTCTTTAAGCGACAGGGAAATGGAAGTTGGCATATGCACGGTTCATGAGATTACCGTAACCGGCGGAGAAAAAATTACCTTGCGTTCCTCGGATGATTCTGTGGCTGCTGTGGACGCCGAGGGAAAGATTACCGGCATAGGCGTCGGGGAATGCGATATTACCGCCCGGAATGAATTCGGCAAAACAGCCACCTGCCACGTTACTGTAAAAAAAAGCGTATTTTTAACGATTGACGACGGGCCGTTGGGGTGCTGCAGCAGTATTCTCAGGGTGCTCAGGCTCAACGACGTTAAAGCTACCTTTTTTGTCGTGAAAACCAATAATTTCGATATGGTAAAAATAATTCACAAAGAAGGGCACTGCATCGGACTTCATACCTACAGCCACAATTTAAACGTCTGTTATGCTTCCGAATACAGCTATTACGCCGGATTGGAAAAACTGAAACAACTGGTTGAGGAAAAAACGGGGGAGAGGCCTGATATCATTCGGTTCCCCGGCGGAACGAACAATACCGTTATGAACTGGCAGGGCATGAGAAGATTGGTCAGCGGACTCGACGATCTGGGATACAGAGTGTTTGACTGGACAATCTCCTCAGGAGACGCTGCCAAAGAACGGATATCCTCCCAGCAGGCAACGGGAAATGTTCTCAGGGGATTCAGAGGAAACGTCAATATCATTTTAATGCACGATTGGGAACCTACTCCAAAAGCTCTCGGAGTCATCATTCCGTATCTCAGGGAAAAGGGCTATACATTTGACACGCTCGATCACTACGCGGAACATTCGTTCAGAGCAAAAACATGGTATGAAAGATCACAGGGCGACAAGGTCATTCCATGCACCGCCATCGTTCTGAATCCATCTGAAATGACCCTTTCGCCCTCCGCAAGCCAACGGCTGATTGCGAAGATGGAGCCGGAAACCTCTACGGATTATCTCAGATTTGTTTCAGACGACGTTTCCATAGCAACCGTGACCCTTGAAGGCGTTATTACGGGCGTCAGACCGGGAACAACAAAAATCAGAGCGATTGCCAGCAGCGGCGAGGAAAGCGTTTGTTACGTTACGGTCGCATGATGAATTTTTTTGTATACAGTGAAATCAAACAAAAATACCGCGCCGGCTGTTTCGAAAACAGCCGGCGCGGTATTTTTTTAACGTACTTCGGTTGATTTTATACGCCGGGGATAAAGGGCTTTTCAAACATCGACAGATCGCGTTTTTCCAGTTTGCGTTTCAACTGCTCAGGGGAGAGAAGGTTTTCCAGATACTCCTTTGCCACATCATCGGTAAAATCGGAATTTCTGGTATAACGGTATTCCCTGCTCCTGTCCTGCGGAATCGACTCATATCCGAATAATTCTCCGCTGGCAATTCTTTCCACCAGAGAATCATGCGCCGCTTTGACCGCCTTCATTCCCAGCACAAAAGGATCCACCGCTTCCGGCGCGGGAAGCGCGTGATAAATCATGTCGCCGGAATCCAGTCCCTTTCCCAGAAGGTGTATTGTCGCACCCACAAGACCGGGATTGCCGTCATAGGCCGCCCAGAAGTTGCATGAACTTCCCCTGTAGTAGGGGCTGACGCCCATGTGAATATTAATTGCCTTGTGCTCGATGAGAAAATCAATCAGCCAGCCTTTGATATAGCTGGCGCCGAAAACAATATAAACGTCCGACTGCAAGGCGGGCGCCAGAATCTCCTGTGATACCTTATTGAGGTCGTCTTCTTTCAACGCCAGATGCGCGATGTTTCCCGACAAAAAGCGGATGCTGCCAAACACTTCCTTTTCAGCCGCTCTTACACGTTGGAAATATCTGTTCATCACATCGGAAGTATCAAAGAAGCCCTTAAGCTCTCCGGGAAAAACGGTATTGCACTCCTGAATGGCATAGACTTTGTCCGCAATCGAAGCCAGCGAATGGATCAGACTGAGATGACGGGGCTGATTGCTTGTAAAGACGGTTATGTTCATAATGTAGCCTCCATAGATTTAAGAATATTTGCATGATCTTCTCTGGGATATTCATATCGCAATTCTTCCAGACATATGTCCGCCATATTGGCTCTGAATCCGATTTTGAGTCCCATTTCACGCACACATTTCAGTGTGTCGGAATTATATGAATTGGATGGATAGGAGATAGACACGATTTCGTCATGGATAATGCTCTCGAGCTGCTGTTTGTTTTTCGTGTATTCCCTGTGCTGCTCTGCATAACTCTTTTTCTCCATGACCGTGGGATGAGAATAGGAATGCAGACCTATCACATTTCCGTTCTGATACAGGGCTTTAATATGATCGGCGCCTAGCCAGAGCAATTTTGCATTCCGCTCAATATCGTAATGGTATTCAACGAGCATTCTTTCCATTATTTCATTATAGCTGCCTTCCCCGAGCACTTCATCTCTCAGATATCTGAAACGCTTGTCATTCGGGGTATAAAAGGGATACTCCTTTAAATACTCATCAGAATCATAAAATTTCATGGATTCCATCGCCTTGGAATTGTTTTCGGATACGATTCTGAAAAAAGCAGAATAAAAATCGTCTATATCCGAAAACATTGAAGACCTGAAATGTCTGTAAATCTCCAGCCTTTCCATCACACCGTCAAGCGTGGAGGTATAGATAAACCAGAAGGCGGTCAGTCCTCTTTCTTTCATTACAGGGTAGGCAACGTCATACTGACAAAGCAGGCCGTCATCGAACGTCAGACACACGTCGTCCGGCGCTAATGTATTGGATTCGGATTTCCGCAAAAACTCCTCTGCGTTCAGAATATTGTGGTCTTTCGCGTAATAATCCAGAATGTCGCCGAAAGTCCGGGCGGAAATGGAACCCTGACTGACGATATGTTTTTCTTCATCGTGAAAATGATGACACATAATGCCATGAGCCTTTTTATACATGATACAGCCTCCGTAATCTGATGTTCCGCCTGAACAAAAAAACGTTGCAAAGCAGGATACAAATACTATTGTAACCGAAATTGGTAAAAAGTCAAGTTCATTATGAAGATGATACAAATAAAAACCGTCAAATTCAGCTCAAGCAAGCCGGATTTGACGGTCAGAAATTATTCAGTGATGATGAGAATCAAGCCGTAAGACAATTACTTAATCTCGACGGTAGCGCCGACTTCCTTGAGCTTGGCTTCGATGGACTCAGCTTCGTCCTTGGAAACAGCTTCCTTGAGGGGAGCGGGAGCGCCGTCAACCAGAGCCTTTGCTTCCTTCAGACCGAGACCGGTCAGCTCGCGGACAACCTTGATGACCTTGATTTTCTCAGCGCCGGCAGCGGCCAGAATGACGTCAAACTCGGTCTTCTCTTCGGCTGCGGGAGCAGCGCCGCCAGCGGGAGCGGCAACGGCGACAGCGGCAGCGGCGGAAACGCCGAATGTTTCTTCAATGGCCTTGACAAGCTCGGAAAGCTCGAGAACGGACATGGCCTTTACTTCTTCGATAATGTTTGCGATTTTCTCAGACATGGTGTTTTACCTCCAAAAATGATGATTTGTAAATTAAGAATGCTGGCAGCGTAATGAAAATTACTCTGCTGCGGGTGCTTCCTCGGCTGCGGGAGCCTCGGCGCCTTCGGACTGTTTGTCCACGATCGCCTTGATGGCGATGGCAAGACCCTGAATGGTCGCGTTGAGACCGAAAGCCAGCTGCGTGAGAAGGGTCTCTCTGGAAGGAGTCTTTGCCAGTCTCTTGACCTCGTCGACGGTCATCTTTTTGCCGTCAATGAAGCCTGCCTTGATCTCAAAGCCCTTCTTGTTGCCCTCCGCATACTCGTTGAGAATCTTGGCGGCGGCGATATAATCGCTGTCGCAGGTGGCGATGGCGGTGGTTCCGTTGAGAACCGCGTCGTCAATCTCAACACCGGCGTCGGCCGCGGCACGCTTGATGAGGGTGTTCTTGGCGACGGTGTAGACAACGCCGGCCTCACGGAGCTGCTTGCGGAGCTTGGTGTCATCGGCAACAGAAATACCGCTGTAATTGACGATAACGCCGGCGACAGAACCCTTGAGTCTGTCGGAGAGATCGTTGACAAGCGCCTGCTTCTGTTCCAATATTGCTTTACTTGGCATGATAGTTTCACCTCTGAAATACAGGATATTCCGCAGGAAACAAAAAGCCCGTCCACGATAGACGCCGAGGACGGACAGACTAATTCATCACAAAGACGGCGCAAAACGCCGGGATTGATTCATTGGAATAAGCTCTGTTTCCCTCGGCAGGCGGTTTCCACACGAAACACGTTAGGCATAATTGCAACCTGCTGTCTTTGGTAATCGTCCGGCAAACCGAACGAAATACACAGCTTTTAAATGTTAACACACATCCTGATATTTGTCAAGTGTTTTTTGAAAAATTTTTTTTCAAAGCACCAGAAGGAAAAATAGCAAATAGCACTTGCATCGGAACGGATCATGTGCTATTATACAGGTGAACAGACAGCATGGAAATGAGGTAGATCAATATGAAAAAGAGAACCATCGCAATTATCGCGGAAGCAATTCCTCCGGCAGCGGCAGCGGTGTCTTTCCTTCTGACCGTATCGGATTATGATTCGGCTGCGGTGAGAAATGTAATATCAGTTGCGTTCTTACTGGCTTTTCTCGGGTTTGCCTTTTTCTTTATCGGAAGGAAACTTGACAGACAAAGCAGGGTGGTTCGTATTTTAGGCGTTTTTGACTGGCTGGCGACAGCCTATGTTCTTGCGTTTTATATAATTGCGATTTTCAGCTTTGGACTCTGATATCATCAGATAATGACCGAATGCGAAAAAATAATCAACTCCGGCACGTGGAACGACAGGCTTCGCTGTCTGTCCCTCCGCCGGAGTTTTCTTTGTTATTGAACTATTACTCGGAGCTTTCATAGGTCATTATTTTTTTCAAGGCTTTTTTCGACATGATCAATTCCGGCTGTTTATATTTCTTAAGAAATAATGACATGATCAATAATCCTATTTCAGTGACGATGATTCCTCCCGCAATGTCAATCAGCACGTGCTGCTTGACAAGAAGCACCGACGCAAAAACCAAAATTGTCACAAAAGGAGTAACGATTTTATACCAATGCGGGGCATTTTTCAGCTTGGGCAGCGTGCGCCAGAGCAGATAACTTTCCAGACAATGAATGGAGGGAAAGAGGTTGCAGGGCGTATCGGATACATACACCATGGCAACGATCCTGCTGAATAAATCCGTCCCCGTAATCTCAGCCCTGACCATTGTGGTAGGAAATGCAAGAAAAATAACCATGCAAATCAGCTTGGCAATGATTTCAGCACCGAATATATACAGGACGGTCTTTTTTTCCTCCTTTGCGGCGGTATAATAGCCAAAAAACCATTGAGCATACGCAACGGCGAGATAGACAAAGATGAAAAAAGGAATAAAAGGAATTTTCTTATCCAGATTCGTGGCGATGTCGTGATGGTACATGGAATCAGTGATAAACTTGGTTCCGTAATATACCACCATATTCAGCAAAACAATAGCCAGCATGGCAGTCCATCCGTATATAGGAATCAGTGAAAGCAAAAATTCTTTAATTTTTTTCATGTCGTTTATTTCTCCTTCTTACCAGATAGCCTGCAAATGCAATCAGTCCGCTGAAAGAAACGCAAATGTAAAAGGTCATTCCTCTGCTCAGCATTTCTAGGTGAAAAGCCATATCATGCTCCATTAATTCGGAAAAGCCGTTGAGCATAAGATAATCGGCAACCCCCATGGCTCCCGGCAGGGGAACAAAGTTATAGCCGATCGTGATCAGGCATTGCTTTGAAAACAGCCTGACGCTGTCCAACGGATTGCCGCCCATGGAGATAAACAGCAGGGACGGCACAACAATCTGTGAAAATCTTTGAAGAAGATTCCAGAGAAAAGCCTTCAACAGAAGGGGGTAATTTCCAGAGAACATCATTGAACAGGATGAATAATCACGCTTGGCTTTGTGCAGCTTGCCGGTTTTCTTGGGAATATTTTTGAGTATTTTTTTTCTGCCCAAAAAAGCGATCATTCTTTCAAGAATATCAAAGATAAAATCGCCTTTTTTCAGGACGGTCATGAAAAAGACCGCAAGCGCAATCTGAGCGGCGGTGCCAGCCCAGATCAGCAGTTTGGACGGAACATTGAACTCCGTGAAGGTGCTGGGCGAAATGACAATCGAAGTGATACCCAGAGCGACGATTGACAGGGTATACATCATCAGATTAAGCATCAGCACAGCCGTGCAGACCCCCCCGGGGATGCCGTCTTTTATCATGAAATAGGCGCTGGCGGGCTGACCTCCGGTGGCGGAAGGGGTAATAGCGGAAAAATAAATATCCGCCGTACCGTAGATCAGACTGTTTTTGAATTTGGGACTGAAGCCGGCTCCTTTAAGAATCGATTTGATAGCAAAGGCTTCAAAAAAAATAAATAAAACTGAACTGACCGCCGCCAATGACAGCCAGAGCTTATCCGCTCCGGCAGCGGTGTGTGCAATATCTCTCATTGACACGTCCTGATTCTGCTTCAGCAACAGCCATACCGTCAGCACAGCCAGCATAGGTGAACATATCGCCCAGAATATTTTTTTGTATTTATCGCTGTTTGTTTTGAAATTTGCCATTTATATAAACTCAACCTCAAATCAGTAATGATATAGGAATTGTATATAGGAAAATTGCAACATCCAATCAGATATTATATAAGATGTTGAATATTCTCATTGACATACGAAATCTTTTGGTATATAATAAATCCAATGTATTATACACTATTGTGCGTGTTGATTTCAATATGTTAATGCAATTAAATATTGAATAAATCATAAACTATTATTTCGCAGATAGATTTCCACCGGAATAATTGTTGTACTATGATAAAATCGGAGTGTTAATAATGAATCGCAGGATTATTGGATATTACAATTATACTGTCGTGCTGACCTATCTTGGAATGATTTCCGCTTGCATCGGCATTTTCTCTGCCATTGAAGATAAGATATGGATCTCCATCTGGTGTCTGATGGTAGCTGGACTGTGCGATATGTTTGACGGCACTGTAGCATCAACGAAACCGCGGGATGAAAATCAAAAGAGGTTCGGCATTCAGATTGATTCTCTGTGTGATCTTGTCGGATTCGGCGTCCTTCCGGGCGTGATTGTATACACAGTGTCGGAAAACAAGCTGACCGCCGCCATTTCAGCTGTCTTTATCACGCTGGCCGCCGTGATCCGGCTCGCTTATTTCAACGTGCTTGAGGAAAACAGGCAGAAAGAGGAAACAGGACACCGCAAGAGCTATCTCGGTGTACCGGTTACCACCATTGCTATGTTATTGCCTATAGTATATGTACTTCATAGGAACGGCATTCTTGCAAGCACCTACTGTTTTCAGATAGCGGCATGTGTGGTAGGTATCGGGTTTCTTACCCCGGTTTATATAAAGAAACCCCAGCTCGCCGGAAAGATAGCTATCGTGATATTGGGATTGCTGGAAGCCTTTGCGATGTATTTTTTCGGCAATTCCTGATGACATTTTTACATTATTGAAGGAGATTGTGATATGGAAGAAAAAACATTAAAGCTGTGTGAGGAATTTATCGAAAACAGGGATGTAATTAAAAAGGTATTCAGGGCGGAAAGCATATTTGTCTACCCTGTGGCGGCCAATGCCCTGTCATCTCACGGAGTAAAGGCGGATGAGGCAAAGCTCCGCGAGTGCAAGAAGCTGGTTAAAAAGAACATAGGCAACTTTTCCTATCTGAGAGGCAATGTTTCGCTTCCTTTTGCCGCGAATCTTTCTTTAAAAGATGATCCGAAGGCACATATCGAAAAGGTCAAAAGGGTTTACGAGTATGCGAAAAATCTGTTCAGGCGTTCTGAATACACCGCTTTGCTTGCGATCATGCTGGCAGATCTTGTGGAAGACGACAGAATTGAGGCGGTTCTCGATCGCGGCAAGGAAATCTATGACCTGATGAAGAGTCAGCATCCCTTCCTTACAGATGAACAGAACAGTGTGTTCGCAGGACTGCTTGCTCTTTCCAGAAAGAACAATATGGATCTGATTGACGATATGGAAAAATGCTATGATCTGCTGAAGATCAAATTTTCCCACAAGAGCAGTATCCAGCTGGTTTCTCATGTGCTCTCGCTGACGGACGGTTCCGCGAGCGAGAAAGTCAATCATCTGATCGAGCTATATGATACATTAAAGCAGGCCGGGAAAAAATACGGAGTGTATACCCAGTTGTCCACACTGGGGTCGGTATCCATTCTTGATAACGACACGGATAAGCTGCGCGACACGATTATTGAAATTGACGATTTCCTTTCCAAGCAGAAGGGATACGGCATTCTCGGTATTGATAAGAAAAACCGCCTCATGCACGCGACAATGCTGACCACTGATCTCTACGGCACAGCCCAGGAAGCTATGGCGACATTATCGACTTCGGCAATTGCAATGGCAGCCGCACAGCAGCTTGCCATCTGCATTATTATTTCCACCGCCCTTTCGGCGTCTTCCTACTATGACGGCAATTGATTTTTTCATAATTATAGAACGGAGGAGATCATATTGGACAATTTTGCAATCATGAAGCCGTTTAATCTCACTTTTTTTATTGTGACAGCTTTCTTTGTCCTTCTGCTTGTGGCGGCAAGCATTCTCATGCGCAAGAAGAGCGACCGGGCAAAACGTATCGTCATTTCCGCCGCCTCGGTTCTGACTTTCATCGGCTTTATTGTCTACAAATATTTTCTTTCCATTGATACCGCCTACCACGCAATTTCCTCTTATAACGGAGAATTCAACTGGTGGGGAGAGCTTCCCCTGCATCTATGCAATATCAACATGCTGCTGATTCCTGTTGCCGCCATGTTCAATTTGCAGATGCTCATGAGCTTTTGCTTTTATGCCGGCTCTCTCGGCGCATGTATGGCCATTCTCATGCCCGGAAATGGATTTACAGGCTATTCCATATTCCTTCCGCGAATGCTGGGCTTCTTCGGAACCCATTACATGATCGTCATTCTCGCGATTGCCATTGTGTCGTTCGGTCTTTACCGTCCAAAATTCCGCGATCTTCCGATATCATGTGTTGTGATTCTGGGCATTTCCTTCTGTGTATTTCTCTGCAATCTCCTTCTGAGAAGAACAGGTCTGTATGCTGACGCAAATTATTTCTATAATATCAGTCCGGACGGGAATCCTTTGCTTGAATTATTCCACAGTCTGATTCCTTTCCCGTTTCTTTATCAGATTCCCAGTCTACTGATTTTGGTACCGTATATGGCAATTATCACATTCGGATTCTGGCTGTCTGACAGGAAAAAGAAGGCGGGAGCCGGTAATGCGGCGGACAGTATAACAGAAGCTGCATGCAGTGAATAACAAAGAGAGGGGCAAGCTCATGGAGGTGCATGTTGAAATGAAAACTAAAGCGTTTTCCGTTATTGCCGGTCTGATTCTCGTGGGAATAGGCGTCGGTTACTGTCTGAAAGCTATGAACATCCTGCCGGAATTCACTGTTTTTTTTGCTGGCTGGTGGACGGTCTTTATTATCCTGCCGGGATTGGTCATGCTTTTTTCCCGCAACTCAAATAAATTTGTCTCACTTTTCCTGATTGCTCTGGGCGTCGCGTTATTCCTTCAGCAACAGGAAATGCTGGTGAGTGTCAAGAAACTGATTCTGCCCGCGCTGATTGTCCTCTTTGGATTGAGCATCATATTAAGTGCGCTGTTCGGAGGTAAAAGAAAAAAAAAGTATACCTTCACCCCCGAAATCCCGGAAGATGGATCTATCCCCGTTTTTGAAACTTCCTTCGGGGAAGTCAACCCCGATTACTCCGGAAGATCGTTTGATGGGTGCAGCATGGATATCACCTTCGGTTCGGGCGAACTCGATCTGAGAAACGCCATCATCGACAAGGAAGTCACGATCAATGTCAACGCTGCGTTTGCGGGAGTTGAGATAATGCTCCCGCAAGGGTGCCGGGTCGATTTACAGACTTCCACCAGCTTCGGCGGGACAGAGAATAAATATGTTTCCTCGGACGCGCCCGACGCGCCGGTCGTTCATATTTTTGTGTCAGTCAGCTTTGGCGGGGTTGAAATCAAGTAAATGCCGGATTCGGGCGGCGTTTCCGCGGAATTATCTGCGGTGCGCCGCCTAAAGTGTTATAATCATCAATGCAAAGTATTTTGAAAGGGGAAGAATCAGAATGATTTTCAAAAAGTGGGGGAGAGGAACCTTGTTATTGACACTCTGCATACTCTGTCTGGCTTTCTGCCTGTGTGCCTGCGGTTCCGATGCAACGGATGACAGCGGCAGGACGGCGGGAAATGACAGTTCGGCATTGCCCGCCGATCATTCCGGATTAGCCGAAGACAATACCCCTTCCGACCCTATCGAAAGGCTTTCGGGCAGGTACTGCATTGACGGGGATAAGACAGGCTCGTCGGTGGAAGTGGACGCGGACGGCCGATTCACCGCCTACTACGCAAGCGGAACGGTGGAACAAACAGGCTATGTGCGTTATGAAGCAGACAATCCCGGTGAGAAAACATTTTATGTGTACGTATTTTACACTGATGAAGGCAAGCCGTACATGGGATTTGTTGACAGCGGGGAGAGCAGAATCTCCGCATTCGAAACAGGCAACGGCGATTATAGATACGTCCGTGTGGACTGAATTTCTTTGAAATACCGAAAACCGCAGCGCATCTTTGCAAAATACAGATACGCTGCGGTTTTGGTTAATGGTTAAGTAAGGAAGGAACTATATAATTCCTAAAATAAGAAAATATCAGCCGAAATATCTCTTGAGCAGTCCTGCAAAGGCCTTGCCGTGACGGGCTTCATCGCGTGCCATCTCGTGAACAGTGTCATGGATCGCGTCGAGATTGAGCGCCTTTGCGCGTTTTGCAAGGTCGGTCTTGCCGGCGGTTGCACCGTTCTCTGCTTCGACTCTCATTTCAAGATTCTTCTTGGTGGAATCGGTGAGCACTTCACCCAGAAGCTCGGCGAATTTTGCGGCATGCTCCGCCTCTTCAAAGGCTGCCTTTTCCCAGTAGGCGCCGATTTCAGGATAGCCCTCACGGTAAGCAACTCTGGACATTGCCAGATACATACCGACTTCGGAGCATTCGCCGTTGAAGTTTGATCTCAGGTCTTCCTTGATGTCATCGGGAACATCGGAAGCAACGCCGACAACGTGCTCAGCGGCCCATGTCATTTCTTCTTCCTGCTTGATGAACTTGGATGCGGGAACGCCGCAGATAGGACAGCTCTCAGGAGCAGCGTCGCCTTCGTAAACATAACCGCAGACCGTACATACAAATTTTGCCATAATGAAAAACCTCCAGTATTTTTCGCACATAACCGTCGTCTCTTGGCATCCGACTGTGTCATGTACTTTTTATAAAATTATAACATAATTTTGATTGAAATATATCAATAAATTGTAAACACATCATAATACAATAAAAAAGCCGCACACATGTCATGGGTGACTGTTGTGCGGCTTTGTTCAGTGAGGAATAATGACACTACGCCTTCTTTTTCTTTGCCTGCTTTTCCGCGTCCTCGCGGGATTCGCCCTGATAAATTCTGTAATTGCCCTTGGTCGATTTCTTGACCACATAAAGGGCGCTGTCGGCGCACTTCAAAGCCTCCGAAACGGCGGCCATGCTCGCTTCCTGAGAAGTTGCGATACCGATAGAGCAGTTGACGCGCCTGTTCTTGGGCACTTCGAAGTCGTGACCCATCTTCGACTTGATTTCGTCCTCAAATCCGTTGGATTCGTTGAGTTTCTGATAAATAGCCTGAGCTGCTTTTTCGCCCTCTTTTTCGTCCGCGTCGGGGAGGATAACGAGGAATTCATCGCCTCCGTAACGCACGCTGTAACCGGTATCACCGATGATGTTCTTAAAGAGATTGGCAAACGAAACAAGCAGAACGTCGCCAATATCGTGGCCGAATGTATCATTGTAGAATTTGAAGTTGTCCAGATCGATGTAAAGCACGGTCGTCGGGATTTCACGGGTTCTCTTCTTGGCGGCGAGTTTATTGAATTCCTCTTCAAGATACTTTGCGAAACCCTGACGGTTCAGCAGTCCGGTAAGCATATCGGTAACCGACGTCTTTTCCAGTTTGGCGTTCATTTCCTGAATTTCCAGACGCGCTTCAAGTCTGCGGGTGGAATCAATGAGCTGACGGTAGGTGAATCGGATAATGCTGAGATCGTCTTCATCGAGCAGATCATTGTTATGGACGAAATTATCAT
Source organism: Clostridia bacterium (assembly GCA_017441385.1). GTDB lineage: Bacteria > Bacillota > Clostridia > Oscillospirales > Acutalibacteraceae > RUG762. Next base: position 56,886 of record JAFRXY010000074.1, on the reverse strand, counting down.
GCGACTGAATGTAGCCGATGAAGAGATGAGTAAGTTCCTCCCTGTCATATATCGGTACGCAAAGCATGGAGAAGACATGGTTAATTCCGAAATTCTCAACGAACGGAGCAAAATCATAGAAGCGCTTTTCCGTGCGTGTGATAACGAACGGCTGCTGGGGATTCCTGAAGAAATCCACAATCTTGTTCACGCGGAAGCTGCTGATGTCGGAATTCTTTTCTTCAAAGTCAGGGGTTATATTTTCGCCGTCGACTGTGAACATGAAAATATTATCCACATTGAAATTGCGTTTGATGAGTTTAACGGCTCTTTTATAGAGCATCTGCACGTTTTCAATGGCGTCGCTGTTCATGAGTTTCTGCCATGATGACAGGAAACGGATATTTTTATTCTGTCTTTCTAGCTCAAGTTCGGAACCGACGCGTCTGGCCAGTTCTATCAGCTGGAAGGAATTGACATTTTTCAGACCGGAGCCAAGCTTCTTGGTGGCGACGTTTTTATTATTCAATATGGCAAACAACCGGTCGGCTTTTTCATTGCACCCGTGTTTCTTGAAGTGATCAATGCACTTGTTGAGGACTTTTTTGAAGTTCTCCATGTCGCCCTTTTCTTTATAGAAGGCGGACTGTTCAATGGCAAAGATCATATATACAAAGAAATACAGATCATCAGCGCGTTCCATGTGGTATTTCGCTTTATCGAAGAAGTTCTGCGCTTCCTCAGGATTTGTTTTTTTCAGGAGCAAAGCCTTGCTGAGATAGAAAAGGAAAAGCTCATTGTCCCATGAAGAATAATCCGGTGTGCCGTCTGGGTAGATAAGGTGATGAAGAATATACTCCATCTTGTTGAGGTAGAATTGGGCGTTGTATTCGATATGGAGCTTGTAATTGCAATAGACAAGCATTCCGTAGAGCTTTGACATATTACAGTATTTCAGGTTGATCTGATCCAGATACTTCATGATGCGGATAGTAGTGGAAATCATATCAATGGCAACGCTGTATTCTTCCATAAGTATCTCATTGAGCGCCATGTTGTAAAGCGTCATACCGATTTCATCAGCAAAGCCCAGCTTGTACCATACGTCAATTGCCGAATTGAAGAAGTCACTGGCATAGTTGTAATGACCCATGATAATTCTGTTGTAGCCAAGGCCGTTGTAAATGATGCCCGCTTCACGCATATTGTCAGTCTGCTCATAAATCTTTAGCTGACACTTATAGTAATAATCGGCGACATTGAAATAGCCGTATCGGATGGTGAATCGGATGTGCTTTTCCCACATAAGAAGAAGCAGATAATCATTTTTCAGCTCTTTTGCGATATTGGTGCTGGCGACAACGTGATCGCGGCTCTCACAGAAATTCAGCGAATCGCGGTAAAAGGTCTGGTCATTGCCGTATCCGAAAGCGATCACATAAGCCAGATTGTTAAGATAATTATACTTACGGGCCAGCGAAAGGAAGTCATTGTCAATTTCGTAGGAAACGCCGAATGCGGAAACCAGATAATCCTGATCCCAACCTCTCATCATTGCCTTGTACCGGATGAGGTCGGCCTGGAACATAAGGAAACCGTCGCCGCTGCCGTAGGCGATGCGCTTGCATTCCAGAACATAGTCCATCGCTTTGTCTTCATTGCGCTTGTAGATGTTGGCCAGACAGGCAAGCTCATTGAAATTGTATTCGTAGTTGATTTCATGCAGATCCTTGTTGGTAATATACACCCCCCGCATAATCTCGCTCATTTCAATGGCTTCATCGTAATCTCCGTGGAGGAACAGCGCGTTGCCGTAGATATTGTAGAAGATATATCTTTCCTTAGCCGTAACGAACATGTCGCCCGATTCCAGCTTCTGCCGGATCACATCAAAATACATCAGCGCCTGTTCCAGACAGAGCAGGTTGATCATGTTGTTGAGCATGATGAGGTAAACCGCAAAGAAAGCTTTGTCAGGAACAAAAGGAATATGACGGTTATCCGACACGATCATGCTGTCAAATTCCCAGTAAAGCATCATGTTTTTGGTTTCAATCCGTCTGGAAAAGAGATCCCATGTATCCTGAATATATTCGTCGACCTCGTATTTTTCGTTGAAGTCCGCAAGTACCGAGAAATGCTTTTCCGTGCTGGTATGCGTCAGCTTTTCCAGAAATACAAGGAGAGATCTTTCGCAATATTGCAGATTGTCAAAGATCATAAGAATCGGTACTGCGTCAGCGATAGTATTGAACACCTTTATGATATCGGAAAGAAACTGCTTGTGTTCAAATTCGGCTTCATTGCGCACGATTGTTTCTACTCGGCGGCAGGTGCCGCATTCGAAATAGGTCTTGAAGACATTGATGTGCAAAGGGTAGACGTCGCAATCCGCGAGAAAGGTCGAATATTCAATCTCGGAAAAATAACGCTTGTAAAGAGCGCCGATCCAGTCCAGCAAAGGGGCGTAAGCACCCTGCATCATCCCCGGCTTGAATTCATGATACAGCGTCTGAACGGCATTCTCATTGTCGGTTGAGGCCACCAGAACATCTTCAAACTTGATGGTGAATGTATTGCTGTATTTAATGAAAAGCAGCTTGCCGTTTTTTTCATATGCGTCGTTCATCAAAGAGGCAACTAAGCTGTTAACGTCTTTTTTTGAAGTACCTTCCACTTGTGATCATTCCTTTGCGCAATTGATGAGAACTTATATATAATTAATTATATCAATAAATCGCAAAAATTTCAACATTTTTTTAAAATAATTTGGTATTTTTTTAATCTAACGGAAAAACAGCCCGTCTGTGGCATTATCCGAAGAAACCTGCGCTGTTAAGCATCTCTTCGGCAGTTCGCAACATAGATTCCGTAACGGTATCGCCGCCGTTGATGCGGGCCAACTCCTGCTTGCGCTGTTCAAAGCTGAGAGGTGTGACCGACGTAAATGTCCTGCCGTCCTTCACATTCTTCTTGATCAGCAGATGATTGTCTGCCTGCGCCGCCATCTGGGCAAGGTGTGTAATGCAGATAATCTGACGGGAACCCGACACCTCGTGGAGTTTGACGCCCACCTTGTGAGCGGCCCTGCCGCTGATGCCGGTGTCCACCTCATCAAAAATCATGGTGTCGATGTCGTCGATGCCGGCCAGCACCGTCTTGATGGCAAGCATAATCCTGCTCAGTTCGCCGCCGGAAGCGATCTTCCCGATGGGTTTTGGGGGTTCACCGGGATTGGCGGAGATGAGGAATTCCACGCTGTCGGCGCCCCGAGGCGAGAGATTGCAGGGCTTGATATCCACCGCCAGCTTGACGGAAGGCATATCGAGGAAGGTAAGCTCACGTCCCACGTCCTCGCAGAATTTTTCGGCAGCCTCCTTGCGAAGTTGGGTAAGCTCTGCGGCGGCTTTCAAAGCCTTGTGATAACACTCCCGCGCCTTCTGTGTAAGTTCGGCAAGCAATTCGTCCGAGCGCTCGATGGAATCCAGTTCGGCGCGCGCTTTTTCAAGAAATGCAAGCGCTTCCCCTTCCTCGCCGTATTTGCGGCTGATTTTGGAGAGCGTTTCAAGGCGGGCTTCTATATCGTTCAGTTCGGAAGGATTGAATTCGTTTTCCCCGTTTTTCGAGCTGATTTCAGAAGAAATATCCTCCAGCTCGTACACAATTCCGCTGATTCTGTCCGCAAGACCCGAAGAGCCTTCGCACACCGACGAGATATCCAACAGAAACGAGCAGCACTGCTGGAGCATACTGATGGCCCCGTCGGTATCGTCTCCGCCGTTGAGCAGTGAGTAGGAGCCGCTCAGAGCGCCGGAAATACGTTCGGCATTCTCTATGGCGTTTCTTCTTTTTTTCAGCGAGTCGGTTTCTCCCACGGAAAGATCCGCCTGTTCCAGCTCGTTGATCTGGAAACGGAGAATGTCGGCGCGACGGGCTTTCTCCGCGTCGTCGGTGCGCATTCTGCTCAGCTCATGCGCTGCGGAGGCATACGCTTTGTAGATGCCAGAGTATTCGTTCAGTTTTTCACCGTAGCCGCCGAAGCTGTCGAGATATTTCATATGTCGGTCGACCGACATGAGGGCCTGATTTTCATGCTGACCGTGAATATTGATCAGCAGCCGGCCCATGGCGCGAAGATCGGAAATACTCGCGGGGCGGTCGTTGATTCTGACTGTGTTTTTTCCGTCGGAGCGTATTTCACGGCGCAGCAGGAGCGTTCCTCCGTTTTCCGCGTCAGGCTCATATCCCAGCTCCGCAAGCTCGCCGAGAACGGAAGGGGAGAGGCTGTCAAATTCCGCGCTGACAAATGCCCTGTCCGCTCCTGTGCGGATCAGCTCCCGGCTGGTGCGCTGCCCCAGCACCGCGTTGATGGAATCGACAAGAATCGACTTGCCGGCGCCTGTTTCGCCTGTCAGCACGTTGAATCCGCTGCTGAAATCGATTTCCGCCCGTTCAATAACCGCTATGTTCTCAATATACAGTTTCCTTAACATTTAATGATAACCGTCCCCGTGCCTTCAAGTCAATGAGGCGAAATATATGATGAATTCAGGCTCGCAGAAGCATCTTCTGCATTTCTTCGGCAAGCGCCTCCGCGTCTTTCTCGTTCTTGCACAGGACAAAGATCGTGTCTTCTCCCGCGAGGGTGCCGACGATGGGCTCTCTGCCCACGCTGTCGAGCGAAGCGCAGACCGCCTGCGCCATTCCGGTCAGGCATTTGACGCATACGACATTCTGTCCCCGCGCAACGGAGGTGACATTTTCGGTAAACATAGCGAGGAATCTTGACCTTCCCGCCGGATCTTTTACACCTGTTTCGGCGTATTTATAGCCGCCCGAACCGTCCGGCACCTTGACCAGCCGCAGAGAATTGATATCTCTGGAAACCGTCGCCTGCGTGACGCTGTACCCGGATTCACACAGTCTGAGCAGAAGCTCCTCCTGCGTACCGACGTTCTGCGACCGGATGATTTCAAGTATTCTCTTTTGCCTGTTGTTTTTCAAAGTGATCACTGTCCCGTCAGAATTATCAATGAAGCATTTTCTCGGTAAATACCCTTGAAAAGCTGTTTTGCTTAATAATAATGAACTTTGCGTTTACCTTTGAACGCCTGATATGCAGCGTATAATTCTTTTCCATGCGGAATGCGCCGTCTCCGTCGATGGTCAGATACAGCTCGTTGTCGAATATGACGGTAGGCTCAATGTCAAGAAATGAATCGCTGGAAAAAATGACCGAACGGTTGCAGAGAGAATGAGGACATACCGGCGTAAGAATAATGCTCTTGACACTCGGATCCACCACCGGCCCGCCTGCGGAAAGGGAATAGGCGGTGGAACCCGTAGGGGTGGAAATAATAATGCCGTCAGCGCGGTATTCCAGACAGGCGTCGCTGTTGTGCATGATTCTGAAATCAATGATGTGCGACATAGCGCCGCGTGAAAGCACCACGTCGTTGAGCGCGATGTTGCGGTATTTGCATTTCTCGTTGTGACGGACGGCGACATCGAGCATCATGCGGCGCTGAATCTCGTATTCCTTGGTGAAAAGGCGCGAAATAAGCTCCAGCTCGCTCATTTCCAGACCCGCCATAAAGCCGAGCCTTCCCTGATTGAGTCCCAGAACCGGCTTGTCATAGACCGCCGCGATGGTGGCGGAGCGCAGAATCGTCCCGTCGCCCCCCAGAGCAATGACCGCGTCGCATTTTTTTGTAAGCTCATTGATATTGCCGCCCGAAACGTCGCAGCAGTTGTAGTATTTCTCGCTGTCGGAACTGAGCATACAGACGGTGGCGCCATGCTCGTGCAGTGCTTTGCAGAGCCTTGCGGTGCTTTCGTAAATGCCGGCTTTGTCGTTGTTCGGCGTAACCAGCAGAACCATATTGCATTCCCCATTTGACGGGCAAAGGCGTGAAGGCTCACAGCCGGCTGTGTGATTCGCTGACAAGCTGCTTTACGTCACATTCAAAGACAGGAGCGTCTTCGTCCTTTGCCGCGTATATCAGATATTCAATGTTTCCTTCCGGCCCCTTTATGGGCGAATAATCCAGTCCCATGACACGGAATCGATTTTCGTGCATGAGGGCAAGGATTTTCTGAATGACTTCACAGTGTATTTCCGGATCCCGGACAACGCCCTTCTTGCCGACCTTGCCTTTGCCGGCTTCGAACTGGGGCTTAATAAGACACATAATCTCCCCGTTTTCCCTGAGAAGCCTGCGAACCACCGGCACCACCAGCGAAAGGGAAATGAAGGAGACGTCCACACTGGCGAAATCCAGCAGGTCGTCTATCTGTTCCGGGGTCACATAGCGGATATTGGTGCGCTCCATGTTGACCACCCTCGGGTCGTTGCGCAGTTTCCAGACAAGCTGTCCGTAGCCCACGTCCACCGAATAGACCTTTTTCGCGCCGTTCTGGAGCATGCAGTCGGTAAATCCGCCGTGAGAAGCCCCCACGTCCATACAGATTCTGTCTTTGAGATCAATGCAGAACACCTTGACCGCCTTGTCAAGTTTCAGCCCTCCGCGGCTGGCGAAGGGGAGTTTTTCGCCGCGCACCTCGATCTTCGCGTCGGAGCGGATCTGAGTCCCCGGCTTGTCCTCTTTCTGATTATTCACAAAGACAATTCCCTCCATGATCATCGCCTTTGCCTTTTCACGGCTGTCGGCAAGTCCCGCCTCGAATACCGCTGTGTCCAGTCTGATTTTATCGCTCAAATCATTCCATCCTTTACGCTTATTGCGAGTCCGCCGAAAGCGGATCATTTTGTTTCAATGTTTCATACATTCCTTTGGCATCCAGTCCCAGTCTGGCAAGGGCGGAATCGACAGAGGCGTGAGGGACAAATCTGTCCTCTACCGCAATCAGGGAGAAGCTGCCCTTCCAGCCGCTAGCGCAGAGAAGGGAACAGAAGTCTTCGCCCACACCGCCGTGCCTGATTCCTTCCTCAAAGAAGACAACGGTGCGGTAGGCCGCTGCCGCTTTGACCGCCTCCTCCGGAATGGGCTTGACAAGTCCGAGCTTGAGAAGGTTGACCTTGCGCCCTTCACTGCTCAGTTTTTCGGCTGCCTGACAGAGATTGCCGAAGATTCTGCCGTAGGTAACCGCCAGCATTTCGCCTCCATTGTCTAGGATATCGTAATCGTTTCCCACCGCCACGAAGCCTTCCGGCTTGAATTTTTCAGAGCCTCTCGGATAGCGAACCGCCGAAGGCCCGCTGTAGAGGTACATGCTCTTGTAGAGCATGGGCTTCATCTCGCTGAAATAGGAGGGGCAGTAAATGTAAATATTGGGAATGGTGCCCAGCATGGCGGTATCGAAAAGCCCCTGATGGGTTTCGCCGTCCTCTCCGACGATTCCCGCGCGATCGACCGCGAATGTCACATTGAGATTCTGAATGGCGACGTCGTGAATCAGCTGGTCGTATCCCCGCTGGAGAAAGCTGGAATAAACCGCGAAGACGGGACGCATTCCGTTGGCCGCCATGCCCGCGCAGAAGGTGACCGCGTGTGCCTCCGCAATTCCGACGTCAAAAAATCTCCGGCGGTAGGTGGAAGCGAAGTCCGAGAGGGATGTCCCGGATTTCATGGCGGCGGTGACGGCGCATACGGTTTCGTCCTCCCCGGCGAATTCGCTCAGACATTCAGCGAAGACGTCGGAAAACGTCATGGTGCCGTGCTTGGGTTCGCCCGAGTCGATGTCAAAACCGGATATTCCGTGAAATGTCTTCGGCTTCAGCTCGGCGGGTTCATAGCCCTTGCCTTTTACCGTGCATATGTGAATCAGCACAGGACGGTTGCTCATGGACTTGGCGACATTCAGCGTGCGTTCAAGCAGCTTTTCGTTGTGACCGTCCACAGGGCCTATGTAAAGAAAGCCCATATCCTCAAAAATCGTTCCGCGCCGGTGGAGAATGGCTCCCTTGAGCGCCTTTTTGGAGCGGAAGAGAAGATTGTTTATCTTGATTCCGACAAAGGGAACTTTTTGCAGCACTCTTGAAATTTTGGTCTTGACGCGAATGTATCCCCTGCGCGTACGGATTCCCGCCAGATAACGCGCCATGGAACCGACATTTTTGGAAATCGACATTTTGTTGTCGTTGAGAATAACGATGACGCGCTCGTGCATCCGGCCTAAATTATTCAGCCCCTCATAAGCCATGCCGCCGGTCAGCGCACCGTCGCCGATTACCGCCACCACGCAGCCGTCGTCGCCCCTGAGCTTTTTGGCTGCCGCAAGACCGCTCGCCGCCGAAATGGAAGTGCTGCTGTGTCCCGCAATCATGGGGTCATGCTCGCTTTCGGAAGGTTTCGGGAACCCCGACATTCCGTTTTCGGTGCGCAGGGTGGAAAACCACTCCCTGCGGCCGGTGAGCAGCTTGTGGGTGTAGCACTGGTGTCCCACGTCGAATACAAACTGGTCGTGAGGCGAATCGAATACCCGGTGCATGGCGACAGTGAGTTCCACCACTCCGAGATTGGAAGCGAGATGCCCTCCGTTCTGGGCAACCGTTTCAATGAGCCGAAACCTTATTTCCTCGCAGAGCCTGTCGATTTCCTCTCTGCTGAAATGTTTTATATCGGCAGGTGAATTGATCTTATCCAATAATGAATCAGACATTGCTTTACCACCCTTGAAGTGATTTAATAATCAGAATAAACCGTTATTCCTTTCCATCACAGAATAGGAATAATCAAAGGAACAAGAATGCCTGTCATGACTCCGCCCACCACTTCGATGGGAGTATGTCCGAGCATTTCCTTCAGCTCCTTGAAATCGGGGTCCTCGTTATCTTCGGCGCCTGACTTGGATTCCTTGAGCATCTGATTGATGATCTTCGCGTGTTCTCCGGCCTCATGCCTGACTCCCATTGCATCGTAAATCACGACGGCGGCCAGCGCGACCGCTATGGCAAAGAATGTCGAGCCGATACCTTCATAGCGGGCGCAGGAAATCACCAGCGCGGTTACCGTTGCGGAATGTGCGCTGGGCATTCCGCCCGCGCCGGAAAGACGTTCCAGCTGCACTTCGCGGTGAATGACATAATTGATAATGAGCTTGAGCACCTGCGCGGTCGCCCATGACGAAAGTGTGCATACCAATACATAATTATGAAGCAATGCCATCAGTGTTTTCATTGCAATTCGCCTCCAAGGTCAATTAATCCTGCTGACAAGCATCTGCGCAAATGCCGCGAGAAAATCCGCTTTTTCACCCAGAGCGGAAACGGCTTCCACCGCCAGAGCGGTATGCCTTGCGGCTTCCTCACGGGCCTTTTCCAGACCGAGAAGTGAAACATAGGTGGATTTGTCGTTGCCGATGTCGCTTTCCACCGGCTTGCCCAGCACTTCGGCCGTGCTGGTGACATCGAGAATATCGTCGGTGATCTGGAAGGCAATGCCGATGTTTTCAGCATATGTTTCGGCTATCGCAATCATTTCTTCACTGCCGTCCGCCGCGATAACGCCCATTACGCAGGCGGCTTTGATGATGGCGCCGGTTTTTCCGGAATCCATTCTGCGGATATCCTCAAGTCCGACCTGCTTTCCCTCGTTTTCCAGATCGATTACCTGACCTCCCACCATGCCTGCCGCTCCGCAGGCATGAGCCAGTACGGCTGCGGCGCGGAGCGTCAGTTCGGGCTTGATTCTGCTCCCCGTGAGCATGGTTTCAAAGGCAAGCGGCTGTAACGCGTCGCCCGCAAGAAGGGCATTCGCCTCGCCGTATCTGACATGACAGGAAGGCTTGCCCCTGCGAAGGTCGTCGTCATCCATACAGGGCAGGTCGTCGTGAATCAGCGAATAGGTATGTATCATCTCGACGCCGCAGGCGAAGGGCATTGCGTCCATTGCGTTGCCCCCCGCGGCGCGGCAGAATTCCAGCGCGAGTATCGGACGGATTCTTTTTCCCGCGTCGAGAAGGCTGTAGCGCATGGCTTCGAGCAGAAGCGGGTGCATAGAGCCGCAGTCGGCCGTGTATCTGTCGAGATGCGCCTCGATTTGGGGCAGCCATTCGTTCTGTCTTTCCTTTACGATATCACTCATGTCAGTTGTCCTCCTTGATTTCTTGGGAATAGCTCTCCTTGGAGAGCATGTTGACCTGTTGTCTGGCATCCGTGAGCTGCTGTGTGCAATAGGCGGCAAGCTCCGCGCCTTCTTTGTATAATTCAAGAGAGCGGGCGAGTTCGGCTTCTCCGTCCTCCAGAAGATCGGCAATTTCTTCCAGCCGGAGCATAGCCGATTCAAAACTCTTGGGTTGTGCGCTTTTCTCACTCATATTGATTCAGATCCTCCGATATTGTACTTTCCACACGGCACTGTGCGCTGCCGTCCATAAATCGAATATTGACTGCATTTCCGCATTGCATTCCGGAAACCGAATGCAGCGGCTCACCGTCCTTATAGACCACCGCGTATCCTCTGGCGAGAACGGCAAGGGGATTGAGGGCGGCAAGTTTCGAAGCGCATTCCCTGAGATCCGATTCACATGAATTGATCTTCTCGTTCATGGAATGATCAATGCGTGAAAGCACTTCGTCAAGCTGTCTGGTTTTGTTTTCGGTGAAGGTAAGGGGGTTTTTCATGCACTGTGTGTTCATCACCGATGCAATTCTGTTCTCAAACATGCTGATTCTGTTCTCCAGCGCCGCGGTTGTTTTGGCTCTGAAATGGGCAAGGTAACCGAGAACCGCCGCGCTGTCGGGGGTTGCCAGTTCCGCCGCCGCCGAGGGGGTGGGCGCACGGAGATCGGCGACGAAATCGCTCAGCGTGAAGTCGGTTTCATGTCCCACGGCGGAAATAACCGGAATTTCGGAATCAATGATCGCCTTGATGACCTCGATGCTGTTGAACGCCCATAGGTCTTCCATCGAGCCGCCGCCCCGCCCTGTGATGATCACGTCGCAGTCCGCGTTGCGGTTTGCCGCGTAAATGGCCGACGCAAGCATAGCGGGAGCGTTTTCACCCTGCACTTCCGAAGGATAAACGTCAACCTCCGCGAGGGGATAGCGCCTTCCGAGAATATTGAGTATATCGCGTATCGCCGCGCCGGTGGGCGATGTGACGACCGCGATTTTGCGCGGGAACTGCGGAATGGGCTTTTTGCGGGAAGGATCCAGATAGCCCTTTTTTTCCAGCGCGCGTTTCAGCCGCTCGTACTGTTCATAGAGCGCCCCCACGCCGTCCGGGCGGATGCTGTCGGCAATCATCTGATACTGTCCCGAAGGCTCATACACCGAAATGCGGCCGTGAACCAGCACCTTCATTCCGTTCTCCGGAAGGAAGGTCAGCGTGCGGTTCTGCCACTTGAACATCGCCGCAGAAATCGCCGAATCCTGATCCTTGACGGAAAAATAATAATGTCCCGAGCTGTGCCGTTTGAAATTTGATATTTCTCCCGACACCGTGACGTCGCGGAGAATTCCGTCGCCGTCCATCAGTCCTTTGATGTATTTGTTGATCTGACTTACAGAAAAAATGTCCAATCTTATCCCTGCCGTTTAATGATGGAATAAACCTGCCGCCGCAAGAAGGGCGACGCCCGCGGCGTTGTCGCATGAATACTCAGGCGCCGCGAAATGTGCCGATGGGTACCTTGCAGCAATTTCGCTTTGCATCATCCCGTTTGACATGACGCCGCCCGCGTAGAGCAGGGGAAGTTCGCCGTATTGTTCGAGAATAGCGCCGGTCATGCCGAGAATGGAATTCATCACCGCCGTCAGGCAGAATTTGGCGATATACGGGTGCGGAACGCCGTCGTCATTCAGCCTGCGGCATTTGTTTTCAATGCCGGAAAGCGAGCAGTCGCAGCCCCTCATAGTTGGTCTGTATCTGATCTCGTCGGCGCATTCGCCCGCCAGCTTTTCCAGATGCATGCCGCCGGGGAAGGGAAGACCCAGCATCACGGCGGTGCGGTCGATCGCCTGTCCCGCTTTCAGGTCGAGAGAGGAAGCGATCAGCTCACATTCAAATCCTCTGCCGTTTCCGGTGACAAGAAGCGCCTCTGTGGTTCCGCCCGAAACGTGAAAGGCGATGAATCTGCCTTCCATCAGATCAGGCCTGCCGGACGAATAGAGCGCGGCGGCGATGTGCCCTTCCTGATGGCTGCATTCCTTCAGCGGAATATTCATCACGCCGGACAGAATCCGCCCGGTTGATAATCCGACGTGGAAGCATGGCATGTAGGAGCCTTCGGCATTTCTGGGGCGGGAGGAAACGCCTATTCCTTCCAGCCCCGCAAACCCGCCGGCTTTTTCTTTCAGCGATGAAATCACCTGCGGCAGCTGCACCGTGTGGTGAAAGACGGCGTCACTCTGGCGGACGCCCTTTTCACCCGGCTTGACCGGCAGCAGCATTTTGCTCTGAATGATGCATGACGTCTGTGTGTCGTAAAGTGCGGCGGAAGTGGTGTAATTGCTTGTGTCAATGCCGAGAATGAGGCTCATTGCGCTTCACCCTCGGGAGAGGCGGCCTTCTCTTGCGCCTTGATTTCACCTGACTGGTATTTTTTTAGGAAGCTGCCGAGCACGCCGTTGACATAACCCGATTCGTCCTTGCCGGAAAACCGTTTAGTCAGTTCCACGGCTTCGTTGATGGAAACCGTCGGGTCAAGGTCGGGAATATAGATGATTTCATACATCGCCAGCCGCAAGGCGGCGAGTACCACTTTGGAAAGTCTGTGAATGCTGCGTCTTACAAGCAATGAAGATATGTAGCCGTCGAGTTCCTCCCTGTGTTCCGAAACACCGCTCAGCAGTTGTCTTGCATAATCGGATATTTCCGCATCCCTTGCTTCTCCCGCGTTCCTGAAAATTTCCTCCGGCTCGTTTCCGTTAAAAGATTCCTCAAAGATAAATTCAAAAGCCTGCTGTCTTGATTCACGTCTTGTAAGCATAAAATTCCTCCGTAATGTAAGTAATATTGATTTTATTACCCTGTTTCAGGAATAAAGCCGATAATAACCCATTTTTAATAATAACCCTATTATAGCACACACAATAGTGCTTTCACAACACTTTTAACAGGATTTTTATTTTTATTCATTTTTTATTCATGTATGGATAATATCATGCTCGATTTCACAAGCAAAACGGCGGGAAAGAGATAAATCGTCTTTTTTTTACTTGACATATTGCATGTAATAAAATATAATATTGCTTATAGATTAAATTACAACAACATGACAGGAGAGTTGGCTGTATGACTACGGCTTGCGTTGCCATTATTTTTATCGTACTGATTTCATCCTACATGTGTACCCGCAAAGGATATGCTACCGTCGGCAGGTCTTTTTTGCCCATTGCTTTTGTTCCTGCCGGACATATCATCGGCACGGAAGTCATTGTCCGCTTTATGAAGGCAGCGAGACTTCTTAAGGAAATCGCCGCCGCTATGTCGATCGTGACCGCAGTGGATGTGGCCGCCTGCGTCATTGGCTGTTCCGTCATTTTTTTCCTGTCCCATTCCATATTCAGGAGAAACGCGACCCGCCGGACTTATTACACATCTCTGTCGGTATTCATGCTCATACTTACACTTGCTCTCCTGATCAATTATTATAACGGTTTTTGATTCTTATGGCAGTTAAGTTGCAAAAAAAGGTGCGGAAGTCATTCTGGCTTTCCGCACCTTTTTGTCGTCCGGTTTTTTGTCCGGTTTATTCTTCTTCGGCGTCTCTGTATTCCCGCAACGCCTCCCAGATATCGCTTGAATGATAGCCGTAGCGCTGCAATGCCGCAACCGTGCGGCGGATTCCCTTGTCGTCGGCTAGGTCGAGGCTGAATTTTTTTTCGAGAAGCTCCATGATCGCTGCCGATTCATCCATGTCGAAGGAAGCCAGCGCGTCCTCCGCTGTGTCGCGGTCAATGCCCTTCGCGGCCAGTTCCTGCATGATTCTCCGTTTGCCGTAATGCTTTTGTTGAAGCAGGTGGCGGATCATGTTTTCAGCGTAGCGGAAGTCGTCAATCGCGCCGATTTCCATCAGATAATCCACTGCGGTTTGGGCAGACAGCTCGTCAAAGTCTTTTTTCAGCCGAACGGTCATGTCACGGGCAGAATAATCGCGGTATTCCAGCAGGTAGAGCGCCTTGGATCTGGCTCGCCTTAATTGCGATTCTCCCAGTAGCTCACGCAGAAAATCTACCGGGTATTCCTGGCCGGCTTTCAGCCCTTTTTCCGCTGCAAGGTCGCTGTCGAACGCACAGATCAGTTCCCCCTGCGCATACAGCCCGGTCAGATGTCCCTTCCGGGGTTTGATTTCGTCAATGAGTATCACCGTCATGCTCAGTCTACCGAGATGTCAATGTTCTTCTTCCGTTTGGAAGGCTTCACATCGTCGATGAATTCATCGGGAATGGGAATATCGTCGATCATCATCTCGTCCGGTACGGCCGGCAGGTCGGCGGGAAGGTCGGCTGCCATCGCCATATCGGCCGATTCTCCCTCAGAATCCTGCTTCTTGGCCGGTTTCGCGCCCTTGCGCTTGGCTGTCAGCTTTTCGGCGTTTTCCCGCACCTGTTTTTCAATTTCCTCCGCAACTTCCGGGTGCTCGATGAAATAATTCTTTGCGTTGTCGCGTCCCTGTCCCAGTCGGGTCTCGCCGTAGGAGAACCACGCGCCGCCTTTTTTGACGATGCCAAGCTCCACCGCCATATCCAGCAGTTCGCCCGTGCGGCTGATGCCTTCGCCGTACATGATATCGAATTCCGCTGTGCGGAAGGGAGGAGCGATTTTGTTCTTGACCACCTTCGCCTTGGTGCGGTTGCCGATCACGTCGGAACCCGACTTGAGCGCTTCTCCCTTGCGGATTTCAATGCGCACCGAGCTGTAGAATTTAAGCGCACGTCCGCCGGGAGTGACTTCGGGGTTGCCGTAGACCACGCCAACCTTTTCACGCAGTTGGTTGATGAAGATAGCCACACAGTTGGATTTGCCGATCGCGCCGGTGAGCTTGCGAAGCGCCTGACTCATTAGACGCGCCTGCATGCCGACGAACGCGCTGCCCATGTCGCCTTCGACCTCCGCGCGGGGAACCAGCGCCGCCACCGAGTCCACCACGATTACGTCAATCGCGCCGGAACGCACCAGCTCCTCGGTAATTTCAAGCGCCTGTTCGCCGTTGTCCGGTTGGGAAACCAGAAGGTTGTCGATATCCACTCCCAGCGCTTCGGCATAGACCGGGTCAAGCGCGTGCTCCACGTCGATGAATGCCGCAATTCCGCCGCCCTTTTGCGCTTCGGCAATGCAGTGCAGCGCGAGTGTGGTCTTGCCGGAAGATTCAGGCCCGTACATCTCGATAATTCTTCCTCGCGGCAGGCCGCCTATTCCGAGGGCGATGTCCAGCCCGAGCGAACCGGTGGAAATCGCTTCCACGTTGAGAGCGGAATTTTGCCCCAGTTTCATGACCGCGCCCTTGCCGAACTGCTTTTCTATGCTTGCCAGCGCCGTTTCAAGCGCCTTTTTTTTATCTACTGCCATTTTCAATCCATCCTTTTTCTTTAGGTTGCTTTTAGTATATATCATTTCTGCGAAAAATGCAATAGGAAAATTTGCATTTATGAAACGACAGTACCGAAAATGCACCTGTCAATCCCGCCAAAGTCCTTTGCGGCTTGAATGTGATGTATGTTGTGCTTGCTCATGATCTCCATAACCCCGTCGCGGATGTCATATCCTATCTCAAAAGCGACAAGTCCGTTGTTTCTGACCAGCGGCATCCAAAGGTCGCAGATGGCCCTGTAGAATACAAGTCCGTCCTTGCCTCCGTCCAATGCCATGCGCGGTTCGCACCTGACTTCCCACGCAAGTCCTTCTATGTCGCCGGAAGGAATGTATGGCGGGTTGGATACAACGCAGTCGAATGAACCATGTATTCCGCAGCCGGAAGGCGCTTGAAGCACGTCGCCTTCCACGCATTTCACCCTGCCCTGCCCGTATTCTTCGATATTCTGCCGGAGATAGGGGAGAGCGGCTGTGGATTTCTCCACGCAGACCACCGACGCGGAAGGCATATTTTTTGCGATAGCCAAACCGACAGCGCCGCTGCCGGCGCAAAGGTCGAGGACGTGCGGGGAAGGATTGTCGGCAAGCCGGCTGCATGCCGTTTCCACAAGCGCCATTGTGTCCTCGCGGGGAACCAGCACGCCTTCCCCCACGGAAAGCTCCATTCCGTCAAATTCCCAGCGGCCCAGAATGTATTGCAGCGGTTCCCGGGTGCGCCGGATAATCAGCCTGTTGAATTGCTCCAGACGTCCTTCTTCGGCAGGCTCGCCGCCGTGAATGGCCAGCGAAGCGCGGTCGCCGATGCCGAATGCCATTTCAAAGAGGCATAACGCATCAAAGGCAGGACTTTCCAGCCCTGCCAGTGATAAAGTAGTTCTGCCCTGTTCGTAGGCTTCTCTGAGGGTGAAGCCCCTGCTCATACGATTTCTCCTTCGGTGTCCTCGGGAATGACCGCTTTCATAGCGGCAATGGCGCATTCAATCTGGTCGTCGCTCGGCTCGAAGGTGGTGATATGCTGCATCCACAGTCCGGGAGCCGAAAGAATTCTGGTGAGAATGTTGTCGTGCTTGCCGCAGAAGCGGATGATCTCATATCCGAAGCCCATGACAAGCGGCAGGCAGGCCAGTCTGATCAGAGTGCGCAGCCAGATCACGTCGGTCTGAATGCAGAAGCCCAGCGCGATGCCGATGATCAGCATGACGATCAGAAAACTCGTTCCGCAGCGCGGGTGAAAGCGCCTGAACTTCCGCACATTTTCCACCGTCAGTTCCTGCTTGGCCTCG
Organism: Clostridia bacterium; assembly: GCA_017441385.1. Lineage (GTDB taxonomy): Bacteria > Bacillota > Clostridia > Oscillospirales > Acutalibacteraceae > RUG762. The sequence goes on along the minus strand of JAFRXY010000074.1, from coordinate 40,124 downwards.
TAACAGAAAATGGTCTTGTGCTCCGCGCCGTGATATTCAAATACCCTGTGCATATCCTTCATGCGGGTGCAGAGGAAAATATACAGCACGAAAATTACAATCTTGAAGATTCCCTCGAAAATCGAGCGATAGAGAATATTGCCTTTCAGTACCGGCAAGAGCATGGAAAGACCGGTGTATAACGCGGTCGGCACCACAAAGAAGAGCAGGATCGCCAGTCCCATGCCGAGCACCATTGCCAGTGTCATGAGAACGCCGAACAGTTTTTCTCCGAAAAAGTCATTCAGCTTCTGTTCAAAAGGAGAAAGCTCTTCTTCCTCGTCGGCTTCGCCGGCCAGCTCCGCCGAGCGCATGAGCGTCCTGGAGCCTACCCGCATGGAATCGAAGAAGGAGTACATTCCGCGCAGAAGAGGCGCCTTGAATATCCACGGTCGGTCGGAAGGAAGCGGACACTCCACGTTTTCCACCACTATCTTGCCTTCAGGGCTGCGGACAGCCATTGCGGTATTTTTCGGGCCGCGCATCATGATGCCTTCAATCAGTGCCTGACCTCCGATGGAGGTGTATTTGGTTTTATTCTTTTTATTTCTCATTGTTTTTAACTTCGCTCTCTGTTGTTATTTTTTCCGCAGGCGGGGCAATTTCGATGCTGGTGTTCTGTCTCGCAACGGGAAGGATAATGCTGACATTGGTGCCTTCGCCCTCCACGCTGTCGATGATGAATTCACCGTTGTGCTTGCGGATGATCTCATCAGCCACCGCAAGACCTATGCCAAAGCCGCCTTTTGAAGTGTTGGCTTTGTAGAATTTCTGCTTGACCTTCGGCAGCTGGTCGGCGGGAATGCCGCAGCCGTGATCGCGCACGCCGATGGTCAGCATGTCGTTTTCCACCGAGGTGTAAACATAGATCTCACCGCCCGATTCGCTGTACTTCATAGCGTTGTCGATAACGATGATGATGACCTGCTTGAGCTTGTCGCGGTCGCCCATGACGGGAATGGCCTGTTCCGGTTCATAGAAGGTGAGCCGCTTGTCCTCCTTCTTCGCCTTTTCGGCGAACATAAAGACCACGTCGTCGATCTCGGCGATGATGTCGAGCATCTGGAAATTCATCACCATTCTGCCGCTCTGCATGCGAGAGAAATCGAGAAGCTGTTCCACCAGACCGCTCAGGCGTTCTGTTTCGTTGATAATGATGCCCATGCCGCGCTTGATCATGGCCTCATCCTCGGGGCCGCACATCAGCATGGTTTCGCTCCAGCCTTTGATGGCGGTGAGGGGGGTGCGCAGTTCGTGGGAAACGGAGGAAATAAAGTCGTTCTTGGCGTTCTCGCTCAAAGCAAGCTCCGCTGCCATGGCGTTAATGGAATCGATCAGATCGCCGATTTCATCGTCGTGTTGCTTTTCAAGGCGTATGGAAAAATCACCGCCTGCAATGTGTCCCGCAATGTTGGTGATGGTTTTAACGGGATTGACAATAGAACGGATAAAGTAGGAGCTGGACAGCGAAATAAAGAGCAATACGATCAGCATGACGGTTGAAATAAGGATAATGTTGTTCCTCACCGCGCTGTCGGTGGGTTCCAGAGAAACGATCATGCGGATGGCCCTGTAGCCCTTGTAATCGGGAAGTTCCAGAATGTACGATACGGCGTAGACATGCTCGTTGTTTTCATTGACGCCGTCCCATGTGCCGTGATCGCCGGAGAAGCAGGCTTCTTCATAATCCGGCATTGGCTGACCTGCCGGCGGCTCGAATCCGGAGGAGGTCACGATGGTGGTGCCTCTGCCGTTGATGAACTGAATCTCCATTTTGTCCTTGTCCGAAAAACCTTCCACAAAGGTCTGCGCCGAAAGCCTGTAGTCGTTTTCATTCATGGCCGTGTATGAATTGAAGGCAGTCTGCGCGAAATAATCGGAAGTGACCGAAGCCCGCTGATCAATGATCTGTTTGATGTTGTTATAGTAGAAGCTGTTGATGAGGGATACGGAAATGATGAAGATGACGATGATCATCGTTCCCAGCAGGGAGAAAGTAGTAAACAGCCATCGGCGTGTAATTCCCTTGCCGCGTATCATTTCCTTATAAGGAAGGGAGAAATGCCCGATCATTCTGCCCAGCGCGTCAGGAACCTTTCCGAGCTTTTCCCTGAAAAGCGAAGGGTTGTCGCCGGGTTCCACCACTTCCGCGGTGATTTCATTTTCCGTTTTAGAAATATCCTCCAATCAATATCACCCCTTTCGTAAAGGCAGAAGGCAGGAGGCAAAGGTAGCGCGAGCGCATATATTCCAAGGCGCTTGCGCCTTCCTTCATTCTTCACTATTCATTATTCAGTATTCACTTAGGGAGAACGCGAGCGCTCACGCTTCCCACTTGTAGCCGAGACCCCAGACCGTAACGATGTGGCGGGGGGAGGAGGGCTTGTCTTCGATCTTCATGCGCAGGCGGCGGATGTTGACGTCAACGATTTTTTCCTCGCCGAAAAAGCCTTCGCCCCATACGTGCTTGAGAATGTCGTCGCGGCTGAGCGCGGTGCGGGGGTTGGAGAAAAAGTACTCCATGATCTGAAATTCCACCTGTGTCAGTTCCACCAGCTCTCCGTTTTTGCTGAGCGTGCGGTTGCGGAGATTGAGGACGAAATCGCCGGAACGGAGTTCCTCACGGAAGGAACGGTCGCTGCTCTCGCTGAGAACGACACGGCGGTGAAGCGCGTCCACTCTCGCCATCAGTTCACTCGGACTGAACGGCTTGGTTATGTAATCGTCCGCGCCGTTCATCAGGCCGTTCACCTTGTCCATCTCCTGCGACTTGGCGGTCAGCATAATGATTCCCAAGTTGCTGTTGCGGCGGCGAAGTTCACGGCATACGGAAATGCCGTCCATACCGGGCATCATAACGTCCAGCAGCGCTATATCAAAATTTCCGTCCGCGTTGTCATAGGCGGCCACGGCATCACTGCCGTTGGCAACGTCATACACATCGTAGCCGGATCGCCTGAGATTGATCACCACAAATTCTCTGATGGCGTCTTCGTCCTCTGCAACAAGTATTTTTTTCAATTGAGATCTTCCCTTCGTAATGTGATTATAGTAATGTTATATTTCATATCAGCGAAAAAGCTGCTTTGATGTTTTTTTGATCAATGATAGTCTGATCGCTGGAAAACAGAGCGGCGCACACAGTTTCATCAGTGGTGTTCAGAACAACGGCGTAGTTCGGGTCATGCTGATCCTCTTTCCATTCCTTGTGCGTAAATACCTTTATTCGGAACAGTTCTTCGCTGAAAGCAAAACGGTCTTTTTTATACCTGTAGAAATAGAGAATCCTGTTCTTTTCGTCCAGACGGCAGGTGACTTTGTTGTCCCACGCCGACTGCCATGTAATGCTGTAGCCTTCCGACAGGTTGATGATGTTTTTCTTTTTATTCATAAAGGAATAGCCGTCCGCGCTGAAATCGGCGTTATACCACAGCGTCATATACATGGGATTTTCCGAGGTATGATCGTAACCCGGCAAAAGCGCCGTTACCGGAATGTCTATCACGCCGTCGGAATCGATGTCGCGCGAAGTGATATTGACATTGCGCACGGTTCCCAGTACGGTCTGTTCTTCGGCGTTGTAGAAGGGCGTTTCCAGATCGCCTCTCTGGCTGTTCCAGTAGACATACTCGGTTATCATGGTGGAATTGTCCTTGTAGCCGTCGAGAACAACGCCGTAAATCTTGTCGTCTGTCAGCTTCGCAACCTTTGCGTCAGCGTAATTCAGCACATGACCGTCGAGCGGTGCCGTGTCGGTCACGCTCATGGTGTAGGCGTTGTCCACCCCTTTGTGACACTCAATCAGCTTGGCGGTGGCGGTCACCTCGGAAAGATTGAGATAGGAGGCAATAATTTCTTCCGAACCGTCGTTGTCAAAATCATAAAGCTGCATATCGGTGTATGCAACTGAAATATTAGCGGCTTTAGACTCGGAATATTCCTTGACGTCTATGGTGGTCAGGTTGTTCTCATACAGGCTGTAAGCCGAAATAATATTCAGACCGCTGCTGTATATTGTCCAGCCGACAATGATTTCATTCACACCGTCACAGTTGATGTCACCGAAAAGCACACGGTCGATTTCGCCGCCTTCGCCTTCTTTTTTGGAAACGAATTGCCATTTTCCTTCCGACTGTGTCAAAACGGCGAGAGAAATAGGCTTGGTTTCATCCTGACGGTAGAATACAAGGGCGTCGTTCCTGCCGTCTCCCGTCAGATCCGTTCGGAGAATGGCCGAGCGGTACTCGCCGCTTTTGGGATATTTCAGCATGAAGCTGCCCAGGCTTTTTTTGAGTTCCTCCTGAATATTGCGTTCCTCTCCGGCGGGATAGGGGGGGCGCATCAGCTGACGGTCGCCGCCGAAAAACTGAGCGTCACAGCCGCAGAGAAAGCATACCGCTATTATCGGAGCTAACAGTTTGGCCAAAGCGGGAATTCGCATGGTAGTATAACCTCCGTAGATTTTGTTGAGGAAAAACAATTGATTTATATCATAGCATATATTATCGGAAATTTCCAGAACAACTCGTTAATTTTTTCTAAGAATAAGATAAATTTTTCCGGGAGGAAATCGAAAGCCGCCGTTCTGTCAGTGTGAATAACAAGGCAGAACGGCGGAGATGATTGATCAGAAATACAGATAATTGATCCCGAAAAAAATAGCTACAACTATTTCAATGGGTTTGATGGCTTTTAGCTTGAAGGTACACAAATTGATAAGAACATGAAACAGAATGCCGAATGCAATACCGTCCACAATGGAGGAAGTAACGGGGATAAGCAGAATGGTAAGCAGAGCCGGGATTCCTTCGCCAATGTCGCCGCAGTCGATCTCCTTGACTGCGCCAAGCATGGTGAATCCTATGTAAATCATAACGCAGGCGGTCAGCGCGGGAGGTATGTAATTGGCAACAGGAACAAATAACGCGGCCAGCAGGAAGAGAAGTCCTGCCGTCACAGAGGTCAGTCCGGACTTGCCCTGGGCGCAGATGCCGGCGACGGACTCCGGCGCAATTGATAACGTCGGGCAGCCGAACATCGTTCCGGCAAAGGAGGAAACGGAGCTTGCGGCAAGCGTATTCTTAAACGCGCCGAAATTGCCATTGTCGTCAAACTTCCCGTGATTTTTGGCGATGGCGTAAGTCACTCCGACCGAATCGGTCATATTGAACACTGCGATGACGATGGTGGTAATCAGAAGCATCAACGCGGCTTTCAGAGTCATATCGGGTCTTTTGATGAGACTCAATATACCTCTGGTGATGTTTTTAAGCAGGCCTTCGTCGTACCATGTGCGGAAGTTTGGATTGAACTCTCCCATTTGAATTCTGATTGACAACAGATCGCGCAATTGCGGTATATGTCCGCCTGTGAATACCAGTAAACAGGAGACAGCAATTCCGAAGAAGGGGGGCGATGGCATCCCTATTCTTTTGCATATGCCGATAACGATCAAACCCACAAACAACACAATAATCGGAAATACATCAGTCTTTCTGTAGGACAGTTCGCCTATCTTCCATATGATTGTTTTATCATCTTTCACAAGAACCCCGGCGTTTTGCAGCCCGACCATTGCTATATACAGACCGATGCCGGCTGAAATGCCGTTTTTCATACTGCCCGACACGGTATTAAAAACAGAGTTTCCTATACCGGCAAAAGACAAAATAATGAAGAATATGCCTGAAACAGACATGATCAGCAGGGCCTCATGGTAGGTGAAACTCATATCCGTCATAAGAGTCGATGAGAAGTAGACGGTCATGCCGATACTCGGCGCAACGACAAACGGCTGCTTTGACCAGATTCCCATAATGACGCAGCCCAAAAAGCAGGCAATGCACATTCCTATGTAGACTGTCTCGGTTGTTACCCCTCTACTTCCGATGATCGCCGGACACACAGACAGAAGATAGCTCATGGTAAAAAAAGAGGTAAACCCCGCCAGAATTTCTGTGATAAAATTGGTGTTGTTGCCCTGTAGATCAAAAAGTTTCATCTGTTTTCCCTTCCTTACTAGAATGATCTATTGTAAGTATACAACATATTTCCTGTAAAATCAATAGATTTTTTGTTTGTATTATGATTACACGCGGCAAAAAAAGTGTTGAATTTTTCAGATTGTTTGTGGTATAATATCCGATAAAGTATTGGCAAAAGGAAGATCATCATATATGCTAGAAATTAAACATTTATCCTACGTGACTCCGGAAGGCAAGACGATTCTGGACGACATCAATTTGAAGGTTGACCGGCGCTTTGTTGCAATCACAGGACCCAACGGCAGCGGAAAGTCCACTCTCGCTAAAACAATAGCGGGTATCATCACGCCGACCGAGGGCTGCATTATTCTGGACGGCGAGGATATCACCGGCATGTCCATTACGGAACGGGCGAGAAACGGCGTGAGCTTTGCCTTCCAGCAGCCGGTGCGCTTCAAGGGAATCACCGTCAGCGACATCATTTCCATTGCAGCGGGACGGGAGCTTTCGCTGGACGAAGCCTGCGAATATCTTTCCGAAGTCGGACTCTGCGCGAGGGATTACATTCACCGCGAAATCAACGAATCGCTCTCCGGAGGCGAACTCAAACGGATTGAAATCGCCACGGCTTTCGCGCGTTCCACCAAGCTGACGCTCTTTGACGAGCCGGAGGCGGGCATTGACCTGTGGAGTTTCCAGAGCCTCATCAAGGTATTTGAGAGAATGTACGAAAAGACAAACGGCAGCATTATGATCATTTCCCATCAGGAGCGCATCCTTTCCTTTGCCGAGCAGATCATTCTGCTTTCGGCGGGAAAGATCAGGGCGGTCGGCAGCAAGGATGAAATCATGCCCCTGCTGATGGACGGCGATCTGAAATACGAATGCGCAAGGAGGGCTTGAAGATGAACGGACTGAATATCAGCAGCGACAAGCTGGACATGCTGAGCAAGATAAGCGTCATGGCGGAAAACCTCTCCGGCGCTTTCAGCCTGCGGGTGGACGGAAGCCCCTACGCAAAAGGTTCCTCCGCCAATGTGACGATCTCGGCAAAGAAAGACCTTCCGGGGATCGATATCCGGGTCAAGGACGGCACGGTGGGGGAGAAGATTCATATTCCCGTGATTCTCACCCAGAGCGGTATCAAGGATCTGGTCTACAATGATTTTTATATAGGCGAAAACTGCGATATTGAGATTGTAGCGGGCTGCGGCATTCACAACCACGGCCACGAGGATTCCGCCCACGACGGCATTCATTCCTTCCACATCGGCAGAAATTCCCGCGTCTTCTATTCCGAGAAGCATTACGGCGAGAATTCACCCGAGAGCGGAAAGAATATCATGAATCCCACCACCGTCATCGACATTGCAGAAGGCGGCTATATGGAAATGGACACGGTGCAGATTCAGGGTGTGGACAACACCATCCGCACCACCAAGGGTAAGCTGGGGGACAAGGCTGTGCTGAAGATCACCGAGCGAATCATGACCGACGGCGACCAGTACGCCGAGACCCGCTTTGAGGTCGATCTCAACGGGGAGGATTCCGGTACCCATGTCATTTCACGTTCGGTTGCGAGAGAAAACAGCAGACAGCTCTACATTTCCAATGTCAACGGCAACAGCAAGTGCTCCGGTCACACCGAATGCGACGCCATTATCATGGACTCCGCCTCGGTCAGCGCCGTGCCGAAGATCAGCGCCAATTCCACGGACGCTTCGCTCATTCACGAGGCCGCCATCGGTAAGATCGCCGGCGAACAGCTCGTGAAGCTCATGACGCTGGGTCTGACAGAAAAGGAAGCCGAGGACAGAATTATCAACGGTTTTATCAGCTAAGCGTAAACGATCACCAAATTGTACGGAATTCTGAAGCGACATTTGTGTTAATCTGTGACGAATGTGCATTGACATTCTGTTCCGCATCTGATACAATTCTTTCGGGTAAAATATAGAAAATTTCCTTATCAAGAGTGACGGAGGGTTCAGGCCCGATGAAGTCCGGCAACCTGCTTGTTTCCATGTGAGCAAGGTGCCAATTCCTGCGGCGTCAGCCGAGAGATGAGGGGCGAAAAAGCAATCGTTTTCCCCGGTATCTCCATGATATCGGGGCTTTTTGCGCTCGCGTCCGCTCGCTCAGGTATATCTCGCTCAGGTATATAATGATAAGGCTGTTTGATACAGAAAAAGCGAACGTATGTGAGCGTTATATTCCAGCGCGTAGCGCTCCACAACTCCATACTCCAAACCCCACACTCTTTTCACACTCCAAACTCCAAACCATATCATCAGAAAGGACATGAAGTTTAATGATCAACAAAAACCACTACTTATTTACCTCGGAATCTGTGACGGAGGGACATCCCGACAAGGTGTGCGACCAGATTTCCGACGCGGTGCTGGACGCGATTCTGGAGCTTGACCCCGGCGCTCATGTCGCCTGCGAAACCACTGTCACTACCGGCTATGTGTCGGTCATGGGGGAGATCACCGCCGACTGCTATGTCGACATTCCCAAGATCGCCCGCGATGTGATTATCGGAATTGGCTACGACAGCCACGAAGCCAGCTTTGACGGCAACACCTGCGCGGTGGTCACTTCCATCGACGAGCAGTCGCCCGACATTGCCATGGGGGTCAACAAGTCCAACGAAGCGCAGAACGGTCTCGGCGACAGCGATCTGGACGAAATCGGCGCGGGCGATCAGGGCATGATGTTCGGCTTTGCCTGCGACGAAACAGAGGAACTCATGCCCCTGCCGATTTCACTGGCGCACAAAATGGCAAAGAAACTCGCCGAAGTGCGCAAGGACGGCACCATTCCCTACCTACAGCCCGACGGAAAGACACAGGTCACGGTGGAATACGACGGGAACGGCAAGCCTGTGCGCGTTGACACGGTGGTGCTTTCCACCCAGCATTCCGCCAGCGCCTCGTTGGAACAGATCCGCGCCGACGTGATCGAGCAGGTCATTATGCCTGTCCTTCCGAAGAATCTGGTGGATCACGGTCTGAAAATTTATGTCAATCCCACCGGACGTTTCGTCATAGGCGGGCCGCAGGGCGATTCAGGACTTACCGGACGCAAAATCATCGTCGATACCTACGGCGGCTATTCCAGACACGGCGGCTGCGCCTACTCCGGCAAGGATCCGACAAAGGTTGACCGTTCCGGCGCTTAAATGGCGCGTTAAATCGCAAAGAATATCGTTGCGGCCGGCCTTGCCAAAAAGTGCGAGGTGCAGATCGCCTATGCCATCGGCGTTGCCCATCCGGTGTCGATATTTGTCGATACATTCGGCACAGGCAAGGTTGAAGACGGCGTTCTTGCCGATGCCGTCGGAAAAATATTTGACCTGCGTCCGGCGGCCATTATCCGCGACCTGAACCTTCGCCGGCCGATTTACCGCCAGCTTGCCGCCTACGGACATATGGGCAGAACCGACCTCGACGTTCCGTGGGAAAAGACCGACCGCGTGCAGGCGCTTCTCGACGTGGTGAAATAATTCTGAATGCAGTCATATAATAGAGGTATATAGTTTCATTTTCTCAGAAAGTGAATGATGACCATGTCAACAACGCAATTGACAATTCCTTCCCCACTGCAACCCGGCGATAAGGTAGCTTTGATTGCTCCCTGTTCTCCGGTTCTGCCCGAACGCCTTGCCTTCGCAGCCGAATTTATCGCCGGTCTGGGCTATCTGCCGGAAATATTCCCTTCCTGCCGCTCCCGTCTGGGATTCTTAGCGGGGGCGGACGAACTCCGCGCCCGAGACATCAACCGCGCCTTTGCCGACCCGGAAATACGCGCGGTGGTGGTGGTGCGGGGCGGCTACGGCGGCGCGAGGCTGGCCGATTGGCTGGATTACGATATGATAAAGGCAAATCCTAAGATATTCACAGGTTTCAGCGACGCGACGGTGCTGCATATTCTGATCAATCAGCGCTGCGGAATGGCGACATTTCACGCGCCGATGCCGGCTGCGGCCAATTTCAGAGAGGATGAATTCACGCATGACGCCCTCGCTGACGCACTTGCGGGCAGATGGAATGCGGTCTACGACAATTCCCATACCGACAGAAATGCAGGCGTTCCGCTGGAATGCGTTTTTGAGGGTAGGGGAGAGGGGCGGCTTGTCGGCGGCAACCTCACCATGATCGCTTCCACTGCCGGAACGCCCTACAAGCTCGACTGCCGGGACAGCATTCTCTTTCTGGAGGACGTGGGGGAATATGCCTACGCCATCGATCGCTCGGTACTTCACATGAAGCACAGCGGCATTCTGGAAGGCTGCCGGGGCGTCATTCTCGGCACATGGCTGGACTGTCAAGCGCCATCCGGCATGCCGGTTTCCCTGACGCTTCGCAATGCTCTGGAATCGCTGGGCATTCCGGTGATTTCCGGCATTCAGTGCGGTCACAGCGTGCCGTCGACGTTCCTTCCGCTTGGAATGAATGCGGAAATCATCGTTTCCCCGTGGGAATGCAGCATCACAATCGGACAATAATAAAAAAGCCTGTCGGGTTTCCGCGACGGCGGGAATGGAAAAAAAGAACAGGCTTTGAGGCGGTGAAACAGCAGTATGGATCACAAGACGATAGCCCGTATCATAAAGGATGAAATTCATGCAGCGGGCGGTACGGTTTCGGTTATTTACAAGGATTTTGACACCGGCGAAATTCCCTTTCAGTTTGCGCCGGATTACGAGGTTCCGGCGGGAGATATGGCGAAAATCGCGATATTGCTCGCAGCGATGCGCCGGATTCAGGAGGGCGGAATGACGCTGGAAAAATGCGTGATCGTTCCCAATCTCTGGATCAATTCCGACAGCGTGGCATTCGAACGGGGGCAGATGTCCTATTCGATAGACGAGCTGCTGTCATGGATGATCGTGGCGAACGAAGATACTGCCGCCAATGTGCTGATTGAAATACTGGGTCTGGATTTTATCAACGAAAGCTGCATGAGGTTCGGACTGATCAACACCCGCGTGGAGTGCCGCATGGGACAGACCAGAATTCATGATGACCTCAGACTGAATGTGACGACAGCGCAGGATATTCTGAGATTTTTTGAGGGAATCTACCGGAACACGCTGTTTTCCCGTCCGTTGTGTGAATACGTCGGCAGGATGTTTCTGAGGCACAGGAATCACGGCGGTTTTACCCGGTACATCTGCGACGACATTTATACCGGAAGGCTTGTGAGCGACCGAGAAACGGTGAATCACGAGGCCGGCATCTTTTATCTGCGGTATGTCGATTATTTCTTGGGGATATTCAATTCCGATCCTGTTGTGACGCCCGAAAGCAGACGCGCCAGTCAGCGCATGAGGGCGAGAATTTCCAATATTATCTACAATTACTATCTGGAACGTGAGGACGAAATCATCCATCAGCCGTATGACCCGAATGCTCCATACGGTGAAAACAGATACTGATACAAAAGAGCCTGTCCGGCATTTCAGCGCGGTCATTTCACGCCAAAAAGCCGGACAGGCTCCGAATCAACAACCGGCCGCGAGCGCTTTTATTACTTCCCCGGCGATAATCAGACCTGCAGCGGACGGAACGAAAGCCACGCTTCCGGGAATCTGCCTGCGTCCTTCCGGCAGCTCTTCCTCCGAAGGCAGCGGCGTGAGAGGCTGTTCTTTTGAATAAACCACCTTCAATTGCCTGACGCCGCGTTTTTTCAGCTCCCTACGCATGACTCTGGCAAGAGGACATACCGATGTCCTGTAGATATCCGTCACTTCAAAGGCAGTGGGATCGAGCTTGTTTCCCGCTCCCATGGAGCTGATCACCGGCGTCCCTGTGGCTTGCGCGTTGACAATAAGCTCGATTTTCGCGCTTACCGTGTCGATGGCGTCGATAATGAAGTCGTATTTTGTGAAGTCAAACATTTCCTGTGTCTCGGAAGAATAGAATACCCTGTAGACATTGATCTCCGCTTTAGGATTGATGTCCCTGATACGCGCGGCAGCGGCGTCCGCCTTATACATTCCGATTGTTGAATGAAGGGCGATGATCTGACGGTTGAGGTTGGACAGCGCTACCGTGTCGCTGTCGATGAGGTCAAGTGCGCCCACTCCGGATCGTGCCAGCGCTTCCGCCGCATATCCTCCGACCCCGCCGATTCCGAATATCGCAACCCTCGCGCGGGCGAGTCTGTTTACAGCCTCATCGCCGAGCAGCAGCCGCGTTCTTGCAAACTGATCCTTCATGGCTCTCAGAATCTCCCTTCAAGGGTAAAGCGCGTGCCGTCCTCGTGAAATGCGGCACGCAGCCGTTTCCCCGCAAGATATTTGTCCAGCGCACGGAACATAGCCTCTGAGGGAACCGCGTCAAACCAGAATTCCTCTGCGGAATACTCGTTGTCAAAATGCAGTTCCATGCGGAATTTTTCTTTAAGCATTCGTTTGAGTTCAGTTACCTCTGCAATATTCAATGAATTCATTCTGTTTACCTCACTGATTTTTGATTTTATTATATGACAGTATCCATGATTTGTCAACACGGTAACTTCTGATTAGATATTTAAAAGAATAGGAGTAATATTATGAGCGTAAAGGAAGAAATACTTCGGGTGTTTGAGAACGGCAGGGGAGAATACTTTTCCGGAGAGCAGCTTGCGGCGCGTCTGGGAGTGAGCAGAACCGCCGTGTGGAAAGCGGTCAAGCAGCTGGAAGAAGACGGATATCACTTTGACGCTGTAACCGGAAAAGGATATTCACTCAGTTCCGGAAGTGACGTCATTTCCGCCGACGGAATAAAAAAATATCTGGGTGATTGTGCCGGACAATGCAATATCAAGACCCGCAAAACCGTTTCTTCCACCAATACCCTGCTGAAAGAAATGGCTGCGGAAGGAGCCGCTGAATGGACTGTGCTTGTTGCGGCGCATCAGACGGCCGGAAAAGGGAGATTGAACCGCCGATTCCACTCGCCGGACGGAACAGGGCTGTATCTCAGCATTCTTCTGCGACCGAAAATGAGCGCAAGCGAGTCGCTTTTCATCACCACTGCCGCAGCCGTCGCTGTGGCACGCACTGTCGAGGAAGTTTCAGGCAGAACCGCAGGCATAAAATGGGTTAACGACGTCTTTATGGACGGGAGAAAAATCTGCGGCATTCTCACAGAAGCGTCCTTCGACATGGAAAGCGGCGGTCTGGAATACGCTGTCTGCGGAATCGGCGTCAATATCTGTCCTCCGCAGGATGGTTTTCCTGAGGAAATCAGGGAGACGGCGGGTTCGGTTTTTGCAGTCCCGCCTGACGGTGACATGAAGAATAGGATTGCTGCGGGCATTATTCAAAAGCTGACGGAATATTATACTGCCTTTCCCGCGCACGGTTTCTTGGAAGAATATCAGAAGCGCTCGGTAGTGGTGGGGAAAAATATTACCGTAATCGGCAAAGGGGAAGCGCGTGAAGCCATTGCCCTTGCCATAGATTCCGACTGTCGCCTGATTGTCAGATATACCGACGGCAGTGAAGAAGCTCTCCGTTCCGGTGAAGTCAGCATCCGGGCGGAGTCACATTGATGTGAGGGGATTTTTTATTTCAATCAATTTTCCTACTCACAATTATCATAAAGTGCATTGATTTTTATGTTGTATGGTGGTATAATAAATCAACAATTCGGAGATGTTTAGAGCCTGTTCAGAATCTCTCCACGCACGTCTGGCTGGCATCTTTTCCGCCATATTTTGCCAAAATCCTCGTTAATACACAAAGTATTGCCTGCGGTTTTGGCGTCATCTGGCGAAAATATCTGCTAGCTGAACAAGTTCAGCGGCGCCATCCGCACACGCGGAGATTCTGAACAGGCTCTTATACAGTCTCTAGGAAAGGAGGATCGTTCACTTTGAAGAAAAAGTACACCACTCCCGAGATGGAAATCACTGAGTTCGAATCAGAGGACGTGATTGCCACGTCACTCCCTATTGAATCCGGTGGTGAAACGGACTGATCACAGAACATGATTCAATCGCTGACCAGACGGCAGGCGGCTTCAGGCTGTCTGCCGTCTGGCGGTTGACAGAAAGGAAATTCCCATGAAACTGAATCCGAAATTCCTTACCCATGAAACTTTTGGTGAGCATTATATGATAGGCACCGGCATAACGGCATTCAACGGTATTGTCAAGAGCAACGAAACGGCCGCTTTCATCATCGAATGCCTGAAATCCGAAACGACACAGGACGAAGTGATTGACAGGCTTCTTGCGGAGTATGAGGGAGCCTGCCGCGATACCGTCTCGCGTGATGTGGAGGGGGTCATCCGCAAACTGCGCGGTATCGGAGCGTTGGAAGAATGAACGAAACACAGCGAAATCTAATCTATCTGCTCTCCTGCGCAGCGAACGGGATTACACCCGACAAGGAGAAGGTGCAGGGGATGGATCCCGAAAAGCTCCACCGGCTTGCGGTATTTCATTCCGTCAGCGGCGCGGTCTGCATTGCGCTGCAAATGGCGGGCGTCGAGAACGGGCAATTTATCGGGTCCTATAAAAAAGCGGTGCGCAGGAATGTTTATCTTGATATAGAACGGGCGGCGATATTGGCGGATCTGGAACAGCAGGGAATCTGGTATATGCCGCTGAAAGGCGCGGTGCTGAAAGATCTTTATCCCCAAAACGGTATGCGTGAAATGGCTGACAACGATATCCTTTACGATGCCGGCAAAAGCACTCAAGTCAGGGAAATCATGCTTTCCCATGGCTATACGGTCAAGAAGTTCGGAAGGTGGCACCATGACGTCTATGAAAAGCCCCCTGTACTGAATATGGAAATGCACACCGGCTTTTTCAGTGAAAAATCATCCGATTTGCTCAGTATATATTATTCCGATGTCAGGAGATTTCTCCGTAAAGATGACGGCAACCGTTTCGGCTATCATTTTTCCGATGAAGATTTTTATGTCTACATGACGGCGCATGAATGGAATCATTACCGAAAAAACGGTACAGGCATACGTTCGCTGATGGACTGCTTCGTGTACTGCAAGGTCAAGGGGAATAGCCTTGACTGGGAGTATATCGAGGAACAGTGCCGACAGCTGGGAACAGCCGATTTTGAACGGGAACGCAGAAGTCTGGCGGGCAAGGTCTTTTCCGCGGAATCACTTCCCGCACTAAATGCCGCCGAAACGGAAATGCTGACGCAGTATCTCGCCGCCGGCACATACGGAAAAATAGAAAACGAACTTGATCAAAAGCTGAAAAATCAGTCAAAAGCCGGCTATCTTCTGAGCGGAATAATTCCGGATATGGAATACATGAAACATTCCGTCCCCTTTGTAAGACGGTATCCTCTCTTATATCCCGCGGGAATCGTTTACCGCTGGGGGCGAATTTTTCTTCATCAAAGAAAAGATCTCATTATAACGGCAAAAGCAGTCATCAGACACGATAGGAAACAGCAGACAAAATGAACATTCAATTCTGTCTTTGCTCACAAAGAGCAAGCGACGCCCTCCGAATGCAGACTTTCGGAGGGCGTTTTGCGGTGCTCCTGGCATGGGCAACGACTCGGCGGTGAAAGTCCGCTACAGACTTGGCAGTAGGAACTGTTAGCCGAAGGCAAGGGTGTCCGTCGTGATGCGGAATCTGAAGGAAGCCGGATATAGAGGTTTAAAAGTACCGCTAGGGGGATACGCGTCCTTAGTATAGATTCTCTATGATTTTGATGTTGCTCACCTGACCTTTTGCAACAACAGATATCAGAGAAAATCCATAATTCGTGACAAATAGTGGCTTGCAGAGAAAGAAATATGATTCAGAAGATCATTCTTCTCTCTTCTGCCGGAAGAAACAAACCACCTCCGCAAAAACGCCTGAGTGACGTTCCTGCGGAGGCGGTAAAAATGTGGTTCAGATAAAGTGGGTTGACATGTTTTCATGTCTGATTCTCATTACGATCACTCCACGTCCTGCATGGCGTCGTAGCCGGTTTCGCCCGTGCGAACCTTTACAACATCTTCCACGTCATAGACGAAAATCTTGCCGTCGCCGATGTGTCCGGTGTAGAGCACCTTCTTGGCGGTTTCGATGACGGAAGCGACCGGAACGGCACATACCACGATGTCAACCTGCACCTTGGGCAACAGACTTGCTTCGATCTGAACGCCGCGGTAATATTCCGGCTTGCCCTTCTGCGCGCCGCAGCCGAGAACGTGAGAAACCGTCATGCCCGTAATACCGATGCCCATCATGGCGTTCTTCAGGGGTTCCAAACGGGATTCCTTGCAGACGATCTCCACCTTGGTGATCTTGGGTCTGCCTTCCTCCACGAAGGAGGGAACCTTGTTGACGGTGACAGCCTCCGCGACAGGTGCGTCGCCATCCACAACCACCGGAGCATCGCCTTCCTCGATATATTCGGGCGTCATGGCAAAGCCTGCGTACGCGGAAGGCATACCGTGCTCGGTAGCGTCAAGACCCTGTACTTCTTCTTCACGGCTGACACGCAGACCGAAGATGACTTTGATCACAAGGAAGGTCAGCGTGATTGTCACTACCGTCCATGCGGCGACGGAAGCAAAGCCGATCAACTGTAATTCCATCAGCTTGAAACCGCCGCCGTAGAACAGACCGACCAGCTCATTGCCGTTAGCATCAGCGATGGAATAACCGGGAGCGGTGTTGGTCGCAAAAAGACCTACCGAAAGCGTACCCCAGATACCGTTCATCATGTGAACCGCTACAGCGCCCACCGGGTCGTCAATGTGCAGCACATAGTCCAGCAGCCACACGCCAAATACGACCAGCAGACCGGCAACGGCGCCGATGACGATAGCTCCGAAAGCGTCGGTCACGTCGCAGGGCGCGGTAATGGCAACCAGACCGGCGAGGGATGCGTTCAGACACATGCTCACATCAGGCTTTCCGTACTTCACCCATGTGAAGATCATGCAGACAACCGTGGCAATTGCGGGAGCGACGGTTGTGGTGAGGAATACCGAACCGAGCTGTTCAACGGATGTGGCGGCAGCGCCGTTGAATCCGTACCAGCCCAGCCAGAGAATAAACACGCCGAGTGCGCCGAGCGCGATGTTGTGACCCGGGAAGGCATTGACCTTTGTGACCTTACCCTCCGCGTCCCTGTTGAATTTGCCGATACGCGCGCCGAGAATCTTCGCGCCGATGAGAGCGGAGATGCCGCCGACCATGTGAATGGCGCAGGAGCCTGCGAAATCATGGAAGCCGAGTTTGCTCAGCCAGCCGCCGCCCCAGATCCAGTGCGCTTCAATGGGGTAGATCAGAGCGGAAATCACGCCGGAGTACACGCAGTAGGAAAGGAATTTGGTGCGCTCCGCCATCGCGCCGGAAACAATCGTCGCGGTGGTCGCGCAGAAGACGAGGTTAAAGACGAAGTTGGAAAAATTGAAATTGGCGTAGGACGTAAAAATATCGAATCCCGGCTTGCCGATGAATCCGACTAAATCCTCGCCCATCAGCAGTCCGAAACCGATCAGAATAAAGACCACGGTGCCGATGCAGAAATCCATCAGGTTTTTCATGATGATGTTTCCGGTGTTCTTGGCGCGGGTGAATCCCGCCTCCACCATGGCGAATCCCGCCTGCATCCAGAAGACCAGCGCGGCTCCGATCAGGAACCACACGGCGAACAGTTGTTCGGAGGTTGTCGTTGCGACATACTCCTTGATTGCTTCATTCATAATGAATCAGCTCCTCAAATTTTTTAATGATTTTTATAAAAGAAGGCAGATACCCGCGCCGGACAGTCAGTTGTGGAATCAACCAACCGTCTTTTACGAAGTATCTGCCGCCTTTGACAGAAATTATGCAGTTGTAGGTTATTCAAGTAATATATTAAAAAATGAAAGGGAAAGGAATGGTTATCTTACTATTCCGATAAGAGAAAACTTTTTCCTTGGAGAAAGCGCGTCGTGAAAATGATATACGGCTGTCGCCGTATGATATATCGCGTTTGCGACATGATATATTGCTTCGCAATATTTTTTCCTCACCCTGAATTTACCTGAATTTACACTCCGAAAAGAATCTCGCCGTAGGAAGGATAGGGCCAGTATGCTGCGGAGGTCTTGCGCTCCATCGCGTCGCCCAGTTCGCGGAGTTCGCCCATTCCGGCAAATACTACCTCGCGGTAATAGGTAGCCTGCGCGAGGTTGTCGCCGTCGTACTGCTTCGCGCCTTCGACTGCGCTTTCCAGCTCGGCTGTCTTTTTGACGAATTTCTCCAGCAGTCCGGAAAGCTCTTCCACAAGAGAAGTTTCAGCGTAAACCGATACGGAGGAAGAAAGGGACTTCTTGGCAAGGGCTGTTTCGGTCAGCTTGCCGACAAAGTCGCTGACCGCCGGCGCGATGTTTCTCTGCGCCATGTCGATCATGGTCAGGGCTTCGATGTGGAGCTGCTTGACATAATGCTCCAGCTCGATCTCATAGCGGGCACGGATTTCCGCTTCGGAAACGATGCCGTTTTTGACAAAGAGATCGATGTTCTTCTTATCTATATAATGCGCCATGGCTTCGGGGAGAGAACGGTAATTGCAGAGTCCGCGGCGGGCAGCTTCTTCCACCCATTCGGCGGAATAGTTGTCGCCGTTGAAGATGATGTTCTTATGCTCGGTAAATACCTTCTTCACAAGCTCCCTGACCGCTTCATCCAGATCATCCGCGTCTTTCAGAACATCATAGAATTGAGAAAGTTCCTCGGCAACCATCGTGTTGAGCATATAGTTCGGACAGCCAATATTCAGGGACGAACCCAGCGCACGGAATTCAAACTTGTTGCCGGTGAAGGCAAAGGGCGAAGTGCGGTTGCGGTCGGAGGTGTCCTTCTTGAAGTCGGGCAGTACGTCCACACCGGTGAGAATATCGGACTTACCGGCGCTCTTGTATTCCTTGCCCTCAATGATCGCGTCCACCAGTGCGCCGAGATCGTCGCCCAGATACATCGAGATGATAGCGGGAGGAGCCTCGTTTGCGCCGAGACGGTGGTCGTTTCCGGCTGAAGCGACGGTGATTCTCAGCAGATCCTGATATTCATGCACCGCTTTCACAACGGCGGCGAGAAAGAGCTGGAACTGGAGATTGTCTTCGGGATTCCTGCCGGGGTCGAGCAGGTTCTCGCCGGTGTTGGTGCCGATGGACCAGTTGTTGTGCTTACCGGAGCCGTTGACCCCCGCGAAGGGCTTCTCATGCAGCAGGCAGACAAGTCCGTGCTTCTCGGCGGTCTTCTTCATGACTTCCATGGTCAGCTCGTTATGGTCGGTCGCGATGTTGGAGGTGGAGAAGATGGGCGCCAGCTCATGCTGCGAAGGGGCGACCTCGTTGTGCTTGGTCTTGGCAAGAACGCCAAGTTTCCATAGCTCCTCGTCCAGGTCCGCCATGAAAGCCGCGACTCTCGTCTTGATGGAGCCGAAGTAGTGATCTTCCAGTTCCTGTCCCTTGGGAGCCGGCGCTCCGAAGAGGGTGCGTCCGGTGTAGATGATGTCGGGACGCGCGTCGTACATTTTCTTGTCTATCAGAAAATACTCCTGTTCGGGACCGACAGTTGTTGTCACGCGGGTGACGTCCTCCTTGCCGAAGAGGTGAAGCACCTTGACCGCCACGCTGCTCAGACGTTCCATCGAACGGAGCAGGGGCGTTTTCTTGTCAAGGACTTCGCCGGTGTAGGAGCAGAAGGCGGTCGGGATATACAATGTCTTGTCGCGGATGAATGCCGGAGAAGTCGGGTCCCAAGTGGTATAGCCCCTTGCCTCGAAGGTTGCGCGGATGCCGCCGGACGGAAAGCTGGACGCGTCAGGCTCGCCCTTAATCAGCTCCTTGCCGGAGAATTCCATGATGACCTGATCGCCGTCGGGGGCTATGAAGCTGTCGTGTTTCTCAGCGGTAACCCCTGTCATAGGCTGGAACCAGTGGGTGTAATGGGTGCAGCCCATTTCCACCGCCCAATCCTTCATAGCGTTGGCTACTGCCGTAGCAACACTGATATCAAGCGGCTCGCCGTTCTGAATGGTCTTTTTAAGAGCCTTGTAGGTGTCATGCGGCAACCTTGCCTTCATTTTTGCGTCGTTGAATACCATGCTGCCGAAATATTCGGGTACGTTTGTCATAAAAATCTCTCCTCAAACATGAATATTTTTATCTAAAAGAAAAAGGCGCCGCAAGCAGAGGGTTTTCCATTCACCCTCATCGCTTACGACGCCTTTGCCGTTCGATGGTGCTATTATAATCCCATGGTTTTCGTTTGTCAAGTACTTTTTTGAAATTTCTGCAACTTTTTTTTGATATCCTGCAATTTTCAATTAAATAACCCTGAACTTCCGCATTAATCAGATGAGTTTTGCATAACAATTTAAAAAATATGCAATTATCTCTTGACAATCCTGCAAAGCGGTATTATAATGGCACTACAAATCCGCAGCGCAAAAAAGCGGCGGTATTCTCCTGGAAAGGAAGATTTACATGGAAAAAACAGC
Source organism: Clostridia bacterium (assembly GCA_017441385.1). Taxonomy (GTDB): domain Bacteria; phylum Bacillota; class Clostridia; order Oscillospirales; family Acutalibacteraceae; genus RUG762. Next base: position 19,631 of record JAFRXY010000074.1, on the reverse strand, counting down.
ATACGAAAACACACACAGCCTGTACGACCCGTCATTTGAGCACGACAACTGCGGCATCGGAGCTGTGGTGAATATCAAGGGCGAAAAGTCACACAAGGTAGTGGACGACGCGCTTACCATCGTGGAAACGCTGGAGCACCGCGCCGGAAAGGACGCGGACGGCAAGACCGGCGACGGCGTGGGCATTCTCTCCCAGATTCCTCACGCTTTCTTTACCAAAGCTGCCGCTGCCATCGGCATCAGGCTCCCCGGCGAACGGGATTACGGTGTGGGAATGTTCTTCTTCCCCCGGAAGGAGCTTGCCCGCAATCAGGCGCGCAAGATGTTTGAGATCATCGCGGAGAAGGAAGGGCTTAAAATTCTCGGCTGGCGAAGCGTTCCCTGTGACACCTCCGCCATCGGGCAGCGCGCTCTGGACTGCAAGCCGGAGATCGAGCAGTGCTTTATCGCCCGTCCGGATGGTGTGAAGAGAGGCATTGATTTTGACAGGAGGCTGTATGTCGCCCGCCGCGAATTCGAGCAGAGCAACGAGGACACCTATGTGGTGTCGCTTTCCAGCCGCACGATTGTCTACAAGGGAATGTTTTTGGTCGGCGACCTGCGGAAATTCTTCCTCGATCTGCAGGACGAAGATTTTCAATCCGCCATTGCGATGGTGCATTCCCGCTTCTCCACCAACACCAATCCGAGCTGGCAGCGGGCGCATCCCAACCGCATGATCGTCCACAACGGCGAAATCAACACCATCAAGGGTAACGCCGACAAGATGCTCGCCCGCGAGGAAACCATGCGCTCCGAATATCTCAAAGGCGATCTTGACAAGGTGATTCCCGTCGTGAACACAGAAGGCTCCGACTCCGCCATGCTTGACAACACGCTGGAATTTCTCGTGATGAGCGGAATGCCGCTGCCGCTGGCGGTGATGATCACCATTCCGGAGCCTTGGGACAGAAACCACACCATGAGCCGCCGCAAGCGCGATTTCTACCAGTATTACGCCACCATGATGGAGCCGTGGGACGGTCCCGCATCCATTCTCTTTTCCGACGGCGATGTGATGGGCGCGGTGCTCGACCGCAACGGCCTGCGACCGTCCCGCTATTATGTGACCGACGACGGATTCCTCGTGCTGTCCTCGGAAGTCGGCGCGCTGCCGATTCCCGCCGAAAAGATCGTGTCGAAGGACCGGCTTCGTCCCGGCAAAATGCTGCTGGTGGACACCGTGAACGGCAGGGTCATCGACGACGACGAGCTGAAGGAAACCTACGCCTCCCGCCAGCCCTACGGCGAATGGCTGGACGGCAATCTCGTCCGGCTCAAAGACCTGAAAATCCCCAACGTCAAGGTGCAGGAGCACCACCGCGAGGAACGCCGCCGCCTGCAAAAGGCATTCGGCTACACCTACGAGGAGATCATGAAGTCGATTCTCCCCATGGCGCAGACCGGCAGCGAACCCATTACCGCGATGGGTGTGGATACGCCGCTTGCCGTCCTCTCCAAGCAGCCGCGACCGCTCTTCGATTACTTCAAGCAGCTCTTCGCGCAGGTCACCAACCCGCCGATTGACGCGATACGTGAGGAAATCGTAACCTCCACCACCGTCTACATTGGCGAGGACGGCAACCTCCTTCAGGAGAAGCCGGAAAACTGCCACGTCATCAAAATCCGCAATCCGATTCTCACCTCCACCGACGTGCTGAAAATCAAGAATATGCATGTCAGCGGCTACAAGGTGGCTGTCATTCCGATCCTCTACTACAAGAACACACGCCTTTCCAAAGCCATCAGCCGCCTGTTTGTGGAGGCAGACAAGGCCTACAACGAGGGCGCGAATATCCTTATTCTCTCCGATAGAGGGGTGGACGAGAATCACCTTGCCATTCCGTCGCTGCTGGCGGTTTCGGCGCTTCACCGTCACCTCGTGGTTACCAAGCGCAGAACCTCGCTGGCGGTCATTCTGGAAAGCGGCGAACCGCGCACAGTGCATCACTTCGCAACCCTTCTGGGCTACGGCGCGAGTGCGATTAACCCATATCTCGCTCAGGAAACCATTCACGAGCTGATTCACGACGAACTGCTCGACAAGGATTATTACGCAGCCGTAGACGATTACAACAACGCCATTCTCCACGGCATTGTCAAAATCGCATCCAAGATGGGCATTTCCACCATCCAGTCCTATCACGGTTCTCAGATTTTTGAGGCAATCGGACTCAGCAAAGAATTCATCGACGAATATTTCACCGGTACGGTCAGCCGCGTCGGCGGTATCTCCATCAAAGACGTGGAGGAAACGGTCGATGCATTGCACACCGCCGCCTTCGACCCGCTGGGGCTGGAAACCGATACCGAAATCCGTTCCCGCGGTGCGCACGGCTTCCGCAGCGGCAAGGAGGAACACCTCTACAATCCCCGCACGATTCATGCACTGCAAATGGCGGCGAGAACCGGCGACTACGAATTATTCAGGGAATATTCCCGCATGATCACGGAAGAAATGGGCGCGATGAACCTGCGCGGTCTGATGGATTTCAATTACGCCGATTCTCCGCTCCCGCTGGAGGAAGTGGAAAGCGTGGAATCCATTGTCCGCCGCTTCAAGACGGGCGCGATGTCCTACGGCTCCATCTCGGAGGAAGCGCATGAAACGCTGGCGCTCGCCATGAACCTACTTCATGGCAAATCCAATTCTGGCGAGGGCGGCGAGAGCGACGAACGTCTTGCCACCAAAGGCACGGCGGAGAACCGCTGCTCGGCCATCAAGCAGGTCGCTTCGGGACGCTTCGGCGTGACCTCCAAATACCTCACGTCCGCCGACGAAATACAGATCAAAATGGCGCAGGGCGCAAAGCCGGGTGAAGGCGGACACCTTCCCGGACGCAAGGTCTACCCGTGGATTGCGAAAACCCGTCATTCCACCCCAGGCGTCTCGCTGATTTCACCGCCGCCGCATCATGATATTTACTCCATCGAAGACCTCGCGCAGCTCATTTATGACCTCAAAAACGCCAACAAAGCGGCGCGTATTTCGGTCAAGCTGGTGTCGGAATGCGGGGTCGGCACCGTTGCGGCAGGCGTTGCCAAAGCCGGCGCGGGCGTCATTCTCATCTCCGGCTATGACGGAGGCACAGGCGCGGCTCCCGGAAGCTCGATTCACAACGCGGGGCTTCCGTGGGAGCTGGGTCTTGCCGAGGCGCACCGCACGCTGCTCATGAATGGTCTGCGCGACAGGGTCATCATTGAAACCGACGGCAAGCTGATGACAGGCCGAGACGTGGCGATTGCCGCCATTCTCGGCGCGGAGGAATTCGGCTTTGCGACCGCTCCGCTGGTGACGCTGGGCTGTGCCATGATGCGCGTCTGCAATCTCGACACCTGTCCTTTCGGTGTGGCGACCCAGAATCCAGAACTCCGCAAGCGCTTTGCCGGCAAACCGGAATATGTGGTTAATTTCATGCGTTTTGTCGCGGAGGAACTGCGGGAAACTATGGCGAAGCTGGGCGTTCACAGTGTGGATGAACTCGTGGGCAGAACTGACCTTCTCCGGCGCAAGGAGAATCTCTCCGACCGTGAAAACAGCGTAGATCTTTCCGCTCTGCTCGACAAGGCGACTGCGACGCAACATATTGCCTACGACAGCAAGAACCTCTTTGACTTTGAACTGGAAAAGACGCTCGACGAAACGGCGATTCACGACGGCTTCAAATCCGCGTTTGCCAAAGGAAAGCCAAAGACGATCGAAATCAATATAAAAAATACCGACCGCGCGCTGGGAACAGCGTTCGGCGCGGAAATCACGCGCAAATTCGGCGACAGTCTGCCGGACGACACCTTCCGTATTGTGTGCCACGGCGCGGGCGGACAGAGCTTCGGTGCGTTCATTCCCAAGGGACTTACCATGGAGCTTTCGGGCGACAGCAACGACTATTTCGGCAAGGGACTTTCCGGCGGAAAGCTGATTGTCTACCCGCCGGAGGGGTCGCCATTCGAGCCGGAGGAGAATATCATCATCGGCAATGTCGCGCTCTACGGTGCTACAAGCGGCAAGGCCTTCATTAACGGCGTTGCCGGCGAACGCTTCTGCGTGCGCAATTCCGGCGCAACGGCGATTGTCGAAGGAGTGGGCGATCACGGCTGCGAATATATGACGGGCGGCTGTGTGGTCGTGCTGGGCGGCACCGGCAAGAATTTTGCAGCCGGAATGTCGGGCGGTGTGGTGTATGTGCTGGACGAGGACAGGGAGCTTTATATGCGCGTCAACAAGGAACTGGTGGAATTCTCCGAGGTCACTTCCCATTCTGACGCGGAGAAAATCAAGGCGCTGATTGAAGAACACGTTTCCGCTACACATTCCCCCAAGGGACAGCGGATACTCGACAATTTCAGCGAGTATCTGCCAAAGTTCAAAAAAATCATTCCGCACGACTACAAGACCATCATTCAGTCCATCGCCGCATTCGAGGGCAAGGGACTTTCTGTCGAAGAAGCCAAGATCGAAGCGTTTTATCAATTCACGCGTGAGCAATAAAGGAGAGGATTACTATGGGAAAACCGACAGGATTTTTGGAATATCAGCGCGAGGACGCGCCTGCCTTCTCCGTCAGCGAGCGCATCATGCATTTCAACGAATTTCACGAGCCGCTTTCCGAAGCGGAGCAGAAGAAGCAGGCGGCGCGCTGCATGGCGTGCGGCGTCCCCTTCTGTCAGTCGGGTATGATGATCGGGGGCATGATTTCCGGCTGTCCGCTGGGCAATCTCATTCCCGAATGGAACGATCTGCTTTACAGAGGGGCTTGGAAGCAGGCATATGACCGGCTGCGGCTGACCAACAGCTTTCCGGAATTCACCAGCCGCGTCTGTCCCGCGCTCTGTGAAAAAGCGTGTACCTGCGGAGCCCACGGCGATGCCAGCGGCGACGCGGTGACAGTCAGGGCAAATGAATACGCCATTGTGGAGCGTGCCTATTCGGAAGGCTGGGCGAAGGCGCAGCCGCCGAAGGTGCGCACCGGCAAGAAGGTGGCGGTCATCGGCTCCGGTCCTTCGGGACTTGCGGCAGCCGATCAGCTCAATCACAGGGGACACTCCGTTACGGTGTTTGAGAGAAGCGACCGCGCAGGCGGTCTGCTGATGTACGGCATTCCCAACATGAAGTTGGAAAAGCGCATCATTGAGCGGAGAATTGCCATCATGCGGGAGGAAGGCGTTGCGTTCCGCACGGGCGTGAATGTCGGCGCGGATATCACGGTGGAGGACATTCTTTCGGAATATGACGCGGTGATTCTCGCCTGCGGCGCGTCCCATCCCCGCGACATCAGAGCCGAAGGACGCGACGCGAACGGCATTTATTTCGCCGTGGATTTTCTCAAATCCACCACCAAGGCGCTGCTCGACAACGGATTGCAGGAAGGAACTTATATTTCCGCAAAAGACAAAAATGTCATTGTCATAGGCGGCGGCGATACCGGCAACGACTGCGTGGGAACCTGCGTGCGGCACGGAGCAAAGAGCATTCTCCAGATCGAAATGATGCCGAAGCTCCCCGATTCACGCGCCGCAAACAATCCGTGGCCGCAGTGGCCGCGCGTCTGCAAGACAGATTACGGTCAGGAGGAAGCGGCGGCGGTCTTCGGCAGCGACCCGAGAATCTACCAGACCACCGTCAAGGAATTTCTCAAGGACGAAAACGGCAACCTGCGCGGCGCGGTGCTGCTGAGTTTGCAGACCGAAAAAGACCCTTCTACCGGACGCATGAACATGAAGCCGGTGGAAGGATCGGAACGGGAGGTTCCGGCGGAGCTGGTGCTGATCGCGGCGGGATTCCTCGGCAGCGAGAGCTATGTGACGTCAGGCTTCGGAGTGGAAACCGACAGGCGCACCAATGTGGCGACCCAATCCGGAACTCACCGCACCAACATCGAAAAAGTCTTCACGGCAGGCGATATGCATAGCGGTCAGTCGCTGGTGGTGCGCGCCATCCGTGACGGACGCGACTGCGCCAGAGAAGTGGACGAAGCACTGATCGGGTACAGCAATCTGTAATTTTTTCATATTTTCATATTTTTTAATCCGATGAACTAAGGAACTGTCATGAAATAACTTGAACAGAAATCCTCGACAAGCATCGTATAATCGGGATTGATTTCCGAGAAATGGTCAACTTATTTTTCAACAGAGCCTAAATAGCCGGAGGTTTTACAACTGATATGCTCCCTATATGGAAGACAATGAAATATACAAAAACATTGTCAGAAATATAGGGAGCATTTTTTTCTGCATAATCAATCGTAAATCGTCTTTCGCTCTAAAACTTAGATATCACCGTTCTTTTGCGTTTGTAGGGTTATGTACCTCGCTGGTGCGCTGAAACTTACGTTGCGGATTGTTATTTATCATCATTTTGTTAGACCATCATTTCGTCAATATTCGTCGATATTATAATTATTTTACAAAATAACGCTTGCACTTGTGTAAATTTGCGATATAATAGTTATAATATGCATATTGTAACCTGTCAGAATCAGATTATTATGAAAAGGTTTGAAACCATGCCTGACGAAAAGAAATATTTGCGGGAGAACAGCCCGTACAGCGCCGTGCTGACGAGGGAACAATTCCTGTTTTACGAAACCAGAACCACGGAAAAGCTGCTTTGCGAGGGTTTGTCAAAAGATGAAACGATTGAACGCATAGTGAAGGAAAACCTCTTCCAATACCCTACTGAAAAATCCATCCGAAGAATGGATCTTGCCTGCATCAGAAGGCTGGAATCAATGGAGAATGAATCTCTGATAGCCGCCATTTCTATACAGCCGAGTGATGTGGCAAAGCAGATTTGTCTTTACGCCATGATGCGGCAATACCGGTTAGTCTGGGATTTCATGCTGACGGTTGTGGGAGAAAAATACCGCACGCTGGATATGTCCTTTGGCAAAATGGAAGTAAATCAATTCTTCATGCGGCTGCAGGAGCAGGACGATTGGGTTGCCACATGGAGCGACGCGACCATCACGAAATTAAAGCAGGTGCTTCGCAAAATACTGGTGGAGAATTACCCCGACAAGAAACTGGTGGTGTCCTCGATTGAAGCCGTGAAGGGTGGCTTTCCCAGAGAAAAGACAATCTCGCCCTGATTGGTTATCTGTTGAATCAGGAAGATAATCTGTTTGATCTGAAAGAAAAAATGCAGAATGTGGAGGGCTTTTTCAGAAATCAAGTCGGTATTTTTGACGCTGCCGTCAAGCTGGAAAGCGACCTCCGCAGCGACAAGGATTACATTGCCGAAATGCCGGAAATCAACGACGCGCTGAATAAAAATCCGGCTGATTGTCATGGTGGAGGGCGGATTTGCTTACAGCAAAATTCCCACATTGAGCGATCTGATGACAACCATCAGAGAAGGACATGAAAAGCTGCTCGAAGCAAAACGCAAGGAAATTCGCGGCATCCTCATCGACTGCACTTCCGCAATTCACAACAAAGCCGACCTCAATCCCAAAGTGGGCGACATCGTGAGAGCCGCCGATTCCTTCTTCTCGGAAAAGAAAAAGGAAATTGACGAAACCGCGCTGATTTCGCTACTGGAAAGCATGGCGACACGCCTGTGGGCAAGACGCGACAGCGCATTGATTCAGATAGAAGCCGCCATTGCACCGCCCCCGCCGCCGAAGAATCCGGTAGGTAACGATTCTACAGATACAGATGTTCCAAAATTTGTTGAACCGTTTTCTTTCATGAAATCAAAGATATTTGTGGGAACAATTTTCCGTTCGGAGGAAGAGATTGAACTGTACCTTGCACAGGTCGAGCGGGATTTAAAGGCAAAATTGGCAAATCATCCGCAAGGGATTAAGATTTATTGAGTGCATACGTAGGGGACGGCCTCCGGACGTCCCGGCAAAACGGGGTAAAAATTTGAAAATCAGGCAAGGCGAATACAGATAACGTACCCTATCTGAATTTGCCTAACCCTGTTATTCGTCTTGGTGCATCTCGCCGGGACGTCGAGGACGCCGTCCCCTACATGGCGTAATTGAAATTTATCCTATTCATGAAAGGAGCAACCGAGATTGAACAAAAACGCCATCAAAAGATACGCAATCTGGGCGCGGAATGAACTCATTGACCGCGTTTCTCACCGCGCGGCTGTGTATGGAATTACAGACGAGGATCACGGCGACATGAACGCGGACAGCGTGAACGGGTCGATTCTGACCGTGACGGAAAAGCGTCAGCGTCAGGCGCTCATTCGCAAGGTGAACGCGCAGGGGTATCAGATTGTCATGGAAGAAGTGGCTTTCACTTGGTTCAACCGCTTTGCCGCGCTTCGGTCTATGGAGGTCAACGGCTACCTGCCTTCCCATGTGCGCGTGTTTACCAATGACGAGGGCGAATTCAAGCCGCAGATTCTGACCGAAGCGATTCATCTGGAACCTGACGGGCTGGACAAGGGCAAGGTCTTTGCGCTGGAAAAAGCCAATCAGCGAGAGGATCTCTTCAAGTATCTTCTCATTACCCAATGCAACGCGCTGAGCTCCATTCTCCCCGGACTGTTCCAGAAAATCGACGATTACACGGAACTGCTGCTGCCGGATTTCCTGCTCCGCGAGGGCAGCGTCATTCAGCAGATGGTGGAACTGATTCCCGAAGAAGACTGGACGGATCAGGTTCAAATTATCGGCTGGCTGTACCAATATTACAACACCGAGCCGAAGGACAAAGTGTTCGGGCGCAAATCGGGAGAAAAAATCAAGACGGAAGAAATACCCGCCGCAACGCAGCTTTTCACGCCCGACTGGATTGTGCGCTACATGGTGGAGAATTCCCTCGGTCGGCTGTATGTGGAACGTGAAATGGCAAATGTGAAATGTGAAACGGAAGAGGAACGTCCCGCCGCGCAAAAGCAGATCGCCGACCGCATGGGCTGGCAATACTATCTTCCTGAAGCCCCGCAGGAGCCGGAAGTCCGCGAAAAACTCAACGAACTGGGGAAAAATCTTCCCACTCCCCACTCCCCACTTCCCACTCGTTAAAACCGGAGAACATTCGCGTGATCGACCCCTGCATGGATTCGGGACATATTCTGTGCTATCTTTTTGACGTGCTGGTGCAGATATATGAAGCCTACGGCTATTCCGTGCAGCTGCGGTTTTTGCGCCGGCATATACAGTTGCCGATCGCCCTCGCCGTTGTATCGGTAGAGGTGAAGCGGAAGTCCGGCAATTGCCTCGGCGAGAATCCTCACGCAGGAATACACCGCCGTCATCTGCATGGCGGAGCGTTCCGTCACCGACTTCCCGGCAGTGCTGCCCCCGAGGAAGAACCGGAAGCTGCTGCCGGACGTGGCGTTCTTGGGCTTGTCACGCGCCTTGAAGATGCTGGTCAGGATGTTCATAAAAATACACTCACGTTCCGAAAATGACATAAAAAACATGAAAAAAGCACCTGCCCGCGTGTTCGGGTAGATGCTATCAATAATCGTTTACTTTTCACCGTGCAGCCAGTCGATCAGGTAGAGCGACTTGATGCCGTCGTAGGATTGGATAAAGCTCCTGTCCATCGACAGCACGATTTTTTCGTAATTGTCGGGGATCATCCGCAGCGGACGAAGCTCCCGTTCCCGGGTTTCGGGTGACGCCATGCTTTCCGTTACCTGAATATACATTCTGTCGCCCGGCTTTTCCGCGACAAAATCCACCTCGGTTTCGCCAACCTTTCCAATGTAGACGCGCCAGTCGCGGCGGATCAGTTCAAGGAACACGATGTTTTCGATGATGTGTCCTCTGTCCGCGTCACGATAGCCGAGCAGCATATTGCGAAAGCCCATGTCAATGATGTATTTCTTTTCGAGCGTTTTCAGAAGCTGCTTGCCCTTCACATCGTACCGTCCGACCGGATAAAACACAAAGGCGCTTTGCAGCATGGAAATGTATTTGTCCACCGTCTTGCCGGCGATGCCCTTGCTCTTGCCCTCGTGGATATCGCCCTCGTTCGACAGCACGCCGCCGATCTTGTTGGGAGAGGTGATGCTGCCGATGGAGGAGCAGAGGAAAAGCATGATTTTTTGAAGCGTGGTGTTGTCAGCCTGCGGATTTCGCTGCAAAATATCCCGCAGCACCACCGTGGAATAAATGCCCTCCAATGCCTGATTTGCCCTCGCCTCGTTGAATCTGTATTCTCGCAGAATGGGCATACCGCCGAATTGCAGATACCGCTGGAATTTTTCTTCCACCGATACGGACGGCTCAAATTCATAGAACCGCAGAAATTCCTTGAAGGAAAGCGGCAGCACACGAATCTCCACATACCTGCCGGAGAGCAGCGTGGAAAATTCGGTGGACAGCAGATAGGCGTTGGAGCCGGTGATGTAGATATCCACATCGAAATCAATGCGGAAGGATTCTATCGCCTTTTCCCAATGGGGAACCGCCTGCAATTCGTCAAAAATCAGATAGGTTTTTCCGCTTCCGGGAATACGCGCCGCGACGTAATCGTAAAAGGAGAGGTGGTTTGTCAGATTGCGGTAACGCAGCGATTCAAGGTTCATGTGGAGGATATGGGATTCGTCCACGCCGTTCTCCGTCAGCCAGCGGTGAAACAGATCGAGCAGGGAGGATTTGCCGCACCTGCGTATGCCCGTGACGATTTTTACAAGATCAACGTCCTTGTTTTCTATCAGCTGGTTCAGATATTCCGGTCTTTCAATCAATTCAGCCATAACGCACCTCCGGATATGTTTTATAAAAATAATACTTTCATTATCATTATACCCGAAAATGCAGAATAGTCAAGATTTTTCGACGTCAATGTCTGAAACTTTTATCATTTTCTACACAAACAAAATCCCCCGCGTATCATAGACCGATTCGGTCGATACATTCCCGCAGCGGATGGCGCGGTCGAGCGCCATGATGGTGGCGATGGCTCCATCGATCTTCTCGGTGGATTTTTCCTTGTCGGCTTTGATGTTGCCCGCAGGGTCGGTGCGGATGTAGATGTTGTCCATCATCCAGCGGAGAACCGGATGACCGCCGTGGGCGATCTTCTACTCCAGCACCAGCTTCATCAGTTCCTTGGTCGGCGGCGACGATATCCAAGGGATACGCTGATGAAGTCGATTCTGTCCGCGTTCGGTAAAGTCTTCTCACGCGGACGAATCGACGGCTGCGCCTTTCATCAGCGTTTCCCTAAAAGCCCTGCCCGAAGGGAACGACGGTAAATCCCATGCCCTCCAGATTCTGCACCATCTGCACGGCTCCCCAGCGGTCGGAGGAAATCTCTCGGATGTTGAATTTTTCGCCCAGACGTTCGATGAATTTCTCAATAAAACCGTAATGCACCACGTTGCCCTCGGTGGTCATGAAAAGCCCCTGTCGCTCCCACAGATCATACGGCACATATTTCCGGCGAGTTTCCGGTAATAAAATGGCAAACCAGACTTTTCTCCGAAAACAAGAAGCAAATTGATCTGAGGAAGCTATCATCCTCTTTGTTCTTGCCCCACTGGACCTGATTGAGAGTTTCGGAATAACTTGATATGCTGGAACTGTAATAAGCCCAGTATTCATCCTCCACTCTGCGCTTAGCCTGAAGTTTCAGAAATTTCGTGACCTGATCATCCGTAATCGAGGCAAACAACTCGCTGCTTCCCGGTGACGAAATATCCTGACCGTATGGATGCTTATGGGTAAGATTCCATTTCTCAAACCGGTACAGAGGATTGTTATCCTCAAGTATCAAAAAGAATGCGATGGAAAGAATCTTTTTGTAAATATCCGGAAAGCATTGCTTTAAATCCTTTGTAAGACCGATCTCATCAGCGAAAAATTCCAGAAGATAGGTGGCTCCATAATACAGTCGCTTTGATTCGGTAAACGACTTGGAAGCCTTTTTTCCTGAATTCGATTTTGAAGTCTTGGATTCTCCTTTTTTGGCGCGACCTCTTGTTGGTACGATTGCTAACGTATCGGGATCAACTTTGCCGACGCATACGCGCTTGCAGCGAAACTGCTTCTTTTCCTTGTCCCAATAATACTGTGTTTCATAGGCATATGTGATACCGCTGCGCTTATCTGTCTGTTTTACAATTGCCATGTGATCACATCGTCATGTTTCAGAGAATCGAGGCTCTAAGCCCGTCCATTTCAGAATTTTTGTTTTTGGCAGATTCCGGCGGAGGGACAATGCGAACAGCCGCAGCCGCAGGTTGTCTGTCCCTTCTTCTTTTTGCGCACAAGGTTTACTATGACCAGCGCCACAATAAGGATTAATATCGCACTGACAATGATGTTGCCGAGATTTGCTGCCAGAAAATTCAGCATAATGCTCCCTCCTGCAAAAAAATGAATCGGTAAATTGTACTACTTGATTTTGATCTTTTTGGTGAGCTTATTGCTCTCCTTATAAGGACGGAAAAGCATAAAGCCGAAGAAGGCAAGCAGTACGACAGCTGCCGCCAGTCCTATGGGATTGATAGCACCCATGAACGCTGACCCGATCTGATAGACGATCAGCGAAACCGCGTAGGCAAAGCCGCACTGGTAGCCGATCGCAAACCATGTCCATTTCGCGCTGTTCATCTCGCGCTTGATCGCGCCGATCGCGGCAAAGCAGGGGGCGCAGAGCAGATTGAAGATGAGGAATGAGAAGCCGGACAGCGCGTTGAAATTCTGCTGCATACTGCCCCAGATTTCCACGCCATCCTCCGCGACTTCGCCCACGCCGTACAGAACGCCGAATGTGCCGACGACATTCTCTTTGGCAATGAGTCCTGTGACGGTGGCAACGGCGGCTTTCCAGTCGCCCCAGCCGAGGGGATTGAAAATCCACGCAATCACGCCACCGATATTGGCAAGAACCGAATCGTTGAGGTCTTCCACCATGCCGAAACCGCCGTCCGTAAAGCCGAAGCCCTGCAGGAACCACAGCACGATAGCCGAGAGAAGAATGACCGTCCCGGCTTTTTTGATGAATGACCAGCCGCGTTCCCACATGGAGTGGAGGATACTGCCTATGGTCGGAAGGTGATAGGCGGGAAGCTCCATAACGAAGGGCGCGGGATCACCGGCGAACATCTTTGTTTTTTTGAGCATGATACCGGAAACGATGATAGCAGCCACGCCTATGAAATAGGCACTCGGCGCCACCCAAGGAGCACCGCCGAACAGTGCGCCGGCAATCAGGGCAATAATGGGTAGCTTCGCGCCGCAGGGAATAAAGGTTGTCGTCATGATGGTCATGCGCCTGTCACGCTCGTTTTCAATGGTTCTGGAAGCCATGACCGCCGGCACACCGCATCCCGCGCCGATCAGCATGGGAATGAAGGACTTGCCGGACAGCCCGAATTTGCGGAATATTCTGTCCATGATAAAGGCAACACGCGCCATGTATCCGCAGCCTTCGAGAAACGCAAGCATCAGGAACAGCACGAGCATCTGGGGCAGAAAACCGAGAACGGCTCCCACACCGCCAATGATACCGTTTACGACAAGACCCTTCAGCCAGTCGGCGCAACCCAGCGCGTCCAGACCGCTTTCCGCAAGTGCCGGTATACTCGGCACAGCCATGCCGAAGAGTTCAAAGCCCTCGTCAAACAGATTGTCATTTACCCAGTCGGTTGCCGCCGTTCCCCCAGTAGAAATTGCCACATAATAGACCACAAACATGACCAGCGCAAAAATAGGCAGGGCGAGCCAGCGGTTGGTAACGATCTTGTCAATTTTGTCGGAAGTGGTGAGCGCGCCTTCTTTTGCCTTTTTCAGACAACCTTTCATAATGGAGGCAATCCAAAGATACCGCTCATTGGTGATAATACTCTCGGAATCGTCGTCAAGCTCGGCTTCGGCGGCTTTGATGTCGCCTTCCACATGGGTCAGCTTATCAGCAGGAATGTCCATCTGCTCTATGACCTTGTCGTCACGTTCAAAGATTTTGATAGCGTACCAGCGCTGCTGTTCCTCCGGAAGATCGTGAACGATGCATTCCTCTATGTGCGCGATGGCGTGTTCCACCGCGCCGGAGAAGGTGTGCTGCGGTACGGTCTTTTCACCGCCCGCCGTGGCAATGGCGGCTTCGGCAGCCTCCATCACGCCGTCGCCTTTTAATGCCGATATTTCAATCACCTTGCAGCCAAGCTGTCGGGAAAGCTCTTCGGTGTTGATTTTGTCACCGTTCTTATTGACGACGTCCATCATGTTCAGCGCGACGATCACCGGAATGCCAAGCTCGGTAAGCTGGGTGGTAAGGTAAAGGTTGCGTTCAAGGTTGGTGCCGTCGATGATGTTGAGTATCGCGTCGGGACGCTCGGTGATGAGATAATTTCTCGCCACCACTTCCTCCAATGTATAGGGCGAAAGCGAATAAATACCCGGCAAGTCCATGATCACAACGTCGTTGTGCTTTTTGAGCTTGCCCTCTTTCTTTTCTACGGTAACGCCGGGCCAGTTGCCGACGAACTGATTGGAGCCTGTCAGGGCATTGAAGAGCGTCGTTTTGCCGCTGTTCGGGTTGCCCGCAAGTGCTATTTTGATTGCCATTATTATGTCATCCTTTCTTAGTGGTTAGTGAGGAGTGGGAAGTGGGAAGCAGAAAGTTATTCATGACTAACCTATACAGAAAAAAATAACTGTCCACTGTCCACTAACCACTAATCACTGATTTCAATCATTTCCGCATCGGCTTTACGGAGGGAAAGTTCGTAGCCGCGCACGGTAACTTCCACCGGATCGCCCAGCGGAGCAACCTTGCGGACATAGACCTCCACGCCTTTTGTGATGCCCATATCCATGATTCTGCGCTTGATGGCGCCTTCACCGTGGAGTTTGACAACCTTGACGGTCTGTCCGACCTTTGCCTGTCTGAGTGTGTTCATTTTTTTTTATAAACCTCCTTGTAATTTTTTCAGTAACTAAATTAGGAATTTAACTGACTGTGCATCTGCTACCTCCTACCTGCTACTTTCTACCTGAATTAAACCATGATTTTGCTTGCCATTTCCTTGCTGACGGCCACACGGGAATCCTTGACATTGACAATCAGATTGCCTCCGATTTCCGTCACCACCGTGACGCTGCCGCCCACAACAAACCCCATGTCCTCTAAATGCGAACGCATCTCCGGACTGCCGCCTATCCTTCTGATGATGACTTCCTCTCCGATCTCCGCCAAATTCAGCGGCATCATAAATATTCCTCCTCGCTATGAAATGCAGGCTTGCACACTGAGTTAACTATAGCTAACATCAACGCAAAAGTATTAGCTGAATCAGCCCAATGAAACAAGTCATTGAGTTATGCTCAGCTAACCTTGTTTATATGTTAGCACTAACTAACCTTTTTGTCAAGTGGATTTTATAATTTTTTCAAAATATTTTTACATGCGGATGATTGACATTTTTCTCTGTTAAGTGATAATAGTAACTCAAACTTCCCACACCCAAAATCAGCCTAAATCCGCGAATATAGGGCAAAATGGTCAATCCAATATCACGCAGCCTGAGCAATATGAAAAGAATCACGCAAATAGGCAGGTAAACGTGAAACAAAGTTCGCGAGCAATGAATTAATCTGATCGTCGGTCAAATGCAGAAATTCCTGAACGCTGTCAATGAAAGCCTGAACGATAATAGCCATTGACTGATTGAAGGTGATGTCCTGTAGTTCATTGTTTTAGCGCGGAAGAAATGACCCCCAACTGCTCAGGTTGCGTGGCATAATAATGCTTGCTATAATGACAAAAATATGGAAAGGAAAAGAGACCCTGCCAAGTCACCGACCGGAAAATCGTCTCAGCAAGGTCTCCCCAAATGGCTATTGCCATGGTCATTATAGCACAGTATCATATGGTAGTCAATCTGTTTGGAGAAACAATCTGCAAAAGTGAAGAAGAGCCGGTGTGCCCGATCTGCCAGACCAAGCTGAAATTCCGTGATTGGAGACGGAGAATATCCATTAAGGAAGGTCGCGAGGTGACATGGATCATGATCCGCAGGCTGTATTGCAAGAAGTGCCGGAGACTGCACAACGAGCTGCCGGACATACTTTCGCCGTATAAGCATTACGAGGCGGAGACCATAGAAGGAGTCGTCGACGGCATCAACAAACGAATAGAAGAACTCGACAAAGAGAAAAACAAGTTCGCAAGCGAATTGAACATCGAAAAAGCAAAAGACGCTGAGATCATAATCCCGGAAATGGTATCAAAAGCACTGAGCGACTGGTCGTCATTAAGTTTTGACAGCAAAAAACTGATTGCCCAGACATTCATTGAAAAAGTGGTTATCTATGATGTAGATATCGACATCGTTTACAGGTAGTTTTTTTGCTTGCATCTTTCACATCACGGAAGGTTATTAGGGAAAACATAATTTGATTTACAACAGCGAGAAGATCCTGAACAGTGAAAAAGGCTCATGTGAGGGACGGCACAAATGGCTTAATGGCGGTGGGAATGGCATACTGCCCCGATAATTCTTCCGGCGTGACCCAGAGAAAGTCGCCGGAAGGATTGTCAATTCTCACCCGATAACCTTTCATCAGCCAGTCGAGATGGGTAAAGGCGTGCTTTGCGTCTTTGATATAGATCACTTCCAGCACACGCATGCCCCGTGATTCCACTTCCTTCCGGATTTCCTCCTCCGTGTGAAATCCCTCCGTGTTGGGAAACTGATACATTCCCGCAAGCAATCCCCTGTCAGGGCGCTTCTCGACAGCAATGCTGCCGTCCGCCGCCGTCAGCAGGAACACCGTCCGCCGCTCCTGTCTGCGATTCATCAGCTTGACCCGTACCGGCAGTTCCGACGTCAGTCTTTCCCTGTAGGCAACGCAATCCCCGCTCAGAGGACATTCTCCGCATCGTGCAGCGTCACCCGGCAGACACACTGTTTCTCCCAGTTCCATCATCGCTTCGTTAAAAGTGCCCGCGTTGTCCGGAAGAATCTGTAAAAGCTGGGTTTCGGTTTTCTTTTTGACCTCGGGAAGCAGCACGTTTTCGCGGTTCCCAGTCACGCGTGCCACCACCCTCAGGACATTCCCGTCAACAGCGGTCACTTTTTCATCAAAGCAAATGGACGCAATGGCGCCCGCTGTATAGTTTCCTATGCCGGGAAGTTTGACCAGCAGAGCAAATGTGTCGGGAAATTGCCCGCCGAAATCGCGCATGATCATTTCCGCCGCTTTTTTGAGATTTCTTGCGCGGCTGTAATATCCCAGACCTTCCCACAGTTTAAGAAGCCTGTCCTCCGGCACTTCGCTGAGACTTTGCACATCTGGCAGCGCTTCAATGAAGCGCACATAATATTTCTTCACCGCTTCCACGCGTGTCTGTTGGAGCATGATCTCCGACACCCACACATGATAAGGTTCCTTATCGACCCGCCACGGCAGTTCTCTGCGATGGGTCGCGTACCACGCCAGCAGGGGCTGAATGATTGTTTGTAATTGCTTTTCCATTTATTGTTCTATCCGGAAACCTTCCTTCTCGCTGCCGCAGATCAACAAAGTCGTTTCCGCGCCGTCCTGAGAGGGAACGCGGAAGCTGTCCGTGACGGTGTAGCTCTTGCCGTCGGGCAAATCAATGCCGAATTCAATGGTGACGTTCTTTCCGCTGCCGAGGTCGCCGTGCTCAAAAAAGACGGTAAAGATTTCGCCGCGTTTGAAGGGACTGTTGTCCGCGTTGCTTGCCCCTCCGGAGCTGATCAGTTCCCCGTCAGAGCAGATCGAATAGGTAATCGCCTGAATATTGTTCTCTGAAAAATTAACCAGATTCAGCGTGACGTTTCTGTTTTCCAATGCCTCCGCTTCCACGCCCATGGCGTAGGTATCCAGTCCGGTCTTGTGGAGCAGGTCGCCGAGAATGCGGGGGCTTCTGCCGCAGTCCTTGATATTCCTGCCGAAGAATGCCGTCGCGTCCTGCGCGGTGATGGATTTTGTGAAGCTCTCGCCGTCTGCGGTGTAGGCAAATTCCACCTCGTCGAGATTGCCGATCACGCCGAGAAGCACATAGGCGAACAGCTCCATGTCGTCCTCACGGAGGTTCCTTTCGTTTTCGGGAGCATCCGTTTCGAGAATGATTTTCCATACATATGGCTCCTGCGACGTTTTCAGCTCATTGGTAAAGCTGCCGAGATACCGGCTCATGCCCAGCGCTTCGGCGGTGCGCAGGTTGTCGGGCATGGAACCCATATAGTCGTGCCGCGTCTGATAGACCTGCGACGTAAAGAAGGAGACCTGCGCTCCGTCGTCCCAGATGATCTGCCCGCCCATCACGATACGGCGAATTTTGTCGGTAGCGGTGAATTGCCTGCGGAGATCGCCCTTGTGCAGAAAGCTCACGAGAACCGCTCTTGCGCGGACGGTGACCACGCCGTCCTCCTCCTCAAAGGTCAGGTCGGAGATGGCGTGAATGCTGTCAATCGGCACGGCAGTCAGTATAACGTCGCTGCCGCTTACTTCCACACGGGAAGCCACTAAACCGCTGTAATTCGCTTCGCCGATCACAAACGCTTTCAGCAGAAGAAGGACGATGACCAGCGCAATGGCGCCCGCCACGCTGCCGATGATAATCTTGAGATTGCGCATTTTGTTCTTTTTGAGAAAGTCGATTTCCTTCGACTGATTTTCCGAAGCCGCGGAAGATTCGGCTTCGGGGGTGCGCATGGAATTCAGAATGCCGGAGCATTCCGCGCAGTGGGAAATATGTTCCTCGATCAGTCGATTGGTGGTATCGCTTGTCAGCTTGTCGATATAGGAAGGAAACAAATCCCTCACGGTATCGCATGGAATGTTGGTTTGGCTCATAATGATAAATCCTCCTTCAGTTTTTCCTTTCCGCGGTAAAATGTCACCCGCGCCCAGTTTTCGGTCTTGCTGTGTACCTCGCCGATCTCACGGAAGGAGAGTCCTCCGTAGATCCGCAGGTAAAGCACTTCCCTGTATGGTTCCGGAAGTCCGTGCAGCCGGCGGAAGAGGCGCACTCTTTCGTCTGAGGCTTCCGCTCCCTCCTCTGCGGATGGAATGGAAAAGGCTTCTTCCGGAATGTCGTCGATTTTTTCCTGCGGCGGGTGCTTGCGGCGATAGGTGCGCAGCACATTCTTGGCAATGGCGCAGAGCCAAGTCGGCATGGAGCAGCTGCCGTCGTATTTCTCACAGGATTGAATGGCCTGAAAGAATGTTTCCTGTGTCAGTTCCTCTGCGGTCTGTTCGTTCTGTGTCAGCGAAAGCAGGTATTTATAGACCGTGCGGGCGTATTCCTGATAATTCCGCTGCATGTCGGCGTCGCTTTCACTTCGATGCATCAGGCTCACCTCCTTTGCCCTTTCACTACGTTAATGCAATTTATCTTCCGTTCGTTACAATTATTTTGGAATTTTTTTATATTTTTTTCATGGATTTGTTTTTCACATTATATTCAATTACGTTAATGCATCATTTCGAAGAACATCTGCCAAGTTGCTATTGCGTACTTTCTTCTCGCCTAATG
This sequence comes from Clostridia bacterium, assembly GCA_017441385.1. GTDB lineage: Bacteria > Bacillota > Clostridia > Oscillospirales > Acutalibacteraceae > RUG762. The sequence goes on along the minus strand of JAFRXY010000074.1, from coordinate 158 downwards.
AAAATGCCAACGCGACCAATCCCGCTATACTCAAAATAAAAATCAAAATGGGAACAATAGGCATTTTCACAATAAATTCCATTGGATCTAAGTAACTCGCCGTTATCATAAAGCCAACAGAAACTACTGTAAGCGGTAAAGTAATCAAAATAGGACGT
>JAFRXY010000073.1 GCA_017441385.1 Clostridia bacterium | reverse complement strand
TCGAGAAATTCCTTGAAATGCAGTACGAAATCAAGCACTCGACATTTCTCTCCGACATACAGAGCCGCTATCAGGGGATCCCCTACGGCTGGCGCGAAATCGACATCGCGGCAGTGGTCGCGCTGCTGATTCACGACCAGAAGGTCACCATCAAATACGGCGGCGCGACGGTGCAGCCTTCCGACCCAAGACTGCCCGATATGCTCCGCAAAAAGAGCGAAATCGGTAAGACCTCCATTTCCATCAAGCAGGCTGTCCCGATTCAGAAAATCCGCGCGGTGAGAGAGCTTCTCCGCGAATATTTTGACGAGATGGACGTGCCGGAGGACGAGGACGGTCTGATTGCCCACATTGTCGAGATATTTACAGAAGAACAGCGGCATTATGAAGCGTTGCTCGGACGCTACGCAGGACACACTTATCCCGACAAAAAGCTGGTGGTGTCCTCGATTGAAGCCGTGAAGGGTGTGCTTTCTCAGCGCAAAGACAACCTCGCCCTGATTGACTACCTGCTGAATCAGGAAGATGATCTGTTTGACCTCAAAGAAAAAATGCAGAATGTGGAGGGCTTTTTCAAAAATCAGGTCGGCATCTTTGACGCTGCTGTCAAGCTGGAAAGCGATCTCCGCAGCGACAAGGATTACATTGCCGAAATGCCGGAAATCAACGACGCGCTGAACAAAATCCGGCTGATTGTCATGGTGGAGGGCGGATTTGCTTACAACAAAATTCCCACATTGAGCGAGTTAATGGCAACCGTCAAACAAGGACATGAAAAGCTGCTCGAAGCCAAGCGCAAGGAACTGCGCGGCATTATCATCGACTGCACTTCCGCGATTCACAACAAAGCCGACCTCAACCCGAAAGCGAATGACATCGTGAGAGCCGCTGATTCCTTCTTTACGGAAAAGAAAAAGGAAATTGCTGACACAGCCCTTGTTTCGCTCCTGGAAAGCATGGCAACCCGCCTGTGGGCAAGGCGCGACAGCGCATTGATTCAGATAGAAGCCGCCATTGCACCTCCCCCGCCGCCGAAGAATCCGGTAGGTAACGATTCCAAAGAGGAAAAAACAGAAAAATATATTGAGCCATTCTCTTTCATGAAAGCAAAGATTTTTGTGGGAACAATTTTCCGTTCGGAGGAAGAGATTGAACTGTACCTTGCACAGGTCGAGCGGGATTTAAAGGAAAAGCTGGCAAGCCATCCGCAAGGGATTAAGATTTATTGAGTGATGAGTGGTCAGTTTTTAGTGGTCAGAATATTAATAGGAGAAAAACAATGATCTATACAATAAAACATTTTGATACACCTGTGCTTCAATTTACGGCGGAGAACGGTGCCGAACCGAATATTGAAGTTATCTGGGTCACAGAGCAAACCGATCTGCTCCCTCTCGATCTGGTTCAAACGACCGCTGAGGGCGTGTCGTCCTGGATTCGTCACCGCACGGTTCCCAAAAACCGCGCGTATGTCAACAAGCTGCTTGCGGCGGAGGGACTCAGCATCAACCGTCCGCTGGACATTATCCGGTTATCCAAAGGACTTTCGGTAAATGATTGCTATTGGATTACCGAAGAAGGCTTTCAGAACAGCTTTGACAGCTGCAATCTCTATGAACACCGGTTCAGCCGCACGCTTGGGCTGATTGCTTTTACAGGCTACGGAAGCAGCGACATTTCGGGATTGACGTCCAGCCCTGAATTTACCACAAACGGAATGCTCCCGAAATGCTGGCGGCGCGAGAACGGCGTTATCCGGCTTTACAAGGGCGGTACAGAGGGCGCGTCCAACACCGGAAACGAGCCGTATTCGGAATATTATGCCTATGAAATTGCCAAAATATTGGGCGTAAACGCGATACCTTACACGCTTTCAAAGTGGAAGGGCAGGCTTTGTTCCGTCTGCGATCTATTTACGAGCAAAGATGTTTCCTTTGTGCCTGTCGGCAGAATGATCCGAACCGGCGGCATGAAAGCTGTCAGGGAATTTTATTCATCGCTCGGTGAGGATTTTACAAGGGCGTTGAATGATATGATCGTGTACGATGCGGTCATCTTTAACACCGACAGACATTACGGTAATTTCGGCGTATTGATCGACAGCCGGACAAACAAGATTATCGCGCCTGCACCGCTGTTTGACCACGGAAATTCTCTCTTCAATTTTGCCGGAAGAGATGAACTGAACAACGAAGATGCCATGTGGAAATACGCAAAAACGCTTTTGCCGTGTGTGTATGATGATTTTGTTACAGAAGCTGCCAATGTGATGACGCATGAGCAGAGAAATATTCTGCGTGGTTTACTGAACATTCGGTTAAAGCGTCACAGCCGTTATAATCTCCCGAAGGAACGCCTTGCATTGATAGAAAAAATGATTTCCCGCCGTGTCGGTGAGTTGCTGGCTGTTAAAAAATAAGGAAAGGAGCAACCGAGATTGAACAAAAACGCCATCAAAAGATACGCAATCTGGGCGCGGAATGAACTGATCGACCGCGTTTCTCACCGCGCCGCTGTGTATGGAATTACCGACGAGGATCACGGCGACATGAACGCGGACAGCGTGAACGGGTCGATTCTGACCGTAACGGAAAAGCGTCAGCGTCAGGCGCTCATTCGCAAGGTGAACGCGCAGGGATATCAGATCGTCATGGAAGAAGTGGCTTTCACTTGGTTCAACCGCTTTGCCGCGCTGCGGTTTATGGAGGTCAACGGCTACCTGCCTTCCCATGTGCGCGTGTTCACGAATGATGAGGGCGAATTCAAGCCGCAGATGCTGACTGAGGCGATTCACCTGGAACTTGACGGGCTGGACAGGAAAATCGTGTACGCGCTGGAAAAAACGAATAGGGGAGAGGATCTCTTCAAGTATCTTCTCATTACCCAATGCAACGCGCTGAGCGCCATTCTACCCGGACTGTTCCAGAAAATTGACGATTACACAGAACTGCTGCTGCCGGATTTTCTGCTCCGCGAGGGCAGCGTCATTCAGCAGATGGTGGAATTGATTCCCGAAGAAGACTGGACGGATCAGGTTCAAATTATCGGCTGGCTGTACCAATATTACAACACCGAGCCGAAGGACAAGGTGTTCGGGCGCAAATCGGGAGAAAAAATTAAGAAGGAAGAAATTCCCGCCGCGACGCAGCTTTTCACCCCCGACTGGATTGTGCGCTACATGGTGGAGAATTCCCTCGGTCGGCTGTGGCTGGAAGGACACCCGAATGACGAATTGAAATCCGGTTGGAAATATTATCTCGACGAAGCGCAGCAGGAACCGGAGGTTGCGGCACAGCTTGGGGAGATTCGCAAGGAATACGCCGCGCTGAAGCCGGAGGACATTCGCGTCATCGATCCATGCATGGGTTCGGGGCATATTCTGTGCTATCTCTTTGACGTGCTGGTGCAGATTTATGAAGCCTACGGCTATTCCGTGAGGGAAGCGATCAGGCTGATTGTGGAAAAGAACCTCTACGGACTTGATCTCGACGAACGCGCCGGACAGCTTGCCTATTTCGCGGTCATGATGAAGGCGCGGCAGTATGACCGCCGCTTTTTCAGCCGCGACGTGCAGCCGAACATCGGGCATTTTCAGGGTCTTTCATATAATCTGGAGGACTTCCCCGACCCTGCCCTGCAATCGCTGGTGAAAGCGTTTGAGAATGCCGACGAATATGGCTCGCTTCTGGAAATATCGGAAAAAAACATTGACATCGAAGCCGCCGCCAACGCCGTGGACGCTTACACGGACGATTTTCTTGTCGGTCT
>JAFRXY010000072.1 GCA_017441385.1 Clostridia bacterium | reverse complement strand
AGCCGGAGCCGGAGCCGGAGCCGATTCCCATGCCGGCCGCGCCGGATATGGATCCCGTTATCAGCTATCCCGAAAAGTATTACCCGACCGACGAGTTTGCCGAGAAGGATCCCGAACCGGAATACGTTCCTCCTGTTGTGGAGAAACTGCCGGTGGTCGAGCCTGTGGAACGCACTACGCCGGTTGAATACACCGACGACGACATGATAAAGGACTTGGACGCCCTCGGAAAGCTTGGCGAATATACCCGCCGCGTACAGAAAGTCAAGGTAAAGGTACGCAGAGTTACCGTCGAGGTGGAAGACGACGAATAATTAATTAACAAGGATACAATTCAATGAGATGCCCCCGTTTCATTTCCGCCAATGGAATTGAAACGGGGGCGTTTTGCTAAAATAATAAAAACATGCGCAGCCAACCAATAAACTGCGCATGTTTTTTGAAGTTTGGATGGGTAAAAAAATCAGAGAATCCAACCGAAAAGATGTGAAAAAACAGTGGGAGCGGCAATGAAATTGACCACCCTGTTGTCTTCACTGAGCATCTGGCTGATCTGTTCGCCAAAGAAAAGATAGATGAGGAAAGCGATAAGAGCCATCACACCCACAACAAGAATGGCGTTAATGAAGGATCTTCCGTTTTTCTGTCTCTTCTGTGTCTTTGCCATGGACGCGGCTTTTTTGGCGGAAGCGGCGGATCGCTTGATGTTGTCATTTTCCTGATCGGTATTGTTGACAAATGAATCCTTGTTGGCGTTTTCCTGTTCAGGATAGACTTCATCGAGCAGCTCCTCGTAAGTCAATACGCGTTCCTCGATCTTCTCAGGCTCCTGACAATCCTTGAGCAGCTGGTCAAGAACGCCCATCAATGTATCGTCATCGGTTTCGTCGAGCCGGATGCCTTTGACATCCGGGCCGAAAATGCGTGAAGCGCTGTCAGCGGTTTCCTGCCCGTCGATGTATACCAGAAAGATGTTTGCTTCAAAGGACTGCGACATCTCAAGCTGATTGACGACGTAAGGTGATTCTAGCGCCTTCTTGGAGAGGAAAGCAAGAAAAATCTCACAGTTTTTGATGTTATGTTTGCGAAGGGCGTCAACCTTGACCTCCTCCTGATTGCACTCGTCATATCTGACACGGAATCTGCGCTCGTCGAGTTTGGTCAGGATCGGGAAGACAACTTCGCTGTCCTCGAGCGAATAGCAGACGTAAACAAACTTGCCGTCGCCCTTGAAGGACTTGATTGGCTTTTTGATTATATTCAATTCAAAAACCTCCACAGCATTATTTTATTATATTATACACATTCCGATGAAAAAAGTAAAGACTTTTATTGGAATTTATGAAAAATATGTTATTGTTTTGATCGATCAGCCGAGGTATGCCCATGTAAAATAGAGATATACGATCATCAGCAGTATGATGGAAGCAAAAGAAAGGATTTTTAGCAAGAGGATGTTTTTTTTGGAAGAAACCCCGAGATTGGTGCAGATGTTTTCCGTGCTGGAGGGTGATTTGGCGGCGGCTGTTATGCCGAGTCCGATGACCGTCAGGGTGGTAAGTATTCTCACGAACCCCTGTATCGTTTCCGACCAGCCCAGAACTATGTGAAGGAATGTGAGTACAGTCAGATAATAAACAAGTATTCTGTTGAAATAGTAAAGAAATCCCAGTTTTGCCTTGCCGCTGACCGGTGTGAAAAACAGACGGTCGGCAAATGATCTGCACCGCTTGTCAATGTATTGCCTGCTGCATGCTTTCAGCACCTTTTGTTCTATCATCCAATAGAATTCGCAGTAGAACAGCCAGCAGATCAGAAGAGCGGCTATCTCTCCGATGTAAAACATAATAGTGCCACTTCCTTGTGGTGATTATTCGAAATTGCCCAGCGCGTTGAGGCTCTGCGCTTTGAGATAGGCGTTGATAAATCCGTCGATGTCGCCATCCATGACCGCGTTGATGTTGCCCATCTCGTATCCGGTGCGGTGATCCTTTGCAAGGGTGTATGGCATGAAAACATAGGAACGTATCTGACTGCCCCATGCAATTTCCTTCTGAACGCCCTTGATATCCTCGATTTTCTCAAGGTTTTCGCGTTCTTTAATTTCCATCAGCTTGGATTTAAGCATTTTCATCGCCATTGCCTTGTTCTGCACCTGACTGCGTTCGTTCTGGCAGGCGCAGACGATGCCGGTGGGAATGTGGGTGATTCTGACGGCGGAATCGGTCTTGTTGATGTGCTGTCCGCCCGCGCCGCTGGAACGGTAGGTGTCGATGTGAAGATCTTCCGGACGGATTTCCACATCCACATCGTCGTCGATTTCCGGCATGACTTCCAGCGAGGCAAAGGAAGTGTGCCTGCGGCCCGAGGAATCAAAGGGGGAAATACGCACAAGCCTGTGAACGCCCATCTCGCATTTGAGATATCCGTACGCATTGGTGCCTTCGATGAGAATGGAGGCGCTTTTTAGCCCTGCTTCATCGCCGTCGAGATAGTCTATGGTCTTGACCTTGAAGCCGTGACGTTCGCCCCAGCGGTTATACATGCGAAAGAGCATTTCAGCCCAGTCCTGCGCCTCCGTGCCGCCGGCGCCGGCGTGGAAGGTCAGAATGGCGTTGTTCGAGTCGTACTCGCCTGTCAGCAGGGTGGTAAGGCGAAGCTCCTCAACGGATTTTTTGATGGCATCCACTTCCGTCTGTGCTTCTTCCAGAAGTTCCAGTTCTTCTTCTTCGTTGCCAAGCTCGATGAGGGTCATGGTGTCGTCGTATTTGCTGGTGATGGCGTCAAAGGCGGCTATCTTTCCCTTAAGACTTGCCGTGCGCTTGAGGATTTTCTGGGAATTTTCCATATCGTCCCAGAAGCCGGGAGCGGCGGCCTTCTGCTCCAGATCCGCCACCTCGGCGGAAAGCTTGTCGTAGCCCAGAGCTTCTCTGAGATCGTCTATGTCGGGCTTTACATTTTTCAGAGTCAGCATCAGTTCTTCAAATTGCAGCATGTTTATTCGTTCAGCCTTTCGTTGCGTAATTTCAGATAAAAATTATTATACATTATAAACGCCAAAAAGTAAAGCGTCTGAGGAAAAGATTTTTTCGGGAATATACTATACAGTAAAATCAGGATTTAAGTAAAAATAATAATTTCGATTATGTAAATAATAAAAAAATTGTATAATCTGTGTTGAAATCGTTTATCGTTTATGATATGATAATGAAAGATATGCAAAAGTGGGAGTGACATAATTTGAAGCCTCAGAAAAACAGACTTCCTGTGATGATCGCGGCCAGTGTGGTGCTGTGCGTGATTGTAGCGGTTTTCAGCGTAATATTGATCAATTCGGCTGATGACAGCATGATGCGCGACAAAATAGATGAAAACAAGCTCTCCATGCAGCAGGCGGCCGCCAAAGTGCAGAAGGATATTGACGCCAAAGCAGATTTGATTTCATCGTCTGCCGTTTCGCTGTCCGGCTCCGAAAAGAGCTTTGACAAGCTGTTGGAAAAAAAACGCAGGGAACTGAAAAAAATTGCCGGAACCGGCGGTTTTGAAAAGCTGCTGCTATCCGATTTGGAAGGCAATGCTTTTGATTACAAAGGCAGCGCCTTCACCGTGAGCGGTATCGGCTATTTTACCAAAGCGGTTGCAGGTGAATCGGGGATTTCGGAAAAAGCGCAGAGCGGTGTGCTGGACGACGGCAGGAGCGCCATTGTCTATTATGCCCCCGTCACAGGCGAGGAAGGCGTTATTGCCGTGCTCATGGGATTTGTTCCCGCCGAGCTGAATGTGTCCGACTTCACTGATTACGCCGTGAATCCCTATTCCGGTATGTATATTCTGGACGGGTCCGGTTCATTGATTATGTCGTCGCGTTCCGCGAACGGCTCGGCTTTTTATGAATCAGTCAGGAGCAGCCGATATGCCGACGGCAGCGACCCGGGTTACCGGGAGGTAGAAGTCCTCACGGAGGAAGCCTCTGAGGAGGGCGCTCCCAAGGTGCTCAAGGTGACGACCGATTACTATGCAGGAGATATCACCAATTCCAGAGGATTTCTCAGCTGGCTGGGCGATAAGGATAACGTCAGCAGTATTTATTTCAAGAAACGGCTTGCGACAAACGGCTGGACGCTCTTTTATGTGCGCTCCGTCAACCTGTCCGAAAGCACGGTTTCCTTCATTATTCTCAGCCGCGTTCTTCTTTTCGGCATTGTTGCGATATTCCTTGCGGCGATGATTATCATGCTGCTGCTGCAATGGAAAAGCGGAAAAAATATCACCGCCCTTGCCTACCGGGATGAGATCACCGGTCGCTCCAACTGGCAGAAATTCGTAGCGGTATGCAATTCCGGACTTAGCAGCAAGAGCTGGTGGAAAAGCAAACGCGCCGCTCTCTGCATCGATATCAACCGCTTCACTGTCTACAACGATTATTACGGACACAAGGCGGGCGACAGTCTGCTGAAATACATGGCTGAAACGCTGGAGCTTATGTGTTCCTCCCGCGAGATGTCTGCGCGGAAAAGTGTGGATATATTCGTAGCGCTGTGGAATTATTCATCGCGAGCTGAATTGGACAGGCGGATAGACGATCTGTTTTCACTTGTCAAAGACGCACCGAACAGTGAGAACATATCTCTTTCGGTCGGCGTGTATCTGATGGACGAAAACGAAAGGGACATCACCCACGCTGTCGATATGGCGACCATAGCCGAACAGGCGGCGGAAGACACAAAGGTCAATACCGTGACCTACTTTGATGAAAAGATTCGCAATCAGATGACGGAGGAACAAGAACTGGAAAAAATGATGCATGTCGCGCTGGAAAAGGACGAATTCAAGCTGTTCCTCCAGCCGAAGCACCGTGTCAGCGACGGCGCTCTCGGCGGAGCGGAGGCACTGGTTCGCTGGATCAGCCCTGAGAAGGGATTTATCTCCCCCGGCAAGTTCATTCCGCTGTTTGAGAAAAACGGCTTTGTCGGGCCGGTGGACAATTACATTCTGGAGCAGCTCTGTATTTTCCAGCGCAACCGCCTTCGCAAGGGCTACAAAGCCGTTCCCATCTCGGTCAATGTCTCCCGCGTTCAGCTAAGCGACCCCCATCTTGCCCACGATATCTGTGCTATTGTTGACAAATACAATGTTCCTCACAGGTATATCGACATCGAACTGACAGAAAGCGCCTGCTTTGACGATATGGACGTACTGATTTCAACTATCGCCAAACTGCGCTCCATGGGATTCCCCGTTTCGATGGATGATTTCGGTTCGGGCTATTCCTCATTGAACCTGCTGAAAGAGCTGCCCTTTGACACGCTCAAGATTGACGGCGAATTCTTCCGCAATGTCACTGACGCGCATCGTGCCAATATTGTGGTCAAGAATATCATCGACCTCGCCAAGTCGCTGGATATGACGGTGGTGGCCGAAGGAATAGAAACGCAGGAGCAGGTGGATTTCCTCAAAACCACCGAATGCGATCTCATTCAGGGGTATTTCTATTCCAAACCCATTTCCGCCAAGGACTTTGAGGAATACATGGCAAGCCACAGAATCGGCGGCAAATAATTACCAATCTGTTTTTGAATACCATTGCCCGACACAATTTCCATTGGTTGAGGAAAAGCGCCGGGCATTTTTGTTTTTTTTGTTGATATGATCACATAATGAAAAAAGGAAAAAAGATTCATGAAAAAAAGAGCCATTTCCCTGTTACTCGTCTTCGCCATGCTCGCCATGCTGCTGCCGGAGGGAACCTTCACCCGGAAGGTCTATGCGGCGACATTTGACGACATCAATCAGCCTTCGGTCTTCCTCAAGCAGACCGAGAGCGGCAAATGTACGCTTGTTGCCGCCACCATGATTATCCGGCGCGCCGCCATTTTGCAGGGCGACCCCGACTGGGCGTCCATCACCGCAGCTGATGTGAAAAAAGTCGCTTGGATGTCAGAAGGATTGTCATGGGACTTCAGCTATAAGCATAACGGTATTACCTACAATATAAAAAGTGACCTCATTCCTGAGAAAACCGACAGAAAAGCATGGCTGATTTCCATGTTGGAGAAACACCCGGAAGGTATAGAGATATTCAGGACTGAGGACCCTCCGCACGCCGTGCTTCTGACCGACTATACCGACGGGGTGTTCTATTGCGCAGACCCGGCCAGCGGCATTGCCAAGGGACGTATCAATATCAGCAAGGCCCATTCGGTCACTATCGAAAACGCATCAAGATACTGGTATCTTGTTTCTCCGAAATGCACGCTGAATTCCACCGTTTCACCCGGCGATCCGGATGCTTACAAGGTGGCGTTCAGCCGGACGCTGTATTACAAAAGCACGTCCGGCCAGATGAACGGCGACGACGTGCTTTACATGCAGATGTGCCTGAAATACCTGGGCTACAGCATCGACCCGGACGGCTGGTTCGGCCCCGCGACTGACGCTGTCGTCAGGAGCTTCCAGACCGACCACAATGTGTCGCCGGTCGACGGATACTGCGGCAAGGTCACATGGACAGCCATTGAAAACGCCGTGAGCGAGAAAAAGCTGACCGGCACCGACACTTCCTTTACCGTCTCGCTGCCGTCGCCGCAGGTACAAAACACATCCGTCAGACTCACCGCGACGGGCGGCGCGAAGTATAAATTCTACTCCGAGTGCGGAGGCAGCTGGGAGCGCATTCAGGATGTTTCCACCGCCAATTCCTGTGAATGGAAACCGACCAAAGCAGGAACCTACCATCTCTACGCCGATATCATGAACAGCAGCGGCAAGCTGCTGATCTGCCGTAAGATGAGCTATGCCGTCACAGAGGCAACATTCACCGCCGACGCGAATTCGCCGCAGGAGCTTGGGGCGACCGTAAAACTGACCGCGACGGGCGGCGCCAAATACAAATTCTATACCGAGTGCGGCGGCGTTTGGGAACGCATTCAGGATGTTTCCGCCAACAACACCTGCGAATGGACTCCCGCAAAGTCCGGTACCTACCATGTGTATGTCGATATCATGGACGGCAGCGGTAATGTGCTTCTCTGCAAGCAGAAGACATATCTCATTGTGAACGCCAAACTGACCGCCGGCCCGTCTTCTCCTCAGGAACTGGGAGCTACCGTAAAACTCACCGCGTCGGGGGGCGAGAAGTACAAATTCTATAGCGAACGCGGCGGGACATGGGAACTGATGCAGGATGTTTCCACCGCGAGAAGCTGTCAGTGGACGCCCGCGAAAGCCGGAACCTACCACATTTACGCCGATATTATGGACGGCGAGGGCAACGTCCTGCTCTGCAAGAAGATCACGTACGTTATTGTCAAGGCCACTCTGACAGCGGGGCCGTCTTCTCCGCAGGAAGTGGGAACGACGGTAAATCTCACCGCATCCGGCGGCGAGAAGTACAAATTCTACAGCGAACGCGGCGGGACGTGGGAAGTCATTCGGAATATTTCGAATGAGAATTCCTGCCAGTGGACTCCGGACAAGGCCGGTTCCTATCACCTCTATGTGGATGTCTCTGACGGCAGCGGCAACCTGCTGGCGACCAAGAGCATTCCCTACACCGTTATCAGGACAACCCTGACCGCCGGCCCGGCTTCCCCGCAGGAACTGGGCGCTGCGGTAAAACTCACGGCAACCGGCGGCGAGAAGTACAAATTCTACAGCGAATGCGGCGGCACATGGGAAGTCATTCGGGATATTTCGAATGAGAATTCCTGTCAGTGGACGCCCGCGAAAGCCGGCACCTACCACATCTACGCCGATATCATGGACGGCAGCGGCAATGTGATGGTGTGCAGAAAGATGAAGTATGTCATCGTCAAAGCCACCTTCACCGCGAACCTTGCATCCCCGCAGGACGCGGGCACCTCCATCCAGCTTACCGCGACCGGCGGCCAGAGCTACAAATTCTACAGTGAGCGGAGCGGCAAGTGGGAGGTCATTCAGGATACATCGGGCAGCAATACCTGCAACTGGCGGCCGACCGAGATCGGCACCTACAACCTGTATGCCGATATCATGGACAGCAACGGCGAAATGCTGGTCTGCCGCCGGATGAATTATGTCATATGGAAGGCGGAGCTGCGGGCGACTTTGACCGAGCAGTACGCTTCTCCCCAGAAGGCAGGCACCACTGTCAGACTTTATGTCAAGGCGACCGGCAGTAAGGGCGGCATCAGGTATCGATTCTACTGCGAACGCGACGGACTTTGGACAAGACTGCGGGACTTCGAAGCCGGGAGCGCCTACGACTGGCACGCCACCACCCCCGGCATTTATACCCTCTACTGCGATGTGCAGGACGACAGCGGCCAGACGGTCTGCGTCAAGAAGAATTACCTGATCATAAACGGCACGGAATTTGTCGCTGACCTCAGAGCAGACAGGGTGGAAGGTGAGACAGGGACTGCAATGAAGCTCACCGCCTCCACATTCAATGGCAGCGGCACCGTCAAATACAAATTCTATTGGGAAAAGGACGGCGTGTGGACGAGCCTGAGAGATTACAGCACACAGAATTCCTTTGCGTGGACGCCCGTCAAATCAGGGGAGTACCATCTGTATGTCGATGCCAAGGACACAAGCGGCAAGCTCGCCAGCAAGCGGCTCAATCTGACCGTGGCGCAGGGGCCGCTGAAAATCATGTCCTTCACGGCGGACAACACATCGCCCCTCACCGGCAGCGGCGTCAGGCTCGATTGCATCGCGGTGGGCGGCAGCGGCGACGTCACCTACACCTTCTACTGTGAATCGGGCGGCAACTGGGTGCGTATTCAGGATTTCGGCAGCCAGAGCAGCGTTGTCTGGAAGCCGGCCAAGGCAGGCGATTACACGGTGTATGCCGAGGCGAGAGACGCAGGCGGCGCAGTGGAAAGAAGAAGTCTGCATGTCAGTGTGACTGACGAGCTGAAAGCAACCCTGACGGCGTTGCTCACATCGCCCCAGCCAGCCGGCACCACCGTCAGACTGCATGTGAATGCGACAGGCGGACGCGGTGCGCTCAAATATAAATTCTACAGCGAATGTAACGGAATCTGGACGAAACTGTGGGATTACGATACCAAGAATACCTACAACTGGCACGCTACCGCCGTCGGCACCCACACTCTCTATTGCGACGTGAAGGACTCCAGCGGCAAAGTGGTATGCAGCAAGCTCAGCTACAAGATCGTAAAGGGCACCGCCTTTGTCGCCGACCTCAATGCCAACCGGGTTTCGGGGCAGTACACCGGCACCGAAATACGGCTTATGGCAAATTCCATCAATGCCGGCGGAACGGTGAAGTACAAGTACTATGTGGAAAAAGACGGTCAATGGTCGCGCCTGAAGAATTTCTCCACGCAGGACTACTTCCTCTGGACGCCCACCGAAGCAGGATTTTACAATCTCTATCTTGACGCCAAGGATGAGAACGGCCATACCGCCAGCAAGCGGCTTTGTTTCACGGTGGAATCGGGTACGCCGCTGAAAATCAAATCCCTTACTGCCAGTTCCTATTCTCCGACGAAGGAAACGCAGGTGAAGCTGACAGGAACCACGACGGGAGGTCTTTCACCCGTTACCTATAAATTCTACTATGAATATAACGGCGAGTGGGTAAAGATCAAAGATTTCTCTGAGGCAAGAACCTGCACCTTCACACCCAAAAAGGCCGGCACCTACCATGTCTACATGGACGCCATCGACGGCAAGAAGAATATTCAATGCCAGATGATCAAGGTGGTTGTCAAGTGACGGCTATCATCATTTTGTAATTCATCAAAAAAACAAGACCTGCGCTTTGGGACTTCTTTTTGAAAAGCCCGACCGCGCAGGTCTTATTTTTATTTGATAAATCATCAGCCCTTGAAATTATAGGAATCCTTCAGCTCCACGGAACGGTTGAAGACAAGATGATCGGGGGTGGAATCCACGCAGTCCACGCAGAAATAGCCGAGGCGCAGGAACTGGAATCCTTCGCCCTGCTGCGCCATTTTCAGGCAGGGTTCGAACTTGCAGCCTTGCTTCACAACAAGGGAATTGGGCTTGATGTGCTCCATGAAGTCCATGTCGGCGGCATCGGGATTGGGAACATCAAACAGGCGGTCGAAAAGACGCACTTCCCCTTCCACGCAGTCGGCGGCGTTGACCCAGTGAATGGTGCCCTTGACCTTCATGCCTTCCCGCGGGTTTCCGCCGCGGGTTTCGGGATCGTATTCGGCATAGACTTCCACGACATTGCCGTTTTCATCCTTCTTGCAGCCGGTGCATTTGACGATGTAGGCGCCTTTCAGACGCACATAATTGCCGGGGAACATGCGGAAGTATTTCTTGGGGGGATCCTCCATGAAGTCGTCGGATTCGATGTAAAGCTCACGGCTGAATGTGATGTTGCGCTTGCCTTCCAGCTCGTTGAGGGGGTTGTTTTCAATCTCAAACGGTTCGATTTCGCCCTCCGGATAGTTGGTGATAATGAGCTTGACCGGGTCGAGGACGGCCATCGCGCGGATAGCATTCTGATTGAGGTCTTCCCGCAGACAGTGCTCCAGGAAGCTCCACTGCACCACATTGTCGTTCTTGGCGACGCCGATGCGGTCGCAGAAATTACGGATGGAGGCGGGGGTGTAGCCGCGCCGTCTGAGGGCGGCCAATGTAGGCATTCTGGGGTCGTCCCAACCCGAAACAACGCCTTCCTCGATGAGTTTTCTCAGCTTGCGCTTGCTGAGAACGGTGTAGTCGATCCCCAGACGGGCAAATTCAATCTGTCTCGGCTTGGAGGGCGCGGAAATATGCTCGATGACCCAGTTGTAGAGCGGACGGTGGTCTTCGTATTCCAGCGAGCAGAGGGAATGGGTGATGTGCTCGATCGCGTCGCCGATGGGATGAGCGAAGTCGTACATGGGATAGATACACCATTCGTCGCCGGTCTGGTGGTGCGTCGCGTGCTTGATGCGGTAGATGACCGGGTCGCGCATGTTCCAGTTGCCGGAAGCAAGGTCGATCTTCGCCCTGAGCGTGTATCGGCCGTCCTCGAATTCGCCGGCTCTCATGCGCTTGAAGAGGTCGAGGCTTTCCTCCTTCGGACGGTCGCGGTAGGGACTCTGCGCCGGCGTGTCGTGGGTGCCGCGCATTTCCTTCATCTGTTCGGGGGTCAGCTCGCAGACGTAGGCAAGCCCTTTTTCAATCAGCTCGACGGCGTACTGATAGGTTTCCTCAAAATACTCCGAAGCGAAATGGTATCTGTCGCCCCAGTCAAAGCCCATCCAGTGAATGTCGTCCTTGATGGCCTCAACAAATTCCTCGCGTTCCTTGGTGGGATTGGTGTCGTCCATGCGCAGGTTGCAGAGACCGCCGAATTTCTCCGCCAGACCGAAGCTGATGCAGAGCGCCTTGACGTGCCCGATGTGGATGCAGCCGTTGGGCTCCGGCGGGAAACGGGTGTGTACCGTCATGCCCTCGAACTGTCCGCCGGGCGCAATGTCCTCCTTGATGAAGTCGGCAATGAAATTGCTCGGCTCGGCTGCTTTTTCGGTTTTTTCTTTTACTTCATTATTGTCAGCCAATGTGACTCCTCCTCTAGATTTATTTCATAACCAAAAATGAATATCCGTATGCGTTGATTTCTTGTTCCAGCTCGTCCATTCTTTGCTGTACGGATTTGGACAGAAAGCGGTGCAAAAACTTAATCATGACAGGACGGGGCGAGCAGTAGAACATAAAACTGCCGTTGTCCGTATCTTTTTCACCGATGTATTTTGCGTTGGGCGGACTTCCAGCGTACTGTATGAAATTCCGCGTACACTCGTCAAACAGAATCTTCCGTCTGTCGGACAATTCAATTCCCTCCGGCAGAATCCGGACAATGTCTTCCGACGAATAAGCGTCGTAATCGGCAAAATAATTGTCCGTCATGGCTGCACTCCTTGTTTATCCGATGTATTATCCCGTCTGCTCTAACATGATCTTTTTTGAATGATTATTCGGGCAGCTTGATTGCCGGTCTTTCTTTTTAGTGCTTCAAGCCGTCTTTTTCCCAATCTTCTGTCGGCTGCTCTGAAAATATTGATCAGTCCCCAGCAGTCGTTTTCAAAATGCTTTGACAGCAATTCACTTCTCGGCGTGTCAATGTATTCCCGAATTAAGTCAGAGATGTCGGAGATGTCTGTCTGATAGGGATAGCGCATTTTTTTGCCTTTGAGATTTTTGATAAAACAGTGCCCGTTATCAAAGCACACAAACTGCTTTGGATAATCAAAAATGATTTCTTTGCCCAATGAAATCCAATATCTAGGCAGTTCTGTGGAACCGTATTGGCTGTCCATCCGATACATTGACAGGTGAATCTGAAAATCAATGGATTCATCGACGATTTTATACAGCTCCCGCTGCAAAGAACTCCATCTTTTTCCTTTATAGAACATTTCAGTTACACTTCACCAAGCCGATCTTTAACCTGCGAAGGCTTTCCTCGCGGCCGAGAATGCCCAGCACTTCCACCGCGCCGCCGGGCGTTACCGTCCTGCCGGAAGCGGCTATGCGCACCGGCCACATGAGCAGACCGTTCTTGACTTCCATGCGCTGCGCCATGCCGATCAGGCAGTCGTGAATGGCCTCCTGCGACCATTCGGGCAGGGCTTCGAGCGCGGGAATGACCGCTTCGAGCATGGTCTTGCTGCTCTCGAGCGTGGACTTGGATTTCTTATTGATGAAGAGCTCCGAAGAATAATCGTCCAGCGTGTCGATGAAGTCGATCTGGGCGCCTATCTCGCCGAGCACCTCGGTGCGCTGGTGCAGACATTTCGCGATCAGCGCGGTGTCGGCGTTCTCGGACTTGACAGCCTGCCGGATGAAGGGCAGCGCCGCCTTGTGGAAATCCTCGTCGCTCATGGCGCGGATGTATTCGGCGTTGAGCCAGCGCAGCTTTTCCGGGTCAAAGATAGCGGGGGATTTGGAAATGCCGCCGATGTCGAAGACCTGCGTCATTTCGGCAAGGGTGAATTTTTCTTCCTCGCCCTTGGGACTCCAGCCGAGAAGGGCGATGTAATTGAGCACCGCTTCGGATACATATCCCTTTGCTATCAAATCCTGATAGCTCGCGTCGCCGTTGCGCTTGGAAAGTTTATTATGCGCATCCTTCATGACGGGGGCGCAATGCACATAGACCGGGCGCTCCCAGCCGAACGCGTCATAGAGCAGGTTGTATTTCGGGGTGGAAGAAAGGTACTCGTTGCCGCGGACAACGTGGGTGATCTTCATGAGATGGTCGTCGATGACGTTGGCAAAATTGTAAGTCGGATAGCCGTCAGACTTGATGAGAATCTGGTCTTCCAGCTCGGCGTTGTCGATTTCCACCATCCCGAAGACCGCGTCCTCAAAGGAAGAAGTGCCTTCGCGGGGCATCTTCTGCCGGATGACGAAGGGTTCGCCCGCGGCGATGCGCCTGTCGGCTTCCTCCAGAGGAATGTCGCGGCAGTGTCCGTCGTACTTGGCAATACCGCCCGCTTCGGTGTGAAGCGATTCCAGCCGCTCCTTGGTGCAGAAGCAGTAATAGGCGTGTCCCATTTCCGCCAGCTTGCGGGCGTATTCCATGTAAATCGGCTTGCGCTCCGACTGGATGTAGGGGCCGCATTCACCGCCGACATCGGGTCCCTCGTCCCAGAGCAGGCCGGTTTCACGCAGCGTGTCGTAGATAATGTCCATCGCCCCGTCTTTCAGGCGTTCGCGGTCGGTGTCCTCAATGCGGAGGATGAAGTCGCCGCCCTCCTTCTTGGCGATGAGATAGGCGTAAAGCGCGGTGCGCAGGTTGCCGACGTGCATGTACCCGGTCGGCGACGGCGCAAAGCGTGTTCTGATTTTGTCCATACCGATAATTCCTCTCCTCGAAAATGCTTTTGCAGTCTGTTTTCATTTGCATATAATAATAAATATAATACAATAACTTATTGTAACGCTTTCAGCCTTGAATGTCAACTGATTTTCGTTCGGACAATTCGACGTAAATACAAAAGATTCGTCAAAAAATAAGTGCAAACTGCAAATATTAACAAAAATTACTTGTAATTTATAGTGCAAATGTGGTATGATGAAAAAGAAATAATCTACAAGCAAAGGGTGAACGAATTGGAAGATTCCGAGCTTGACATGAATACAACTACCATGGATGATTTGGATATATGTGTCGGAAAACCCGTGAAATGCGGGACTATCCAGGTGGCCGACGGCGGACACGGTGTGGTTTACCGCTTCGGCGAGGACGAGGAAGGCAATGCCCTGACATACGGAGTTTGTATGCCTTCCCCCTGCGCACTGGGTTGTTCCTTTGACAGGGAACTTGTGCGTGAAGTAGGACGCGCTGTGGGCAGTGTTGCCGCGTCAGGGGAAATCAACGCGCTGCTTTCCCCTGACGCGGGGGTGGTGCGCAGTCCGCTTTACGGTTCAATGGCCGACCGATTCGGCGAAGACCCCTATCTCTGCGGTACCATGGCGGCGGAATGGGTGAACGGAGTGCAGTCGGAAGGCGTTGCCGCCGTGCTGGATCATTTTGCGGACAGCGATCAGGCCACAGGCAAATTCACCTGCGACAGCATGATCGACAAAAAGGCGCTGCACGAGATATACCTCAGGCCATTTGAAATGGCGGTGAAGCAGTCCCAGCCCAAAGCTGTCAGGTGCGGGATACATAGGATAAACGGCCTTGCGGGTTGTGAAAACAGCGTGCTGCTGACCGATATTCTCCGCAGGCAGTGGCATTTTGAAGGGGCTGTGCTGGCGGATCTGCGTGTCACCGACCCGGCGGAGGCCATGGCGTGCGGGGTGGATATGTCCTATCCGGCCGCAGGCTTCCGGCAGAAGCGCAGGCTGAAAAAGGCGCTGCGTGATGAAGATATTCCCAAACACTATCCCAAAGCGGCAGCCGGACGGGTGAGAACCGCAGCCGCCTTTGTTGCGAGCGGTATTTCCTCGCCGGTCAGTGAGGAAACCTGCCGGTCACTGGCGGTGAAAGCCGCTGAGGCTTCCACCGTTTTGCTCAAGAATCACCGGGGCACCCTTCCCCTTCCGCTGGGGAGCGAAATCGCCCTGATCGGAAGGCAGGCCAAGCAGATGCGTATGCAGCGGGGCGGACTGGGATTCTTTAAAGGAATTTCCGCGCGGAATATGCTGCAGGTGTTTGACGACAACCAGATTCGCTACCGCTATTGCGACGGGTACGGCGAAGATTCCGCGCAGGACGGAGAGCTGCTGGCCGAGGCGGTGAAGTGCGCCGCCCAATCGGAATTCGCGGTGATCTTCGTCGGGTTTGACGATGTGTACGACAATGCCGCCGCCGACCGTTTCACCAATCTGCTGCCCAAGTCGCAGACCAAGCTCATCACCGCCGTGGCGAAGGTCAATCCCAATACCGTTGTTGTGATCGGCGGCAGCGCCCTGCCCAAGATGAATTGGATCGGCCGGGTCAAGGCGGCGCTCTACCTGCCGCTGGGGGGCGAAGGCACCGCTGAAGCGCTCTATCGATTGCTCTTTGGTTTTACCTCGCCTTGCGGAAGGCTGTCGGTCAGCTATTCGCTCAATGAAGCCGACCTCCCTTGCGGCGATACCTTCGGACAGGACGAAGCGGTTTCGCAGTACCGTGAGAGCATTTATGTCGGTTACCGGTATTTCAACAAAGCGGGCATATTCGCCGCCTTTCCCTTTGGCTACGGTCTGAGTTACACGAAATTCGAGTATTCCCGCATGAAGGTGAGCGCTTGCGCGGAAGGCTGGGAAGTTTCGGTGGACGTAAAGAATATCGGCATGCGCGACGGCAGCGAAATAGTGCAGTTCTATATTCAGCCTCCAAAAGGGGATAAATTCCGCCCCGCGCGGGAGCTGAAGCAGTTCCGCAAGATATTCCTGCTTCAAGGGGAGAAACGCGCCGTGTCGGTCGTGATACCCCACAGCGCGTTTGAATATTTCAGCGTGGAATTCGGGCACTGGCGCACGTCGGGAGGAAGGTACCGGATTTGCGCGGCAGCTTCGTCTACGGACGTCCGGGCGGACGCGTGGGTCACGGTGAAAGGGGATCCTGTGGAGAAATACGGTATTCCCCAGTGGTACCTCAGACCCTCCGGCAGACCGTCCGAGAACGATTTTCTGAGCATATTCGGCGAGCCGACCACCCGGAAACCTCTCCCGACCGAGGAGAAATATTCCGTGGAATGCACCCTCAATCAGCTCAGCGCGATAGGCGTTTTCAGGTTGGCGGTGAAGCTGGTGAGATGGGTCGCCGACAAGGTGATCGGCGCGGAGAACCGACGGGAGCCGGAATACGCCGAGCGGATGGACATTGTGCTGAATATGCCGGTCAGCAGGCTGAGCGGGCTTTGCAAAGGCTTCTATCCGATGAAGCTGACGCGTCTTGTCATTGCGCTGGCCAACCGGCGCGGGAGGAAAAAAGCATGATCATCACCGATGTAGACAGGTACAAGGACAGCGGCTTATATATGGGAAAAATGTTTTCGACGCTTTTCGGGAGGACAATGGAAGTTGTGCTGCACGGCGGCAGCGGGGAATTTCTGGGATACGCCGAAAGGTGCGCCGATTACTTCAACCATATGCCGGAGGATT
This sequence comes from Clostridia bacterium, assembly GCA_017441385.1. Taxonomy (GTDB): domain Bacteria; phylum Bacillota; class Clostridia; order Oscillospirales; family Acutalibacteraceae; genus RUG762. The sequence continues at coordinate 105,160 of JAFRXY010000072.1, read as the reverse complement.
TGCTTGCCTTTCTCAGGGCATGTTCGCTCCGGTACTGCGAGGATATGCGGGAGTGCTTCGACCCCGCAATGCCGGCCGTGCCGGAGAGCGTCACCCAAAGCACCGTGTTGGATTATGCGCGGGTCAATTCCATCATCATTGAGAAACCCAAGGACAGCAGCGTAATCGCCTTCTCGGTGGAATTTTCCTGCGACTGGGAGCCGGAACACGGTATGGAATGGACGGTGCGCGACGGCAGAGCGCTCTATGTCGGGGACTTTATGGGCATCAGCCCGTGGTACGCCGACAGGGTGTACGAAACCCAGTGCAGAAGCTATGTGTACGAGGATTTTTCATTATAATTCAAAAAAGACACAGACCGTGCCGGAAAAGCCGTGTCTGTGTCTTTTTTTGTTGCTGAATGAATATGTCCGTTATTCTGAAACTCAGCCCTTGGAGGGAATGTAGGGAATGATGGACTGCGCAAGGCTGCTGACGGGCATGGACTGGAGATAGACCTTGCCGGGGCCGGTGACGACTGTGTTGAAAAGACCTTCGCCGCCGAAAAGCACGTTCTTGACGCCCTGGATGCGCTGAATGGAAATCTGGCAGGTTTCGGTCATGGCAGCGAGATAGCCGGTGTCCACAATAATCTGCTGACCGGGCTGGAGATCATACTCGACGACCGAGCCGTCGATTTCCGCGAATGCCATTCCCTGACCGCTGAGCTTCTGCATGATGAAGCCTTCGCCGCCGAAGAAGCCCGCCCCGACTCTCTGCTGGAAGAAAACGGAGAGCTGTACGCCGGCTTCGGCCGCAAGGAATCCCTTCTTCTGGACAACGATGCTGTTGCCGGGAGTGATCTGGAAGGGAATGATGGAGCCGGGGAAGCTGGAAGCGAATGCGATGACGCCCTGACCGCCCTGCGCGGTGTAGATGTTCTGGAACATGGACTCGCCGCTGAACATTCTGCCGAATGCCTTGCCGAGGCCGCCGTTGGTGCTGGTTTCCATGAGCATGTTGGGACTCATCCAGCACATAGCGCCGCTTTCGGTAATCATTTTTTCGCCTGCCTGAAGGGTACAGGTAACGACCGGCAATGGGGTTCCTACGATTTCATAAGTCATACAATTACCTCACTTTATTCCGATTGAAATGATAATATATTTACCACACACCGGGCAAATATATCTGACTACATTATACCACAGATTTAACGAAAATTCAATATCCTTTTCAAAAAATACATGGCATAATCATCCGCAAAATCCGGGGGAATCCCGGACGGATTTGAGAAAAACAGTTACCGGAATCCTTCATTTTCAAAAAAGAATATTGACATTGGCTCAGCGTGGATTATAATAGGTATAGATTACCGTAATGACGGGAGACGAGAAAATGAATAACGACATTCACAATACAAATGCAGGTCTTGCCGTGTGTGACAGCTGCGGCGAAGTTCTTCCTGTCACCGCGACATTCTGCCCCAATTGCGGCAGCAGGAAAATTTCAAGGACAGGTCAGGAAAAGCAGGAGCTTCCCATGCAGGAAAGTCTGGCTTATCACAACGCCAACTATAACATGCCGGTCGTTTCAGCCCATCAATACAACGTTTCTCCGGCAGATGGCAGGAAATTTCATATAGATATTCCGGCGGAAGAGTATGATGAAGACTATCAAGAAGAATACGACGAAGAGTACGACGAAGAATATGACGAAAACGGCAATGCTCCCGCGCTAACTTCTTCTTCCGTCAGAGTTGCTGTTGTGGCGGGCTTTCTGATTACCGTATTTGTGATAGGATTCATCGGGCTGATCGTTTCGATCTTCCCTCATTCCGACAACGCGGATAATGATACGCCGGCCGATACTACTTCCGGGGCGGGCACTTCATCGGCTGTTTCCTCCGAAAAATCGGCTGTCCATAAATTGCCGGACGAAGTTCTTGATGACAGCTATGAAATTTTTGAGGTCAGGGACGGCCAATTCAATTCCGCCGCGGCTTCTTCCTATATTGATGAAAAACTGGCCAACGGCTCCACCGATCTGGCTTTTGACGGCGATCCTAAAACCTGCTGGCAGGACGGCGCAACCGGCTACGGAGAAGGGGAATGGCTGATCGCGTTCAATCCAGACAAATCGGCGGTCAAGGTCAGCAGTGTAACCGTTTACAACGGTTATCAGAATACGAAATTCAACACCAAAACAAAGGATATGTATAAGAACAATTCCAGAGTAAGTGAATTTACGCTGGAATTTGACGACGGCACAACAGAGAGCTTCACGCTGGCCGACGACAAGGAGCCGCAGACATTCCAATTCAGGCAGCGTGAAACCTGCTATGTCAGGTTCACCATCGACGGCGTTTACAAAGGAAAAAAATACAAGGACACCTGCATTGGTGAAATTATTTACGAATAGCCTTGTCATTTTTCATCTGGCACCGGTATTTTGGCATTGACCGAAAAACACCGGTGCCTTTTTATTTTTATATTTTTTCTTGATGTTACAAAAATATTATGCTATAATACTCTTTCAGGCTAATAATGATAGGAGGAATGGACGATGCTTTGGCAAAATCATTTCACGTTGAGCATTCTGATGAGGGGTAACGATTATTTCAAGCGGGGAAAGGTCGTCGGGCTGACACCGATGGGAGATGTGTATCTGGCGAAAGTGATAGGTTCGCGAACCTATACAGTCAGCATTCAGGAGAAGGACGGGGCGCTTTATCACGCGACCTGCGACTGTCCCCATTCCCGCTCCGGCTATTTCTGCAAGCACATTGCCGCCGTACTGTTTGCCATCGAGAATTATGAAAATATCCAGTCGGATAAGGAGATGGAGAGCAGTCCCTTCGACGCTTTCTGCCAGCCGGAAGGAGAAGGGGAAGACGGCTACCGCTATTTTGATATGCGGAGGATTGCCCGCAATGTCATTATCTATGAAGAAACTTACAATCGCGCCCGTCTGCTTCTGGAAAACGGCAGGATTGCCGATGTTGCACTCCGCTACAGCTGCCGTGAGGACGGCGGCATGATCTGCGAGGCGCAGGGGCAATACAAGGGCAATATCGATTGCCTGCTTTCCGTGACATTCGACCGGAGGGGGATTATCAACAGTTTCAGCGAGAAATACGTTTCGGGTTTCGGTTCAGCCGGAATGATACACCACGGCGACAGAATCGAACCTAACCAGTACATTCTCGCCCTTCTGCTGGAAGCGGGGCGGCGGCTGGCCGACGACCCGAACGCAGGCGATTCCACCAGCGGCGCGGGAATGAAACTGCTCAACGCCTTCCGTTCGGAGCGGGTGTCGGGCAGCCTTACCGAGCTTCGCAGGAAAATCGAGCTGGAACCCCGGTTTGTCAGGGAGAACGGCAGGTATTACATGACGCTGCGGGCAGGAGTGGACAAGCTTCTTGTGGTAAAGAATATCACAGAATTGGTCAATGCCGCAGAGGAAAACTCGGAATATGAGTCCGGCAAGCTTTCCTTTGTCTTTCCCCGCGACAGATTCAGCGAGAAAAGTCTTCCGCTCTATGGCTTCCTGAAGGACGTGGTAGACGACGTGAAATTACGCTCGGACATTGCTAGGAATTCCTATTACGGCTACAGTTCTCCCTCCGAAGCGGTGAAAAACCGCATAGAGCTTTACGGCAGCCGACTGGACGGATTTTTTGACGCGCTGACGGAAGGGAAAATCACTCAGGTTTTCTTTACCGATGTGACGAACACCGGTAAAGTCAATTCCCAGCTTTACCCCGGAACCAGTGTGCCGGAAATCACCCTCGACATAAGCTGCGATGTTGACGAAGATAAGATATTTCACGGAATAAAGGCGGTTGGCCATGCGCCGATATTTATAAAAGGTTCCGAACACCGCTATTTCATAGAAGGGGACAGATTCTGCCGCGTTGACCCCGAAACCGACCGGAAGCTGGAGCCGCTCTATATGCTTCTGGGAAAGGGAGAGTTTTCTTTCAACGTCGGCCGAAACAACATGGCGGAATTCTGTTACAGCGTTCTTCCGATGCTTCGCGGAATCATCAATGTCCGTGAGCACGATGGGGAGAAGATTGCGGAATATCTTCCTCCGGAGGCGGAGCCGGTCTTTTACCTTGACAACGATAACGGGCTGCTCACCTGCCGCGCCGTTGCCCGATACGGCGATACGGAATTTCCACTGGCGGACAGCCTGCCGGGGGGTGTACTTCACAGTGCCCACAGGGATATCCGCCGGGAGTCGGAGACACTGGAAGTTGTGATGGAATATTTCCCCGATTACCGTCCGGAACGCGACCTCTTTGTCTGCGAAAGCGACGATGACGCTGCCTACCGTGTGCTTGCCGAAGGAGTAGGCGAACTGCTGCGGGTGGGGGAAGTCAACTGTACCGACAGCTTCAAGGCACTTACGATCCGCCGCCGGCTGCCGGTGAGAATGGGCGTCTCCCTGTCGGGCGATTTGATGAACCTCACCATAGAATCGGACGATGTGTCCATTAAGGAGCTTGCAGAAATACTCAAAAGCTACCGCCGGAAGAAGCGGTATCACAGGCTCAAAAACGGCGAGTTTGTGGATATCGACGAAACTATCGCCGAGTTGAGCGAGATGGCGGAGACTATGCGGCTTTCTCCCGCTGACCTTGCCAAGGGCAGTGTGAACCTTCCGGTCTACCGCGCACTCTATCTTGACAAAATGTCCGAGAAATGCGATGCCCTGAGAGTCAAGCGGGATTCCTACTTCAAGAAGCTGATCAAGGAATTCAAGACGGTGAGCGATTCCGACTTTGAAGCGCCGGAGCATCTGCAAGGCATTATGCGCAATTATCAGGTGTACGGTTACCGGTGGCTGCGGACGCTGGAGAAATACGGTTTCGGCGGCATTCTCGCCGACGACATGGGCCTTGGCAAGACCCTGCAGGTCATTTCCGTCCTGTCCGCCGCCAAATCCGAGGGGGATGCCGGCACGTCGCTGGTGGTGTGTCCCGCCTCGCTCATTTACAACTGGCTGGAGGAACTGGCGAGATTCTCGCCTGAGCTGAATGCCGTGGCGATTGCCGGCCACCAGTCTGAAAGGGCGGAAATCATCGGGCGCATCCGGCAGTACGACGTGGCGGTGACTTCCTACGACCTGCTTAAACGCGATATTTCGTTCTATGAGAATATTCAATTCAATTACGAAATTATTGACGAAGCGCAGTACATCAAGAACCATTCCACAGCGGCCGCCAAGTCGGTCAAAGTGATCACCGCCCGCGTGAGATTCGCCCTCACCGGCACCCCCATTGAGAACCGCCTGAGCGAGCTGTGGAGCATTTTCGATTATCTCATGCCGGGATTCCTCTACGGCTATGAAACCTTCCGCAAGGAACTGGAAGCGCCCATTGCCAAGAAAGGCGATCCGATCGCTACCGAGAAGCTCAAACGCATGACATCCCCCTTCATTCTACGGCGGCTCAAGGGCGACGTGCTCAAAGACCTTCCCGACAAGATGGAGGAGGTGCGCTACGCCGCCTTTGACACGGAGCAGCGCCGTATCTACGACGCGCAGGTGGCACACATGAAGGGCATGCTGGAAAATACCGATCAGAACACGCTCAGCAAAAGCAAGATTCAGATACTCGCGGAGCTTACCCGTATCCGGCAGATCTGCTGCGACCCTTCGCTTCTGTTCGAGGATTACAGGGGCGGTTCCGCCAAGCGGCTGGCCTGTATGGAACTGGTGAAAAGCGCCATTGAGGGCGAACACAAGATACTGCTTTTTTCGCAGTTCACCTCCATGCTGGAGCTGCTGGAAAGCGATCTCAGCGCCGAGGGCATCTCTTACTACAAGATTGTCGGAGCCACCCCGAAACAGGAACGCGTGGAACTGGTGCAGAAATTCAACACGGACGATACTTCCGTTTTTCTCATCTCGCTGAAAGCGGGAGGTACCGGCCTCAATCTGACAGGCGCCGACGTGGTGATTCATTACGACCCGTGGTGGAATGTGGCCGCGCAGAATCAGGCCACCGACCGCGCCCACCGCATCGGACAGACCAAAATTGTGTCGGTCTACCGGATTATAGTGAAACATTCCGTCGAGGAGAAGATTCTGGAATTGCAGGAGTCGAAAAAAGACCTCGCAGACGAGATACTCAGCGGCGAACTGGGCGGCATAGGCAGCATGACCCGCGACGAACTGCTTTCGCTGCTGGAGGAATAGAGGCTGCCAATTTATGGTAAATTCAAATAAAAAAATGCGCTTAAATAGCGAACATTCTTGACATCGGCGTGAGCGTGTGTTACAATCTAATTGTATACAGACGGGTATACGATACATTATACAAACAGAATAAACGAAATCCGATGAGAGTGTGACAAGATGAATTTTTCAAATGTATTTTCTCTTCTTTGCGGAATGGCTCTGTTTCTTTTTGGCATGTCGCTCATGGGCGACGGACTGAAACGAACGGCGGGCGGCAAGTTTGAACTGCTGCTGGCCAAGCTGACCGATACCTCCTTAAAGGGACTGCTGCTGGGCACGGGTGTGACGGCGATTATTCAGTCGTCGTCGGCCACCTCCGTCATGGCGGTCGGCTTCGTCAACTCCGGCATGATGAAATTCCGCAGGGCAATTCCTATCGTACTGGGCGCTATTCTCGGCACCAGCATTACCGGCTGGGTGATTTGTCTTTCCGAGATAGGGGGCGGCGAAGGCTGGATATCTCTGTTATCCACCAAGACCCTGACCGGCATTATCGCTCTTGTGGGCATTTTCATCCGCATGTTCAAGAAGAAGTACGACAATGTGGGGGATATCATGCTGGGATTTGCCGTGCTGATGGTGGGCATGAGCAACATGAGCGGCGCGGTCGATCCTCTCAAGGAAAGCCCCGCCTTTATCGAAATACTTACCATGTTCTCCAATCCCGTCATCGGCATTCTGGTGGGTATTGTCTTCACCGCTATCTTGCAGAGCGCTTCAGCGTCTGTCGGTATTTTGCAGGCGCTCAGTGTGACCGGCGCGATTTCTTTCCACACCGCTTTGCCGATTCTCTTCGGCATTTCCATCGGCGCGGCGCTGCCTGTGCTGCTGTCGGCTATCAGCGCCAACACCAACGGCCGGCGTACCGCTTGGGTTTATCTGATCATCTCGGTGCTGGGCGTGGTGGTCTGCGCACCCGTATTTTACATACTGGACGCGTTTGTTCATTTCCCCTTCACTACCATGACAATGAACACGGTGTCCATCGCGCTGGCCAACACGGTATTCCGCTTTTTCAATGTTGTGGCGCTCTATCCCTTTATCGCTCCCATCGACAAGATGACCTGTCTCCTGATCAAAGAGAAGGAAGAAGGCGAGGATTCGCAGGAATTGGAACCCATCGCGCTGGACGAGCGTTTCCTTCCTTACCCCGCGCTGGCGATTTCCCAGTCGCAGAAAGCTGTGTTTGATATGGCGCTCACCGCTCAGAAGAGCATTCACGCCTGCTTTGACCTGCTGCGGGATTACGATGAGGAAAAATTCGCCAAGGTGCAGCGTTACGAAAAGCTGGGCGACCTCTATGAAGACAGCATCGGCACCTACCTCATGAAGCTCTCCAAGAGCGAACTGAATAACGACCAGAGCAACAATGTCTTCAAATACCTGCATTCTCTCTCTTATCTCGAAAGACTCACCGACCACGCCATGATCATCGGCTTCGTCGCCAAGGACAAGAGCGAGAACGGCATTGTCTATTCCGAGGACGCTCAGGCGGAGCTTGCCATGATGGAGCAGGCGGTCACTGAAATTGTGGGTATTACGGTCGACGACTTCATTCACAACCGCTGGCGCACTGACGGCAGGGTATCGGCGCTTACCATGGTCATCCGCTCCATGTGCAGCAAGGCGGAAGTCAATCATGTGGAGCGCCTGCAATCCGGCGTCTGCACCATCAAGCAGGGCACGGAATTCAACGAGCTGCTGACCAATTTCGAGCGTATCGCGGTTCACTGCTCCAAGGTCATTTTCGCCATGATTGAGGCGCACGACGAGAGTTACAGCATACACGTCGACAACCTTGGCAGCGAGCTGAAAGCCAGCCTTTCGGACGAGCTGATCGAGGAATACCGCCAGAAGTATTCTCTGAAAAAGAACGACAAGGAGCTTCCGGCGGAGGAAGTCGCGGCCGCTCCGGCTATGGCATAACGGATCAATGGTAGTTTATGAGCCTGTTCAGAATCTCTCCACGCACGTCTGGCTGGCATCTTTTCCGCCATATTTTGCCAAAATCCTCGTTAATACACAAAGTATTGCCTGCGATTTTGGCTTCATCTGGCGAAAAATCTGGCTGCGTCATCCGCACACGCGGAGATTCTGAACAGGCTCTAACGGTTGAAATATGTTGACAATTCAATAATCCCGCGGGGTGAATGATCATTCCGCGGGATTTTTTTGATGCTTTTGTGATTGACACAATAAAAAATTCGGGTAAAATATTGACATGTATTGAAGTTTTGAATTTCATATGATAAAATAGTATGTAACGGTTCTTGCCGGTCGAAAAGACGGGCAGGGGAACAATCTGCTGAGGCGGGGGGAAATTTACAATGACAGAAGGCAGGACGGTCAAGATCATTGTCGCGTCGCACAAGGCGTTCCGTATGCCTGACGACGAAATGTATATCCCGCTCCATGTCGGTGTTGACAGCAACAGGGATGAAAGCGGCCGGACGCAGGATTTCGGCTTTGCCAAGGACAACACCGGCGATCACATTTCCGCAAGGAATCCCGGCTATTGCGAGCTGACGGGGCTTTACTGGGCGTGGAAGAATCTCCGTGCGGATTACATCGGGCTGGTGCATTACCGCAGGCACTTCACCCTTCACAGGACACGCGATCCCTTCGACGGGGTGATGAAATACAGCGAGCTGGAGCCGATGCTCGGCAGGTACAGACTATTCGTCCCCAAAAAGAGAAGATATTATATCGATACCCTCTACAACCACTACAAATATACCCATTACATCAGCCAGCTGGACGAAACCCGGACGATTATCGGAGAAAAATACCCCGATTACCTCCCTTCCTTCGACAGGGTGGTCAACCGTACCGGCGGGTATATGTTCAATATGATGATCATGGAGAGCGGACTGCTGGGAGAATACTGCACATGGCTGTTTGACGTGCTCTTTGAGCTGGAACGGCGGGTGAAGGACGGCCGGGTGTCAATGCCGCCGCTCTCCACCTTTCAGGCGCGATTTTACGGCCGCGTCAGTGAGATTATTTTCAACGTCTGGCTGGATTATCAGATTCGCACGGACCGCATTGACAAAAAGGAGATTCACGAGCTTCCCTGCCGGTTCATGGAGAACGAACACATGGTCAGAAAGGCGATAGCGCTGATCATGGCGAAGTTCTTCGGCAGGCGATACGATACACAGTAGATTCTGCACAGGCACTCAGGAAAGGAGGCTGATGAATGGGTCTGATCCAACTATTTTCCACTGTTGATCAGTTCAAACAGGTCAATACCGCCGGGGCGGTTGCTCTCAGCGGCGATCAGCTCAGGAAATATCAGCGCTACCTGCTGGGCATAGCGGAGGATATTATTTCCGTCTGCGAGGAGGAAGGGGTGACCTACCATCTCACCGGCGGCTCCGCGCTGGGGGCGGTGAGGCACGGCGGCTTCATTCCGTGGGATGACGACATGGATATCGATATCCTTGGCAGCGATTTCGACAGGTTCGAGAAAGCGTTTCTGGCCAGATTTTCCGACAAATACTGGCTGCACACCTACCGAAAGAAGAATTACGGCATTCTGGTCAACCGCGTCAGGCTGAAAAACAGCGTCTTCCGGGCGCGGGAGGATTCCGACAATGACGAATGCGGCTTTTTTGTGGATATCATACGCATTGAAAACACCTATGACAATCCCATTCTGCGGTTTATGCACGGCATGGACTGCATGGGAATGGGATTTTTGCTGTCGTGCAGAAATTATTATTTCAAGAGGAAAAGCGTTCTCGCTCTGGCGGCTCGCAACAAAAGGCTGGCCGCCGTGCTGAGAGTCAAGATTTTCATCGGCATGCTGATAAGTTTCCGTTCGCTGGACAGATGGGCGGAAAAGACCCAGCGCTGCTACAGCCGCTGCAAGAACAACCATTCAAAATACGTTTCTGTTCCGGCGGGCCGACGGCACTTCTTCGGTGAGCTGTACCGGCGGACGGATTTTGTCGAGAGCGACAAGGCTAGCTTTGAAGAACACATGTGGAACGTGCCGAGGAATTATGACCTGTATCTTACCAACATGTACGGGGATTATATGACCGTGCCTGACCCGAATGCGCGGGAGGAACATGTCGTGCTTGAAATCAGATTCCCCGATGAGAAGAACGAGACCGCCGGCAACGGCAGACAGGAAGCGTGAGCCGATGAAGAAGATCGTGATATTTGACACGGCGCTCGGTTCAGGCAACGCGGGCGACGAGATTATTTTTGACGCGGTCAGGCGGAATATGGCGGATATATTCGACGCGCACTTTTCGCTGCGGCTGGCGACTCACGTCAATAATTTTTCCATGAAGCAGATGCTTTACAGAAACAGCAAGATACGGTACTTTCAGCAGGCAGACTGGAAATTTATCTGCGGTACCAACCTTCTGGCGCAGACCCGGCTGGGCAAGATCAATTCCCAGTGGCAGCTCTATCCTTCCAACCTCTCGATCTACCGGAATTGCGTCCTCATCGGAGCCGGCACCACGGAATCGGCCGAAAAGCCTGATGTTTACGCCCGTATGCTCTACCGGAGGGTGCTTTCTAAGAATTATATTCACAGCGTGCGTGACGAGCTTTCCAAGCGGCTGGTGGAATCGCTGGGCTTCAGGGCGGTGAATACCGGCTGTCCTACCCTCTGGAATCTGACCAAGGCGCATTGTGCCGCTATTCCGACGGGCAAGGCTGACCATTGCATTGTCAGTGTGAGCGGCAACAGCCGGCAGACCGACCCGGAACGGGACGCAGCGATGCTGCGCATTGTCCGGCGCAATTACGGGAAGGTATGGGCTTGGATACAGACCACGGAGGATGAAGACTATCTTCGCGGGCTGGAGAATTCGCTTGGAATGGAGCCGCTGCCGGGAATCTATTCCCTGCACCTGTTCCGCGAGGCGCTTCAATGCGGCAATGTCGATTATGTCGGAACGCGGCTGCACGGCGGCATATTTGCTTTGCAGCACTTCTGCCGGAGTCTGATTGTCGGTATCGATCACAGAGCCGACGGCTTCTCCGAAGCCAATCACCTTCCGGTTCTGCCCCGCGAAAACGTGGAAAGTGAACTGGAAGAAAGAATCAACAGCCGCTTTGCGACGGATATTGCCATCGATACCGAAGCCATCGCGCTGTTTAAATCGCAATTTACCGGGAGCGAATCATAACAATATGACTTCAAATGAATTTTTCACAAAATGTAAAAGGCGTGTTTTCGCCTTTTGGTACAGGGCAAGGCGCGGAAAAATAGCCGTCAGGAATGACCAAGTGATGTTCTTTACCTTTCAGGGAAAGTACACCTGCAATCCCAAATACATCTGCAGCAGCCTTCACGGGCTTTCCCCCGAAACAAAATGCATCTGGGTGGTGGCCTGCGATGAAGACCGGGCGGGGTTCCCCGATTTCCCCGAAACGGTAATTTACGGAACGCCGGCCTATTTCAAGGCGCTGTATGCGTCAAAGGTGCTGGTGGACAACGGCTTCAATTTTGTCAAGCTGCCATTCTGCAAGAACGAGGGGCAGTATTATATGGAAACCATGCACGGCTCACTGGGCATAAAGCGGATTGACGCGGCCTCCAATCCCAACCGGAAACGCAACAGGATCGGCTTTCGCTGCGGGAAGCTGGCGGATTATGTCATTTCCAACAGCCAATTTGAAACCGACGTCTACCGAAGCTCTTTCTGGGAGAAAACACCCGTGCTGGTGTACGGCCACGCCCGCAACGACATTCTGATCAACGGCCGGGATGACGCTTCGGAAGACGATCCCCGCGAAAAGGTCAGGCGGTTCTACGGTCTTCCGGACGAAGCCAAGCTCGCGCTCTACGCGCCGACTTTCGCGCGGGAGGCGTCGAAGGAATTTGAGGCATTCGACGCGGGACTGCTGAGAAAGTGCCTGACAGAGCGTTTCGGCGGCGAATGGTATATTCTCAAGCGCCTTCACCCAAAAGACGCCAGAACCCGCAGTGTCAGTGCGGAAGGGGAATTTGTGCTTGACGGCAACCGCTTTACCGACATTCATGAACTGATGGTAGCCATAGATTTTGCCGTCACCGATTATTCCAGCTGGCTGTTTGATTATGTCATTACCAAAAAGCCGGGCATGATTTATGCCCCTGATCTGGAGGAATACCAGAACAGCACCGGCTTTTATTATCCCATCACGTCCACTCCCTTCCCGCTGGCGACGGACAGCGCTTCGTTCAGCCGGATGATCAGGGAATTTGATGTGGAAAAATACAGGGAGGACGTCGATCTCTTTCTGAAAGAGAAGGGTTGTGTGGATGACGGCAAAGCTGCCGGAAGAGCCGCGTCGGCAGTGCTTGGCCTGCTCAGTGACAGGCGGCCGGACATGTGATTGCCATATTCTGATGAAGTCCGGGAGGTGTGAATGTGGACAACAGCCAAAAGATACTCAGTGTATGCGTGGCAAGCTATAATGTTGAGAAATATCTTTCCAAGACGCTGGATTCATGTATGGTTTCCGGTGTTCTGGACAAGCTGGAGATCATTATTGTCAACGACGGCTCGACCGACCGCACAGAGGAAATTGCCGGAAGGTACGTTCAGACCGCGCCCGATTCCTTCCGGCTGATCAGCAAGGCCAACGGCGGCTACGGTTCAGCGGTGAATGCCGCTCTCAGCGTCGCGACAGGAAAATATTTCCGTCTGCTGGACGGCGACGACTGGTTTGACAGTGAAGGGCTCGCTGCATTCATCGGCGTTCTGGAACAGGCGGACGAAGATATGATCGTCACCCGGTTCCGCAGGGTGTTTGCATCAGACGGACACACGGAGGAACGCGACGAGGGGGAGAATATCCCTTTTGTGACCGGTACCTTTGACGAATTGCCGGATGGCGCTTGGTTCACCATGCACGCCGTGACATACCGCACTTCACTGCTTCAGGAGAACCGTATTTCCATCACCGAGCGTTGCTACTATACAGATCAGGAGTACGACCTGCTGCCGCTGCGCTGGGTCGAAACATTGAGAATTGTGCCGCTTACCCTGTATTGCTACCGTATCGGGCACGGCGGGCAGAGCGTGAGTGTCGCAGGTCTGGAAAAGCACTATCGCGAGCAGACCGCCGTTCTCAAAAAACTTTACAGCGTCTATTCCGACGCACATGAAATGCGCACGAAGAAGAACCGCTATATCTACAGGTATTTCGTCAAGCGCACCCGCTTTCACATACGGACATTTCTCGTGATATCACGTTCCAGAGAACACAGGCGGGAACTCAGGGAATTCATGGAGTATCTTAAGGAAAAGCAGCCCGACATATACCGCGACCTGCTTAGGCAGTCGAGGTTTGTCAAGCTGCTTGTGTGGAGCCGTTACGCTCTTTACGGTGTTCTTCACTATGTTATGCTGAAAAAATACAGATATTGAATTTAATTGTCAGGAAGAATGGAATGAAAATACAGAAATCCATCAAGAAAAATTACATATACAACACGATTCTAACAATGTCCAGCTTTATCTTTCCGCTGATTACCTTTCCCTATGTCTCCCGCATACTCATGCCGGAAGGAATGGGCAGGGTGTCGTTTGCCACGTCGCTGATCTCCTATTTCACCATGCTGTCACAGCTTGGCATGCCGACCTACGGCATCCGGACATGTTCCAAGGTAAGGGGAAACCGATTGAAGCTCACACGCACGGCGCATGAACTGCTTGGCATCAATCTTATCATGTGCCTGATTTCCTATATGCTGCTTTCGCTGTTTTTGCTGATGGTGCAGGACTTATGGCAGGACCGACTGCTGTACGTGATTATCAGTTCGACGATACTGCTCAATTCCATTGGCATGGAATGGCTGTATAAGGCTCTGGAACAGTACAGGTACATAGCCGTGCGTTCGATTGTTTTCAAATTCATCGCTCTGCTGGCGTTGTTTCTCCTTGTACACACTGAAGAGGATTATGTTATCTACGGCTGTATAGCCATATTCGCGTCCTCCGCCTCCAATATTTTCAATTTACTGAATGTACACAAATACATCGATTTAAAACCCGTCGGCAATTACAATATGAAAAGGCATCTGAAGCCCTTGGCCATCTTTTTCGCTATGGCCTGCGCCACGACGATTTACACACACATGGATACGCTTATGCTGGGATTTATGTGCACAAAATCCGATGTCGGTTATTACAATGCGGCGGTAAGAATAAAGGTGCTGCTTGTAAGCATTGTCACCTCACTCGGAGTCGTGCTGCTGCCAAGGTCATCCTTCCTCATTCAGCAGAAAAAGATGAAAAAATTCCGTGTCGTCAGCAGGAAGGCGCTGGATTTTGTATTCATCATTTCTTCCGCGTTAATGCTTTACTTTATGCTTTACACCAGATTCGGAATCATGCTGCTGTCGGGCGGATATTTTGAGCCTTCCATTCTGCCTATGCGCATTGTCATGCCTACGCTGCTCTTCATCGGAATCACCAACATCACCGGCATTCAGATCATGGTGCCAATGGGCAGGGAAAAATCGGTTCTGCTGTCGGAGGTGGTCGGGCTGGTGATCAATCTCGTTCTCAACAGTCTGCTCATTCCGCAAATGGCTTCCGCAGGGGCGGCTATCGGTACGGTGGCAGCGGAATTCGGGGTGCTGGTGGCGCAGTATTTCGCGCTCAGGAGCGAGATATCGCATGCGTTTCGCGCGGTGTCATACTGGAAGATTGCTGTGGGACTTGCTGCGGGAACGCTTAGCTCGTTCTGGGTGGTCTTTCTGGGACTGAGCAATTTTATGACCTTAGCATTCACTACAGTGCTGTTCTTCGGCGCGTACTTGGCAGTGCTGCTGCTGACAAAAGAATGGCTTACCTGCGGTCTTACAAAGCAGCTAATGAATCGATTAGCAAAAATCAAAGGGGAGGGAACTGTCAATGAAAAAATATGATTATCTGGTGGTGGGATCGGGGCTTTTCGGTTCCGTCTTCGCCCATGAAGCCAAAGCCCGCGGCGCGTCGGTGCTGGTTGTGGATAAGCGTCCGAATATCGGCGGCAATGTCTACACGGAAAAGGTCGAAGGAATCAATGTGCATGTCTACGGCGCCCATATCTTCCACACCAACGACAGACGGGTCTGGAATTACATTACCCGATTTGCCGAGTTCAACCGCTTCACGAATTCGCCTGTCGCAAATTACAAAGGGGAGCTGTTCTCGCTGCCTTTTAACATGTATACGTTTTATCAGATGTGGGGGGTCACCACCCCGGCAGAGGCGGAGGCCATTATCAGCGAGCAGCGCGTCGAAATAAAGGAGACGCCCCGCAATCTTGAAGAACAGGCGATCTCTCTTGTGGGGCGGGATATCTTTGAAAAGCTCATCAAGGGCTATACCGAGAAGCAGTGGGGGAGAGACTGCCGCGAGCTTCCGGCTTTCATCATCAGGCGGCTTCCGGTCAGGTTCACATTCGACAACAATTATTTCAATGCCCTCTATCAGGGAATTCCGGTGGGCGGATATACGAAACTCATTGAAAATCTGCTGGACGGCATTGAAGTCCGGCTGAATACCGATTATCTGGAGCATAAGCAGGCGCTTGACATGCTGGCGGATAAGGTGGTATATACAGGCCCCATTGACGCGTACTTCGGCTACCGGCTGGGATATCTGGAGTACCGCAGCGTAAGATTTGAGAATGAACTGCTCGATCTGCCGAATTTCCAGGGCAATGCCGCTGTGAATTACACTGACCGCGAGACGCCGTGGACGAGGATCATCGAGCATAAATGGTTTGAATTCGGCAAGGACGAGGAGGGACGCGACCTTCCCAAGACGGTCATCAGCCGTGAATACAGCTCGGAATGGAAACCGGGAAACGAGCCGTATTATCCCGTCAATGACAGGAAGAACGGTGAGCTTTACGAAAAGTACAGACAGCTTGCGGAGAAGGAAGACAATGTGATATTCGGCGGCAGGCTGGCGCAGTACAGATATTTCGATATGGATCAGGTCATAGCCGAAGCCCTGCATTGCTGCGACGCGGAGCTTGACTGAAGGAGGTTTTTCATAAAATGACAGAGATGAAGGCATTTGAAGGCAGAAGCATACTCATTACCGGCGCCACGGGACTGATCGGACGGGAACTGATCCGGCAGATCTTCGCTTGGAATGAAAACGCGGAGCAACCCATTACCGCCATAGCAATGGTGCGCAATGAAAGCAAGGCGCAGACCGTGCTGGGAGAATATATTGCAAAAGGATTGAAGCTCCTGATTGCCGATGTACGCACAGTAAAAGCGGAGAATGTCGGCGCGGACTATATCATTCACGCGGCGAGTCAGACGTCCAGCAAGGCGTTTATCGAAACGCCGGTGGAAACCGTGATGACCGCCGTCGAGGGAACCGTCAACATGCTGGAATTCGCCAGAGCCAACAAGGTCAGCGGGTTTGTCTACCTTTCCAGCATGGAGGTCTACGGCACGCCTTCCACCGATGAGAAGATAGACGAAAAGCACTCCACCGACCTTGATCCCATGGCGGTGCGCACCTGCTACCCCGAGAGCAAGAGAATGTGCGAGAGCCTTTGCGCTTCCTATGCGTCGGAATACGGCGTTCCGGCCATGGTTGTCCGCCTGACCCAGACATTCGGCCCGGGCGTGGAATACAACGACGGCAGAGTCTTCGCCGAATTTGCCCGCTGTGCCATTGAGGGCAGGAACATCGTGCTCAATACCAAGGGAGAGACAAAGCGCAACTACCTTTACACCGGGGACGCGGCTGACGCGATTTTCACCGTTCTTGCGGCGGGACAGGCAGGTGAAGCCTACAATGCCGCCAACGAAGACACCTATTGTTCTATTTACGAGATGGCGTGTCTTGTGGCGAAGGAATGCGCCGGCGGCAGGATAGGCGTGGAGATCAAAGAACGCGCGGACGCCGCCAGGCTGGGCTATGCGCCGACGCTTCACATGAATCTGGATACATCCAAACTGCGTTCACTCGGCTGGCAGCCGCAGGTCGGGCTTGCGGAAATGTACAGCAGAACCATACAGGCGCTCGCTTCTTCCCGATGAATGATAATTGAATGATGCCGGAGCGGTTGGCACTGGAAGAAAATTCAGAGCGGCCGCTCCTTCTTTACGCTCCCTCACATGAATGGCACAGGCCTTCTATGGCGGTTTTGTGGCGGGTGCATACCGTTCGCTCCGACATGTAGAGAACATCGCTGATTTCCAAGAAGGTTTTGCCCTCGATGTAGTGCATGAAAATGACATTGCGTTCCTCGTTGTCTGTAATTTTCTCCAGCAGCTCCAGAATGCGGCGTTCGCTTTCTTCCGCCTGTTCGAGTTTGTATGTGTAGAAACCTACCGCGCTTTCCATCATTTCTACCACGCGTTCCACCCGGTCGGCTATCTCACCCGACTTCACATTCACGCTGTTTGTAACGACGGCGCGAATGTCGTACATCGAATGGCGCTTCTCGACAATCCTCTGGCGAAGCCGGTCACATTCAGCATGCAGGCTTCTGTATTTTTTCAAGGTCTGAATGACTTCCTGTTTGTTCAATTCCGTTCTCCCTTTCCGCGTCACGCTTGATCTGGAATAAGATTGCTCTCAGCTTTCTGATGACTTTCAGCTTTTCTGTGCAGGTGTTGCAAATGCCGCTATGATTTGTCGTTTTGCATTCGCAGTATTTGCAGTGTTTTCCCTTTGACATGATAATTCCTCCTGTACGGTTAATTGAATCGGGTGCGGCGCTCCAGAAGAACGCTCACAGGTACATCCGGAAACAAAGCATGCAATATGTGCAGCTCGTTCCATCTGAAATCGATGCTCCCTCTCAGCCGTCTTCCGAGTGTTGAAAGACTGATTCCCAGCGCTTCGGCCAGCTCCCTGCGGGTCAGCCCCTTTCTGGAAACGGCGGCTGTCAGGTTGGGAAACATCGGAAAAGGTTCATTTTGCATAGGGGACAGATCCTCCTTTGAATTGAATAGTTCCTTTAAAGGAACTTACAAATCGATTATAACACCTTAAATTGAATTTGTCAAGCGCTTTTTTTAAAAAAATTCCAACTAGGGAATTATTGCAGCTTGACACCTTTCCTGCTATATGTTACACTAAAGCCAAAGGGTTATATTTTTACTAAAAAATGCGAACGGGTGATTTTTATGACATTCAACGAGTACATCAACAGGCGCAGAAAAGAGCTGGGTATGACGGTCGATGAGCTGGTGGAACGCTCGGGATTGCCAAAGGGCACCGTGAGCAAGATTACCTCCGGCATTAACGCCAACCCCAAGCTCACTACCATCGAAGCCATTTGCCGGGCCCTGATGTGCTCGGTGGACGATGCAATGGGACTTGCGCCCGCCGCCTCCATATTTTCATTCAGCGAAATCGATCATATCAATAAATACCGTTCCCTTGACAAATACGGAAAAAACGTGATGGATTCGATTCTTGATATAGAATACGAGCGGTGCAATCCTGTCCGGAGAATGATAACACGTCCCTACTACGCGGTTTCTGTGTCAGCCGGTTTCGGCAATCCTCTTGACGAGCCGCCTGAGGAAAAAATAGAAATACCCGATACGCCGGAGAACCGGAAGGGCGATTATGTCGTGCGTGTCAGCGGCAATTCCATGACGCCCGCGTTCAGCGACGGTGATCTGGTGCTTGTGGAAAAAGATGCGCGTGTAGATGAAGGCGAAATAGGAATATTTGTGCTCAACGGGGAGAGCTTTATCAAGAAGCAGGGTGTCGGCGAACTGATTTCGCTCAATCCCGATTATCCTCCCAAGCCTTATACCCGCAGCGACAGTGTACAGTGCTGCGGCAAGGTGATATGCAATCTCAGTAAAACAGGAAATATATAAAAAAATACAGGGCATTCTGCGTTTGTACCCCTTGCAGAATGCCCTGTATTGATATTATTGTCTGTTGTCAAAGGAATGTATCCAAATCGTCGTGCAGCGTGATTTTTCCCCGGCCAAGCGTAAGCAGTCCGGAGCGCTCCATTCCCTTGAGTGTTCGGGAAACCACTTCGCGGGAGGAATTGATCATGGCGGCGATCTCCTCATGGGTCATGCGGATCTCCTTCTTTCCTCCGGCTTCCGCCTTTTCTCTGAGAAGCGCGGCAATCCGCCTGTCGATGCGGGTAAAGAGCATGGTCTGCATGAGCTTCATTACGTCGGAAAAACGCTCGCCCAGCTTTTCGAAGATAAAGCAGCGCACGGCAAGATTGTCCCGCTTGAACTGCGCAAGACAAGTGGCGGGCACCACAAGAACGGTACAGTCGGACTGCGCCACCATCTGCGTTTCAAAAGTAATCTGGTTGACCACGCAGGCGGCGGAAAGCAGGTCGATGTCCCCTTCCTTCATGCGGTAGAGCACCACCTCGCGCCCTTCCTCCGACAGCATGAATGTGCGTATACTGCCCGACAGGAGCTTGATCAGCCCCAGACATTCCTGCTCCGGCGAATAGATCAGGCTGCCGCTTTTGTATTCCCTTATTCTCGCACATCTCAGAACGGTCTCCCGTTCGGCGGGGGTGAGATCGTTCCAGAAGGGAAGCCGTTTTATCTCGCGTTCCGTGTCCATTGATTGCCCCCTAGATAAAGAGATTCACATCGGATTCCTCCTCGTCGCCCGGATAGGTGCCGACGCCGCCAATGATTACGGTTTTGTTGGGCATAATATGGCGTCCTTGGAATTGATTATTCTCGGATGAGCTTTTCAAGTTCGTCCGGGGTTTGCAGGCCGATTCTCTGCGCTACCGGCTTGCCGCCTTTGAAGAGAATCAGTGTGGGAATGCTCATAATGCCGAATGCGGCCGCAAGCGCCCGCTGTTCATCCACGTTGACCTTGCCGACCTTTACGTCGTCGTGTTCTTCGGCAAAATCCGCGAGTATGGGGCCGAGCATTCTGCAGGGGCCGCACCATTCCGCCCAGAAGTCGAGCAGGACGGGCTTGTCGGAATTCATGACCTCGGTGGTGAAGTTTTCGGATGTGATGATGATTTCTTTCATAATAAATTACCTCCGTATGATGCTATGCGTCGGACTTTCGTTCCGCATAATTATTATACGTCAAGTATATCCCATTATCAATGAAGTTTCTGTGACTTGGTCACTAAAATAATGAAAATTTTTTCATCTCTCTTTTCTTATAATTTACAATTTTGTATATTTTGGATTACCCGCTTGACAACACATAGGCGACACATTATTATATAGATAGACTCATGCAAAGAGAATGAATTCCGGCCGGGCGGGGAACCCGGAAACGCCGGAACCTGTCTGTCTGCATGCGACAAATTGAAAAAGAGGTAATGTTTATGTCAAAACCCGCAAAACTGTTAGTGACCCTGACCGCAATTTTGGTGACGGTACTCGTGATCGGAACCACCGTAATGACCTCATTGCTGGTGATCAGACAGGGCAAGATCGATCATATGATGTCGTCGTTCCTCGGAAATGTCGAGGATCCCGCCCAGGAGGACGATGTGGTGATTGCCCAGCGCTTTTCCATCAAGTCCACCACCCAGATTTCCGATGCTTACAAATCGGGCGATACTTCCAAGCTCGACGACCGTGACAAGGAGACCCTTGCGATGGCGAAGGATATCATCAAGGAAATCATCAAGGACGATATGGACACCTTCCAGAAGGAAGAAGCCGTCTACAAGTACCTGACGACGGGTCTGAAGCCTTCCAACAGTATCCTCACGGTCATTTCCGACACCTCCAACGACAACGACAATCCTCATGACGTGCTGAAAAAACGCACGGCCGTCTGTGTCGGCTACGCCACCACGTTCAGAATGTTCATGCAGATGCTTGACATAGAGTGCAAGGTGGTTCACAGCTCCACTCTGGGCCATTCGTGGGATCTGGTCAAGCTGGATGACGGCTGCTGGTATCACACCGACTGCTATATGGATTCCGACAGCGGCAATTACAGAAATTTCAATATGGACGATTTCACCTGCACCCAGTCGGGGCATGAATGGAACACCGGCTTTTTCCCGGCGGCAAGCGGCAAGAAGTACAATTATCTTATGACCATCTGCAAGGAAATCAAGGATATTTACGCCATTCCGAAGTTTGTGATGGAAGGTATCAAGAAAAGAGAACCCGCCATCAGCTGCACCTTCAAAACCAAGATCGCCACTCCGGAGGATGAAGCCCTTGCCAAGTACATGGTGGATCAGCTTGAAAGTTCGATCGGCGGCACGGATAAATTCTACATTTCGTCACAGTGGACCACCAATGAAAAGGGCGAGTATATGCTCTGCTATTTCTTCACTTATACAGACGATGCCGGCAATACTCTCACCGAGAAGCAGAGAGATAAGATTGACAACAAGATAAACAATGTGCTCAACGAGTATAAATTCTATGAAACCATGTACAACAACTGAGCAGAAAGGAGGGTATTGACATGCCTTTTATTAAAAAGATCACAGCCGTTGTCCTTTCCGCGCTGGTGCTATGCGGCGTCTTTGTATCGTGCGGCGACGAGACCGATGAAATCAGCATGTATGATCTCAATCAGGCGCTGGTGGAATTCACCGGTCATCCCGACGAAATGAAGTACGCCAGCAGCAGCGACAATCATCCTGAAGACCTGCTTGCCCATGTTTCGAATATCGACTACGGCAAGGTCAAGGCGTTCTTTATCTCCTATGCGGCCAACGGTGCGGGAAACGCAGACGAGATTGTCGCCATTCAGGTCAAAAAGAAGGCTGACCTCAATGAAGCCGCCGCTTCCCTGAGAATCCACCTCGATACACGCAAGACGCTTTACGCCACCTATGACAAGACGCAGGTGACCAAGCTGGAAAAGGCGAAGGTACTCTCAAGGGGCACCCTCGTCATTCTCATGGTGTCGGATGACGTGGATAAGATGGAAGCCGCTTTCTACCGCTTCTTCAGCAAGTAATTCAGGAGGGACTGCGCCATGGTATTCAGCAGCGCGGTATTTCTGCTGGTTTTCCTGCCAGCCGTGCTTCTTCTGTATTACACGGTTCCTGATTGCCTGCGCAATCCCCTGCTGCTCGCGGTCAGCCTGATTTTTTACGGCTGGGGTGAACCGGTTTACATACTCATCATGCTGTTTTCGACGGTCTTCGATTACAGCAACGGTCTGATGCTGGAATGGCTCGACCGCAGGGGCAGGCCGGAAGTCCGCAAATGGGTGCTTGTGCTGTCGCTTGCGGGTAATCTGGGGATGCTCTGCTTCTTCAAGTACACCGATTTTCTTATCAGCAGCGTCAATGCCCTGACAGGACAGGGATTCGATCTGGTGGGGATAGCCCTGCCCATCGGCATTTCCTTCTACACCTTCCAGACATTGTCCTACACCATCGACGTCTACCGGCGGGAGATACAGGCGCAGCACAGTATTCTCCGCTTCGGCATGTATATCTGCATGTTTCCGCAGCTCATCGCAGGGCCGATTGTCAAGTACCGCGACATCGAAAAGCAGCTCGGTCACAGACCGATTGACGCCGCCCGCGTTTGCCGCGGCATATTCCGCTTTACCCTCGGTCTGGGCAAGAAGGTGCTGCTCGCCAACAACTGCGGCATGATCTGGGATGAAATATCGGCGCAGCAGGGCAACACGGCGGTCACCGCCTTCATCGGGGCGGCGGCTTATATGCTCCAGATTTACTTCGATTTTTCCGGCTATTCCGATATGGCCATCGGCATCGGAAAAATGCTGGGCTTCGACTTTCTGGAGAATTTCGATTATCCTTACGAATCGGGCAGTGTCACAGAATTCTGGCGGAGGTGGCACATCTCGCTAGGCTCGTGGTTCCGGGAATATCTCTACATTCCGCTTGGGGGCAACCGCAAGGGACTGCCCCGGCAGATGCTTAATCTCCTGATCGTGTGGAGTCTTACCGGACTGTGGCACGGGGCAGGCTGGAATTTCGTCGTATGGGGACTTTATTTCTTTGTTCTGCTGGCCGTCGAAAAGCTCTTCCTGCTGGACAGGCTGAAAAAAGCTCCGGCGGCGGTGGGGCATGTTTACACCCTGCTGACGGTGCTCTTTTCGTGGGTGATCTTCGCCTGTGACGACATCGGCGCGGCGGGGAGCTATCTGCTCTCCCTGCTGGGAGCAAACGGTCTGGCCGACGCGACGACGGTTTATTACTTCCGGGAGAATTTCTTCCTTCTGGTGATCGGAGCGCTGCTCTCGGTCAGCTTTGCGAGAAAGTACCTTTCGCGGAAAGTCAATCTGATTCCCGATGAAAGAATACGCTTCGGAATAAAGGCGGCTGTCGGCGCGGGACTGTATGTCGTTTCGCTGCTGGCGGTCATCGGAAGTTCCTACAACCCGTTTTTGTATTTCAGGTTTTGATTATTTGCTTATGAAAATATTTCATCATACAATCAACGCAAAGACACTCTGCGTTGCGCTATTCATCCTATTCCCGCTGATTCTGCTGTCGGTAATCATCATAAAGCCGGATGCCTCGCTTTCCGAGATCGAAAACCGCACGCTCACCGCCGCCGCCGATGTGGAATTCGATATTCTGGAGGGGAAGTTTCAGGAAGGTCTGGAAAATTACCTCTCCGATCAGTTCCCGCTGCGGAACAGGCTCAAAGGGGCGGAAGTCGGCGTGAAGCTGCGGCTGGGCTGCGGGTGTATAGGCGGCGCCTACGTCGGCAGCGACGGGAGGCTCTTTCAGAAGCTGCCCGGGAGCGAAGTGGACAGCGGAAAATGCGTGAAGTACGCCGCGAGAATCAACCGGATCGCGGAGCAGACCGGCATAGAAACTTATGTGATGTACGTTCCTTCCGCCGGCATCGCGCTGAAAGACCGCATGCCCTACGGAGCGCCGATGTACGATTACGACGCGCTTTATTCCTCACTGAAAAGGGAAATGCGGTCGGAGAATATTCATATGATCGACCTTCGCGGCATACTTTCCGGAAATCCGGAATATTACTACGCCACCGACCACCACTGGACGGCTGCGGGAGCGGCGGCCGCCTATTATGAATGGCGGATTGCCCACGGCACGGAGCTGCATGACACTGACAGTCCGACGGTTGTCAGTGTGAGCGACGACTTCCGCGGGACGCTCTGGTCGAGAGTCCCCAGCCGTCTGATTCCCGCCGAACGGCTGTCGGCCTTTGAAGTGACCGACGAAGTGACGGTGGAAGCCGACGGTGCTCAGATCAGCCTTTACGACGAGTCCGCGCTACAAACCAAGGACAAGTACAATTTCTTTCAGGGCGGCAATCACGGCATTCTTACCGTCACTAATCCCGGAGTGAAGAAGGGAAAGACCCTGCTGATTCTGAAGGATTCCTTTGCCAACAGTTTTCTGCCCTGCATTGTGGGCGATTACGCCAAAATCATCATGGTGGATGAGCGATATGCCTTCATCGACGTGGTGCAGCTGGCCGCTGACAGCGGCGCGGACGAAATTGCCGTGATTCGCGAGATCATTTCCGCCGGCTGATGATCTGATTATTGCAATACCGAAAAAACCGTTCCCCGAAAGCGTCCGAGAACGCCGGAAGGGAACGGTTTTTTATAGTTAATCAATCTCAATCTGCGGGTGTTTGGAGGAATCAAGGTATTTCAGCAGTTTGTTCATATCTCCGGCGGAAATTCTTATGTCGCCGTAGCTCGCTCTGAGTTTCCCCTTGGAACCTACGCCCTCGATGAACAGTCCGGAACCTCCGCCGGACTTCGCGCTGTTTTTGGAAAGACAGTCGCCGTTGAAGTTGAATGCAATGCGGTAGGTGACCGTTTTCATCTCGAATTTACTGATAAGCGGCTTGCCTTCGCGCCAGTCTTTGTAATTGGCCTTATCGCTTTGCCATGTGTTGTAGTAAGCGGATTTCGGGTCGTCGATCCACACAATGTCTTTGCTGACTTTTTTATACTCCAGCAGTGTGTCCGGCTGGGATGTGCCGAAGACAAAAAGCAGGTCGAATGTGCCGGCAGGAGTACACTTGTCACCTTCTGCCTTTTTTGAGGACGCTCCGTTTTTCCCGATGAAAGCTCTTGCGCTCATAACCTGCTTCCAAGTGAGAGATTTTTCGTCGAAAATGTCCAGCGTCAGGGATGCGTTGCTTCCTTGGGTATGAATGCGAATGATCTGGGAATTATACGGAATATCGTATCTGAATGCACTTTCAGATGAAATGTCATCGTCGGAGTGGGATACCATTGTAACATTGCTGTCGGGAAGAGGATTTTTCCAGACAAGCTGACCGCGTTTTGCGGAAAAGATAATCAGAAATACCGCCACAACCGCCACTATCAGGATTATTCCGATGCTTCTCGGGATGAATTTGTTTTTTCCTTGCTGTCGTTCAGCTGGTTCTTCGTCCGCATGCCGCCGAATGGCTGTCCCTGTAGGCGTGCCGCACATCTGACAGTATTTATCACCGGGCTCCAGTACTTCTCCGCATTTCGAACATACAGACGGAGCCAACCCGGACGAATGGGAATCGTTGCGGGGGTTGATTTCCGGTTCAGTCATAAAAACAGGTACGCCGCAAATCTGACAGTATTTGTCGTCAGCCTCCAGCGCCGCACCGCAGTTAATGCATTTCAAGGCTATCACTTTCCATCTGTTTCGTTTCATACTAGTATACTATATCATATCATATAGACAAAAGCAAGTTGTATGACGAAATTTTTCAAAACAATCCGCCCCGACCAGCCATTCCTCAAAGGAAAGCCGACCGGGGCGGAATTATTTTTTTATTCCAAGCGCGAAGCGCTTCCGACATTATTCACTATTCACCATTCACCATTCACTAAGCGAGCGAATGCGAGCGCCTTATTCCGCTTCCTTCTGAAGCTCCTGAAGGACGGAGAAGGGGGCTTCCTCGTAGCGGGCAAATTCAAAAGTGAAATAGCCTCTGCCGCGGGTGGTCTGACGCATATAGGTGGCGAAGTCGTACATCTCGCCCATCGGCACTTCGGCAACAAGTTCCTGCAACCCGTCCTGCGCGGCATTCATGCCGAGCACGCGGCCGCGGCGCTTGTTGAGTTCGCCCATGACGTCGCCCATGTTGTCGCCCGGAACGTAGGCATGGAGCTCGCCGACCGGCTCAAGCAGCACAGGGTTGGCCTTGGGAATGCCGTTCTTGAAGGCGAGGGAAGCGGCGGTCTTGAAGGACATTTCGGAGGAATCGACCGGGTGATAGGAACCGTCGTAAAGGGTAGCCTTCACGCCCACCATCGGATATCCGGCGAGAGAACCGGTCTTCATGCAGTCGAGAAGTCCCTTTTCGACTGCCGGGAAGAAGTTCTTGGGCACGGCGCCGCCGACGACTTCCTCGGTGAATTCCAGGCCTTCCGCTTCGCTGGGCTGGAAGCGGATCCACACGTCGCCGAACTGACCGTGACCGCCCGACTGCTTCTTGTAACGACCCTGAATCTCCACCTTGCCGCGGATGGTCTCGCGGTAGGCGATGCGGGGCTTTTCGACTTTGGCGTCGGTGCCGAATTTATTCTTGAGCTTGGAAATGATTACATCGATGTGCTGTTCGCCCTGACCGCTGACGATCATCTGATTGGTTTCGGTGTTGGTGCCGAAGTGCATGGAGGGATCTTCCTCGGTCAGACGGATCATGCCCTGCGCGATCTTTTCCTCGTCGCCCTTGTTGACCGGAATGACGGCCATTGACAGGGAAGGAGCGGGATAGTCAACGCCTTCGAGCGTGACGGGACGTGCGGGAGCGCAGAGGGTGTCGCCGGTGACGGCTCCGGTGAGCTTGGCAACAGCGCCGATGTCACCCGCGCCGACATAAGGCGTGTCGGACTGCTTCTTGCCGCAGACGGTGAAGAGCTTGCCGATCTTGTCGGTGCTGCCGGTGCGCATGTTGAGCAGCATGCTGTCGGGAGAAATCTTGCCGGTCACCACCTTGAAGTAGGAGAGCTTGCCCACGAAGGGGTCGGCGACGGTCTTGAAAATGACGGCGGCGGGAAGGGCGCTGTCGCTGACTGCCAGTTCCACGGGAGAGCCGTTGGCGTCGGTGCCGACCTCAGGCTCGGCTTCGGTGGGAGAGGGAACCAGCCAGCTCATGCCGTTCATGAGCTGATCAATGCCTTCGCCGGTCTGGGAAGCGCCGCAGTAGACGGGAGTGATGGAACCGGAACGGACGCCCTGCGTCAGGCCGAGAATATATTCTTCGGGGGTGAATTCCTCGCCGGAGAAGTATTTTTCCATGAGTTCGTCGTCGGTCTCGGCAATGGCTTCGCTGATGGCGGTGCGCAGACCTTCCAGACGGTGACCCATGTCGGGCATGGGAACTTCCTCCGCCTTGGTGCCGTTGTAGCGGTAGGCCTTGTATTCCAGCAGGTTGATGTAGCAATCCACCTGATGACCGTTCATATGGGGAACGACAATCGGGCTGACAGTGGGGCCGAATGCCGTTTTGAGCTGTTCAAAGACCTTGTAGAAGTCGGCGCTCTCGGAATTGAGCTTGTTGACGAAGATGACCTTGGCCATGCCCGCCTTTTCGGCTCTGGCGTATGCCTTTTCGGAGCCGACGGCCACGCCGGATTTGCCGGACACGTTGATGAGAGCGCACTCGGCAGCGCGGAAACCCTCCGCGACAGCTCCCTCAAAGTCAAAAAGACCGGGAACGTCGATCATGTTGAATTTTACGTTCTTCCATTCCACAGGGGCAACGGCAACAGAAACGGAGCACTTGCGCTTGATTTCTTCGGGGTCGAAGTCGCAGATAGCGGTGCCGTCGGCTGTCTTGCCCATTCTGTCGGTGGCGCCGGATATATAAAGCATTGCCTCCACCAGTGATGTTTTGCCAGAGTTGCCGTGACCGGTGACAACAATGTTTTTAATCTTGTCTGCGGGATACTGTTTCAATTTGAACTACCTCTTTCCAATTTTTGGGTTTATGAAATAAAAAATGCGCTGCATTGAAAGCGATACAAAACCGTGGGTAATAATGGATAAAATATTCCTACAATCTCATACACAGCTTGTTGAACATTATAACACACTGCTTTGGAAATTTCAATAATTTTTTTATGGTTATTTATATTATTTTATATATTTTCTTTTTTATGTCTAAATTTATTCATATTTTGCAGTCAAATGACATACATTCGCCCTCTTGGATGCCGGTTGAGAAGTCCACGTGCACCGATTGCGTGCCTTCCGGCAGGTCAAAGGCCAGCCAGCCGTCGGTTTCACGTCCGGCATAGATGATGCCGTCGAAGAGTCTGAAGTCCCTGATATGCTCCCGGCCGTCCGTCACGGCCTCGTGGGAATGAGGACAAGCTTCACAGGAAGGCAGTGCATACGCGGTGACGCAGACCCGCGTGCTGAAAATGATGCTGGTGCTATCGGAGATTTTCAGCCGGAGCGGAATGAAGACATATTCACGCCCCTTGACGGGGGAAGGCCGGTGAATGGCCGCGCCCTGCACCATCCTGTACCTCGTGTCGCTGTAGACGGTTCTTTCCTTTTCCTCGGGCGTGTTTTTGTTTTTGGGGCTTTGGCAGCTCACCGGATAACACAGCAGGAGAGCGCCGAGAATCACCAGCGCCAGCCCCCTGAAAATGGCGCCAAGTCTGTCGGAACCGATTGCGTTTTTCATGTTGTCACCTCAGATAACAGTTTCAGTGGAATTTATATGCCGGTAATGAAAAGAGCATGATAAAAAGACTGCCGGAATTTTTTTTAGTTTCCGGCAGTCTTTGGAATGGTGTGATGTAAATGATTCAGTTGATCAGCGCGTAGAATTCCTCCAGCGCCCTGTGGTTGAATGCCTGCGCATTGAAGGGTTTCAGGGAATGCAGCCGACCGTCGTAACAGGCGTTCAGCCCGTCCAGAACGCCCTCGGTCGAATCCTCCACCAGCAGGCCGCAGCCGCTCTCCCGAAGGAATTCCGACGGCCCCGGAATGTCGGTGGAAACGACAGGCTTGCCCAGAATCAGCGCTTCCATGATCGTCATGGGAAGTCCTTCATATCTGGAGGAGAGAATGAATGCCTCGCATTTTGCAAGGATAGGGTAGGGATTGGTGATGGATTTAATCAGAATGATATGGTCGCAGCCACTTTCTTCGATCTGATTACGCAGCGCTTCAAATGCCGAGCCATAGCCGCCTACGATAAAGAGATAGGTCTCCGGGTGTTCCCGATTGAACCGGACAAATGCGTCCACCAGCCGGTCAAGCCCTTTTTCGGGGGAGAACCGCGCGATGTCAATGAACCGCACCGCGTCGGGCAGGGCGAGTATCTCCTTCACCCGGTCAGAAGGCAGGTTGCACCATGTGTCGTCGTCAAAGACAAGCGGCTCGGCGGCACGGTTTCGGATGAAATCAATATTGTTGAGATTGTGCGCTATGGCGATCCTGTCAACCGAATCGGCGGAAATATAGCCGCTGATTTCTGAACGCATGGATTCACGGACAGCGGCAATTTTATCAAACTGCCGGTAAGCCGTCATGATGGAAAGGCGGTGAATGTTCCCTTTGGAACTGGTTTCGCGCAGCATATCATTGTGGACATAGATGATCTTCCGGGTATTCATCGCGTTGAAAAGGTGAATGACGTTTTTTTCATAGCCGGTGTAATGAATGGCCGCACGGAAGTCGATACCGCAGAAGCAGCGCAGGGCGTCGCGTTCGGAAATTTTCCTGACCGCGTTTCTGGTAAAGTCAAGGTCCATCTTACAATGAAAATAGAGATACTGGCAGATGGCCTCATAATACGTGATGGGCTTGCCCTCCGGCATTCCAAGATAGCCTACGTCTTTGCCGAGACGATTCAGAACTTCCTTGGTTTCGCCGACCAGTTTCTGATAGAAGGTTAGCAGATAATTGTATTTTGCAGTGTCGGTGTTTTGCAGAATACCCATCAGCGCGGTGGTAATGCCGTTTTTGATGAGGGTGCCGGCGTAGATGAGGATATTCGGATGGCCGTTGTGAAAAACAGAGCCGTCGATGAGTTCCATTCCCTTGGAAGGTTTGCCGAAAAAGAGCAGCTCGACCAGTTTCCGGGAGGAATCGGGGCAGTCGTAACCGGTGAATTCCTTCATAATATCGCCGTAAGGCTGATAGCTTACGGAGCTTATCTCGCGGGCCAGCGCGTCGGGCTGGGTGACGATGGGGAAGGGGAGGTCTTCAATGGGAAAGTACATGCTGCGGGTGTTCTGATAGTGCTGGCTGTCGTAGGCGTACAGCACAATCTTGCGTCCGGTGTCGGCGAAGTCGAACATCACGCTGGAATAGTCGGTAATCAGGCAGTCGGCGGCTGCCAGAACTTCATAGGTTTCGTATTCCGCAGGGAAGGGAATGATTTTCGTGTATCCGGAGAAATCAATTCTTCCGGTGGCAAGATGGTGGAGCTTGGCGATGACTATACTATCGTCGCGGGCGGAATATTCGATGGCGTTCAACGCGCCTTGCAGCATTCTGTCGTGATAGGTCTTTTCCTCATTGTCGGCGCAGTCGCGGTAGGTCGGCATATAGACCACAATGCGTTTGCCTTGCAGTCCCAGCTTTTCCCGCACCGAAGCGGCCGCTTCCCGGTCAAATAAAATATCATTGCGCGGGTAGCCGGAGATCACGTATGTTCCCTTGAAGAAGGGGGCGATCATGTAATCCTCCCGCATCCGGTCGAAGGTGAAGCGGTTGGGATAGAGCAGGTAGTCCGACATGAGGAAGATCCGCTGCACATTGCCGATGGTGTGAGGATTGTCCCGGATGGAACGCCCCAAGCCTTTGAGCGGCGTGCCGTGCCATGTGTTGAGCAGAATCTGCCCCGGCTTCTTGATGAAGAAAATGGGAAGCGACACGTCGGTGATGAGGTATTTCGCCGAGGCCAGCAGTTTTAAATACAGAAAGTCATATTTCGCCACCGCCACAGCCTGTGTGAAGCCCTGCGCGGCAAGCGTCCTGCACACCGAAGCGTAGTATTTCGGATTGGCAGCGACATAGATTCTGAATTGTTTCAGCCGCTCATCTTCACAGATGGCTTTCAGCAGCCAATAGGGATTTCCCGTGATGCCGTCGCCGTTGAAGCATTCAATGAGAATCAAGTTATCCGACACGGGGAGCTTTTCATAATACGCCGTATAGCGGTATTTTGCCAGCTTGGGCATACGGCGGTATTTTTCAATCAATTTCTTAAAAGGGTTCACAAACAACACTCCACACTTCAAACTTCACACTAAAAAAATTACTCCCACGTTTTCCATACGTCGGGGCAGTAGCCGACGGTGGCTTTTTTGCCGTTGCGGACGATGGGCGTGCGGAACATGGCGGGGTTGTCCAGCAGCTTTTCCTCCACGGCGGCATCGTCGGCGAGGTAGGCGCAGTAATTCTGTTCGTATGCCTTGGATTTTTCGTCGATGAGGTTCTTCATGCCGCCGACAGCATTCTTGACGCTGTTGTATTCGCCGCGGCTCATGCCGTAGCGCACAAGGTCGATGAACTGGTATTTGATGCCGCGCTCCTTGAAATAACGCTCGGCTTTCTTGGTGTCAAAGCATTTTGCCTTGCCGAATATCTGAATGTTCATGTTTTTCGTGTTCTCCTTCTTTATTCCAAGCCCGAAGGGCTTCGGACATTATTCACTATTCGTTATTCTCTATTCTTTATTCTTTTAGCGAGCGCTGTATATACAGCCGCAGTAGTTCTGCCGGTAGAGTCCGTACCGGGCGGAAAGCTCGATGGAGCGGCGGTAGCCGTCCTTTTTCTTGAAGTCGGAGAGCAGGTATTTCACGCCGTATTGTCCGGCCAGCTCTGTGCCGATGGCGTTGAGCTTCTGGGCGTTCTTGTAGGGACTGACACTGAGGGTGGTGGTGAAATAGTCAAATCCGCCTTCCGCCGCGACCCTTGCCGTTTCTTCCAGACGCAGACGGTAGCATTTCGCGCAGCGTTCGCCCCCTTCCGGAAGGTCTTCCAGCCCTCGCGCCATATCGAAGAATTCCCCGCTGTCGTACCGCCCTTCGATAATCCGCACGGGGTTGGGATATTCCGCTTCGGAAATCAGCCGGTGAAGCTCGGCTACCCGCTTGCGGTATTCCTTTTCCGGGGTGATATTGGGGTTGAAATAGAAGAGCGTAATATCGAAGTGGGGCGACAGATATTCCAGCACGGAACTGCTGCACGGGGCGCAGCAGCTATGCAGCAGCAGTCGGGGAAGCCGACCTTCGTTGCGCCTGATTTCCTTTTCGCATTCGAGATAGTAATTGATCTTCTGTGGATTCTGATTCAATTGGAAGGCCGCCTTTGTCTGTTATTGAAATCATTATAGCAAATGACACCGCCTTATTGCAAGTACATTCATGAAAAAAGACGTTCCAAAAGACAGCGATTACTTCCGCGACATTATTCTATGTACAATCATTTCCGGTTTTTCAGATAAGTTGGCAAAAATACCGGTAAGGTGTAAATAATTATTATTGACAATTACAAATGAAGATTGTATAATAAAATCAAAGACGGAGGATGATTCCATCTGTCAGAAGAACCGCCTGTGCGCGGAATACATTTTTGGAGGAATTATTTATGAAATCGCTTAAAACTATTCAGGTGCTCGCCAAAATCGGCAAGGTGCTCAGCATTATTGCCCGCGTGTGCTGCATGATCGGCGGCATCACCTGCGCGGTTACCGCCGGACTGCTGGCGGTCTACGGTGAGAAGGCAATCCAGATCACCAAGGACAATGCCAATCAGATTGACGATGAGCAGGCGCGCCAGATTATGGAAAAGCTCACCAGCCCCATGTTGATTACGTTTGTTGCGATAGCCGCGGCGTTCTGTTTTGCCGGCGCTGTTGTTGCCC
Organism: Clostridia bacterium; assembly: GCA_017441385.1. Taxonomy (GTDB): domain Bacteria; phylum Bacillota; class Clostridia; order Oscillospirales; family Acutalibacteraceae; genus RUG762. The sequence continues at coordinate 72,192 of JAFRXY010000072.1, read as the reverse complement.
GGTTTGCACAGAATTACTTCAAGCATGAGATCGAGGACGGCACGCCCTTCACCATGCGCGGCGCTCAGGAACTCAAGCGTCTCGGCATTATCTACATTGCGGTTAATCTCGGCGTGTCCATCGTCGCCGGTGCTGTTTACGCTGTCGTCTCCAAGTCGTGGGAACTCCCGGACAAGGTTGAGTTCAACGGATTGTCCATCGGTCTGGGCATTGCATTCCTCGTGGTGTCGGTCATTCTCCGCTACGGTGCGGAATTGACCGAAGGACAGAACACGGCGGTTCCGGCAGTTGCGGAAGCAGCTCCCGCAGCGGTTGAATCTGCTCCTGTCGTTGAGGAAGCCGCTCCTGCCGTTGAGGAAGCCGCTCCTGTGGCCGAGGAAGCTGCTCCTGCGGCCGAGGAAGCTGCTCCTGCGGCCGAGGAAGCTGCTCCCGTTGCGGAGGAAGCTCCGGTTGAAGCGGCTCCCGAAGAAGCTCAGCCTGAAGCCGCGGAAGTGTAATTATACAGTCGGCTCATTCATAAAAAGCCGGCTCCTTCACAATCAACCGAATACAGTCCCGCCGTCCTTTCGCGAGTGTGAGGAACGGCGGGACTTTTTTAATAAAAAATTCACCTATTTCATCTATCTTGCGTTTGCATTTATTAGAAAAATATGATACAATAAAAGTTACTCAATCTTTTAGTACAGGCGGGTGTGTGAGAAAAATGGGAGAAATGTCGCCCATGATGAAGCAATATCTCGAAATAAAGGCGCAGAATCCCGACGCGCTGCTTTTCTTCCGGCTCGGAGATTTTTACGAGCTGTTTTTTGACGACGCAAAGCTGGTGTCCAAGGAACTTGACCTGACGCTTACGGGAAAAATCTGCGGTATGGACGAACGCGCCCCGATGTGCGGCGTTCCCTTCCACGCCTATGAATCCTACGCGGCGCGGCTGGTGGAAAAGGGCTACAAGGTTGCTATCTGTGAACAGCTGGAAGACCCCGCGACCGCCAAAGGTCTGGTCAAGCGGGGCATTATCCGCATCATCACCGCCGGCACCATCATCGAAAATTCCATGCTGGACGAAGGGCGCAACAATTACATCGCCTCGGTGTGCAGCTCGGAAGGAATGATCGGTCTGTGTGTTGCGGACGTTTCCACCGGCGAGCTGAACGTCACCCAGATCAGCGGCGCGGCTTCCTTCCAGAAGCTCTGCGGCGAACTTGGCAAATTCGACCCGCATGAGATTCTCCTCAATTCCGCGGCGCTGAGCATTGACGGACTGGACAAATTCATCAAGAGCCGCCTGAAAGCCTCGGTGGAACTGCTGGACGATGAAAAATTTGAATACAATCACGCTCTTGCCACCGTGAATATACAGTTTCCCTCAGAGGAAACCGAGCGTTCGGGATTGTTGAATTTTCCGTCCACCGTCATGGCGCTGGGCGCGATGATCGACTACATCTATTCCACCCAGATGGCGGGAGAAGCAGCGGAATCTCCGGACAGGACTTCCAGAATTGAGTGCTTTGACCGCATCCATTACTATGTCGGCGATGTTTTCATGAACATTGACACATCCACCCGGCGCAATCTGGAACTATCCGAAACCATGCGCACCAAGGAGAAAAAAGGCTCGCTGCTCTGGGTGCTGGACAAGACCAAAACCCCCATGGGCAAACGCATGATCCGGGGTATCATCGAGCGGCCGCTGGTCAATCCCGTTACCATTCAGGCGAGGCAGAACGCGGTGGACGAGCTGTGCGGCGATTCCATACTCAGGGACGACATCACGCAGGCTCTCCGCGGCATCAGCGATATCGAACGCCTGATGACCCGCATTGTCTACGGCTCGGCGAATGCCCGCGAAATCCGCGCCCTTGCCTACGCCGCCGAATCGCTGCCCGACGTGCGGGAACTGCTTCGTTCCATGAAATCGGGAGAGCTGAAAGATATTTACAAATCCATCGACACGCTGAAAGATATCCGGGAACTGGTGGAACAGGCAATCGTCGATGAACCGCCTCTTACCGTGCGGGAAGGCGGCATGATCAAAGCCGGTTACTGCAAGGATTTGGATCTACTCAACGGAGATATGAGCGGCGGAAAGGACTTCATCGCTTCCATCGAGGAAAAGGAACGGCAGAAAACCGGCATCCAACGTCTGAAAGTCGGCTACAACCGCGTTTTCGGCTATTACATAGAGGTTTCCAACGCGTCTAAGGACATGGTTCCCAAGGAATACATCCGCAAGCAGACGCTAGCCAATTGCGAACGCTACATCACCGAGGAACTCAAGGAAATGGAAGGACGCGTTCTTGGCGCGCGGGACAGGATCGTCAAGCTGGAATACGAACTGTTTGAGGAAATCCGCAAGAAGGTTGCCGCCTGTCAGAGCCGCGTGCAGAAGACCGCCGACGCGATCGCCCGGCTGGATGTGTGGTGCTCCTTTGCGGAAGTCGCCGTGCGGAATCATTACACCCGTCCGCTGGTGAATACCTCCGGCAAGATCATTCTGAAAGACAGCCGTCACCCGGTGGTGGAAGCCGTTTCGGACGAGCAGTTCGTGCCGAACGACGTGTACCTCGACAACAATGACAACCGCGTGGCCATTATCACCGGCCCAAACATGGCGGGCAAATCCACCTACATGCGGCAGGTCGCCATCATTACTCTGATGGCCCAGTGCGGCAGCTTCGTGCCCGCGTCCAGCGCGGAAATCGGTGTGGTGGACAGCATCTTCACCCGCGTGGGAGCATCCGATGATCTTGCCTCCGGGCAGTCCACCTTCATGGTGGAAATGAACGAGGTCGCCTACATTCTGGAGAACGCCACCGCCGACAGCCTGCTGGTGCTGGACGAAATCGGGCGCGGCACCTCCACCTTCGACGGCATGAGCATTGCCCGCGCCGTATTGGAACACGTCGCCGACAGGAAGAAGCTCGGCGCGAAGGCGCTCTTTGCCACCCATTACCACGAGCTGACCGAGCTGGAAAATTCCCTCAAAGGTGTCAGAAATTACTCTGTCGCGGTCAAGAAGCGCGGAGAGGACATCACCTTCCTCCGCCGGATTGTCAGCGGAGGCGCCGACCAGAGCTACGGCATCGAAGTGGCAAAACTCGCGGGTATTCCCGACAGCGTGGTCAAACGCGCCCGGCAGATTCTCAAGCAATTGGAGAGCGGCAAGCCCGAAGCGACAAAGCGAAAAGCCGAAGTCGAGCAGACATCCATCTCCTTCACTCCGCCGGGAGAAGCCGAAGCGGTCTTCCGCTTGAAGCATCTCGACATCAACAACCTCACGCCCATGCAGGCGATCGGGGTCTTGTCAGAATTGGCGGAGCTGGCGAAGTGACGCTCGCCTGGGAAAAAGGCACTCGCTAACTGAAGACTTAAGAATGAATAATTTCGGAGTGCCTGCGGCGCTGGAATGAAGAATGTTCGGAAGTGAAATATGAGAAATAATATAAAATATTACGACATCGGGCTGAACCTCTTTTGCCGGCAGTTCAGCGACCCGGAGAAGATACTGAACGAAGCTCTGAATGAGGGCGTATATTGCATCATCACCGGCTCGGATATGAAATCCAACGAAGCCACGTACCGCTTCGTGCAGACCCATGAAGCCTGCGGCACAGCAGGCATTCATCCACACAACGCCGATTCCGCCCGGAAGGAAGATTTTGTCCGTATCGAGCAGATGCTTTCCTCCAACCCGAAGCTCGTGGCGGTCGGGGAATGCGGGCTGGATTTCGACCGGATGTATTCCACCCGCGAAAACCAGATACGGTGTCTGGAACATCATATTCAGATAGCCGAAAAGCTCCATATGCCGATGTTCCTGCACGAAAGAGAGGCGGCGAAGGAATTTGCCGCGCGATTTGCAAAGCGCCCCGAAGTCTGCAAGCGCTCGGTGGTGCACTGCTTTACCGGCGACCGGGCGACCATGGAAACCTACCTTGCGATGGGCTTCTGTATCGGCATCACCGGCTGGATCTGCGACGACCGCCGCGCGGACGATCTCCGCAAAGCCGTGGCGATTCTTCCGCCCGACCGTGTGCTCATTGAAACCGACGCGCCCTACCTCACGCCCCGGAATGTGCCGGGACTTCCGCGTACCAACCTTCCCCAGAATGTGAAATACGTCGCGCGGGATTTGGCGAAGTACATGAACATAGATGAGCAGGAATTGATTGCCCATACAATCGAGAATACAGAGAGAATTTTTTTTAAATGATCAAAAGGAGGTCAATCCCGACCATGACACAAGCGAGAGGAAGTGCGCCGGACATGATAGAGGGAAACAAATGGACGCTGCAAAAAAGCTGTTCGGAATTGCATTTAACCTATCAGATTAAGCTCCTGACCTACATGGCCTCGCAGAATGGAGCGGAGTTAACTGTTTTGATTCCTAAAGGCTGCCGGATCAGCAGGGATTTGGCGGCCTTTGCGGAAAAGTATACGCAATGGGTGTCATTTGAGCGTTTTGAGAGGAGAGCGGCGCAATGAGTCTGTATCTGTGTGCCATGGACTGTCGGGAAGGCTGCGACAATGAGATCGACGGCGTGGAGGTAGGAAGTTATGAGTATTTTGGAGAGTTTCGTGATTGCGTCTGCCGATACGTCGAAGAAAGTCAATGGGGAAGCCGATGTCCTGTTCTCATGCGTCATAGCGACTGCGACGGTACCTTTACTCCAGAGGATTGCAAGGCGCTAATGAGCGAGCTGTCACTGATTTACAGCGTCTTTTCCGCACTGCCACCTGACAGTTCTATTGCGGCAAACCAGGGCAGAGAAGGTCATTTTTCCAATCTTTGCGATTGCTTTGTGGATATTGACGGGGTGAACCTGATTCAACGACTTTACGGTCTTTGTCAATGTGCTGTGGAGTCGGGCGTGTCCGTGTATTTTCAATGACAGCTTGGGAAGACAGAAAGGTAATAATTATGTCAAAAGTCAGACTTTTAGATAAACACACTGCCGAGCTGATCGCCGCCGGGGAAGTGGTGGAACGTCCTTCCTCCGTGGTCAAGGAGCTGGTTGAAAACTGTATCGACGCGGGCGCCTCGGTCATCACCGTCGAGATTAAGCACGGCGGCTCTTCCTACATCCGCGTCACCGATAACGGCGAGGGAATCGCGCCGGACGACGTGCCGACCGCCTTCCTCCGCCACGCGACCAGCAAAATCCGCGTCGGCGCCGACCTCGACTCCATCGCAACCCTCGGATTCCGCGGGGAAGCGCTTGCCTCCATCTGCGCTGTGTCCAAGATGGAATTGATCACCAGAACCGCCGACAGCGAAGCGGGCGTGCATTATGTCATCGAAGGCAGCGACGAGGCGGTCAACGAAGAAATCGGATGCGCTGTCGGCACAACAATTATCGTGCGGGAAATGTTCTTCAACACGCCTGCCCGAAGGAAATTTCTCAAATCCGACAAGACGGAGGGCAACGCCATTGCAGCCGTGATCGACCGGGTCGCCCTTTCGCACCCGGAGATTTCCTTCCGCTTCATCCGGGAAGGCAAGGAAGCGCTGCTCACCCCGGGCGACGGCAAGCTGCGTTCCGCCGTTCACGCGGTCTACGGCAGGGAATTTACCTCCGGACTCATTCCGGTAAAGTATTCCTACAACAACGTCAGCGTGGAAGGCTTTGTGTCCAAGCCGGTCAATGCTCGTCCCAACCGCGCGATGCAGATTTTTTTCATAAACGGGCGCTATGTCCGCAGCATCACTATGCAGAGGGCGCTGGAAGAAGCCTGCAAAGGGGCTGTGATGATCGGCAAATATCCCGCCTGCGTGCTGGGAATCAGTCTGGACTGCTCGGCGGTGGATGTGAATGTCCATCCGGCCAAGCTGGAAGTCCGGTTCACCGACGAAAGACCGGTTTACGAAGCGGTCTATTTCTCGGTGAAATCGGCGCTCGCGGAATTCGATGCGCCCCGTGACGTGGAGCTTCCGCCCGTGAGAAGGGTCAGCACTTCGCCCAATATGCATGAATACAGCGGCGTGCAGATTGACCTGAATCAGTCGGTACGCTCCGAAGCCATCCGTCAGATGACGGAACAGGCGGCGAGTAATCAAAGCGCACACCTTCCCGCGCAACGTCCGGAGAGCAATGGTGCTGCGCCCTTGGCGGTGAGCGATCCCGGCGCGGCTGTTTCCGTCCGTAATTCCGGCTTTGTGCCCCCTGTTCCCCCGACCTATGAAGAAGCGGTACGCGCTGCCGAGCCGGAAATTCACGGCACGCTGCCGCCGGTTTTGTCCGACAGAACGCCGGAGATTATTGACGCTGAACCGGAAGAAGCCGAACCGTTAGAACCCGTTCAGGAAAAGCCCGTTCCGGAGGTCGCCGCGGAGATCAAGGAAAAAAACGACAGCTTCATTCTGCCGGAGTATAAGATCGTGGGCGAAATCTTCAACACTTACATTCTGGTGGAATCGGGCGGCGAACTGATTCTCATCGACAAGCACGCCGCGCACGAACGCCTGATCTATGAAAGACTGCTCCGGCAGCGGGAAAATCCCGACAGCCAGATGCTGCTCACTCCCATTCCGGTTACGCTGGACAAGAACCAGTACGACGCGGTGACCGGGAACCTTGCACTTCTCGCGCAGGCCGGCTTTGAAGCAGAGGATTTCGGCATGGGAACGGTGCTTCTCCGGAGCGTTCCCACCATTCTATCGGGGGACGACGCGGAAGGTGCCTTCCTTGAAATCGCCGGACAGCTCCGCGCGGGTCAGACGTCCGTCACCACCGAGAAAATCGACTGGATCTATCACACCGTCGCCTGCAAGAGCGCTGTCAAAGGCGGCGACAGAAATCTTCCCGGCGAGCTGGCGGAATTGGTGCTGACGCTGATCAATAACCCCGACGTGCGCTACTGCCCCCACGGACGCCCGATTTTCGTGTCGCTCAAGCAGCGGGAGATAGAGAAATACTTCGGGAGAATTCAGGGATGAGCGGCGGGATAAAGGTGGCTGCCGTTGTGGGCGCGACCGCTTCGGGAAAGACCGCCCTTGCGGTGGAGCTGGCCCGCCGGCTGGACGGCGAAGTGATTTCCGCCGATTCCATGCAGATTTACCGGGGCCTTTCCGTCGCCACCGCCAAGCCGACAGAGAAAGAAATGCGCGGCATTCCGCACTACCTCATTGACTTTGTCCCGCTGGACGGGGAATTCTCCGTCGCGCAGTTCTGCGAGCTGGGGCACAAGGCGATTGCGGATATTACCGCCCGCGGAAAGCTGCCGATTGTCTGCGGAGGCACAGGCCTGTATGTCGATTCGCTGCTCAATAACATCATTTTCGCCGACATTCCCTCGGATGAAGCCCTCCGCGAAAAACTCAACGCGGAATTCGACGAATCAGGCGGTGAAGCGCTGCTGGAACGGCTGCGTTCCATTGACCCGGAGACCGCGTCCAAGCTCAGTCCCGCCGACAGAAAGCGCATTGTGCGCGCCTTGGAAGTCTATGAACTCAGCGGCACGACGCTGTCGGAATGCAACCGCCGTTCCCGCGCCTGTCCCGACCGCTACCGGAGCGTCATCATCGGCATAGGCTACCGGGACCGGCAGAAGCTCTATGACAGAATCAACCTGCGGGTGGATCTCATGCTGCAAGCCGGACTGCTCGACGAGGTCAGGCAATTCTACTCCGAGAACGCGGGAAAGACGGTCATTCAGGCGATAGGCTGCAAGGAACTGCTGCCTTACCTGCGCGGAGAGCAGACGCTCGATGAGGCCGTGGAAAAATTAAAGCGCGAAACCAGAAGATTTGCAAAACGACAGTTGACATGGTTCCGAAGGAATGATAAAATAATATGGATATACGCCGACGAGTGCGATTCATCCGGTTCGCTTGCGGCGTGTGCGGAGAATGAAATCAGGTCGGCACTTGATCTTTAGTATATTATACAATTAGATGTGAAAGGGGATATGCCGGATGACCCAGGACAAACGCCCGGTTTCAGGCGGAAAGCGCCCTAAAGCGGGACGAACATCTGAAGGCAGAGAAAAAGGGGCTTCTCATAAAGCGCCTTTGCCGCGCGGCGACGTGGTCATTTCAGGCGGCGCCGGTTACGAGCGCTCCATGGTTGGCGACAGACTCGAAGCACGCGGTTGGTCGGTTCCGAAGCCTCCTTCAGTGGCTCTTAAGGATTACGACAGTTACATGAGCAGCTTTGGCGGCGTTTCGGACAGAGCCATCCGGAAAACGGGGACTTCACCCAGATCATCTCCCAAGGGGAGAAAACCCGGGGGACAGCGCAAACGGAAGGAAAAATTTGACTCGTCGGCGCAGGGAAGCACGATCAGAGAAGCGGCAACCAGGTTTCTTCCGATGCTTCGGGTAAGGCTGACCGCTTCGGTTCTTGTTGCCATCATCGCGGGGCTGCTGGTATATAATGTCTATATGAGCTTTTATGTGACATATAAGACGGAAAAGGTCACGCTTTCTCCCTATCTTGAAACAATTGAAGTGGAAGGCGTTGCCATACGCGATGAATATCTGATTGAAGGAAAGATGAGCAAGTCTTCCGTCAAGGCGGTACAGAACGGCGAAAAAGTTTCAAAGGGAGAAACGATCGTCAATATTTATTCCTCCTCTCAGGAAGCCGCCGCCTATGAGCGCGTTGCGGAGATCGACAGGGAGATCGAAATTCTCAGCAGTATGGAAAATGCCTCTGAGGACAGCGCAAATGCGGTGGACAATATCGGCAGGCTGCTCGACAACAAGATGGTCAGCCTGCATACGGCGGCGCAGCAGCGGAAGATTTCTCAGATACCGGCACTTAAAAGCGAAATCAGCTATCTTCTCAGCAAGCGGATGGCCGCTATGAAGCAGGGGGAAGATTACAACGACCGTATAAAGAAGCTGTCTGACGAGAAGGCAGAGCTTCAAAAAAAATTCAAAAAACAGCCCAAGAAGGTGACGGCACCCGGTTCGGGCTACTTTGTGGATGAATGTGACGGATATGAAACGCTGCTGAAGACTTCTATGGTGTCCGGTCTGACGGTGGAAAAGCTGGACAAGGTCATGCATTCCGAGGTTACCGTATCGGATAAACACATGGGCAAGCTGGTGGGCAGCTTTACATGGTATCTTGCCTGCCCCGTACCCGCCATAGAAGCGGATTTCCTTTCGGAAGGACTTGTATACACGCTGTATCTCCCTTATTCCGAGTCGGAGAGTATAAAAGCGGAACTCGCCTATCTGAATAAGGTCGAGGGCGAAGATAAATTTCTGGCGGTTTTCAGATGCAGTTCTCTTGCTTCGGAGCTTTGTACCGTCCGCACACAGCCGGTAAAGATTCAGAGGTGCCGCTATGAAGGCTATATGATCAAAAAGAGCGCCCTTCACGCGGGAGTAAAGGAACTGACATACAAAAATCCCACTCCTGATGACGTGTATCCCCGTGCACATCTGGTTTACTTGACGAAGACCACCTATCCGAGCGTGTATGTGATTGTGGCCGGTCAGGTAAGGGAGAAGGAAGTCAGTATCATCTACGGTACGGACAAGATGGTCATATGTTCCCCGAAGCACGACAGGGGCGATTATCTATCACTGGGAGATACGGTGGTTGTAGAGGAAAGGGGACTGTATAATGGAAAAATCGTCGATTGATCTTTTTTCACCGCCTGAGCCGGAAGCGGGATTTCACTATGTGGAGGAAAACCTGAAAGCGATCCGCTTCAATATTGAGCAGGCGGCGGCGGCTTCGGGAAGAAACCCGGACGATATCATTCTGATGGCTGTCACCAAGACGGTTCCCGCGCCTGTCATCAATCACGCTCTTTCGCTGGGGGTGGACTACATCGGGGAGAACCGTGTGCAGGAGCTTGCTTCCAAGTACGATGAGCTTCACCGGGAGGGAAAGCATATTCACCTGATCGGACATTTACAGACCAACAAGGTGAAGCAGGTTGTCGGCAGAGTTGAGATGATTCAGTCGGTGGATTCCGTGCGGGTGGCCCGCGCCATTTCAGACAAAAGCCTTGCGCTTGGCATCGTGACGGAGGCACTGGTGGAAATCAATATCGGCAATGAGGAAAGCAAATCGGGTGTAAAACCGGAGGAAGCCTATGAATTGATATGCCAGATCAGCGAATTTGATGGTATAAATGTACAAGGATTGATGGCAATTCCGCCCGCTGATTGCGAGATTGCACAAACTATCAGGTATTTTGATGAAATACACAAACTGTTTATTGACATTGGCTCAAAAAACACACATAATAGTAGTTATACAATGAAACATCTGTCCATGGGAATGTCGGCTGACTATGCTGAGGCGGTCAGGCACGGCTCCACAATGGTGAGGGTCGGAACGGCACTCTTTGGCAGAAGGAATTACAACAAATAATTGGAGGAAAAACAAAATGGCATGGATTTCTAGAAAAAAGAGAGATTTACTGACGGACGACGACGTGGATGCTCAGGAGTATGAGGACTACGAGGATTACGACGAAGAAGAACAGGATGAAGAAGAATCGGCTCCCGTTCCCGAACAGGTAACCCGCAGCGCGACCGCCAGAAGACAGACCTACGCTACCGCTTCCAAGTCGGAAACCGCCAACACCCGCACGCTTTATAACAACGGTGAGCCGAAGTCCATTATTGACATCCGCACGCCCGAAACCCGCGAGGAGGCCTACGAGATTGCGGACTGTCTGCTGAAAGGCCACTCAGTAACCATCAATCTGGAAGTGATCAACCGCGAACTTGCTTCAAGAATTCTCGACTTCCTCAGCGGCGTTACGTATGCCTGCGGCGGCGAGCTTATCAAGGTTACAAAGACCACATGGATGGTGACTCCGGGCGATGTGGGAGTCAACAGACAGGGTTTCCTTTCCGATACAGAAAACAACGACGCTTTTTACGGTTGATAAAAAGTGAGCGATCATTATTCCAATGATTCCGGCGGCAGTCCGGCCGGTGATAGGCATGTCACCGACATCCGGTTCTTCAACGCCATGCTGGAGGACGCGGCGGAACTATGCGATCGCAGGAACCGTCCGGTATTCACTGACTTCCTGACCGAAGCGGAGCAGACGGCAGCACAGTCGGTCATGAACAGACTGCATGCAAATTACCTGCTCTGGGGCGGCTTTGACGACGCCGAGCGCCGGATGCTGGGGGTATTTCCTCCCTATGACGAGCCGGACAGGGAGATTTTCCCCATTGACGGAGTGACGGCTTCCTTCCGCGAAGCCGACAGCGTGGAACACCGCAGCGTGCTTGGCACCCTGATGGCGCAGGGAATTGAACGTGCCTGCGTCGGTGATATTCTCATAGAAAGCGGCCGCTGTGTCTTTTTCTGCCGCAGGACGGTCACCCGCGCCCTTGTTGCCGATGTCAGCAAGATCGGTGGTGTGGGAGTGAAGCTGTCGGAGGGATTCGACGAACCTTTGCCGGCGGCGCACAGTTTTAAGGAAATCAGCACGACAATCGCCTCCGCGCGGCTGGACTGCGTGACCGCTGCCCTTGCGGGCGTGGGACGGGGCAGAGCTGGGGAACTGATTACGGCGGGCGAAGTCATGATTGATTCGGTGATATGTAAAAAGGTCTCGCAGACGGTATGTGAAGGCGACAAGCTCACGGTGCGCGGGACGGGAAAGTTTATTATTGACGATTTAGGAAATGTTACTCGTAAGGGAAGACTCATTCTGTCTGCCCGAAAATATGTCTGATAAGATTACAAGGAGGACGGCACATTGCTTACCCTTAACGAAATAAGAAACGTCAACTTCAGAAAGTCCAATTTCGGAGGATATCGCGCCGAAGATGTGGAAGCTTTTATCGACGAGGTGCAGCTTTCCTACGACTCCCTTCTCAAAGAGAACGCCGAGCTGCTCAAACGTCTGGAAAGCCTGACCAGCAAGCTGGAAGAGTACCAGCGCGAGGAGGATTCCATCCGTAACGCTCTGATGAACGCCCAGAAGGTGGGTGACGCTTCCCTTCGCGACGCCAAGCACAAGGCGGAGATTATTCTGAAGGACGCGACCATCAAGGCGGAAAAAATCGTTTCCAACGCCCAGATTGAGATACACCGCGAACGCGACGTCATAGAAAAAATGCAGCGTGACATTGCCGATTTTAAGGCGCGGCTGCTGAAGGCCTATAAGGAACACCTCACGCTGATCAACAGCATTCCCAATGATGATATTATGCGTCAGGATACCCGCGACGCTGTTTCTTCCGTGCCTTTGCTTGACCGTGACACGACGGCCTATCAGGCTTCACGCAGGGATTATCCGCAGGACGACTACGGATATGCCGATCAGGGGGGGCAGGACAATTTCGACAGAAGAGCGGACTTCCAGCGTCAGGGCGGCGAGGAACGCGGATACACGGCTGACCCGCGGGACGATATGAATTCATTCCGTGACGACGGCGCGGCGGAGGAAATGTTCGGCGGCGACCGTCAGGAACCTGTCATGCCGCGGGAGAGAATGAACCAGTCCCGAGGAGGCTTCACCGTCAATATTGACGACAGCATGCCACCCATGCAGACCACGACTCTGCCCCCTCCCATGCGTGAACAGAAGAAGTTCTCCGCTTTTGACAACAATCCGGCGGACATGTCGCGCGACCGTTCCTTCAGCGACACGCAGCCCGATATGGGCGGTTTTGACCGCGCTCCCATTGCGGGAGGCGATATGGACGGATTCGGCGGCAAATACCCCGATGCCGATTCACTGATGAACGGCGGCGACGACTTCCGCGGACGGTCATTTGATCAGGGACGCGGAGCGCCGAGAGAGGGCGACGACAGGAGCTTCCGCAGGAGATTCAACTGATTGTGTCAATTGCTATAGATTTTGCTATTATTTTTGAAAGAAGGAAAGATCACCCATGAGCCAGGATTACAACAGTACGCTCAATCTACCCGAAACCGAATTCCCCATGCGCGGCAATCTTCCCAAGCGTGAGCCGGAAATGCTCGCCGGATGGGAGAAGAAGGACCTCTATCATAACATGCTCATGCGCAATACGGGCAAGCCGAAATTCGTGCTTCACGACGGCCCGCCCTATGCCAACGGCGACATTCACCTCGGCACCGCTCTCAACAAGGTGCTCAAGGATATCATCGTCCGCTACAAGAATATGGCCGGCTTCAACGCGCCCTTCGTTCCCGGCTGGGACACCCACGGCCTTCCCACCGAGCTGAAAGCCCGCAAGGCAGCCGGTTTCGAGAAGGCAGCCAAGATGAGTGATCTCGAGCTGAGAGGCATGTGCCGCGAGTTCGTGGGCGGCTATATCGATGACCAGCGCAACCAGTTCAAGCGCCTCGGCAACGTCGGCGAATGGGCGGATCCCTACATCACCCTCCAGCCGAAGTTTGAAGAAAAGCAGATCGAAATCTTCGCCGAAATGGCCTGCAACGGTCAGATTTACAAGGGATTGAAGCCGGTTTACTGGTGTCCCGACTGCCAGACCGCTCTGGCGGAAGCGGAGATCGAATATTCCGAAGACCCCTGTGTTTCGGTCTTTGTCAAATTCAAGGTGGCCGACGACCTCGGCAAATTCGCCGCGCTCGGTATCGACAAGGAAAACACCTACTTTGTTATCTGGACGACGACCACATGGACGCTCCCCGGCAACTTAGCGATTTGCTTAGGCCCGAGATACATGTATAAATTCATCAAGGCAAACGGCGAAGTCTACATCATGGCGGACGGTCTGTATGAAGAAGCCCTTGCGCTCGCGGGCATCAAGGAGTACGAGATTGTCGGCGAGATGCTGGGCAGCGAAATGGAATACATGAAGGCGCAGCACCCCTTCCTTGACAGGACTTCCCTCATCATTGTGGGCGATCATGTCACGCTGGAATCGGGTACCGGCTGCGTTCATACCGCTCCCGGCTTCGGTCTGGACGACTTCAACGTCTGCAACAACTACCCTGAAATCGGCATTGTCGTTTCGGTGGACGCCAACGGCAGAATGACGGAAGAAGCGGGACAGTTCGCCGGCCTTACCACCGACGAAGCCAACAAGAAGATTGCCATTCATATGGATAAGACGGGCAGTCTCTTTGCCTCCCAGAAGATCAAGCATAAGTACCCCCATTGCTGGCGCTGCAAGAACCCCGTGCTCTTCCGTGCGACCGAACAGTGGTTCTGCTCGGTGGAAAGCTTCAAGGACAAGGCAATCGAAGCCATCAATCAGGTCAACTGGGTCACCGAATGGGGCAAGGAGAGAATCACCCAGATGGTGCGCGACAGAAGCGACTGGTGCATCAGCCGTCAGAGACGCTGGGGTGTTCCGATTCCGATCTTCTACTGCAAGTCCTGCGGCAAGCCGCACATCAATAAGGACACCATTCTGGCCGTCGCCAAGCTGTTCGGTGAGTTCGGCTCCGACGTGTGGTACGCCCGCGAGGCCAAGGATCTCCTTCCCGAAGGCACCGTCTGCGAATTCTGCGGCGGCAGCGAATTTGATAAAGAGAAAGACATCATGGACGTCTGGTTCGACAGCGGCGTGACCCACGCGGCGGTCTGCGATGTCCGCCCCGAACTCAAATGGCCGGCGGATCTCTATCTCGAAGGCGCCGATCAGTACAGAGGCTGGTTCCAGTCCTCGCTGCTTACCTCCGTCGCATGGAGAGGCGTCGCCCCCTACAAGGCCATTCTCACCCACGGCTGGGTGGTGGACGGCAAGGGCGAGAAGATGTCCAAGTCGCTGGGGAACGGTATTCTTCCCCGTGAAGTGGTTGACAAGTACGGCGCGGATATTCTGCGTCTGTGGGTGGCTTCCTCCGACTATCAGGTGGACATCCGGATCTCTCCCGATATCTTAAAGCAGCTCAGCGAATCCTACAGAAAGATCCGCAACACGGCACGCTTTATGCTCAGCAACCTCTACGACTTCAATCCCGACTGCGACATGACACAGATGTGGGAGCTTCGCCCCATCGACCGATGGGCGGTCATGAAGCTCAACGAGCTGGAACGCGTCTGCCTCGAGGCGTACGACAGGTACGAATTCCATCAGGTCTATCACGCCATCATCAAATTCTGCGTGGTGGATTTGTCCAACTTCTATCTCGATGTGATCAAGGACAGACTCTACTGCGACTTCAAATACGGCATGTCGCGCCGTGCCGCGCAGACCGTCATGTATATGATTCTCGACGCCATGACCCGTCTGCTGACGCCGATTCTTGCCTACACGTCCGAGGAAATCTGGCAGTTCATGCCTCACACCTCCACCGACGTGAGAGACTCGGTGCTTTACAACGATATGCCCCGCGAAGTCACCGGTGTGGACTGCGGCGTTGATTTCGAGATGACATGGGACAGAATTCATGCCATCCGCGACGACGTGCAGCGCGCGCTGGAAGTCGCCCGCAAGGATAAGCTCATCGGCAAGTCGCTGGAAGCGGTGGTCACGCTGCACTGCGACGGGGGACTCAAAGACTTCATCGAGTCGGTCAAGGACAGCCTGGAGGATGTATTCATTGTCTCCGGCGTCAATATCTCCACCGTTCCCTGCAATGACAATCCCTGCGACGTCGAGGGTCTCGGCGTTTCGGTGCAGGTCGCCGAGGGCGCGAAGTGCGAGCGCTGCTGGAAGCACACCGACGACGTCGGCTCGGACAACGGGCATCCCACTCTCTGCCGCCGCTGCGCAGAGGTAGTCAAATCTCTCGGATAAGGATTTGATCACAGATGATCACAACAATTATTGCGTTGGCAGCCGTCGCCTTGCTGGTGGCTGCCGACCAGATCACCAAGCTGCTCATTTCTTCCCGCTTTGAGGTGGGCGAGAGCATGCCTGTCATCAAAGGCCTGCTGGACTTCACATATGTGCAGAACCGTGGCGCGGCTTTCGGCATGCTTTCCGATCAGCGTTGGATCTTCCTTGTGCTGACCACCGTCATCATCATCGGTATCTGCTGGCTGTGGTGCAAGGGCTATATCGAGCACATCACCGGCAGAATTTCCGCCGTGCTGATCGTGGCGGGCGGCATAGGCAACATGATCGACCGGCTGGCCATGGGCTATGTGGTGGATTTTATCGACGTCAGCCCGCTGTTCGACTTCGCGGTCTTCAATGTGGCGGACTGCTGCGTGACCGTGGGAGCGGTGATTATGGCGGTGTATGTGCTGTTCTTCCTCGACGAGAAGAAGCTGCACCGCGCCGGAGCCGCCGATGGAGAAACTGCCGCTGAGGAAGTTTCGTCGGAGAAAGTTGACAGCATGCCTGAGGAAGAATGAAGCAATGGCGGTAATCAAAAATTTCATTATTTCGGAAACTGACGGCGGGCGTTTGGACAAAACACTCGCCGTCCTTATGCCCGAAGCATCCCGTTCCTACCTCCAGAAGCTCATCGAGCAGGGGCTTGTCACGGTCAACGGCAAGCCGGCTGACAAAAAGACCAAGGTCATTCCCGGCGACGGGATTTCTGTTGTGATGCCGGACAATGTCAAGCCGGCAATCGAGCCGGAGAATATTCCGCTGGACATCGTCTATGAGGACGGTGATCTGCTGGTGGTCGATAAGCCCAAGGGAATGGTAGTGCATCCGGCGGCGGGGCATTACAGCGGCACGCTGGTGAACGCCCTGCTGTATCACTGCGGAGATTCTCTCTCCGGAATCAACGGAGTGGAACGCCCCGGCATCGTCCACCGCATCGACATGATGACCAGCGGACTGCTGATCGTCGCCAAGAACGACTTTGCCCACAAATCCCTCGCGGAACAGATCAAGGCGCACAGTTTCACCAGAAAGTACGAAGCGGTGGTGGTCGGCAATCTGCGGGAGGACAGCGGCACGGTGAACGCGCCGATCGGACGGCACCCTACCGACCGCAAGAAGATGGCGGTCACGGAAAAGAACAGCCGGGAAGCCGTCACGCATTACGATGTTCTGGGCAGATACAGCGGCTCTATAGGAACCTTTACCCATGTGCGGCTGACGCTGGAAACAGGCCGGACGCACCAGATCCGGGTGCATATGGCATATATAGGTCATCCTGTGGCGTGCGACCCTGTATATGGAGGAACAAAACAGCAGTTTGCCTGCTGCGAAGGACAGTGTCTTCACGCACGGGAAATAGGATTTATTCACCCCAAAGACGGCAGAAGCCTGTATTTTTCCAGCGAATTGCCGGAATATTTCCATGCTGTTTTGCATAAATTAGCGCACAGTGTTCAATAAATTTTGCCGCCGCTGTAGATTTTTCTCCCCGGCGGTTTATTTCATGCCGATAATGCTTGACAAATCGCCTGAAATGAGTGATGATATACATTGGGTTTTATGATGACCCATGATCATGATACATAATGGAATGCAAGCGAGTTTTTAAAATGAATCAGGAGGCATACTAATGGATTTGAGCGAGAAAAAGCAGCTTTCCCTGACCGCGTGCAGGGTCAGACAGCACATTATTGAGGGCACCTTCCATGCCAAGAGCGGACACCCGGGGGGATCGCTTTCGGCGGCCGACGTCATTACATACCTTTACTTCAAAGAGATGAAGGTCGATCCCGCCAATCCCCAGTGGGCTGACAGAGACCGCTTTGTGCTGTCCAAGGGACACGCAGCTCCCGCTCTGTACGGCGTGCTGGCGGAAAAAGGCTTTTTCCCTGCGGAGGAGATGAAAAATCTCCGCAAGCCGACAAGCTTTTTGCAGGGTCACCCCGACATGAAGGGCGTTCCGGGTGTGGACATGTCCACCGGCTCGCTCGGACAGGGCGTTTCCTGCGCGGTCGGCATGGCTCTGGCCGGCAAGATTGCGGGCAAGGACTACAGAGTATATTCCGTGCTGGGCGACGGCGAGATTCAGGAAGGTCAGGTCTGGGAGGCCGCCATGTTTGCCGCTCACAAGAAGCTCGGGAACCTCATGATTTTCATTGACAACAACGACCTCCAGATCGACGGAACCATGGAGGAAGTCAATTCTCCCTACCCGATTCCCGAAAAATTTCAGGCATTCGGCTGGAATACCGTTGAGATCGACGGACACGACTTCGATCAGATCGAGTCGGCGGTCGCGCAAGCCAAAAGCGTCCCGGACAAGCCTACCGCGGTCATCATGCACACCGTCAAGGGCAAGGGCGTTTCCTTCATGGAGCATCAGGTCGGCTGGCACGGAGTGGCTCCGAACGCCGAACAGTACGAGAACGCCATGAACGAGCTGAAAGCTCAGTACGACGCGCTGGAAGCGGAATAATTGGGGGAGGACAATCATTATGGCAGACGTAAAAAAAATCGCGACCCGCGAGGGTTATTCCGATACGCTGGTGGAGCTTTGCGGCGAGATACCCAATCTGTATGTCTTCGACGCCGACCTCGCCGGAGCCACCAAGACTTCCAAGGTCAAAAAGGCTTATCCCGACAGATTCTTTGACTGCGGCATCGCAGAGCAGAACATGATGAGCATAGCGGCAGGTATGGCCGCCTGCGGCAACATCGTCTTTGCCAGCTCCTTTGCTATGTTCGCCTCCGGCAGAGCCTTTGAACAGATACGCAATTCCATCGCTTATCCCAAGCTGAATGTCAAGATCGGCGCGACGCATGGCGGCATTTCCGTCGGCGAGGACGGAGCAAGCCATCAGTGCTGCGAGGATATTTCTCTCATGCGCACCATTCCGAATATGACGGTCATCGTTCCGGCGGACGACACCGAGGCAAGACTTGCCACCAGAGCGGCTGCAAAGATGCATGGTCCCTGCTACCTTCGCTTCGGCAGACTGGCGGTGCCGGTGGTCTTTGACAGCGATTATCAATTCGAGATCGGCAAGGGCGTTGTGCTCAGCGAAGGCACCGACGTCACCGTTATTGCCAACGGTCTGATGGTGGAAAAGGCCATTGAAGCCGGCAAGCAGCTTGCTGCGCAGGGCATCAGCGCCCGCATCGTCAATATGGCGACCGTCAAGCCCATCGACCGTGAGCTTGTGCTGGAATGCGCGGCAAAGACAGGCGCGATCGTCACAGCCGAGGAACACAGCATTATCGGCGGTCTGGGCAGCGCGGTCTGCGAGGTCGTCTGTGAGGAGCATCCCGTTCCGGTGCTGCGCGTCGGCGTCAAGGACAAATTCGGCAAGAGCGGCCCGGCCGTGGAGCTGCTCGACCTATTCGGTCTGAGCGCGGCCAATATCGTGCAAACTGCCAAGAAAGCAATAGCGCTCAAGAAATAAAATTCTTCTTATGCAATACGCAAAGCCATATTCAAAGGGATGACCCGGAGAATGTGGCTTTTTTGTACGCCGGCAGATCATTCTGATCGCTCAATCCCGATTGACTTTGCCTTTCGCTTGTGATAATATAATGATATATTATTCATTTGGGAATCGGAGGCGCTGCGGCAAAATGAAAAAAGCGGGAAGAATTATTTTTATTATTATGCTGATGCTGCTCACAGCGCTGACATTCGTATTCATCGGAATCATGCGCGGCAACTCCACGAATCATGAGAATCAGGCCGATCAAGCCGCGTCTTTTCCCGATTCCCGGGCGCTTGCGGCACAGGGCAGATCGCTTGTGATGGACGGGGACTGCGTGGTGATGCAGGTCGGGCAATCGCATCAGTGCGACGTCCGGCTGGACGACGGCAGGACTATCGGCAGAGTGCTATGGAGCTGCACAGATGAAAAAATAGCACTTGTCGACGAGAAGGGAAGAGTGACCGCTCTTTCAGCGGGAAGCGCGGAATTGTGGGCGGTCATGGGAAAGGATTTAAAGGCTAAGGCAACTGTCGTCGTATATGATGATGTGGACGCGGCTGCCATAGAGGCCGTGACGGCTTTGGCAACGGACGGAAGCGACAGCTCCATGCAGAAAGTTGATTTGCTGGCGCAGGGGCTGGCGCATTCCAAGGATAAGCTGACCAAGAAAACCGCCGCTGTTATGAAAGCACTGTCGGCCTTCCAAAAGATGGGGGAGACAAACGGGGATTCCGCACAGGCTCTTTGGGAAGAGCTTGCCGGAGCGGTAAACGCGTCGGGATGGAAGCTGGACGAAAAAACGCTCCGACAGGCTGCGCTGGCGGCATATTGCCACGGAGAGAAGGATTCCTCGGATTTTACCCTGTCGTTTACGGGAGACTGCACCTTCGGTTATTTCAACGGGGCTGACGGAAAAGGAAAATTTCCGTCTGTCTACCGGAATGCAGGCAGCGTAAGTTATCCCTTTGATCTGGTGCGCTGTGTATTCGGCGCGGACGATATTACGATGATTAATTTTGAGGGCACGCTCACCGAATCACGCCGGCACAAGCCGAAACAATTCTATTTCCGGGGAGATCCTTCCTATGTGGATATTCTGACAAGCTCTTCTGTGGAAGCGGTCACGCTGGAAAACAATCATTCATTTGATTATTATGAAACCGGATTTTATGACACGGTTGACATTCTCAGAGAGGCGGGAGTGAATTACACATCCTACTATTCGCCGGGTTCCATCAATATAAACGGATGCCGTGTCGTCATGCTTTCGATGTGCCTTGTCGGCACGGAATACACCGAGGAATTCCGGGAGCATGTGGAGGATTATGTCAGCCGGTTCAGAGACAGAGATACACTGATTGTGATGAATGTGCACTGGGGGGAGGAAAAAGCGTCGCGGCCGGCGGAGTATCAGATAGAAGCGGCGCACACCATGATCGATTGCGGAGTTGATCTTGTCATAGGACATCACCCCCATGTCTTGCAGGGAATAGAGGAATACAACGGGCATTATATAGCTTACAGTCTGGGAAATTTCAGCTTCGGTGGGAATACATCCGCTTTGCGTCCCTACACCGTCATACTCCGGGTGTCGTTTCAAAAATCCGATTCCGGCCGTCCTGAGATCAGCCGCCTTTCTGTCGTTCCCTGCCTGACCACTTCCACCGGAAGCAGCGTCAACAATTATCAGCCCACTCCCGTTTACGGCGACAGAGCAGACGCGGTTACAGATCATCTTCTGAAACTCAGCGCCGGCCTTGACGGAGGCATTGATTCCGTCAGCCGCAGCAGGATTCCCTGATGTCTGCCGCTCAAAAAATAGAGACCGTACCCGAAAGATGATGTAAAAAAATGCGGGTACGGTCTGTTTTTTATCAGCTTTGACACTTGAAAATAACGTGTTATATTGTTATAATGAACCTTGTACGATCAGTATGGGAAGGAAGATACTTACAAAATGAATTTTGAATTTGAAGAAACGGAAATGGAAACGGCAGAAGTTCAGACAGAAGATGATTCCGCTGTAATTGAAGATGCTCCCGCTGAAATTGAAGAAGCGGAAGAGCCCGTCGCGGAGCAGGAAAGCGCTGTTTCGGAAACTGCCGCTGAATCCGGGGAGAATTCTGAGGAAGAATCCGAAGCGGAACCGACGGAAGCAGAGACGGATGAACCCCCTGAGAGCGAGGAGGATTCCGAGTACGACCCGGAAGTGGTCGTGGAGGATGCCGGCGACTTCCAGAGCGAGATCGTAATCTACCAGACCGACGACGGTTCTGTCGCGCTGGACGTTCCGCTGGAAAACGAAACCGTCTGGCTCACCCAGAAGCAGATGCAGGAGCTTTTCGGCAGGGATATTTCCGGCATTTCCCGCCACATTTCCAACGTGTTCAGGGACGGCGAGGTGGAGAAGGAAGGCAATGTCCACTATGTGCGCTCCGAACGCACAGGAAAGCCCATTGCTTATTACAGCCTTGACGTCATCCTTCCGGTGGGCTACCGCGTCCGGTCAAAGCGGGCGGTGGAATTCCGCAAGTGGGCCAGCAAGGTGCTCAAGCAGTATATTCTCAAGGGCTACGCCGCCAACGAGCAGCGCATGAAGCAGCTCGGCGAGGTTATCAGAATCATGAAGCGCACCGGCAACCGGCTGGAGGCGCGTCAGATACTCGACGTGGTGGAGAGCTTTTCCGTGGCCCTGGACCTGCTGGACGATTACGACCATCAGTGTATTTCCAAGCCCAAGGGAAACGAAGCGACCTATGTGCTTTCCTATGAGGAATGCCGCGAGCTGATCGACGGCATGAAATTTTCCGCCGACAGCGAGCTCTTCGGCAACGAGAAGGACGACAGCTTCAAGGCAAGCATCGCGGCGATTTACCAGACCTTCTTCGGGGACGATGTGTATCCTTCTCTGGAGGAAAAGGCAGCCAATCTGCTTTATTTCGTCACCAAGAACCACTCCTTCTCGGACGGCAACAAGCGCATCGCCGCAGCGGTGTTCCTCTATTTCCTCGACAAGAACGGCATTCTCTACAACGACGAGGGCGACAAGATTATCGCCGATTACACCCTTGTCGCCATTACCCTGATGATCGCCGAGTCCCGCGCCGAGGAAAAGGAAGCGATGGTCAGCCTGATTATGAATTTCCTGAATTGGTAAGTAATGGCGCATCAGAATGACATAAAAAACACTGTTCCGCCCGAAGATCCTGCTTTTCTGGAATGTGAGCGGAAATGGGTCTATTGGTGCCTGATCGCCGCCGCCGGCTGGTTCGGCGCTTATACCTTTCTGCTCCGAGGAGGCGTTTTCTGTAACGCCCAGACCGCCAACATCGTGCTTTTCGCGATGGCGGTCGGCAAGGGGGACGCCAAGGGGGCGCTCTACCTGCTTATTCCCATCAGCGCCTATTTTGCCGGCGCGTTCTTTTCGGAATACATGGGTAAGTCGGTCAAAAAGCTGCACTTCCTCCGGTGGGATACCCTTCTGGTGGGTGTGGAAATGATCGTTGTGGTCATTCTCGGACTGCTGCCCCGCACCGTTCCCGATCAGGTCTGCCAGATCGCGCTGAATTTCATCTGCTCCATGCAGTTCAATACCTTCCGGCAATTGGAAGGAACGCCCGCCGCCACCACCTTCGTCACCAATCACATCCGGCAGGTGGGGGCGAATCTGGCGAAATACGTCCGTCACCGGGACGGCGCTTCCGCCGGAAAGGTAAAGACCCACGGCGCGATGATCTTTTTCTTCTTTGCCGGCGGCGCGGCAGGCACTGTCTGCGGAAGGTTGTTCGGGCTGCCGTCCCTCTGCGGCTCGGCTCTGATACTGCTGGCGGTTTTTGTCCGTTTGGTCTATGCCGACCGTTCCTACGAAAAAAACCTTCTGGAACGCGTCCCCAGAGGACACTAGTGCGCGAGCCTGTCGGCTTGCTAAATGAATGGTGAATAATGAATAGAGAATAATGCAGGAGCACACGCGCAAGCGCGGTGCTGAATATTTGCGGAGGTTATTTTAATATGAAAACCGTTATCGTTTATTACTCTCTTGACGGCAATACAAAGCATGCCGCAGAAACGCTGGCGAAGGCTGTCGGAGCGGATGTCTGCGAAATTCAGCCCGTGAAGCCCATTAAATCCGCAGGAAAGCCGACCTTCCACGTGCTTATGCAGGGAGGCGGACAGGTTACCTTCGGACTCTGCCCCAAGATAAAGGAATTTGCCCTTGATCTCGCCGCCTATGACAGAATCATTCTCGGCACGCCGGTCTGGGCGGGAAAACCCGCTTCTTTTGTCCGCACTTTCGCAAAGAAATATGCACCGCAGAACGGTCTTGCCGACAAGGTCACGGCAGTATTCACCCTCAGCGCAAGCGGGGACAATGCCGGCTGCGTGACCGACCTTCAAAAGCTGCTGCCGAATATCGGTGTATCGGTTTCCCTCGCTGACAAAAGCAATTCCCTCTCGGCTGATAATGAGCGGAAGCTGACCGAATTTGCGCAGCAATTGATGCGGTAATTTTTCAAAACAATACGGGAAGGGTGAACCGGAATGAAAAAAAAAGAGCGGTATGTACGGCGCTGCTGGCAACATTGGTTTTGCTGTCGCTGGCGGGCTGTTCCAAGCGTGCATGGATGAACAGACTGAAAGATATTCAGAAGGAAATTGTCAGCGGCATGTCCGAAAGCAGCGTGTCACCGTCCGATGAGGAGCAGAAGACTCCGACGATCGAAATTCTCCTTGATGCGCTCGACAAAGGGGACAGGGAACAGTTCAGAAGCCGGTTTTCCAAAACCACCCTCCGCATTGCCGATGATATGGACAGAGGGCTGGATTATATCTTCGGTTTGTACGAGGGCGAATATGTCCGGACGGTCTACCGCAATTATTCCTCTGACCGGCACTACGGGGAAAAGAACACGACGCTGATCAATGCGATTTATGTTATTCAGACCACGGCGGATAAGTATTACCGCATACGTTATTCCACTTGGACAGTGCAGGAGAAAGACCCCGACCAACTGGGAATTTACAGTCTGGATTTCTGCGAATGCGACAAAGATCAGCAGGGCGGGGGCGGCGGTTCATGGATGGCCGGGATTACCTACCCCGAAAGAGAAGGGGCTGAAAACGTCGCGGGAAATATTGCCTGCGCGATGATCATGGGCGAAGAAAAATACATCCGTGACGCGCTGTCCGACGAGCTGCTGGCTACGGAAGACATCGACCGGAAGGTGACCGCCTATGTGGAGGACTACAGCACAATTAATGCATCTACGGTAGGCGACTGCTGGATTCGCCTCAGGGAAGACGGCACCTTTGTTTACCTGATGGTCAATACCCGGCCGCGCACCTTCATCGTCGCAAGAATGTCGCAGGAGCAGCCCGACAAAATGTCCGCCATGAAGGTGACACTTGTCCCTGTGGATGCAAGTATCCCGGAGAAGGGCATTGAACCTGACGGAACAGGTCTGTTTTATCCCAAATTTCATTGAACCCCTTTCGCCGAGTATTACAAGAAAATGCCGACGCGGTTCCGGCATGGAATGTCAGATCGCAGAAAACAGGCAGAATAAAAACAGCACAGCGCGTAGATAACAATCTTTCACGCTGTGCTGTTTTTTTGTTCATAAAGGTCAATCGCGAAAGGCGTCAGTCTTCATTCATAGCCTGCACCTGTTCGTCTTCGGGCGAAGCAGCGATGGAATCAGGATTGATGACCACGTCGTTGTAATGTTCGGTTGAGCGGAGAATCACTGTGGTCCTGCCGGGAATAATGAGCTTGCCGTTTTCCAGTGACGCTACGGCGTCCTTTTTTTCTGCTTCGGTTTCTTCCTCAGAAGAAGCCCCGAGGACAGGCGCTCCGTTTGTTTCCTTTTCTCCCTCCGCCGCTTTGCTGACCACGTATCCTCTGAATTCCGTAAAGTCAGAATAGCCGAGTTGAGCGATGTCAAATTCTTTTTCGTCGATAGACAGATTGTGAATGACCATTACGGCTGTTCCGTCATAAATGCTGGTATAGGCACAGATTTCGCTGTCCCCGAAATCGCAGGCCGTGACCGTGCCTCTGGCTATCTGAGGATTCTGGTTCTTGAGCTTGAGCACCAGTCTGTAATGGTTGAACAGAGAATTTTCATCCGCCTTCTGTTCTTCTACGCCGGGAACATTGTCCTGATTGACGGAGAAATCCACCCACGGAAGTCCGATCATGGACGAACCGTCTTCCTTTTCTGACCATTTCATCGCCATGCGCGCGGTGGCATCCTTCTTCGACGAATCTTTGGCGGTACCGTTCAGACCGATTTCCTCACCGTAATAGATAAACGGGTTGCCGGGAAGCATCAGATAGAGGGACGCGCACATCTTGCGCTGGCTGAGTGTGGAGAAGTAGCTGGAAGAGCGGTACATGTCGTGATTGGAGATGAACGGAGCGTCAATCGAGCCTTTGGAAGATATCAGTTTTAAGGTGTTGTTCCATTTCTGCACTTTCTGGGCGAATTCGGCTCCGTTGTGGCTCTTGATGGTGGTAGCAAGATAGCCGCTTGTGTTTGCGAAGTTGAAATTGAAGAAGCTGTTCATACCGCTGTTGTAGTATTCCTTTACGATGGCTGAGCCGGTCCACGCTTCACCTACGCCGTAAAAATCGGGATTTTTTTTCAGGCAGTAGTCGTTGATTCTTTTCAGTACCTGAGTGTTTTTCTCGGTGTTGTAGGCATAGAACCACATGACAGCGTCAAAACGGAAACCGTCCACACCCTTGTCCAGCCAGAAGTCAAATACTTTTTCAAGTTCCTGCCAGACCAATTCGCTGTCAAAATTCAGTTCCGGCATATCGTCGCTGAAACTGCATTCATAGAAGGAATTTGTGTCGGGAATGGGACGGAATCGCGCCCCGTTTGCGGAATAATGAAAATAATCGCTATCTGGCTGGGTGATTTTTATTGCGCCCATTTCAAGGAGTTCTTCTTCGGTATAACAGGTGTAGTACTCGCCGTATTTCTCATCATACTGACTTGTTTCACCGTTTTGTCTGCATTTTACCACATCGCAGAATTTTACAAACCATTCGTGTTTGTCTGAGGTGTGATTGACAACCATGTCTATAATCAGCGTGATCTTGCGATCGTGGCACTTCTGCACGAGATTTTCAAAATCCTCCATGGTGCCGTACATCGGATCAATGGCGCAGTAGTCCGTAACGTCGTATTTATGATAGGAAGGCGAAGGGCATATCGGCATGAGCCAGATGCCGTTGATGCCGAGCGAATAGTTTGCCGCGGCGCCGGAAGGCGGTTTCAGGTAGTCGAGCTTTTCAGTGATGCCGTTGAGATCGCCATAGCCGTCTCCGTTGGAATCCTTGAAGGAACGCACGAAAATCTCATAGAAATTTCTGTACTTGTCGTCGAACTCCACGATGGTTTCATCGGGAACAGAAGGCTTTCTGGCTTCTTGGGCCGGTTCCTTGCTGCCGCATGACACCAGCAATGTCAGCATGGCAAGCGCAATAATCAGGGAGGAACGCAGCTTGTTTTTCAGTGTCAAAAAAATCATCCTTTCACATTGTCAAATGACCGATAAAATAATCCACAATCATCCGGCAAATTGTTTGATATGCTATAATTATAAATGATTCATGAGGTTATGTCAATGAGTTTTGACGCTAATTTAAAGCGGAAATGAAAATTATCTGGGCATAATAATTTCGTCATTTGAAAATAGGTAAAAATGTATGAAATTAATCAAGCAAATAACATAAATTTCAAAAAATTCAAAAATTATTGATAAAAATTTGCGTTAATCGGCCAATAATCTATTGACAGTCGGGCGGATTTATGGTAATATGCATATGGCAATTTTTATCTCTTCGGGAAGGTTGTGATTTTTTTGGCTCAGAAGGAAGCATCTTCATTCCAGCGCGGTTCGGGCATACTTATGTCCGTTACCAGCCTGCCGTCCCCCTACGGCATAGGTACTCTCGGCAGAGCTGCGTATGAATTTGTAGATTTTCTCATGAAGGCACACCAGCGCTACTGGCAGGTACTGCCCATTGGCCCGACCAGCTACGGTGATTCGCCTTATCAGGCTTTTTCGGCTTTTGCCGGCAACCCTTATTTCATAGATCTTGACATTCTTGCGGAGGAAGGACTTCTGCAATATGACGAGATCAACTGTCATGACTGGGGCTACGACGCGTCAAGAGTCGATTACGCAAAGATTTTTGAATCAAGATTTGCTGTCCTTCGCAAGGCGTTTGACCGCAGCAACCATAAGCCAACACCTGAATTCAAAAAGTTCTGCGAAGAAAACGTGTTCTGGCTGGATGACTACAGTCTTTTCATGGCTCTCAAATTTTATTTTGACAACCGTGAATGGCAGTTGTGGGAAAACGACATTCGTCTGAGAAAACCCGGCGCCGTCAAGCTTTACACTGACAAGCTCGCAAACGACGTGGATTTCTGGAAGTTCCTGCAGTTCAAGTTTTTCGAGCAGTGGAACAAGCTCAAGGCGTATGCCAACAGCAAGGGCATAAAGATTATCGGAGATATTCCGATCTATGTTGCTATGGACAGTGCCGATACATGGGTATACGGCGATTTCTTCCAGCTTGACGAGGAAAAGAAACCCGTCAAAGTCGCGGGCGTTCCGCCGGATAATTTCTCTGCCGACGGTCAGCTCTGGGGCAATCCTCTCTATGACTGGGAAAAGATGGAAAAGACCGGTTTCGCATGGTGGAAACAGCGTATGCGCGCTTCCGCCAGAATATATGACGTTATCCGCATAGATCACTTCATCGGCGTGGTGAAGTATTTCTCGATTCCCGCAGACGCGCCGACGGCCGCTTCCGGTCAGTGGATGCCCGGTCCCGGCTTCAAGCTGATCAACGCTATCAATTCCGTGCTCGGCAACGCGCTGGTTATCGCGGAAGATCTTGGTGTTTCGGATGAGAAGGTGGAAGCGCTGCTCAAGAGAGCGGGCTATCCCGGCATGAAGGTGCTCCAGTTCGGCTTCGACGGCGGAAGCGACAATGTTATGCTGCCGCACAATATCACCAGTAATTATGTCGTCTACGGCGGCACGCACGACAACGAAACGCTGGTCGGCTATTTCTGTGATGACGGCAAGAGCATAGAAGATCTGAGATATGCTGTTGAGTATCTCGACTGCGAAACGATAGACAACATTCCCAAAGCGATTATACGTACCGGTTTTATGTCCTGCGCACATACGGTCATTTATCAGCTTCAGGATTATCTCGGCCTTGACAACTCCGCCAGAATGAACTTCCCGTCCAAGCTGGGAGGCAACTGGGAATGGAGAGCCACAAAGGCTCAGATGTCGGATAAGCTGGCGTCAAAGATCGCCAGACTTGTCGAAATTTACGGGAGGTAAACAATTTGAACACCATTTTTCAGCAAGATGTAATTAAATGTCTGGAGCTTGACTCCGGCAAGACCATGGAAAACGCCACCACCAAGGAGCTTTACAACGCCGTTTCCAAAGCGGCCGTCGCACAGGCTTACCGCGGCGCAGACAAGTTTGCCGGAACCAAGAGAGCGGCCTATCTTTCCGCCGAATTCCTTATCGGCAGAATGATCTACAGCAACCTGCTCAACCTTGGATTGCTTGACGATACCAAGGAAATGCTCGCGCAGTCCGGCATTGACATCAGCGTTTTTGAAGATATTGAGGATGACGCGCTCGGCAACGGCGGTCTCGGCAGACTGGCTGCCTGCTTTATCGACTCGGCCGCCACGCAGAACATTCCGCTTGACGGCTACGGTATCCGCTATAAGTACGGCCTTTTCAAGCAGTATTTTGAGAACGGATTCCAGAAGGAAAAGGCGGACGACTGGCAGTCCTACGGCGACCCGTGGTCTATCCGCAGGGAGGAAGATACCGTGCTGATTAAGTTCTCCGGACAGACGGTCAAGGCGGTTCCCTATGACATGCCGGTCATCGGCTATGGCGGAAAGACGGTCAATACTCTTCGTCTGTGGCAGGCGGAGCCGGTCAATTCCTTCGATTTCGACCAGTTCAACCGCAACAACAGGCCTGCTTCCATCGCCGAGAAGAATGACGCGGAAGTCATTTCCGCGGTGCTTTATCCCAATGATGAAACTTGGGAAGGCAAGATACTCCGCTTGAAGCAGCAGTATTTCTTCTCGAGCGCGTCCCTGCAGGATATGATCCGCAAGTACAAGACCCGCCACGGCTCCGATTTCTCCCATTTCGCCGAGGAATACGCCATCCAGCTCAACGACACACATCCCGTCGTATCGATTCCGGAATTCCTGAGAATTCTGGTGGAAGAGGAAAAGATCGAGCTGAAGGATGCCATTGCCTACGCCAAGGACACTTTTGCCTACACCAACCACACCATCATGCCCGAAGCGCTTGAAAAGTGGAATACCAACCTCTTCTATGACGTCATTCCCGAGGTTTACAACTATGTTATCGCCCTTGACAAGGTGTTGCAGGAAGATCTGGCCGAGAGGGGCATTGAAGGCGACAATCAGAAGATTTTCAGAATTATCTGCGACGATCAGGTGCATATGGCCCGGATTGCCATCTATGCGACCCATTCCATCAATGGCGTGGCGCAGATTCATACCGATATTCTTAAGGAGAAGGCTCTGCCTGAGTGGTACAAGCTCTTCCCTGAGCGCTTCAACAACAAGACCAACGGCATTACCCAGCGCCGCTGGCTGGCTCTCGCCAACCAGGAGCTTGCCTCCTTCATCACCGGCAAGATCGGCGACGGCTGGATTACCGATCTCTTTGAACTCAAGAAGATGGAGCAGTTCGCCGACGACGAGGCGGTTCTGAAAGAATTTGCCGAGATTAAACACCAGAAGAAGGTCGAGCTTGCCGACTACATGAAGAAGATGGACGGTCTTGCCGTCAATCCCGACTTCATCTTTGACGTTCAGGTCAAGAGACTGCATGAGTACAAGCGCCAGCTGCTCAACGCGTTCTCTATCCTTGATATCTACTTCGGCATCAAGGAAGGCCGCATCAAGAACTTCAATCCCACCGCGTTCATTTTCGGCGCCAAGGCTGCTCCCGGCTATTACAGGGCAAAGGGCATCATCAAGTTCATCAATGAAATAGGCAAGATGATCGCGGCCGACGACGAGGTCAACAAGTATCTTTCCGTTTCCTTCGTTTCCAATTACAATGTTTCCTACGCGGAGAAGATCACCCCCGCCGCTGATGTATCCGAGCAGATTTCCACCGCTGGCACAGAGGCTTCCGGCACCGGCAATATGAAGTTCATGCTGAACGGCGCTGTGACGCTCGGCACCTATGACGGCGCCAACGTCGAAATCGTCGAGCAGGCGGGTGAGGACAACAACTACATTTTCGGCGCGAGAGTGGAAGACATCGAAAAAATCAAGGGCGAATACGATTCCAAGAAGCTCTACAACGAGAATCCCAGAATCAAGAGACTGGTCGACACCCTGATCGACGGTACATTCGATGACGGCGGCTCAGGCATGTTCCACGGCCTGTATGTCGCGCTGATCGAAGGTACTCACTGGCATCGTCCCGATCACTATTATCTCCTCCTCGACCTCATTCCCTACTGCGACGAGAAGATCAAATGCAACGCGGACTATTCGGACAGAAAGGCTTTCGCGAGAAAGTGCTTCCTCAATATGGCTAACGCCGGCAAGTTCTCCAGCGACAGAACCATCAAGGAATATGCTTCTGAAATCTGGGGTGTCTGATGCCTGTTAGTGATAATTGACAAAGGTCATTTATAGCAAAATTCAACAGCGAGTCGGTATTTATGTTGACAAAACTTATGAATATCGACTTGCTGTTTTGTTTGTGACACCCAAAAAAACGCACGAATAACCTGTTTATTACTAAATTAAGTATGATATATTAAAAAAAACTGAAATTTCCCAAAAAAAATTTAAAAAATCTATTGACAAATCATACAATGTGAGGTATTATATTTATGGTTTTGAATGAGGATAAAAATAACTCAGACAAACCGAAAATATTTGTGCGAATTGCCGTAAGGCATTCAAAAATTTTTAATGGAGGGTTTATCCAAATGAAAAAAAGAATTCTCGCACTTTCACTGGCCGCCGCTATGTTAGTCGGCGCAATGGCAAGCTGCTCTGCTAAAGAGACTGAGGCTCCTTCTTCTGCTCCTGTAGAGAAAAAGGACGTTAAGCTCGTTATGTGGGGCGCACAGGAAGATCAGGACTACCTGAAGGAAGTTACAGATGCTTTCTGTGCACAGTATGACAAGGCAAACGTGACTGTTGAGCTCAAGGTTATGGGCGAAGACAAGGCTAAGGACGAGGCTCTGAAGGATATTGACTCCGCTGGCGATGTCTACGGTGTTGCTCTTGACCAGATCGGCGCTCTTGCTGATTCCGTTGCTATCTATGAGATTCCTCAGGCTGGCGTGGATGAGCTGGGCAAGACAGTTGATATGTCTCTCGGTAAGTACAACGGCAAGTATTATGGCGTTCCCTACATCGCTGAATGCTCCACCATTCTCTTCTACAACAAGTCCATGCTGAAGGAAGAGGATGTTGCTACTCTCGAAGGCATCCTTGCTGCTGAAACAGGCACACAGTCCAAGATCGCTATGAGACTTGGTGTTGCTTGGGATGATATTACTTGGTTTGCCACAACAGGCGCTAAGGCTTTCACAGACGGCGACAGAACAATTTGCGACTGGAACAACGCAGACTGCGTTGAGATGTTCAAGTACATTGGAACACTCAAGGAAGCTGGCATGGTTAGCATCGGCGAAGGCCCTGATATGGCTAATGCTCTGAAAGATGGCACAATTGCTGCTGGCATTATCGGTTCTTGGAATGCAAATGCTACTAAGGAAGCTCTTGGAGATAACTATGGCGTTGCTAAGATGCCTACAGTTGGCGGCAAGCAGATGGTTACATTCGCTTCTGGCAAGGTTTACGTCATCAACGCGAAATGTGAGAACCCCGATGCTGCTATCGACCTTATCACATGGGTTACCAATGCTGACAACCAGCTGAAGAGATTCGAAGCCAGAAATGCTCTTCCGACCGCTTCTGCTCTCGCAAACAACGAGAAGATCCTTGCTGATCCGACCGCTGCTGCTGAGCTGACCCAGTTCGGTTTCACAATCCCCAACGCACCTATCTATGGCACAGTTGACTATTGGAACACTGCTGCTGCTCTTGTCGAGAAGGCATTTAACGGTGAGCTTGCTGACGATGCAGCGATCCAGGCTGAGCTTGATACTCTTGTTAAGGGTTACAAGGGTGAGTAATCCGCTTTTCTCTTACAATTAGAGATCACTAAATAATTTTGTAGCCCGGATGTGTTTTTGCAAAAAAATATATTCGGGCTACTTTTTACAGGTAAAATGCCTTGTGTATGAGCTTTTGGAATCCATTACTTAAATCTTTAACAGAAAGTGAGGATAATTGATGAGCAAAAATATTGATTCCGAGTCAAAGATTCAAGTGCCTGATTCCATAGCTACAAAGATATCTTTTGTGATTATGGGATTTGGCAATCTGGCTCACAAGCAGTTTGTCAAGGGCGCAGCTTTTCTGCTTATTGAGGTTGGCTATATACTCTTTATGGTTATGGGCGGACTTCAGAACCTTTGGAATATGGTCACTCTGGGTACTGTTGAAACCCACGAAGAGCAGATCGAAGGTTCCATGTTCTCAAAAATTGTGTTCGGCGATAACTCAATGCTGTTCCTTCTCTTCGGTATCATTACCCTTTTGATTACGGCAGCATTTGTCGGTTTTTACCGTGCAAACATCAAAAGCGCCAGACTTGTACAGGAACTCGAAATGAAGGGTGAAAAGATCCCCACTTTTGTGGATGACGTCAAGAGCCTTCTTGACAGCAGATTCCACATTACGCTTCTTTTCCTGCCTATTGTCGGTATTGTTTCGTTTTCCGTTGTACCGCTTGTTTATACGATCTTTATCGCTTTC
Source organism: Clostridia bacterium (assembly GCA_017441385.1). Lineage (GTDB taxonomy): Bacteria > Bacillota > Clostridia > Oscillospirales > Acutalibacteraceae > RUG762. The sequence goes on along the minus strand of JAFRXY010000072.1, from coordinate 39,085 downwards.
ACCAACTACGACAGAGATCATCAGGTGCCTGGCAAACTGTTTGACTGGGTCGGCCTTCACAATTTCAAAGAGATTATTTTCGGCGGTGTCGGATTTGCCGATAAGTTCTCCCACACATTCTTCGGTGTTCTCGGTTGGACACTGGTATGGGCTTTCTTCGCAACATTTACCAACTACTTCCTTGGTATTATTGTTGCTATCATTATCAACCAGAAGGGTATCAAGTTCAAGAAACTCTGGAGATCTGTTCTGGTTCTTACGATTGCCATGCCCCAGTTCATTTCCTTGCTCGTTATGCGCAACTTCTTCTCTCAGTACGGCGTTATCAACAGAGCGCTGATCAATGCGGGCATTATCTCCGATATTAACCATGCGATTCCGTTCTTTACCAATCAACATTGGGCGAGAGTTTCGATCATCATCGTTAATATGTGGGTTGGTATTCCCTACACCATGCTGATGTCCAGCGGTATTCTGATGAACATTCCTCAGGATCTCTACGAGGCGGCCACCGTTGACGGCGCCAACAAGATTCAGATGTTCTTCAAGATTACCCTTCCTCAGATTATCTTCGTTACCACTCCTTATCTGATCACCTCGTTTATAGGCAATATCAACAACTTCAACCTCATTTACCTCATGACGGGTGGCGGACCCTCCACTACGGAATACTATGCAGCAGGTAAGACCGACTTGCTCGTTACGTGGCTCTACAAGCTGACTTCCGATAAGAAGGACTACAGCTTGGCGTCTACCATCGGTATCTTGATCTTTATTGTATCGGCAACCTTCTCCCTGCTTACCTACACCAATACAAAATCTTATAAAGAGGAGGACAGCTTCCAGTGAGTGCTAATTCTATCAAAAATACAAAGAGCCTTCAGTCTCAGAAGAGAGCCGGCCTTATCGCCAGCTATGTCTTTCTGATCATTCTGTCGATCATCTGGGTTATCCCAATTGTTTGGGTTGTTTTGACCTCCTTCCGTGTTGAACCCGGTTCTTTCGTTGCAACTTTCTTCCCGGCGCCTTATAAGTGGCAGGGTGAAGACGGTCGCTGGTACGAGCAGACCTATACGCTGCAAAACTATATCGACCTCTTTACACCCAAAGATTCGTATGATTTCGGTCGTTGGTATCTCAACACCCTGATCGTTTCGATTTTCTCCTGCGCTATCTCTACGTTCTTCGCTGTTTCCACAGCGTATGTTATGTCGAGAATCCGCTTCAAGCTCCGCAAGACATTCATGAACATTGCTCTTGTTATGGGCATGTTCCCCGGCTTCATGTCGATGATCGCAGTTTACTTCATCCTGAAGTCTGTCGAAATGAACCAGAGCCTCATCGCCCTGATCATTGTGTACTCAGCCGGTGCCGGTCTTGGATTCTATGTCTGCAAAGGTTTCTTCGATACGGTGCCTAAAGCACTTGACGAAGCGGCTATGATCGACGGTGCTACCAAGGCACAGGTGTTCTTCAAGATTGTTCTGCCCATGTCCAAGCCGATCATTGTTTATCAGGCTTTGACTGCATTCATGGGCCCTTGGATGGACTTCATCTTTGCCAAGTACCTCATGGGCACCAACTACGAAACCTACACGGTTGCCATCGGTCTGTATGACATGCTCGACAGAGAGAGAATCTTTGAGTATTTCCGTCAGTTCGCAGCCGGCTCGGTTTGCGTTGCTGTGCCGATCATGATCCTCTTCATGTGCTTGCAGAAGTACTATGTGGAAGGCGTTACCGGCGGCGCTGTCAAGGGTTAATCGTTATCGGTTTACCCTGCTATTTCCCGGATTTAAAGTTCGTTTGAAAGTGCGTACTTTATAAAAACAAAAGGTCGTTTGTTCCGCAAGGTTCAGACGGCCTTTTTTGTCATTTTGTTCAGATTTTTCATATTATGTCCGAGAGAGGTGATCGGAATGAGATATCAGAAGCATTATGCAGGCAAAAGGAATTTCAGGCGAAGACTGGTTGCGCTGCTGGCGGCGGGAATGGCAATATTTGCCGCCGTCAACTACAGTATCAATCCGATATTGAAGAAAATGACGGCTATACAGGCGGCCTACATAGCCAATATTGCCATTGACCGGGCCGCCGCGGAAGTGCTGGCGGAAGAGGACATTTCTTACGGCGACCTGATCCGGCTCAGCACTCTGTCTGACGGAACGGTAAGCTCCATGTCGGCGAATATCAGGGAAATGAACAGATTCAAGACCGAGATATCCAAGGCAATCCAGCAACGGCTTCTGGATTGCTGCGAGAGGGAAGTTTCCATTCCCATAGGCACGCTGACGGGAATTGATCTTTTCTCCGGCAGGGGCGTGAGCGTTCGCATGAAGATTCAGCTTTATGGCAATGTGACCGCCAATCTCCGGAGTGAATTTGACGCGGCGGGTATCAACCAGACGCGCCATCAGATTATTTGCGATGTGAAAGTAGGCGTTTCGGCCATCATCCCTGGGTGTTCCTCTTACACCGAAGTGGAGAACAGCTTCACCGTGTCCGAAACGGTGATTCTCGGAAGTGTTCCCGACTCCTTCACCAACGTCGAAACCGGCAAAGAATTATATGACGACATCAATAATTATATTGGTGATTGATATTTTTGCCCCGCCGGTGTAAAATATTGGATGAAAGGAAGTTGAATGTTATGTCTGAAACTGAAAATATCGCCCTTCGGATCAAAAAACTGCGTGAGCTGATAGAGTATCACAGCAACGCCTATTACAATATGGACGCCCCCGAAATCGAGGATGACGAGTACGATGCCCTCATGCGGGAATTGCGCGGGCTTGAGGAAAAATATCCTGCGTTCCGGAATACGAATTCCCCGACCGTCAAGGTGGGAGGCGCTGCGTCTTCTAAGTTTGCTTCGGTGGAGCATGCCGTAGTCATGCAGAGCCTTCGCGATGTATTCAGCATGGAGGAAGTTGAGCAATTCTGCCGGGACTTTCCGGGCTCGGAATTCGTAGTGGAAAAAAAGATCGACGGGCTTTCGGTTTCGCTGGAATATACCGACGGCGTGCTGACCCGCGGATCCACACGCGGCGACGGCAGGGTCGGCGAGGATATCACCGAGAATCTCCTGACGATTGCCTCCATTCCTCACAGAATCAAGACCGATGCGCGGTTTATTGAAGTGCGCGGGGAAGTCTACATGCCGCGCAGGACATTCGCCGCGCTGAACGCGACGCAGGAGGAGAACGGGCAGAAGACCTTCAAGAATCCCCGCAATGCTGCGGCTGGCTCACTTCGGCAGAAGGACGCCGCCATAACCGCCTCCAGAGGGCTGGATATCTTTGTCTTCAATGTGCAGCAGGCGAGCGGCGTGGAATTCGAATCGCATTCCCAGTCGCTGGAATATCTTGCGGAATGCGGTTTTCCGGTATCGCCGGAATTTAGTGTGGCGCACAGTTATGAGGAAGCGGCGGCTGCCGTTGAGAGGATCGGCGCGCAGCGAGGTGTTCTTGAATATGATATTGACGGCGCCGTCATCAAACTCAACAGCCTTAGCCTGCGTCAGTCGGCGGGCGTTACATCGAAATTCCCCAAGTGGGCGGTGGCATTCAAATATCCTCCCGAGCAGAAGGAAACGGTGCTGCGTGACATTGAAGTGACCGTCGGGCGCACCGGCGTTCTGACTCCCACGGGAATATTCGACCCTGTGCTGCTTGCGGGAACTTCCGTGAGCAGAGCGTCGCTCCACAATCAGGATTATATCACCCAGAAAGACATCCGTATAGGGGACACGGTTGTGCTGCGCAAGGCGGGCGAGATCATTCCGGAAGTGGTGTCCGTAGCGGTGCATGGGGAAGGAGCGCCCTATCAGCTTCCGGAAGTCTGTCCTTCCTGCGGCGAGAAGGTCTTCCGGCTGGAGGACGAAGCGGCGCTGCGCTGTCTGAATCCCGACTGTCCGGCACAGCTGCTGAGGAATATCATTCACTTTGCCTCCCGCGATGCGATGGACATAGAAGGCATGGGTCCTGCGGTGATAGAACAGCTGATAGCGGCAGGATTGATTCAGTCGCCCGCCGACATTTATCTGCTTACAGAGGAGAAAATTGCTTCTCTCGACCGCATGGGCAAAAAGTCAGCGCAGAATCTGATTGCGGCGATTGAAAAGTCAAAGTCCAACGACCTTTACAAGCTGATCTACGCCCTCGGCATACGCCATATAGGGGAATCGGCTTCCAGACTGCTTGCCGGAAGGTTCGGAACCATGCAGGCGCTCACGCAGGCAACAGCCGACAGCTTTGCTTCGATAGACGGCTTCGGGGAAGTGATGGCGGAATCGGTGGTTGACTTTTTCTCAACTACACACGCCAAAGATCTGATTCAAAGATTTGCGAATCTGGGAGTGAATATGACCGCGCGGAGCGGGGAGGATGAAAATTCATCCGATAAGCTGCAAGGACTGACCTTTGTGATCACCGGCACGCTGGAAGGTATGACACGCGACGAGGCCAAAGCCTTGATCATTGCCAACGGCGGCAAGGCTTCCGGCTCGGTGAGTAAAAAGACATCCTTCCTTCTGGCGGGCGAGAATCCCGGCAGCAAGCTCACAAAGGCCGAAGAACTCGGCGTAAAGGTGATTTCTCTTGACGAACTGAAAGAGATTCTCAACGGCTGAATAAATTTGGTAAACGGTGCATTTTCCCGTGTGATAACACATATAATTGTGATGATAATTCTATCCGGGTAAACTTCTCACCGGAGCGGGAGGAATGCAATGTGAAATTCATGGGAACGATTAAGCTCAGACCGCTGCTCTTTTCTTTACTGGTACCGATTGGACTCGGAGGTCTGGTGGGAATGATATTGGCATTGACAGGGCAGTTTTCCGATTACGCCGAATTGTTCAAGCCGCCTCTCAGCCCGCCGGGATGGGTGTTTTTCGTGGCATGGACGCTGCTGTATGCACTGATGGGAATATCGTCCTATCTGGTGCTGACCGCCGACACTCCGGTAGGTACGCGCTCCGACGCGCTGTGGCTTTATTTCGTGCAGCTGGGAATCAACCTGATCTGGCCTGTACTGTTCTTTTACTTTGATATGCGCCTGGCGGCCTTTCTATGGATTATAGTGCTTATCGCGGCTGTAGTGAAGATGATTGTCAGCTTCTGGTTCGTGAGCAAACCGGCTGCTTTGCTGCAAATACCCTACCTGCTCTGGCTGATCTTTGCAGCCTACCTCAACGGCGCGACCTTTATACTGAACGGGTAATTATGGTTTTCTGCCGTGAGTGAATGAATCTGTTTTATCTGCCAATACTTCAACTGTAAAGATAAAAATATACTTTACGGGAGGAAGTACAGTGCAGTTTAACAAGGTGGAAATCTGCGGCGTCAATACGTCCGATCTCAAGCTCCTGAGCGAGGAAGAAAAGACAGAACTGTTGATCAGATCGCAGGCGGGAGACAAGTCGGCAAGAGATGAACTGGTAAAGGGCAATCTCAGGCTGGTGCTCAGCGTGATACAGCGCTTCTCCAACAGGGGAGAGAATCTCGACGATCTGTTTCAGGTGGGCTGCATAGGACTCATCAAGGCGATTGACAATTTCAACACCGATATGGATGTCAAATTTTCGACCTACGCGGTTCCGATGGTGATAGGGGAGATAAGGCGCTATCTCAGGGACAACAACAGCGTGCGTGTAAGCCGTTCCATGAGGGATACGGCTTACAGAGCCATGCAGATCAAGGAGCGCGTGATGGGGGAGCAGGGGCGCGAACCCGGCGTGGAGGAGATTGCGAAGGAGCTGGATATTCCCAAGGAGGACGTCGTGCTGGCACTGGAGGCGATTGCCGAGCCGGTGTCGCTCTATGAGGCTGTCTATTCCGACGGAGGGGATACGATCTATGTCATGGATCAGATCGGAGATAACAACGATGACAGCAACTGGCTGGACGAGATACTTCTCAGGGAAGAGATAAAAAATCTTTCACAAAGAGAGAAGCGGATCCTGACGCTGAGATTCATGCAGGGAAAGACCCAGATGGAAGTGGCGCAGGAGGTAGGCATTTCGCAGGCGCAGGTATCGCGTCTGGAAAAATGCGCTATGAATAAAATCAAAAATCATTGAATCATCGCGGCGGTATGCTCTTAGGAGCGCCGCTTTTTGCGTTTAAATAGGAATAATGACTAAAATTACTTGTTAAAATTATTTAAAAGGTAGATTTTCATGTTGGGTGAAAAATTTTGAAACGCCTGTTATAATTATTTTTTAAAAATCTATTGCTATTTATATAATAATTTGGTATAATGTAACAAATAACAAGGGGTGATAAATTTGAGTTCATATGTTGATATGTATGTAAGCAATCTTGTTAGCTCCGTGCTTCAGAAGCTATATTTTGAAGAACACAATGTCAGTTTCTTCAAGCATTACAATACTTTTTCAATGCCGCTCAAAGCAATCAACGAATCGGTGCTGAAATCCGGAAATATTGTTCAGATACTGTATCACGAGTTCAAACCGGGGACAATTAAATCGGCATATAACCCGATGATGGACTGGATTAACGCTCTGTACGACAGGTATTATGCTGCCGAGCAGCCTTTTGAAACATTTCTTGACAATGCGGGCGTGTATTCTCTTCATAAAATCATTTATTCAAAATACCGTGAAAACGGCTTTTGTCAGAGAACAGAGGAAGTTATCCCTGTAGAAAATGAGTATGAACATATCAAATTTCTCAAGGGACTTGTCGGCATTTTCAATTACATTTCCGAAAAGGTGCCGCTGCTGATCGTTCTTAACAAGATGCATCTCGCTCCTTATTCCGTTTATGAGTTTTTATATAATGAAATAACGGAAAATCCCAACAATAAGCTGGCTTTTATCTGCACGGTGAACGAGGTTTTTGCGGTTCCTGATTATATCAAGTCCATCAAGAACGACATAATGGTTATGCTGGAAGCCAAGAACATGGTTCAGGACTGGGGTCTGGAAGACAAGGAAAACACAGTCATCGAAAACGATCTCTTTACCCCCTCCAGCGAGGATTTCGCCACCTATCTGGTGCAGATCAATAATATGGTTGAGATCGGCACACTGGAGCAGGCAATTTATTACTGTGATATTATCAAGGAATCGCTCGACTCAGGCAGTATTACGGCGGACGATGACGCGATACACCGTTTTTACAGGCTGTATGCCGACGCCAATTTCAGGATAGGCAATTATCCCAGAACGCTGACCCTGTGTGATGAGCGCAAGGGCATTATCAGCTCAAATTCCGATGAGAACACGGTCAATCGGTTTAATTTTGAATATTCCTACCTGGTGGCGCTATGTCATTCCTGCGCGGGACAGGATGTACTTGCGGAGAAGTACGCGGATGACTGCTCCCAGTTTGCCATGAGCAGCGGGGATGATTACCTGATTTTCAAAACCGAGCTGTTGAAATGCATGGTCAAATTCAAAAGCTGGACGAATGTCTACCTGTGGCATATTGATTTTACGCCCTCTCCCACCTTCCTGGAAAGCGCGGAAAAGTACCATTATTACAACCATCTGGCCTATATTTATCTTTTCTGCTTCGGCAACGACAGGACGTTCTATAATGTCGACCCCCAATTCTGCGAGTCCCACGACCACTATAAAAAGGGCATGTATTTTGCCGATCTGCTGGAAAATGAATCCGTGAAACTGAGAGCCTTTAAGAAGAATGTCGTTTTCTCGTCCGGTTTCGGATATTATCCCGCTGTCGACCACTTCTACAAGAAGAGCCTTGTCATACTCAGCAAGCAGGACAACCTCTCCGAGATGGGCAATGTTTACAACGGTCTGGGCTACAACCGTATTGTCAGTGAGCAGTTCAATGAGGCCGACGCCTATTTCAACAGTGCCATGGAGATTTGGTACAAGCTGGGCAAGCCGGAAAATATGGGTGAATCGCTCTACAATATGGCTGTCAACGCCATGCTGGCGAGAGATTATCAGAGCGGCTGTGACTTCCTTGTGACGGCTGTGCGTATTATGAAGAACCTCAATCAGAACAAGCTCGAGCTTTGCAATATGTCAAAAATATACGGCATGATTGCCCTCTGCTACATCAAGCTGGGCGTCGAGTACAATGCCCAGCTCTATCTCAACAGAATGCAGTTGGTTCTTTATCATCTGATTTTTCCCGAAGGGGAACCCAGTTACTTCCTGTGGGACGACGATATGTTCTTCTATTACTTTGACAGAGGATTGGTGGCCCGGAAGGACAGTCTTGCGGAAGCGCAGCACAACTTTGACCGCGCCAATTTCCATCTTAAGCGCACAGAAGGTCTTTGGTTCTTTGCCTATGAGCTTTTTGCCGTAGAGCAGGCGGATCTCTACCGTGCGCAAGGAAGACATATGGAAGCGAATGAGCTGCTTCAGGATTGTCTGGAATTCTGTCAGAAGAACAACTACCGGGATAAAATCGAGCGTATTAATTCCGCGCTCACGGGCAATCCCATTGAAGAAAAACATTACAATATCGGGCTGAAAAAGATTTCCGTCGCTCAGGCGATAGAACTTTCACGCCGCGTCGGCGCGGAATTGCAGCTCAGACTTAAAAACAAGAGCATTGATTTCCTTACCAACTGGCAGGAGCTTATGAACCGCGACGACGTGGACAGCAGGTCGCTCATCAACACTTCGATGTACTCTATCCAGAACAATTACAACGCCGACAAGATCGTTTATCTCAATGTGGAAAACGGCAAGGCTGATCTGGTTTACTGCGACAGGGACTTTCACCCCAGCCCCGAAGTGCTGCAGGGCATTGCCACCTTCTTTGTCCGCAATCCGGTCGAATTCATGACAAACAGGCTGGAGAAATCCTTCTATGATTACAAGGATCTGATAGGGCTGTTCGGCATCAACAAGGTCGTTTCAATGATAGGTATCCCCATTGTTGTTGACGGCAAGTTACAGAACATTCTTCTTGCGCTCATGGAAATGCACGACAATTTTGCTAATAATTTCTCCCTCTTCCTTGACGGCGACCTGACGATATTCAGCGTGGCTTTCCATCAGCTGGTTGACGCTCTGAACCGTCTGGCCACGCAGGAACGCATCAGGAAGATGAATGTCCAGCTCGAACAGACCTCCGTCACCGATATGCTCACCGGCCTGTATAACAGACAGGGATTTGCCAAGACCTTCGCGGAGGAAATGAAGAAACGCGAATCCGCTCCCGATGTGACAACAACTGTATTGTATATTGACCTTGACAACTTCAAATTCTATAATGATACCTTTGGTCACGCCATCGGCGACGTGATTCTGGTGTCCTTTGCGGAAATCTTCAAGCAGATTACCAAAGACAAAGGCTATGCCATCCGCTACGGCGGCGACGAATTTGTTATCGTGCTGACAGATTCAAGTGAGGAAGAAGGTGTGGAAGTCGCCAAGTCCATCTATCGCAGACTTGACGAAACAGACGGTTTCGCCGATCGGCTCAAGGAAAAGATGGGAAGAAATTTCAAGATTGACCCCAAGAACAGGGTGTCATGCTCCATCGGTATCTCCACCGCGAATGTGTTCTCCAAAGAAGCGATAGATGAAGCCATGAAACAGGCTGACGACGCGCTCTATGTTGTCAAGAAGACAACCAAGCGCAATTACAGAGTCTGGAAACCTGATGGCGAAAGCTCCAGATAATTATTTTACCGGGAGGCCCGATATGAAAAAACTGCTTAAAAATACCGGTCAGGCGGTCGGAGGATTGATGAAGGACATTATGGAAGATTCTGTCAGCGCCTACTCCGCGCAGGCTGCCTTCTTCATTATCATATCGGCGTTTCCCATGGTGATGCTGATGCTGACAATGCTGAAATTTCTGCCCTATTTCAGCGGCGGTGTTCCTATCCTTCATATCAGCTTCCTTCCGCAGGACGTCAACGCGCTGGTACAGAAAATGCTACAGGAAATCATCAACAACTCGTCGAATATGGTCATCTCCATTACGGCCATTACCGCTCTCTGGTCATCTTCTACCGGTATTTATTCTATCATGCTGGGCTTGACCGCTGCCTATTCCATTAAGGAAACCCGCGGCTATATCCGTATGAGGTCGCTTGCCATTTTCTACACATTTATTTTCATCATTATGCTGATAGCGGCTCTCGGTGTGCTGGTGTTCGGTACGAGCATCTATCACGGGCTTATGAATTACCTTCCCTTTGCCGCGCCTCACGTTGAAATCATTTCAAAGGGAATCAAATGGCTGCTCGGCTTCGGGGTGCTGGTGCTCTTCTTTGTCGTCAGTTACATCGCTGTGCCTGACCGGAAGTCCACCGTCATGGAAGAACTTCCCGGCGCACTTGTCAGCGCTGTGGGCTGGATTGTTTTTTCCTACCTGTACGCCTATTACATCGAGCATTTCGGCAATTATGCCAATGTTTACGGCAGTCTGACCGCCGTAGTGCTGCTGATGCTGTGGCTCTACTTCTGTATGTTCATCATGCTGGTGGGAGCGGAAATCAATGTGGCTTGGAACAGCACATACCGCAAAATAGCCGCCCGTATTTATCGCAGAACACGAAGCAAACTATCGCATATTAGTGACCATAAGGAGCAGTCGGAAGAAACCGGTTCCGATTTGGCAGATTCTGCGGAAATAAAAAAAACATCATAAATACTCTACCGGGGCATACCTGAAAAGGTATGTGCCGGTATTTTTGCGGAGGTGATTGGTTTGAACAGTTACCGTTTCTTCTCAAATACCGATTGCGAATACTTTCCATGTCACAAAGGGCTGCAAGGAGCATTCAACTGCCTTTTCTGCTACTGCCCGCTCTATGCGCTGGGGGAGCATTGCGGAGGGAATTTTGAATACCTTCCGAGCGGCGTGAAAAGCTGCATGAATTGCGCGATTCCCCACAGCGAAAAGGGTTACGAATACATTTTGTCAAAATTCGGAGAGATAGCGGCTCTGGCCAAAAGGAAATAGAAAAAGGACACGCCGGAGTTCAGGAGGATGAAATCCGGCGTGTCCGATATTGTCAGGAAAGAAGCGCTATTTCTTTTTGCCCCGCGGAATTCTGCTGCGAATCATGTTGACGACGCCGAAGAAGTTATCGAGCAGGGTGGTTATGATGCTGTCGCCGGTGTGGCTGTTTCTGCTGCGGTAATAGCGTGAAACAGAGCCGAATGCACCGGTTCTTCTGGGCGAATTGGTGGTGACAATGCCGATGACTTCTGAATCCAGCGAATCGAAAACGTCAATGGCATACTTCATCATGTCGGTGCGGGTGTGACCGTACTGCGCGACGATCAGGCAGCCGTCCACCTTGCCGGCTACCGCCGCCGCGTCGGGCAGAAGTTCGATGGCGGGGGTGTCGATGATGACGTAATCGAACTGGCTTTCCACCGCTTTCAGAAGCTCGGTAAAGACATCGCTGTCGAGCAGGTCGCAGACGTCAATGCTGTTCATGTTGACGTTGTTGACCGCTGTAATGACATAAAGATTCCGGTTGGATGTCTTGTTGATGGTAGCGGCGAGATTCGCCTTGCCGAGAAGCAGGTCGCCAAGTCCGAACACAGGGTCAAACCGCAGTTCTCTGCTGATATTCGGGCGGTGCATGTCGGCTTCAATCAGAAGCACCATTGCGTTGGTGTCGGCAAGCGCCTGTGCCAGCCCGATTGCGACGGAAGTTCTGCCGTCTCTGGGAGAAGGGCTGCACACCGCGATTGTCCGCACGCCCTTGCGGGAATACTTGATCGCGGAACGCAGCACGCGGTAGGCATTGCCCACCTGATTGACGCTGCGTTCCGTTCCGATCATTCTGGCGACGGGAGGAATGGCGGCGATGACCGGAATGCGGGTCAGCGTTTCGAATTTGGAGCTGCTGCGAAGGGTGCGGTCGGCGGCGAATGAAAACATATTGTAAATGAAGAAGGTCGCTGCCGTGATTCCTATTGCGACCAGCGCCCAGCCGAAGGAGATCAGCCACGGGCTGTTGATGTCGGTAACGCGTCCTTCGTCCTCAAAAACGCCCGAGAAGGAAGGGTTGGATAGCGCAAATGCCTCCTTGATGGAGGTTCTCGCCTCTTTCATCAGGTTGGAAGTGAAGGTTTCGCCGAGGGTGGCATCCGAGTCAAAGATAACGACGACTTTCAGTACGTTGGAATTGTTCACCTGTGTGACCGTGACCCGTTTCTGAAACTGAGCCGGGTCGACATTCCTGATTTTCGTATCCTCCAGCGCTTTCTGCACCGTGTTGCTGTTGTCGATGAGGGAGATGGAAGTCAGTGCCGCGGAGCGGGACAGCTCGGAAATGTTGTACTGGTCGGAAATACTCTCGCCCATGACGTCGGACTGGATACGCATCGTAGCTGTGATGGTATACTGCACCGGCGTCATGATTCTTGCCGTAATCAACACGACAGGGAACACGATGGCCAGCAGCAGTCCGAGAATCGACATTCTCTTGGCGCACAGCTTGAGGTATTCCGCTATGTTGGTATTGGAATTCATATGGATTTCACACTCTTTCGTATGACGTTTAAATTATATTATAAATTAATTCAGCCCTTTCGTCAACCGGTATTTGGGACAAGAACCGCTTTATCGCTTGAAGTTTACGTTTTCTTTACACATGGATTTTTTCATAAAAATTCTATTCATACTTTATTTGCAATATTTGATAAAAAATCTTTTGAAAAAAATGCGAATCTATGATAGAATAATATATATTCCTGCGAAATTCAAAATTATTTTCTTATATTAAGGAGATTTGATAAGATATGGCAGTAATGAGACTATTTGTGGAGAAGGCGCCGGGCTTTGACATTGAAGCCAAGGGCGTTCTCTCCGACCTGAGAGACAATCTCGGCATGACCGGCATCAGGGAACTGAGACTGCTCAACCGCTATGACGTGTCGGGTCTGACCGACGCGCAGTACGCGCGGGCCAAGACCACCGTATTCAGTGAGCCGAATGTTGATATTGTCTACGACGAAACCTTCCCTATCGAGCCTGATGTGAGGGTGTTCGCCACCGAATACCTGCCGGGGCAATATGACCAGCGTGCCGATTCGGCGGCGCAGTGCGCCCAGCTGCTGACGCAGGGCGAACGTCCCGACGTGCTTACCGCCCGTGTCTACGTTCTCAGCGGCGACATCACCGACGGGGAATTCGACCGGGTCAAGAGCTACATTATCAACCCGGTGGAATCCCGTGAGGCTTCGCTCTACAAGCCCCGCACGCTGGAGCAGAAATTCGACATTCCCATGGATGTGCAGACGCTGGAAGGCTTCACCGCGTGGGACGATGACAAAATGGCGGAGTATTTCCATTCCATGGGATTTGCCATGACGCTGGACGATCTGAAATTCTGCCGCGATTACTTCCGCGACGACGAGAAGCGCGATCCCACCGTCACCGAATTGAAGGTGATTGACACCTATTGGAGCGACCACTGCCGCCACACGACCTTCCTCACCGAGCTGGACGACGTGAAGGTGGAGGAAGGCGGCTATGAAGCTGAAATCAAGAAGGGCATTCACCGTTACTTAGCCGCCCGCGCCGAGGTCTACGGCGAGGAAACCTCCCGCCCGGTTACCCTGATGGACATGGGAACCATCGGCGCGAAGGTGCTGAAAAAGAGAGGGCTTATCCCGGACTTGGACGAGAGCGACGAGATCAACGCCTGCTCCATTGAAGTGCCGGTTGAGATCGACGGCAGAACCGAGCAGTGGCTGGTGCAGTTCAAGAACGAAACCCACAATCATCCCACCGAAATCGAGCCGTTCGGCGGTGCGGCCACCTGTCTGGGCGGCGCTATCCGTGACCCGCTCTCCGGCAGGGCGTATGTCTATCAGGCTATGCGCGTGACCGGCGCGGCAGACCCGAGAGTTCCCGTCGCCGAGACGATGGAGAACAAGCTCCCCCAGCGCAAGATTACCACCGGCGCGGCGGCCGGCTATTCCTCCTACGGCAACCAGATCGGTCTTGCCACCGGTCAGGTGTCGGAAATCTATGACTACGGTTACACCGCCAAGCGCATGGAAATCGGCGCGGTGGTGGGTGCTTCCCCCAAGGCGAATGTCGTCAGGGGCGTTCCCCAGCCGGGCGACGTAGTGGTGCTTCTGGGCGGCAGAACGGGACGCGACGGCTGCGGCGGCGCAACCGGCTCCTCCAAGGCGCACAACAGTTCTTCGCTGGAGACCTGCGGCGCGGAGGTGCAGAAGGGCAATCCTCCCACCGAACGCAAGATTCAGCGTCTCTTCCGCAACGGCAAGGTGGCTGCCATGATCAAGCGCTGCAACGACTTCGGCGCGGGCGGCGTCTGTGTCGCTATCGGCGAGCTGGCCGACGGTCTGGACATCCGTCTGGACGACGTGCGTAAGAAGTACGAAGGTCTGGACGGCACCGAGCTGGCCATCTCCGAATCGCAGGAGAGAATGGCCGTCGTGCTGGAGAAGAAGGACGTTTATAAATTTATCGCGGAGGCCGAGAAGGAGAATCTGGAAGCCTACGCGGTTGCCACCGTTTCGGAAACCCCGCGCCTGAATATGGTGTGGAGAGGCAAGACCATCGTCAGCCTGTCCCGCGAATTCCTCAATACCAACGGCGTCCGTCAGCACGCCTCCGCCAAGATCAAGGCGGTATTCCCCTACAACGATTACCGCGTATCGGTGCCCTATGAGCTGAGAGGGCTTTCCGTCACCGACGCGCTTGTCAGGAATATGGGCAGGCTCAATGTCTGCTGCCAGAAGGGTCTTTCCGAGCGCTTCGATTCCTCTATCGGCGCGGCTACCGTGCTGATGCCCTTCGCCGGCAAGAATCAGCTTACGCCCGAAGAAGCCATGGTCGCGAAGCTCCCGGTGGACAGCGGCGAGACCGACTGCGCCACCGCGATGGCTTACGGCTATGTGCCGGGGCACACGGAATGGAGTCCCTATCACGGTTCCGCCTATGCCGTCATCGAATCGCTTTCCCGCCTGCTGGCGGTTGGCGCGAACCCCCTCAACGCCCGTCTGACCTTCCAGGAATATTTCGAACGTCTGGGCGACAAGCCTTCCCGCTGGGGCAAGCCGGCGGCTGCCCTGCTCGGCGCTCTGACCGCGCAGCTCAAGCTAGGCACCCCTTCCATCGGCGGCAAGGACTCCATGTCCGGCTCCTTCAATGAGCTGGACGTTCCCCCGACGCTGGTGAGTTTCGCGCTGGTACCCACAAGCGCCAAGAGAACCCTGTCGGCGGCCTTCACCAAGGCGAATTCCACCGTCGTGCTGGTGCCGGTGCCCTATCATAAGAAGAAATCCCATATGCCCAAGTGGAACAAGCTCCGCACGATGTATGAGAATGTCTACCACATGATCTGCACCGGCGACGTCCTGTCGGCGAGTGTTGTTCATGAAGGCGGCGCGGCGGCTTCCGTTATCAAAGCCTGTTTCGGCAACGGTCTGGGCTTCACCTTTGAGGAATCCGTCACCGATACCGAACTTTTCGCTCCTCTCTCCGGCTCGCTTGTGCTGGAGTTGAGAGACGGCGTGCATATGATCGACGGCGTGAAGTACATCAATCTCGGCAAGACCACCGTCAATCCCCTTATCCGGATCGGCGAGGGCAAGGTGGCTCTCGGCAAGCTGAAAGAAGCGTGGATGGCGCCCCTCGAACCCATCTTCCCGGTAGCCCCCAAGAGCAAGCCGATTGTCAAGAACGTGCCCATGAATACATCCAGAGCGGCTTATCCCAGCATTCTGCCGGTGACTGAAGCAAAGCCGCGCGTCTTCATTCCGGTATTCCCCGGTACCAACTGCGAGATCGATACCGCGAAGGCGTTTGAAAAGGCGGGTGCGAAGACGGATATTCTGGTGGTGAGAAACCTCACTCTCGCTGCCATCGAAGAAACCATCAAGGAAATGGCCAAGAGAATTGCCCGGTCGCAGATTGTCATGCTGCCCGGCGGCTTCTCGGGCGGCGATGAGCCGGACGGTTCCGGCAAATTCATCGCCACCACCTTCCGCAATCCCGTCATTGCCCATGAAGTTACCAAGCTGCTTGAGGAAAGAGACGGCCTGATGCTGGGTATCTGCAACGGATTCCAGGCGCTCATCAAGCTGGGTCTGGTGCCTTACGGCAGAATCACCGAGATCGGCGAAAACGATCCGACCCTTACTTTCAACACCCTTGGCCGCCACGTTTCCCGCATGGTCTACACCCGCGTCAGCTCGGTCAAGTCTCCTTGGCTGCATGACTGTGAAGTGGGCGAGATGCACACCGTTCCGGTGTCCCACGGCGAAGGCAGGTTTGTGGCGGATGAGGAAATGCTGGGCAAGCTGATTGCCAACGGTCAGGTGGCCACCCAGTATGTCGATCCCAACGGCATGCCTTCCTCCGATATCGAATGGAATCCCAACGGCTCGGTATGCGCCATTGAAGGCATTACTTCCCCTGACGGCCGCGTATTCGGCAAGATGGGTCACTCCGAACGTATGGGACGCGATCTTTACAAGAATGTTCCCGGCGAGAAGGATCAGAAGATATTTGCCTCCGGCGTGAAATATTTCAAATAAGTAAATCATAATAAGCTGAGGGTTGAAGGTAATCCGTTTTCTTTGACTCTCAGCTGTTTTGTATATTTCAGCTCGTTCTGCTCATACTATCAGTGATTTGGAGATATTGCAAGGCGGTGTTATAATGAGGGTGGAAATTACCAACCGGTGTTCGGAAAAATATTCTCTGTTGCTCAGGCTGTACTGCGGCATGCTTGCCTTTGTCGCCTTGTGCGCTTCTGTTTCGCTGACATTGTGGAATATGAAAGAGGCTGCCGCAGCGGCCGGCACGTTTTGCGCGGTGATGTGCGCACTTCTCGCGGTCATTCCTTTTTGGTTCGGCAGCATACGGTATATCCGCAGCGGAGGAAACCTGCAAGTGGAAAGAGGAATGTTCTTCCGGCGCACGCTGATCATCAACCGCAGCGATATCCGGTGTTCCGAAATCAGATCCGGCCCTTTGCAGCGGCGGCTCGGGGTGTGTACCGTGGTGTTTTTCACCGGAGGAAAGACGGTCAGGCTGAGAGGAATCAGCATGG
This sequence comes from Clostridia bacterium, assembly GCA_017441385.1. GTDB lineage: Bacteria > Bacillota > Clostridia > Oscillospirales > Acutalibacteraceae > RUG762. Next base: position 22,066 of record JAFRXY010000072.1, on the reverse strand, counting down.
GGGACGGAAGGCTGCTCAACCGCGCACTGTGCGAAGGAGCCGCCGCGTGAGCCGGAGCGGTAGCAATGCCCTTTTGCGCGGCCTTTCCCCGCACATGTCTGCCGCATTCAGCACCCCGTCGCTCATTGCATTGGCAGCAGGAACAGGATACGGAGCGTTTCTCTGGGCGAATGGGAGCAGGAATGTGTCCGGAATTTTTTTTTCGACCGCGCTGGTACTGATTTCTGCGGTACTGATAGGGTACAATCTTCACATAAATCGGCATACGGCTTGCCGTATCGACTGCGGTATCATCAGTGTCACATCGCCCCGCGGCGAAAAGCGCTTGAAACTCTCCTGCCTCGACCGCGTGGAATGCAGCTGCGGCTTACTGTCTGGCTATTCCGGCATCAGGCGGGTCAGAATTTATTCACAGGTTTCCGGAAAACCGTGGCTATCGTTCCGGTTGGCCGGGAAGGATTGGGAGGCGTTGCTTGACGCGCTGTTTCCTCCGTGCGGGCAAACCGGAAGGACGGTTTCCGGAAAGTATTCCTCTGCGGTCTATGCGCTGATCTCGGAAAAGACGGTCATTCCTGTTGTTGTTTCACTGGAATTCACACTTCTGTCGGGCGAAAGCCTTGTGATGAATCTGTTTGCCTGCGTCATGCTGACCGCCGCCCTGCTGAATATGCTGATTTCCGCGCTGTCGTCGGGAAGGTGTTCGCTGATCAGGCATGGTAATTATTTCTGTGTTACGTCAGGCATCGCCGGCGGACGAAAGATCTTCCTTCCCGAAAGCTCGGTTGTAGGCGCGATGGTGCGCCGGAGTCCGGGTGAACTTCTGTGCGGAACAGGCAGCCTGAGACTGATGACGGAGAGCGGAAAGAAAATTCTCTGTATAAGAATGCTCCCTGAAAGAGAATTTCCTTCTGCGGTTTTCGGGCTGTTGGATGCGGAAGGAAACGCCTGTGTTTCCTTTTCCGACCTGAACGGGCTCTCCAGACGGTATGCCGTCCGGTTGGGGTGGTCGCTGTTCTGCTCTTTTCTGACGGCGTGCTTCTCCTTCCGCACGGGGGAAACCGCCCTCCGATTTCCGCTCTGCCTTGCCCTGTCGGGATTTACCGTTGCCGCAGTCGGGTATACCGCCGGATTTGTCTGTGCTTCCCGGTTCGGGCTGAAAGTATCCCCGTCCTGCGTTTTATCGGCGGGAATAGATGGAATCGGCGCGGAATATGTTTATCTCAGGCGGTGTAAGGTCGCGGGTCTGCGGGCCAGCAGCCCTTTATTCCAGCGGATGAATGATCGCTGCCGTGCCGGTATTCTTACAGGCGCTGGTGATACCGGCGTTTGGAGCGACTGCGTTCCTTACAGAGCGCTGATGGAATTTGCGGGCAGATTCTGCTGAACGGACAGAGTAATTCCGGTTTTCTCCCGTTTCGGCTGCGCCGTCACCTATTTCTTCCCGGAATTCATAAATACTTTTAATTACTTTTCACTTTTTTTCGTTAATACTCTTGACATTTTGTTGAACATGTTGTATAATGTCTAAGAGTCACAGCAAGCAGGTGGCTCTGCTAATGTGCGGAAGGAGGGAAAGTTAATGTCATCTGAAATCAGAGTCAAGGAAAAGGAATCTCTTGACAGCGCACTCAGACGTTTCAAGAAGTCTTGCGCCCGTTCGGGTATTATTCAGGAAGTCCGCAAGAGAGAAGCTTACGAGAAGCCCTCTGTACGCCGCAAGAAGAAGTCCGAAGCCGCCAGAAAGCGCAAGTATAAGTAATTCCGGCGTTCGGTTTCTGCTTAGCCAATTCTGAGAATCAAGTGCAGACATTGCCGGGGTTGTTCGGCGTGTCTGCATTTTTTCATACTAATTGGTTACTTTTGATTGATAATTAGTATCATATCGGAGGTCTGAAACATCGTGGCTTTATTCAAACCCGACATGCGCATCAGCAAGATGATCGACATCACACCGGAAATGCTGCATTCACTCGGCATCCGGGCGCTGCTGCTGGATATTGACAACACTATGACCACCCACAACAACCCTGTTCCCGCCGACGGCGTGCGGGAATGGCTGGAGGAGATGAAGTCGCAGGGCTTTATGCTGATGGTGGTTTCCAACAACAACGGCGAACGTGTCCGGAAGTTCTCACAGCTTCTGGGGCTGTATTTTGAAGGTTCCGCCAAGAAGCCGCTGCCGGTGGGTTTCCGCCGCGCCTGCACGCGGCTGGGCATTCAGCCGAAGGAAGCCGCCGTGATCGGCGATCAGATATTCACCGACATCATGGGGGGCAATCTGCTGGGAGCCTGCACGATTATGACCGAGGTTTACGAGCCGGAGCCTATGTTTTTCTTCAAAATCAAACGCGCCTGTGAGCGCTTCATTATGAAATTCTGGAAGGACTGATACAAAAAATGTCTGATCCAAAATTCGGCCCCGCCGGGAGCTGCGAACGCTCGGCCGCCGAAAAAATCAAATCCACCGAAAAGCTCATCGAATGGCTGGCCGCGCAGGGACTTACCGCCTTTGAATACCAGTGCGGACGCGGCGTGATGGTCAAGGAGCCGAAGGGCAGAATTCTCGGTGAAAAGGCGAAGGAGTGCGGCATAAAGCTCTCTATTCACGCCCCCTACTTCATATCCCTTGCCTCCCCGGAGGAGGAAAAGCGGCTTAATTCCATCCAATACATCTTCCAGAGCGCACAGGCGGCCGACTGGATGGGAGCCGACAGAATCGTGGTTCATCCCGGCGGACTGGGAAAAAAGAGCCGCGAGGAAGCGACGGCTCTGGCAAAGGAAACATTGACCGCGGCCCGGAAGTTCCTTGATGAGCAGGGATTGGAAAAAATCCATATCTGCCCGGAAGTCATGGGCAAGATCAACCAGCTGGGCGATCTCAGTGAAGTACTGGAATTCTGCACCGTCGACGAGCGCATGATTCCCTGCGTGGATTTCGGCCATCTCAACAGCCGCATGCAGGGGACGATGGACTACGGCAGGGCGCTCGATGAAATCGAAAACAGGCTCGGCGCCGACCGCCTGAGAAATATGCATATTCATTTCAGCAAAATCGAATACACTTCCGGCGGCGAGAAGCGGCATCTGACCTTTGCCGACGAAATCTACGGTCCCGACTTCGAACCGCTGATCGACCAATTCCTCAAGCGCGGCATGTCGCCCACCGTCATTTGCGAATCGGCGGGCACGCAGACGGATGACGCGATCACGATGATGAAATATTTTCAAAACGCTCGCCTGCACTTCGCTTTGTAAATTGAGAATATTGAATAATGAATCATTTCGGAGCGCTTCACGCTGATATTTTTTCAAGGGCGACAGCCCTTCCGATATTATTCTCTATTCATTATTCACCATTCATGATTCAATTAGCGAGCGAACGCGAGCGCGTACGGATTGGCGGTGAATCAAAATTGGCAAAACTCCGAAAGACCCTGCCGAAGGATTTCAAAGAAATCGTCGCGTCGGGCGTTGTAGAAGAAATCAGGTCGGTGTTGAAAAAATGTGAGCCGGACGCGACTTACAGTGCGCATGATAAAAGAACCGCGCTGATGAATCCCGACCTGCCTTCTGAAATCATACAATGGCTGGTAGAGGAGTACGGCGCGGATGTCAATTACTCCGATCCATACTGCCGGACTCCGCTGACCGAGGCGGCTGTTTGGAACCCGGCGCATATCGGGCTGCTTGTGTCGCTGGGAGCTGATGTCAATTTACAGAAGAACGGGGACAGCCCAACGGCGTTGATGGTTGCGGCCAGATTTTTCAGCGTGAAGGGCGTGAGCGCTCTGATAGAATACGGCGCGGATGTGCATAAAACCGTCCGCGTGGATTATACCGATTTAACCCACAACGCGCTTGACGAAGTGCTTCGGGTATGCTCCAACGCCAGAACGCCCGAGACGGCGGAGATTGCCCGCATACTCATTGATGCGGGTGTGGAAATCACCGAAGGCATGAGAGAAAAGGTGGAGCACATAGGCGAAACCTTTGAATTTTATCGTGACAGCTTTGACCCGGAGTATCTTCCTGCCTGTGACGCGGGACTTGCGGAATTGTATAAATTATTCGGTGTGACGCCGGTGCCTCACAAGCAGAAGTATGACGGCAGCAAGCCGATTTCCGTCAAGGGAAAAACATGGACGCAGCAGTACCGCGAACTCTGGGATATGCTGGTTCCCGGCAGCGGCAAGGCTCCATTTGTGCAGGGAGAAGCGATACGGATTATCGGTCGCCTTAGTCACGAAGTGCTGGACAACGGCGGCTGCAACTGGGACGGGGGGTTTATCGAAATGCGGGATTTTCTGGCGGAGATATTATCCGGCTCCGATCCCGCTGATGAAAGCGTTATCAAAGCGGTACGCAATATTTCCCCGAACACCGGAGAGAACGCTTTTGAGATGATGGCAAAGGCCGTTGTGGAATGGATTCTTTCCAATCCGGAACCGGTTGCGCTTGGCAATGTTGCTTATTATAGATAAATATTTTACAATAACCGATAAAAGGTGATGATAAAAAAGAATGAACAAAATCTTAATCATCAACGGCCCCAATCTGAATATGGTGGGGGTGCGAGAGCCGGGGGTATACGGCAGCGAAACGCTGGAAACCATCTGCGGGCGGGTAAAGGAATACGCCGCCTCGCTCGGGCTGGAGGCGGAATTCATCCAGAGCAATCACGAGGGCGTGATTCTGGATAAAATTCACGCCGCCAAGGGCGAATTTGCCGGGGTGGTGATCAACGCCGGGGCGTGGACGCATTACAGCTACGCCCTTCGCGATGCGATTGCCGCCGTCAAGCCGCTGCCTTTCGTGGAAGTACACATGTCCAATATTCACGCCCGCGAGGAATTCCGGCATCATTCCGTGATTTCGCCGGTGTGCGTCGGGCAGATCTGCGGTTTTGGCTCCAACAGCTATATTCTCGGCGTGCAGGCGCTGGCGGAACTTATCAAACAATAGAAAGAAGTCTTTTGCAATGGCAAACAAATTTCTGTGGCGTACCAATCAACTGATCTCGGTCATTCCGGAGGAATACGACGGGGCGCTCATTATGTCGGAGATCAACGGCAGATATTTCACCGGCTTCAACTGCGACAACGGCTATTTCATTGTGACCCGGAGCGGATGCGTCTATGTGACCGATTCCCGCTACACCGAAGCCGCCGGAAAGGCGCTTGACTGGTGCGAAGTGATGGAATACAGCGGGCCGGATATGAAGAAAACCTTCTGCGGCATTTCGCAGAAGCTCGGCATCAAAAACCTGCTGGTGGAGTCCGACCGCATGACCCTTACGCAGTACAGGATGATGTCAGAGGTGCTCCAGCCGGCCGCTCTTGCGGCAGACGGCGGTCTGGACAAGCTGATCGAATCCCTGCGGGTACATAAGGACAGCGACGAAATCGTCTGTATGAAGGCGGCGCAGAACATCGCCGAACAGACGCTGAAACATATTTTCACCTTCATCAAGGAAGGCGTCACCGAAGCCGACCTTGCCTTTGAGTTTGAATTCTACGCCCGCAGACTCGGTGCGGAACGGCTGGCGTTTGATTCCATCGTTGCTTCGGGAGAAAACGGTTCCATGCCGCACGCCGTACCCGGACAGAGAAGAATTCAGAGCGGTGATTTCATCACATTTGACGTGGGCTGTGTGGTGGGCGGCTATCATTCCGACATGACCCGCACAGTGGCTTACGGCAGTGTCAGCGACGAGCAGCGCGGCATCTACAATATCGTACTCCGCGCCCAGCAGAACGCCATGGATTATCTCTTTGCCGGCGGTGATGACCTTGCGGAATGTGATGCCGCCGCACGCGATGTCATCAAGGCGGAAGGCTACGGAGAATACTTCGGTCACGGAACAGGCCATGGGGTAGGGCTGGAGATACACGAATTTCCCTCGGTTTCCTACAGAGGCGGCAAAATTCCGGAAAATTCCGTGATCACGGTGGAGCCGGGCATCTATCTTCCGGGCAGATTCGGAGTAAGAATCGAAGATATGCTCTACAAGACCGAAACGGGCGCGGTCGATCTTACTTCGATGGACAGGGAATTGATCATTCTGGGCTGATCCTTCCAATGGAAATGTGAGATTGCAGGCATTTTGCATAATATTTTAAAAAAATTTAAAAAAGAATGTAAAAATGACTTGCAATTATTTGAAATTTGTATTATAATACAAATCGGTAAGTTATTTGATGGAGGTTAAAACTAAATGATAGTAGCAGGCGATTTCAGAAACGGTGTAACATTTGAGATGGATGGGGCCGTTTATTCTATCATCGAATTTCAGCACGTAAAGCCCGGCAAGGGCGCGGCTTTTGTCCGCACCAAGCTGCGCAACGTCATTACAGGAGCCGTGACCGAGACCACGTTCAACCCCTCGGCCAAGTTCCCCACCGCGTTCGTTGAGCGCAAGGATATGCAGTATCTTTACGAGGATGGCGGTCTGTATTACTTTATGGATCCCGAAACATACGAGCAGCTCCCGATTAACGAGAGCACACTCGGCGACAACTTCAAGTTCGTCACCGAAAACATGATGTGCAAGGTGCTGTCCTACAAGGGCAACGTCTTCGGAGTGGAACCCCCCAATTTTGTCGAGCTGAAGGTTACCAAGACCGACCCCGGCTTCAAGGGCGATACCGCTACCAACGCCACCAAGCCCGCAACACTTGAGACAGGCGCGGAGATTAAGGTGCCTCTCTTCATCGAGGAAGGCGACATGATCCGCATTGATACCAGAACAGGTCAGTACATGGAGCGCGCATAGTTGCTTTTGCATTTTTTTGCACCGGCATGATATAAATTAATTTTACAGAGAGGATAATTGCTATGAATAAGTTGGAAAAGCTCGCTTATCTCAAGGGTTTGGTCGAAGGTCTCAACCTTAATGATGACAAGAAAGACACTAAGGTCATTAAGTACCTCATGGAGCTTCTTGAAGACATAGTTCTTGATATGGAAAATCTTGAAGACGGCTTTGAAGAGTTCCAGCAGCAGCTTGACGAGGTTGACGAAGACCTCGGCGCGATCGAGAAGGATCTCTATGAGTCCGACAATTGCGGCTGTGCTCATGAGAAGAAGCCTGAGAAGAAGTCCACCAAAAAGACAAAGGATGAGCTGTACTACGAAGTCACTTGCCCGACCTGCGGTGACACAATCTGCTTGGACGAAGACCTCATCAACGTCGGCGAGATGGAATGCCCGAACTGCGGCGAGAAACTCGAATTTGATCTGGACAACTGAAAGTTGGCCTAGACTGCATGAATATGCGGAGTGTGTATTGAGGTAAATCTCTCTGCATGTTACATATGGCATGCATGCCATATATGCCATACATTTATTACGTTATTTTGCCGTTAAGAGGAGTTTGTCACCAAGGGTGTGGCATGCTCCTCTTTGACTGTTTTTTTGGGGGGATAGAATTGAATGAAGGCAACAACAGGCAATCGATTCATGTGGTAGCCAAGGGCATTGTAAAAGATAACACCGGGAAGACGCTGATTGTGTGCCGGAACGGATTCAAAAATCCTGACGGAAGTGATTGGTGGGAGTTTCCGGGAGGCACACTGGAATTCGGCGAGACCCCTGAACAGACCCTTGTGCGTGAATTGCGCGAGGAAACGGGGCTGGACGTTGTCCCCTGCGGACTGCTGTATGTCTGGTCGGCAGTGATACATGAATACCAGATCATCATTATCACCTATCTGTGCGACTGCGAGGACGCTTCCCGCGTCATTCTTTCGGAAGAGCATTCGGATTATAGGTGGGGTGACAGGGATGAATTGCGCCAGTTTCTCGCGGGGGACATTCAAAAAGCCCTCGACGCGAATGATATATGGAATTTACTATAAAGGAGTTTGATACGTGATGACAGGTGAAGGAATTCTGATGTTTGTTTTGGTACTTGCAACTGCTTTTCTGGTTTTTGGCTGTATGCGGCTCTATTGGAAAATGAGATCCGACAATGGCTATAATATGGGTCGGAATCACATGCTTGACATGGGATTCACGGATGACGATATTCAAAAAGGACAGGACGACGCCGACAGAGAGATGTATGTTTTCCGCAAGCCGAACGAAAAGGAAGCTCATACGGATGAAACAAAATGATATACGGATGTGATATGCATGACGATTGATGAAGCAGTACTGTATTTTTATATCTACAGCTTTCTGGGGTGGATCTATGAGAGCATTCTGGTGAGCGTCAGGGAAAAACGCTGGGCGAACCGAGGATTCCTGATCGGGCCGATATGCCCGATCTACGGCGCGGGGGGATTGCTTTTCGCCCTCATGGGCGCCCATCTGAGCATTCCTGTGACATTTCTTGTCTGCGCTGCAAGCTCCGCCGTGCTGGAATACCTGACCGGTCTGACACTGGAAAAGCTGTTTCACGCTTCATGGTGGGATTACAGCAACATGCCGCTCAATCTCAACGGCTATATCTGCCTTCCCGCCTCGATGCTTTTCGGCACAATGGGAGTTGCGGTGTCGCATTTCATTCACCCGCTGGTTGCTCTTCCTGTAGGATATCTGCCGGCATGGCTTGTGAGCCTTTCCGCGCTGCTGATGGTAGGCGTAACCTCGGCGGATATCACCGTCACTGTGTCAACTCTCAGCGATTTTGTGGATAAGCTGGTAGAGATCGATAAGCTCATCAATCAGGCGATCGATGATAAATACAGGGAATTGGAAAGCTCGGTCAGCGATACGCTCAGAAGCGTGAAGTCCCTTCCTGCCAGCGCCAGAGAAAAGATCATCGATCAGGCGATACTCAAGTCGGATATCACCCTTACTGGCGTGCAGGCGCAGGTTCTGGGCAAGATCAAGAGCCTTCGCAATGGCTCCGGCGGCAGCGATATGCCCGACCGCGGCAGAATAAGGGAATTCATACGCCGTCTGCCGAGGAAGAAACAGTGAGGGTGCGGCCATGAAGATCAGTAAAAAAGACAGGTCGGCTGTCAGGGAATCCCTTACGGGCATCATTGAAACCCCACAGGCGCAGAGCATGAAGACCTTTATTCAGCACGGTCACATTACTACTTATACCCATGTGATGAATGTGGTGTGCATGAGCTGCCTCGTGGACGAGCGGCTTCACGCTCATTGCGACAAACGCAGTCTGATAAGAGGCGCCTTTCTTCACGATTTCTATCTCTACGACTGGCACGATCCTACATCGAATGACGGGCTGCACGGATTCAAGCACCCCGTCAGGGCGCTGAACAAGGCGGAAGCGCTTTTTCGACTCAATCCCAAAGAACGCAATATTATCGTCAGCCATATGTGGCCGATGACCCTGACGCGGATTCCGAAGTGCCGCGAGGCTGCCATCGTCTGTCTTTCTGACAAGCTGTGCGCTCTGTATGAAACCGTCTGGAAGGACAAAAGTCTGTTCGATATTGATATTCAGTAAAAAACACCGTATATGACGGATTTCTTCCTGTTCATATACGGTGTTTTGTTGTCAGATAAAGAATTATGCTCCGAAAACGTCAAGGGGAGAGGTTTGCTTCTCGAACCGGTCGCGGGTGTCAATGAATTTAATGGCCTTCCCTGTGCCGAGAACGACACAGTATTCAGGGTCTTGAGCGGTTGTGACGTTGAGCTTGGTGCGCTCGGCAATCAGCCTTTCCATTCCGTAGAGCTTCGCGCCGCCGCCAGTAAGCATAATTCCTCCGTTGGTGATCAGATCACCGGCAAGCGCGGGGGGCGTTTCTTCCAGCGTATGCTGTACGGCGCGGCAGATTCTCACAGCAGGTTCTTCAAACGCTTCAATGATGTCCTCGGAATTCAGCCGTATCATGTGGGGCATTCCCGTCTTGAAATGCCTTCCCTTGACAGTCACCGTGAGCAAGGCCTCGCGCGGCACAACACAGCCTATTTCTTTCTTGATCAGCTCGGCTGTCTGCGGCCCGATCACCAGATCGAATTTATGCATGATGAATTCGATAAGCGCCTGATTGAATGAATTGCCGGCGTAGTTTATCCAGTGGGAGTAGGCGGTGCCGTTAATGGAAATAACACCGATGTCTGTGGTGCCTCCTCCAATGTCGCAAACCATGCACCCGCGCGGCTGGGAAATATCCAGACCTGCCCCCAGCGCGGCGGCTACCACCGTTTCGATCAGGCAGACCTTTCGTGCCCCCGCCGCCCTGAGCGATTCCACAACTTCGCTCTTTTCGACGTCTGAAACGCCCGAAGGAACACATACCACGACCCGCGGCATAAATATTCTGTTGCCGCACACTTCGCGGACGTAGGCGGTGAGCATGGTTTCTGTCAGGCCGAAATGATGAATTCGTCCGTGACGTACAGGACTGACGACAGCAATATGTTCCGGCGTCCGGCCAAGCATCTGCCGTGCGTCAGAGCCGAATGCAAGAATTTCATCTGTATCCGTGTCCACGGCAACCAAGGCAGGTTCCTCAAGCGCGATTTTTTTGCCGGGAGTATAGATCTTGACCGTATCGGAGCCAAGGTCAATCCCGACGTCCATTCCGATTTTGATTTTTTTCATTTCAACCCCCAAGGGTATTTGCGTTTGGAATAAGGAATAATAAGGTGAAAGGGAGAATATTCATTGTAAGTATGAGAATCAAAAGACCCTCAGCCACACGATGAAGGCCGCCAGTGCGAACTGCGCGATCATGATGGCGGGAATGCCTATCATGAATTTGGGGTGCTGGGTCTTGTGACGTATGGTCTGCATCGTGAGATACATCGCAACCGAGCCGCCCAGCGCGGAGATCAGCAGAAGCTGTGCTTCCGGAACGCGCCAGTAATTCGGCGAATCTTTTGGCACGTTCGAGAGCGCTTTGTCGCGTACCGTCTGATAGACGGCGAAAATGCTGATCAGCACAAGATGAATGCCGAGAATGAGGAAGCAAAACCTTATCACGATGTCAGAAAATGAACCGGAAAAGAGATTCATCGGGGAAAACAACTCCTTTTTAACAATTCGTACACGACTGTACTATACAATAGTATTATAATAATAAATAGATGTCAAGTCGAATTTTGTAAAATCCATTCATTCGGAGGTATCAGCTTTGAATCAGAAAAAAAATGCCGCCAAGGTAAAAACAGTCATTTTTTATGTCGTGATTGGAATTCTCACGGTGGGAATTGCGGTCGGCGCGTCGCTTCCTTACATACTCAGCAGAAGCGGAGATGTCATTTCCGCCGGAGAGAAGGCGGGCGATTATCCGCACAATGGCGATGGGGTGGACAAGTACGGCAGACAGATCACGGACAGTGAGGAAATGCGCGGCGTGTGGGTGGCGTATCTGTCGCTGAACGGCGTGAATAAGAGCATGATCGACGATATGGTGGCCGACGCCAAGTCCAACGGACTCAACACAATCTTTCTGCATGTCCGTCCCTTTGGCGACGCGCTCTATAAATCCGACTATTACCCGTGGTCGCATCTCGTGACAGGTACGCAGGGAGAAGCGCCGGAGGACGGCTTTGACCCCCTTGCCTACGCGGTGGAAGCCGCCCACCGTGAGGGAATTGCCCTTCACGCTTGGCTCAATCCTCTGAGAATCATGCTGGCCAATGGCGTTTATCCTCCTTCGCTGTCGGACGACAATCCCTACAATGTCTGGCGGAATGACGACAACCCCGACAATGACAACTGGGTGATAGACTATCAGAAGGGGAAATTTTACAATCCCGCCGTTCCCGAGGTGCGGGAACTGATCGTGAACGGCACGCGCGAGATCGTGGAGCGTTACGATGTTGACGGCGTGCATTGGGATGATTATTTCTACCCTGCCTATGACGCGAGCTTTAACGACAGCGCCTCCTATACCGCCTACACCGCAGAGGGGGGCACCCTGTCGCTTGCGGACTGGCGCAGGTCGAATATCAATGAACTGGTAAAGGCTGTCTACAGTGCGGTGAAGGAAGCGGACAGTTATTGCTCTTTTGGCATCAGTCCCGCCGGCAATATCGACAACTGCATGAGCATGGGCGCGGACGTCAAGACATGGGGCAGCAGTGAAGGATATGTGGATTACCTCATTCCGCAGGTTTACTGGACGAGCGACAACACCGTCGCGCCGTTTGAACCGACCTGCCGGAAGTGGAATGAGCTTGTCACGTCGGACAGTGTGCGGCTCTATATCGGGCTGGCCCTCTACAAAGCGGGGTCGAACGACGACAGCGGCAAATGGAAGAAAGCCGACGATATCATCATGAATCAGGTGCTTTTCACCCGGAGCGGCGAAATCGACGCGGGGGGATTCGTGCTGTATTCCTATGCCTATCTTGACAGTGAACAGACCGCCGAGGAAATGAAGAATCTCCGCTCGGTGCTGAGCTGATGTCATAAATAACTTGACAAACAAACCGCGAGAGTGGTATAATCTTTTTCCGATAATCCATTGAAAGTGATTTGTTGAAGAAAAACGAAAGGAGGAATCCGACATGAGGGGAATACCCATTACGCTGGAGATTGCAGCCGTTACCGATATCGGACAGCGGCGCATGAGAAATGAAGACAATTTCTTTGTCAACGGCGCGTTTATCGACCATTATAAGGTGACCGCCGAGCGGTTTGAAACAACCGACGCGGAAGAAGTGCATGTGCTGGCGGTCTGCGACGGTATGGGCGGTCAGTCTGACGGGGATGTAGCCGCTATGACGGGCGTTACGACGCTTTCGGATTTCTCCGAAGAACTGCAAAAAATCCGCACGTATGAGGAAGCCTCTTATATCGCCAATCGTGTGGTTCGTATGGCTAACGAACGTATTATCAAGCGCAGTAAAAAGATCGGCCGGACGATGGGTTCGACCTTTGCCATGCTGGTGGCGACCTCCAGATTTCTTTACGCCTGCAACCTCGGCGACAGTGAGATTTATCATAAAAACCGCTATGGCATGGAACGCCTCAGCAAACCGCAGACTTTTGTGCAGGAACTGGTGGACAGCGGCGCGATTTCCCAGAATCAGGCAAATGTATCCTTTGCCCGCAATCAGCTTTCCAAATATCTGGGAATGGAAAATACCAAAGCGCTCAAGCCAAACGAGTGCTGTGTGGAATTACGAACCGGCGACATCATGCTGATTTGCTCCGACGGGGTTACCGACGCGCTCCCCAGCCATTCCATCTACGCCAGTTTAAGCTCCAGCCGCCCGGTCAAGGAGATCGCGGATACCATCATTCACAAAGCGCTCCGCAAGGGCAGCGGCGACAATATAACCGTGGTCATTGCCCGCGTTCTGGACGACGGAAGCAGTACACGGCTGGCGAGAACGGTTGGTCTGGTGTTGGGCATAACGGCGGGCGCGGTGCTGCTGGCAGCGCTTCTGCTGGCGCTGCTGTGACAGGAATTAGACAAATTACACAATCGTTCCGGCGGTGACTGGATAACTTTTCCTCGTATGGTATATCTTTATCAAGGTATGGAATTTTCTGTTGACTTTTTGGATTTAAACCTTTAAAATAGGATTGTATCAAGATGTTAGCTTGTTAAATCGGTAAGCCATCAAGGTTAACTATATTCCGCATGTGAGGTCCTGTCATTGGGTGGCGTGATAATTGCCTGTAAGGACGGCGCAATGTGCGACAAGCTGGCGCACACGCTGGCGGCTTCGGGCATTGAAGTGGTGGGAAGTACAACCAAAGGCGCATCCGCCCTGCAAAAAGCAGCCATGTTTTACGGTGAACGGGGCGTGCTGCTCTGCTCCTACGCGCTGAGCGACATGAATGCCGCCGAGTTGTACCGCATTTTGCCCGAAGGTTTTGAAATGGTGGTGCTGCTTTCCGCCAGACAGCGGGCGTTTTTCGACTGTGAAGGCATGCTTTGCCTTGACATTCCCATCAACCGCAGAGATCTGATCAATACCCTGATGATGCTGACTGAGCCGCACAAGCCGGTGGTTGTCAAGCCGGAAAGCCGGAGCGAAGGCGACAGGGAGATTATCGGCAGAGCCAAGGCGCTGCTGATGGAGCGAAACGGTATGTCGGAACCCGAAGCCCACCGGTTTTTGCAGAAGCAGAGCATGAACAGCGGTCAATCGCTTGTAACGGTCGCCATGAATATTCTGAATGGAGTTTTTTGAATGTATTTTATTTCGCAGAGTTCAACCGTCGAAAATTCAACAGCTCTTTTTCAAAGTTAGTCCGTCAGGGGGTAGCAATACATTTGCTATTCCCTTTTTTTTATCTGTTTTCAAAACAGGAGGTATGGAAAAAGATGAAATTCACCAAAATGCACGGCATTGGGAACGACTACATTTATGTCGACTGTATGCAAGGCATCGGCTTTGACCCGGAGCAGACTTCCATCGCCCTGAGCGACAGGCACTTCGGGGTTGGCTCCGACGGCATGATTCTCATCTGTCCGTCCGACAAGGCGGACTTCCGCATGAGAATGTTCAACGCCGACGGCTCGGAAGGCAAGATGTGCGGCAACGGCATCCGCTGCTTTGCCAAATTTGTTTATTGTAAAGGGCTGACAAACAAGACGGTCATTACGATAGAAACCCTCGCAGGCATCAAGACCGCTTGGCTGACGGTGGAAAAGGGCGACGTCACCTCCGTCCGGGTGAATATGGGCAGCCCGGAATTGTCACCTTCGCTCATTCCCGTCCTGTTTGACGGCGACAAAATGGTGAATGAAGCGGTTGAAGTCGGCGGCAAGACATGGAACGTCACCGCCGTTTCCATGGGGAATCCTCACTGCGTCACCTATGTGGAGGATGTGGAATCCCTCGACCTCGAGAAAATCGGGCCTGCGTTCGAGCATCATGAAATATTCCCCGAGCGGGTCAACACGGAATTCGTCCAGCCCATTGACAGCGCGACGGTGAAAATGCGGGTCTGGGAACGCGGTTCGGGCGAGACATGGGCCTGCGGCACCGGTGCCTGCGCCGTGGCGGTCGCGTCCATTCTGAACGGTGTGGTGAAGTCCGACTGTGTCCTTGTAAAGCTGCGCGGCGGCGATCTTTCCATCGAATGGGACAGGGAAACCGATACGGTTTTCATGACCGGCCCTGCGACCTTCGTCTACGAAGGAGAAACGGATGCGCTCGCATGGGTAAAAGACGCTCGCTAAGATAGTGAATAGTGAATAATTTCGGAGCGCTTCGCGCTGGAATAAAAATATTGGAGGAGTTATATGTTCAGCATCAATGACAATTTTTTGAAACTGCCGCAGAGTTATCTTTTTTCGGACATTGCCCGCAGGGTTGCCGCCTTTACCGAGGCAAATCCGGATAAATCCGTCATCCGTCTCGGAATCGGCGATGTGACCCGTCCGCTGGCTCCCGCCGTGGTGGAGGCGATGAAAAAAGCGTGCGACGAGATGGGGGAGGAGGCCACTTTCCGCGGCTACGGCCCCGAACAGGGATATGCCTTCCTGCGGGAAGCGATCGTGGAGCACGATTACCGCGCACGAGGAATTGACATTCAGCCGGACGAGGTGTTTGTCAGCGACGGTGCCAAGTCCGACACCGGCAATATTGGCGACATCTTCGGCGCGGACAACGTGGTGGCGGTCTGCGACCCGGTTTATCCGGTCTACGTCGACACCAACGCCATGGCAGGCAGAGCCGGTTTTTTGCGTTCGGACGGTAAATGGGAAAAATTAGTCTATATGCCGTGTACGGAGGAGAATAACTTCGCGCCTTCTCTTCCTGAAAAGCATGCCGACATGATTTATCTCTGTTTTCCCAACAACCCCACGGGCGCTTCCATTACCTACGAAGGGCTGAAAAAGTGGGTGGATTACGCGCTGGACAACGGCTCGGTCATTCTTTACGACTCAGCCTATGAAGCCTTCATCACCGAGGACATCCCGCACAGCATTTTTGAGATCGAAGGTGCGAAGGGGTGCGCCATTGAATTCCGCAGTTTCAGCAAGACCGCCGGCTTCACCGGCACCCGCTGCGGTTACACCGTGGTTCCCAAGGAACTGGAATGCGGCGGCGCGTCGCTCAATGCCCTCTGGAACAGACGGCAGACCACCAAATTCAACGGCGTTCCCTACATCGTCCAGCGGGGTGCGGAGGCAGTCTATTCCGAGGAAGGACAGAAGCAGATCAGGGAAACCATCGCCTACTATCTGAATAATGCCAAGGTCATCCGCGAAGGGCTGGCTGAGGCGGGCTTTACGGCCTACGGCGGCGTGAATGCCCCTTATATCTGGCTGAAAACGCCCGGCGGACTGACCTCATGGGAATTCTTCGACGAGCTGATCAATAAAGCCGGCGTGGTCGGTACGCCCGGTTCCGGTTTCGGCCCCAGCGGCGAAGGCTATTTCCGTCTGACCTCCTTCGGCTCTCTGGAAAACTCCATTGCCGCCATTGACCGCATCAAGAAGGCGTTCGCCTGAAAGCTGTCTGCTATTTGACCATATTTTGAGCCGAATGTAAAAGAACATTCTTCCAAAATTAAAGCAATGCATATTGAATTTGACATTATTTTATGATAAAATAAAATGAAATGTGCAACAGGGGCAAAAGGCTCCGCTACAAATTCTAAAGAAAAGGAATGAACAGCAAATGAAAGCATGGCTGATTCTCGAAGACGGAAAAGTATACCAGGGCGAATCCGTCGGCGCTGAGAGAAAAACCGTCTGCGAGATTGTCTTCAACACCTCTATGACGGGCTACCGCGAGCTTCTTACCGATCCTTCCTATGCCGGACAGGGCGTGGTCATGACCTATCCCATCATCGGCAGCTACGGCATATGTATGGAGGATGTTGAATCCCGCAAACCGTGGGTGGAGGCCTATATTGTCCGCGAGCTCAACAGAATGGACTCCAATTTCCGCTCGGAGGGTCTGCTGCGCGATTACCTTATTGAGAATAATATCCCTGTTGTGCAGGGAATTGACACGCGTGCCCTCACCAAGCACCTGAGAGAATCCGGCACCATGCGCGGCATGATCACCTTCGGCGAGAGCTTCGATAGGGAGGAATGCATGAAGGAGATCAAGGCCTACACCCTTCCCGAAACCGTTCCCACCGTCACCTGCAAGCAGAAGTACTTTGTCAAGAGCAACGGCAACCGCTACAACGTCGCGCTGCTTGACCTCGGCTGCAAGCGGAATATTCTCCGTTCGCTGGTCAATCTCGGCTGCGACGTGACAGTTTATCCATCCAATACAACCGCGGAGGAAATTCTTGCCGCCGGACATGACGGCATCATGCTCTCCAACGGCCCCGGCGACCCCAAGCAGAACGGTGCGGTGATCGGGGAGCTGAAAAAGCTGATTGCCGCCAAAATGCCGATTTTCGCTATCTGCCTCGGTCATCAGCTTATCGCGCTGGCCAGCGGATTTGATACCTACAAGCTGAAATACGGCCACAGAGGGGCCAACCATCCGGTCAAGGAGCTTGCCACCGGCAGGGTTTACATCACTTCCCAGAATCACGGCTATGTCGTGGACGAAAAGAGCATTGACCCCGCCATCGCTGAAATGACCTATGCCAACGTCAACGACGGGAGCTGCGAAGGCGTCCGCTACAGGAACGGTCATGTCTTCACCGTGCAGTTCCACCCCGAAGCCTGTGCCGGTCCTCACGACGCGGCACCGCTCTTTAATCAATTCTTTGCTATGATGGGAGGCAAAAACTAATGCCGAAGAATCCGAATATCAATAAAGTTGTCGTCATCGGCTCCGGCCCCATTATCATCGGACAAGCCGCAGAATTCGACTATGCCGGCACACAGGCCTGCCGCGCCCTGAAAGAAGAGGGCGTGGAGGTCGTTCTGATCAATTCCAATCCCGCGACCATCATGACCGACAAGGACATCGCCGACAGAGTCTATATCGAACCCCTCACCACCGACACCGTCAAGAAGGTGGTTCTTGCCGAGAAGCCCGACTCCGTTCTTCCCACATTGGGCGGTCAGAACGCCCTGAATCTCGCGGTTGAACTGGAAGAAGAAGGTTTCTTTGCCGCGCACAACGTCCGTCTGATCGGCACCACTGCCGAAACCATCCGCAAGGCGGAGGACAGACAGGAATTCAAGGATACTATGGAGAAGATTCACCAGCCCTGCGCCGACAGCCTTGTGGTTCACAATGTCGAGGATGCTGTGGCCTTCGCCGACAAGATCGGCTACCCCGTTGTCGTGCGTCCCGCCTTTACCCTCGGCGGCACCGGCGGCGGCATTGCCCACGACAAGACCGAGCTGGAAGAAATCTGCGGTCACGGCCTGCAGGTCAGTCGCGTGACCGAAGCCCTCATCGAGAGATACATCGGCGGCTGGAAGGAAATCGAATTTGAAGTCATCCGCGACGGCGCGGGCAATGCCGTGACCGTCTGCTCGATGGAGAACGTCGACCCTGTCGGCGTACACACCGGCGACTCCATCGTGGTGGCTCCCTCCCAGACCTTGGCCGACAAGGAATACCAGATGCTCCGCAGCGCGGCGCTTGCCATTATCGAGGAGCTGAAAATCTCCGGCGGCTGCAACGTGCAGTTCGCTCTCAACCCGAACAGCTTTGAATACGCCGTTATCGAAGTCAACCCCCGTCTGAGCCGTTCTTCGGCGCTGGCTTCCAAGGCGACCGGCTACCCGATTGCCAGAGTGGCTTCCAAGATCGCCCTCGGCTTCAATCTCGACGAGATTCAGAACGCCATCACCAAGAAGACCTACGCATGCTTTGAGCCGACGGTGGACTACTGTGTGGTCAAGATTCCGCGCTGGCCGTTCGACAAATTTGTCTACGCCAAGAGAAAGCTCGGCACCCAGATGAAGGCAACCGGCGAAGTCATGGGCATCGGCATCAATTTCGAGAGCGCCCTCATGAAGGCCATCCGCTGTCTGGAAACCAATATCTACAGCCTGCGCATGAAGGAAGTCATGGCGCTGAGCGACGAAGCGCTCGCGCAGGCGCTGAATCTTGTCGAGGACAGAAGAATCTTCGTCATCGCCGAAGCGCTCCGCAGAGGCTATACAGCCAAAAAGATTAACGAGATTACCACTATCGACCTATGGTTCATCGACAAGATTGCCTCCGTCGTTGAGATGGAAAAGCAGATCGAAACCGACTTCTCGGTGGAAACTCTCCGCCGCGCCAAGCTCCTCGGCTTCACTGACAAGGTGATCGGGGAAATCTGCGGCAAGGACGAGGACGAAATCCGCGAGCTGCGGTATGCCAACGATATCAAGGTTGCCTACAAGATGGTCGATACCTGCGCCGCCGAATTCGACGCGGAAACTCCCTACTATTATTCCTGCTACGAGAGCGAGAACGAGGTTGACCCCGCGACCGACAAGAAGAAGGTTATGGTCATCGGCTCCGGCCCGATCAGAATCGGTCAGGGCGTGGAATTCGACTACTGCTCGGTGCATTCCGTCTGGGCGCTCAGAGAAGCCGGCTATGAAACCATCATCGTGAACAACAACCCCGAAACCGTTTCCACCGACTTCGACGTGTCGGACAAGCTCTATTTCGAGCCGCTGACCCCCGAAGACGTCCGCAACATTGTCGAGCTGGAGAAGCCCTACGGCGCGGTGGTGCAGTTCGGCGGACAGACCGCCATCAAGCTCTGCGAAGCGCTTGACAAGATGGGCGTGAGAATCCTCGGCACTTCCGCCGCCAATATGGACAAGGCGGAGGACAGAGAGCTGTTCGACCGCATTCTCAGCGAATGCGAGATTCCCAAGGCTCCCGGCCGCACGGTCTACACCTGCGACGAGGCTATCGCGGCGGCCAACGAAATCGGCTACCCCGTGCTGGTGCGTCCTTCCTACGTTCTCGGCGGACAGGGCATGCACATTGCCTTCTCCGACAAGGAAATCCGCGAGTACATCGGCATCATCAACCGCGTGCATCAGGATCATCCGATTCTGGTCGATAAATACATCATGGGCAAGGAAGTGGAAGTCGACGCGATCTGCGACGGCACCGATATCCTCATTCCCGGTATCATGGAACACATCGAGCGCGCGGGCGTTCACTCCGGCGACTCCATCTCGGTCTATCCCTGCCAGTCCCTCAAGAAGGAAGTACAGGCGAAGATCGTGGAGGACACCCGCAAGCTGGCGCTGGCGCTGGGCGTGGTCGGCATGATCAACATCCAGTTCATCGTCAAGGACGACGTGGTCTACATCATCGAAGCCAATCCCCGTTCCTCCAGAACGGTTCCCTACATCAGCAAGATCACGGGCATTCCGATCGTCAAGCTGGCGACACAGTGTCTCTTCGGCGACAAGAAGATTCCCGATCTCGGTTATGCATACGGCTTGCAGGAAGAGAAGCCCACCATCGCCATCAAGATGCCGGTCTTCTCCTTTGAGAAGCTCTACGGCGCGGACATCAGCCTCGGGCCGGAAATGAAGTCCACCGGCGAAGTGCTGGGCATTGCCTACACCTACGAGGAAGCGCTCATCAAGGCCTTTGTCGGCACCGGTATCCGTCTGCCGAGAACCCACAAGATCGCCATTACCGTCAAGGACATGGACAAGGAAGAAGTCGTGCCGATCGCGAAGGATTTTGTCGACCTCGGCTACGAGATCTACTGCACGGCGGGAACCAGCCGTTACCTCTCCGACCGCGGCATTCCCAACAAGGTGGTCAAGCGCATTGAGGACGGCAAGCCGAATTACATCGACATGATCATCAACAACGAGCTGGATCTCATCATCAATACCCCCACGCAGGGCATGGAGACCAATCGCGACGGCTACCTCATCAGAAGAAACGCGGTGGAATGCGGCGTGCATTGCTTCACCTCGCTCGATACTGCGCGTGCGCTGGCCAACTGCCTGAAGAATGCCGGCGGCGTTGATCTCGGGGTCATTGATATCGCGAAAATCTAGTTACCATAATGACAGTGCCGTGAAATGACAAATTCGCGCACTGTCATTTTTTCACGCGTTTTCTTCCCGAAAAAATAACCGCTTTTGCCCGACAGGAACCGGGTAAAAGCGGTTTTGTTTATTGTGTGCGATTAGAACGCGATGTCCTTGTAGCCTATTTCCGCGATCTGCTCATTGAGAAAGCAAACGCCCATGCCGTTGTCGTCGAGGTCTTCGCTGCCCCATGTCTTGTCAAAGAGAAGGTAAATACTTCTGCCGTCCTCCATCAGATAATCCGGCGGTATAATGAGCGATTTCGGAGTGACGGTATTGTAAAGCTGTTCATGGCTGTCAATATCCGGCCACCAGAAAGCGGACTCCTTCTCGTCGTCGGGACCGTATCTGTTTTTTTCCTCTTTGTTGTAATATTGTATGAGCGCGTCTACCAGCAGCGGTTCGATGGAATCCCATCTGTCGTCAAAGTGTCGAAGCGTTTGCCGCTGGGTTTCGGAAATTTCGGTGTTCCCGTTCTCGTCGACCTGTGCCAGAAGGAGTAAAGTATACCGGATTCCACCGAATTTCAACGGAAAAGCTGCGATCCACCCGATGCCTTCCTCATAATTGATATGACGGAATACTTCGTCTGTCATGGGCAAAAACTCCGTTCAGTGATGGTGATGATGACCGCAGCCGCAGCCGCAATCGTCTTCGTCATCGTCGTAATGATAGGGATGTTCCGTGTCGCCGTAGAACGCTTCCTCGAATGCTTCGTCGAATTCAATGCCTTGCTCCAGCATGGTCATCTGATCGTAGGTATAGCCGGGGTTGATCAAGGAGAGAACTTCCTCGATGATACTGCAATAACCCTGAAGGTACTGCGCCTTGGGGTCGTCTTCATCCAGACCGAACAGCTCGTCGCCCTTTTCTAGACTGATTTCGTCGTATTTGCTTACAAATTCCGATTCGGTCATTTTTTCCATATCGGCCCGCATGTCGTTCAGCGCGTTGCAGGTGCCGGAATTATATGCAGCATAGTCCGACGCCTCGGCGATCTCGTCGCGTTGATGAAAGGTGAGCATTCTGTAGGTGATATCCATGATGGTAAGCTCGCTCACGGTGGTTCTGTTCATTTTCAATTTATCCCTTCTGTCTAAGAGCCTGTTCAGAATCTCCGCGTGTGCGGATGGCGTAGCTGAACAAAGTTCAGCTTGCAGATTTTTCGCCAGATGACGCCAAAACCGCAGGCAATACTTTGTGTATTAACTAGCGAAACGAATGTTTCGCTGGGATTT
>JAFRXY010000071.1 GCA_017441385.1 Clostridia bacterium | reverse complement strand
TCGTTTGTTGTATAATCCTTTTGTAAATAGTTGTGTTTGACCATACTTCTATTTTACACTAACAGTCAGGGATTGTACAGTCCTTGGCTGTTTTTTTGTATCAAAATGAGGCTGCCTCACTTTTCTTAGTGCGACAGCCCCCTTTTTATGGCTTTTATGGATTGGTTTGCTGCGGGGAGGAAAATGTCAGGAAATCCGCCAGCGAAGTGTCGCTCATGAAAGTGTCTGTGTTGTAGAGATAGAGCAGATCGGTCACATCGTATTCCTTGAGCATCATATCAACGGTGTCATAGCAATAGCGCGGGTCAACGATGATGATCTGGTCAAAAAAGGGGGTGAGGAATTGCACGAAGCAGTTGGCGTAGGAATCCTTGATCAGCATGAGGGTGCGCTGTGTGTCGGCCGTGGTGGTAACGGTGACGGTGGGATGATTGCCGCCGAGGAAGAGGGCGTATTTGTCCTTGCCGTCGAGGAATTCCTTCTGATAGATCGTGCCTCTCGCTTCCTCCGCGTCGGAATAGCGTACCGACAGCGGGCGTTCCCCCTGCGGCACGTAGATTTCTATGGTGTCGTAATAGCCGTGGCTGCCGCTCTTGGAAGCCAGCGTGCCCTGAAAGCTGTCCGACACGGTGTAAATGTCAAAGGCCGCGCTGTCCGGGTCAATGGCGAGGGAAGGCGCCATGCTCCGGAAGGCGGTATACGCGCCCAGACTTGTCCAATGGTGATCGGTGTGATAGAATAAATCCTCGGTATTCTTTGACAGCATGTCCTTGGTGACGTCGCAGAAGGTAATTCCGCCGAGCTTTCGGGACAATTCCGCCAGCTGCCGGGGCTGGTCTGATGCGGGAGCGAAATCGGGCAGCTGGCCGGTCATCACGGTCACGGCGTTGGGAATGACGGCAGCGCATTGGCGGATCTCCCCGTATTGTTCGGCGACGGCGTTGATCGCGTCGATCTTCTGCTGTAGGGATTCCGGCTTGGGCTGAGCGGGAATCAGCATGAGATAGCCGTCCTTGCCGAGGTAGACGCCGTTCATCTCATTCTGCCTCAGCAGCCTGCTCCGGGCAAAGAAGGAAATCGACGCCCACATGTCCCGGAAGGCAAACTGATCAGAGAGATATTTTTCGGTCTGCTCGCCGGCGCTGCCGTCGGAAAGTCCCTGCGCGCTGACTTCCGGAAACCCTGCCAGCATGCGGTTTTCCGTCTCGGAAAATGTGCGGTCGGGGGTGATGATGGCTATTATGTCAAAGCAGACGACCATGCACAGAAACATACATGTGATCCACAGCTTCGGTGAAATTTTTTGATTCTGCATGAGAGGGGCTTCTCCCTTCCAAAAGACAGTTTTTTGTATTGTTTGTATTGTTATTCATTCTTGATGGAATTCAGGAATATCATCAGCCGAAAAAGGCGGAAACAGAAGGGTGGGCGCATTTGATAAAATGAGGCTTTTTCTTTTTTAACCTTCTACCTTCTACCTTCTATCTCCTACCTGCGTTAAAATTTCGCGTATAGGAAAGTCGAAACCGTGTCGCTGATCATGAAGGCCGTGCTGCCCAGCAGCAGCAGGGCAAAGAAGACAGTTGTGATTATCTGTACTAACATGTTGTCCTTTTGGGAAATCCTCTTCCCCAGATTCGACAGCACAGGCGTCGCGCCGAAGAGGGCGACCGCCAGCAGAATGCCGCCCCCCGAAAGATAGAACAGGCCGGTGCGGTCGATCCATCCGCCCCCGCCGATGCCGGCCATTCTCAGCAGGTAGCGGGCGGCGCAGGCCATATTGTCTGAGAAGAAGATCGTCCAGCCGATGACCGCCAGAAGGAAGGTCATGACGGCGCGGCAAAAGGCGGGAATTTTCCCGAGCAGGTCTTTCAGAGCGAATTTCTCCAGCAGCAGCAGCGCGAGATGATAGAGTCCCCAGATTACAAAGGTCCAGTTCGCGCCGTGCCAGAGTCCTGTCAGCACCCAGACCGCCGACAGGTTGAAGATGTTGCGCGCCTTTCCGACCCGGCTGCCCCCCAGCGGAATGTAGACATAATCCCGGAACCACCCGCCCAGCGAAATGTGCCAGCGCCGCCAGAATTCCGTCATGCTGCGGGAGCAATAAGGGTGGTCGAAATTCTTTGAGAAGTCGAACCCGAATACCCTTCCCAGCCCGATGGCCATGTCGGAATACCCGCTGAAATCATAGTAGAGCATGAGGGAATAGCAGACCGCGCCCAGCCAAGCCGTCAAGGAGGACAGGGAGCCAAGTTCTTCCGCCCTGACCGCGTCGAAGAGCCTGCCGAGACTGCCGGCGATGATCAGCTTTTTGCTCAGACCGATGAGGAAGAGCTTCAGCCCGCGTTCCAGCGATTCCGCCCTCATGGAGCGCTCCCTGATCTGCCCCGCCATTTCCCGGAATTTCACGATGGGGCCGGAGGTGATTTTGCCGAAGAAAGAGATATAGAGCGCGAAGTCCAAGGGATTGCGCAGCGCGGACTCGTCCCCCTTCGACACGTCGCAGAGACAGGAGACGGCCGAGAAGGTGAAGAAGGAAATGCCGATCGGCGCGGCGGGCACGTTGAAGTTCCAATCGGCGCCGAAAAGCCCGCCGAGGCTGTTCATAAAGAAAAGGAAGTATTTGTAAAACACCAGCAGCGCGACATTCACCGCCACGCCGGAAGCCAGCACGGCCTTCCGGAAGGTATCCTTCCGACCCCGCCGCAGCCCGTCCAGCTCCAGCGCGGTGAAATAATTGAAGAGGGTGCTCAGGGCGATGAGAAGGACGTCCGCCGGACTTCCCCACGCGATAAAGAAGACGCTCAGAAGAAGCAGCAGCAGGTTGCGGAAATTTTCCGGGGTCAGCCGGTAGAGAACGATCACGGCCGGCAGAAAGATAAAAACAAAAAAAACGCCTGTCAGTGCCACCTTTTATTTCCCCCTTACGGCGTTGAGAAACGCGGCCTGCGCTTTGTCGGCCTTGCGATTGATCATGAAGAAGGCAAAGCCGGAATCGGACAGGTAGACCGCATGATTGTTGAGCAATTCCATCTGTCCCACGCCGTAGCTTTCAAATACGTTTTTCTGAGCGTCCAGTCTTGCCCGGGCGGCTT
The DNA here is from genome assembly GCA_017441385.1 of Clostridia bacterium. Classification (GTDB taxonomy): domain Bacteria; phylum Bacillota; class Clostridia; order Oscillospirales; family Acutalibacteraceae; genus RUG762. The sequence goes on along the minus strand of JAFRXY010000071.1, from coordinate 2,120 downwards.
CACGAATGCGCGGTTCCTGCGCACTGTCGGTGTATCTGACCAGCAGCAGCTCTTCGACGTCCATGTTGGTCAGCGGAAAATACAGGACGCAGAATTCGTATTCCGAAGGGTCGATGCCGTAAAACCGTTTGACGGTCTGGTTGGGAGCGGGCTGCATGCGGGTCATATCCGAGCTGCTGCATACCGCCTTGCGCACTTCCTCAGGATCGGCGCTGCTGACAGCGGATGAACTGCCGGCGGCCGTCGCGATGATCAGGACGGCCGCCGCCACAGTGACCCATCTGGCTATTTCATAAAAAATTGCTTTCACTTACGTTTGACCTCCAGCGCGGCAGGAATTGTCATTCCATGACCTGATCCTTCAATGCGGCGAGAATGAGATTTTTGGCCCAGTATTTGTAAAAAGCGGCGCTCAGATGCGTGCCGTCGGGCGCCCAGAGCGTATCCATATATTGACGGCACAATTCATCATTGTCTGCGTAGGCTATATGATTGTCTTGGCAGATCTGCTTGCAGACGTCGTTGAATGCCTCGAGCTTCCTCAATCTGGGATGAGCGTCAACGACGTCTTGCGTGCACCACAGTATCGAACTGACGACAATCGTCGCGTCAGGAACGCGGGCGCGAATCAACGCGACTTTATCGAGCGTTTTCTGGGCATATTGTTCGGGAGTGGATGTGGAGGCGTTGGCAAGGTCATTCAGCCCGTAACAGAGAAAGACGTAGGTGGGCTGAAAGCTGCTCAGCTTGTCCAGATGAGAATTGATTTTGTCGAGTGTGTTGCCGTTTTCGGCGAGAACTCTTGTGTAGGAGAGAAAATAATAATGACAAAAATCCAGCGCCCTTGAATCGCCAAGCATGACATAGTCCGTGAAATAGTCCCAGATATCGGTTCTGTCGTTCTCAATGTCGTCGATCATCTGCAAAAATTCTGAATTTAACCGCGATTTTTCACGGCGAGCCTTCTTGACAGTCTGAAAGAACTCTTCCGCTTCCTCAGGGGAACGGCCATCGGAATCCGAAAGATAGCCAAGCCCGTTGACAAGGCCGCCGTCACCGCGGTTGAAGGAGCTTCCCGACATGGCAGCGAACTGAAAGAGCACCAGCGCGACAATGCAGAGAGAAGTGAGCGCGGGAAGTTTTTGAGCGGAAAGCTGGCGGATGGCGTTTTTCAAGCAAATCACCTGCCTTATACTAATATATAGGTATATAGCAAACTTGCATTACAGTATAGCATTGATTGAATTATCTGTCAATACCGGATATATGCATCGCAAGCAGGGCTGTCAGGACGTCAGGACGTTCTCGGCCGGGGTAAAACGGGAAGAATGAAAAAAAGATGAAAAAAAATAAAAAAATCCGAAAAAAGCCCTTGACAAAAGAAAAAGGCTGTGATAGAATAGACAAGCTGTCGCGGAAGCGGGCGGTCAGGGACCGAAAAATTTCTAAAGAAAATCTAAAGAAATTTAAAAAAAGGTCTTGACAAACGCTTGCGGATGTGATAGAATAAAAAAGCTCGCACGGAGAGCGTGATGAGCAAAGCTGAATAGAATTCAGCGCAGAACCTTGAAAATTAAACAACGAAACGACAAAGAAACCTGTAATTCCTTGAGTGATTTGCTGAGAAGCAAGTACTCAAAAGAAAACGAACAACACGGTAATTTCTTGAAAGAAAAAGCCGGTGTAAATTTTGAGCTTGAACGCTCTGAAGATGATTTTAAATTTGCGAAAGCAAATCTAAGATACCATACTTTAGAGAGTTTGATCCTGGCTCAGGACGAACACTGGCGGCGTGCCTAACACATGCAAGTCGAACGGAACGAAAAGAGCTTGCTCTTGGCGTTTAGTGGCGGACGGGTGAGTAACACGTGAGTAACCTGCCTTTCAGAGGGGAATAATGTCTGGAAACGGACACTAATACCGCATAATGTATTTTAATCGCATGGTTGAGATACCAAAGGAGTAATCCGCTGAAAGAAGTGCAATCTGCATGGCAAGCAAACGCCTTACCTTCGGGGAGATGCATGCCTTCCGGGCAGGCTGCCGTTTCGCGGATCTGACTGCCATCGCATATTTCGCCCTCGTCAAGGCTATCGTTGCCACATGATTCTGGTGATGTG
>JAFRXY010000070.1 GCA_017441385.1 Clostridia bacterium | reverse complement strand
GGCGTTTCACCGAGGTCGTTTCTTCCGATGTGAATATGCAAGCCGCAGGTGCTGGTATTGTGTGAACGGTATCCAAGATCAACGGCTTCCTTCATGATTTCTTTCCATGGGAAGGTCTGCTTGTGGTATTGCACCGAACAAGGATGTGAGACAAGTTCCATGCCTTCATCGAGCGAACTGTCAGACTTGATATACAGAACGTCACTTTCCCGATTGGCGATGTTGTAAAGGTTGTCGGCATTGTCATCGTCTCTGCCGCCGATATCTATTTCCAGTTCTACGCCGTAATACCGCACCCGGCTCTCTTCCGGGAGTTTATAGAATATCGGGGATGGCTTGTAGTAATAATCCTTGATGCAGCGGTCAGTGATTTCTTCGTAGCAGCTGCGGCAATAGCAATCGTCATGTTCCCAGAACACGTCCGAGTCATGGACGAGACAATTGCAGCGTTCGCAGCGATGGTAACGAACCTCATAGCAATTTTCGCAAATGGAAATATGATCGTCGGTGATTTCATGGGAGGCAAGGATTCTTTCACCGCAGCAATCACAGCGCAAAGTGTCGTAATCGTAGCAGCTCTGACAAAGTTGTCGTCCTTCCACGATGTAGGGTTCGCCGGTGATTTCTTCACCGCAAAGATCGCATCTTATTCGGTTATTCATAATGCAAAACTCCTTGTAAAATATTTTTGACCGCAGGCTTTTTTCGCCTGCGGTCTTGTGTGTTGTTATGCTGATTTGGTTTTGGTTTTCCTGAGACTGTTCAAAGCCTTGTTAAGCATATCCGGACTCATTTCTTCCAGGCTGTTCACGCCGTATCTTGAAAGCACCGTATCGAGAGATACACCTGTTCTGTCCAATTCAAAGTAGAATTCACTGAATTGAGTGTTATGCCTTTTGGCATTCGGGAACATAGAATACACGACCTCGCCGGAGTCCTGATTCACAATGGTAAGCCCTGTGATTTCACGGCTTTCGCTGTAGGAAATATCGGTTACGGCGAATTTGTCGTAGCATATCCACTTGTCGTTCTTGCGTTGGATATTGCACTTCTGTGCTGAAATCCAGATAAACGGCGCGGAGTACAATTCACGCCCAATGCCGACCGTTACACAGGCGCGTTTAAAACTGTCGGAAGCCTGTCCTTTTTCCTTCTCGGTATAACTGACTGTTCCGACGTCCTGCTTGGAAATCCATTCCTTTTTCTCACTGTCCCACAGTTCCACCGTGCAATACAGGTTTCCGTCAATGCTCTGATGAGTGCGTTTCCAGCCGAGACAGCCGAAGGTTTCGTCGAGAATACGCATATCGGCTCTCGCGTCTTTGTAGAGAAGAAGTGACAAACCTTTTTCGCTGATCGTGCCGATGCGGCATTCGATTTCATCCGCCCGCAATGCCCTGATTCTGATGTTGTCCATTTTGTGTGCCTCCTAACTCACGCTGAATTTTCTGTACTGCGATCTGGTCGCGTACTGGTCATACAATTCGGGATTGTCATGCTTGAAACGGGTGCTGTCAAAGCGGGTGGAACTGACTTGTTTCCACGAAATTCTGTAACCGCCGACCAAGCCGATTTCATTCTCACCGAGGGAATGTTTCATGCGGTTGGCGGCACAGTCTCTCGCTGCGGTCAGCTCGTCGATCTGTCCCGCAAGGCGGTTGTATTCCTCGCAGACCGAAAGAAGATCGTCAGGCAGCGAAACTGCCAGACCGTTGGAATGAGCAAAACGATGATTCAGATATTGCGTAGTCGCCGCGGAACCATCAGGAATTGGCTCCTGATTGCCGACGACATTGTTCTCCCAGAACGCTTTTTCCATGGCGATGATCTGTTGAATCAAATTTTCGTCGCGTTCCACCGTTCGACAGTAGAACTGATTACCTCCGACCAATGCGGCAATGAAGGATTTCCTTGCGCCTGTCACGCACATATAGTGCTGCACCTGCAGGACATACGGCAGAGGAACACCGTTGTCCCACACATCTTTTTTGAAGGCAGAGGCGGTCTTGGCTTCAAAGATCACCTGCTCGCCGTTTTCGTTGATCACGCCATCAAGGTCGGCAAACATAAACGGATATTCGATGCTTTGCAGGATCATGTGCTTTTGACGCACCTTCAATCCGGTTCTGGCGGAAAACTCTTTGCGGACGATGGGTTCCAGCAGCGTTCCGAAATGCGTGGATTCGCTGCCGCCTTCACTCGGCTGTACCTGATGCGTCTTCTCCTGCCATAATTCATAGATGGATTTGAATTGGTTGATTCCAGCAATAATGGACACATCGGAGCCGCCGATTCCTCTTGTGCGGTATTGCAGCCATTGCTGACGGCTCAGATCTTTTGTTTTGACATAAATTCTGTATGACATTTTTTACACCATACCTCCGATAATGAAAAAAGCTCCCGCTTGCCGTACACAAATGTATGACAAACAGGAGCTTTCCTTTATATTGCTGTATTTGGTTTTGTATGACATGATTTACTACCTTACGCTGACAAAATCATTTGATACGCCTTGTCAATGACGGGATTGCCGTCCACGGTCTT
>JAFRXY010000069.1 GCA_017441385.1 Clostridia bacterium | reverse complement strand
GCCGGTGGAAATTTTTGACGTGCGCATCAAAAACGCCTCCGACGCGCCGCGCGCGATCAGCGTGTACGGCTATGTGGAGTTCTCCTTCCATCATATTGATATGGACAACCAGAACTTTCAGATGAGCCTTTACGCGGCCGGCTCTCACTACCGCGGCGAAGCGGTGCTGTGCGAACTGCATTACGAGGAAAACAGCTATCAGTTTTTCACCGGCAATTTTGCGCCGGACGGCTTTGACGGCGTGCGGGAGGCCTTTATCGGCCCCTACCATACCGAGCGGGACCCCGAGGGCGTAAGGCGGGGCGATTTGTCCTCCTCCACGGAGTTGGGCGGCAACCCCTGCGGCGCGCTGCGCAAAAAGCTGCTGCTTCAGCCGGGCGAGGAAGCGCGCGTGCTCTTTTATCTGGGCACGGGCGACGAAATCGCCGCGCAGGCGGCGCGCAGCCGCTACGACGCGGCGGCGGTGGACGCGGCCTTCGCGCAGCTCAGACGCTGGTGGCGCGAAAAGCTGGACTGCCTGCAGGTGCGCACGCCCCACGAAAACATGAACCGCTCTTTGAACATTTGGAATTTGTATCAAAGCGAAATCAACGTGCTGTTTTCCCGCTTTTCCTCCTTTATCGAGGTGGGCGGCCGCACGGGCCTGGGCTACCGCGACACGGCGCAGGACGCCATGTGCATCCCCCACGCCGAGGAGGACGGCTGCCTGACGCGCCTGCGCCAGCTGCTCAACGGCCAGGTGAGCCTGGGCGACGGCCTGCATCTTTTCGATCCGGCCTGGTTCGCGCCGCAAAAGCGGCAGTCCTTCCAATCCCCCACCGTGGTGCCCACGCCCGATAAAGCGGGCATGATCCACGGCCTTAAGGACACCTGCGGCGTGGGCTGCGACTGCGACCGGTACGTCGAAATCTGGAACAACGTCTTCACCCAGTTCGATTCCGACGGCAAAGGCACCTATACCCCCCTCGATCACCCCAACATCGACACCGGCATGGGGCTGGAACGCCTCGCCTGCGTGGTGCAGGGGGTTGACAATCTTTTCCTCGTCGATACCGTGCAGAATATCATGAAGCACATCAGCGAGATCGCCGGCGTCAAGTACGGGGACGACCCCAAGACCGATATCTCCCTACGCGTCATCACTGACCACATCCGTTCCACCACTTTCATGATCGGCGACGGCGTCATGCCTTCCAACAACGGACGCGGCTACGTTCTGCGCCGTCTGCTCCGCCGCGCCGCGCGTCACGGCCGACTTCTCGGCATTGACAGAATGTTCCTCACCGAAGTCTGCGACACGGTCATCCGCGAGAACGAAAGCGCTTATCCCGAACTCAAGGACAAGCGGGATTTCATTCACAACGTCATCGCCACCGAGGAAACCAACTTCGCCAAAACCATCGATCAGGGCATGAAGATTCTCGAGGACTTCGTGGCCGACCATGACGGCGACACCCTCAGCGGCGAAGCGGCCTTCAAATTGCAGGATACCTACGGCTTCCCGATTGACCTCACCGTGGAAATTCTCGCCGACAAGGGCATGAAGGTGGACGTTGACAGCTTCAGACAGATTTACAATGATTACCGTGTAAAAACCAAGATGGCGGGCGTTCACGCCACCACCGAAGCGTGGAAGGGCGACGCGGATCTCTTCAAGGATATGGAGGCAACCGCATTCCTCGGCTACACCGATAGCAAATGTGAAGCGAAGGTGATTGCCATCGTTTCCGGCGGCGAACTCACCGACAGCGCGGCGGAGGGCGAAGAAGCCATTGTGGTGCTCGACCGCACGGTCTGCTACGCCGAAAGCGGCGGTCAGGTGGGCGACATCGGCACAATTTCCGGTGAGGGAATGTCGGTCACGGTAATAAATACGACCAAGAATAATTCCGGCGTGTTCCTGCACACCTGCAAGGTGACGGAAGGTCAGATTTCCGTCGGCAATACAATCAAAGTTGCATACGACGCTGAAACCAGAATGGCAACCCGCCGCAATCACACCGCCGCTCACCTCTTGCAGGCGGCTCTCCGCAAGGTGCTTGGCACCCATGTCGAACAGGCCGGCCAGCTCGTGAACAGCGAAGCGGTACGATTCGACTTCACCCATTTCTCGGCACTGACAGCCCAAGAACTTTCGCAGGTGGAAGCGCTGGTCAACGCCGAGATTCTCGGCGCGGTGGAAGTCATCAACGTGGAAATGCCCATCGAAGAAGCCAAGAAGCTGGGCGCGATGGCGCTTTTCGGTGAGAAATACGGCGATGTGGTGCGTGTGGTGCGCACGGCGGACGATTTCTCCATCGAATTCTGCGGCGGCACCCATGCCGACAACACCGCGAAGCTGGGTCTTTTCAAAATCAAGTCCGAATCCTCTGTCGCGGCCGGCGTGAGAAGAATTGAAGCCGTCACCGGCGCGAACGTGCTTGCCATGCTGAACGAAGCGCTGGCCACCATCAACGACACGGCAGCCGCCATGAAGCTGAACAATCCCGCCGAACTGGTGAGCAAGGGCGCTGCCATGACCGCCCAGCTCAAAGAGAAGGACAGACAAATCGAGCAGCTTTCTTCCAAGCTGGCGGCCATTGAAGTGGAGTCGCTGGTGGATAACGCCTCCTGCGTGGGAGAAACCAAGCTGATTGTCAAGAAATTCGAGGGCGTGAAGCCGGACGAACTGCGCACGATGGGCGACAAGGTGCGCGACAAGTGCGCGGACAGCGTGGCGGTCTTCGCTTCGGTCAACGGCGAGAAGGGCACCATCTTCGTCGCTGTCGGCAAGGACGCGCTCGCCAAGGGGGCGAATGCCGGCAGGATCGTCAAGGCAGTCGCGCAGGTCACCGGCGGCAACGGCGGCGGCAAGCCGGACAACGCCATGGCGGGAGCGAAAGACCTTTCCAAGCTGGACGAAGCGCTTGCCAAAGCGGAAGAAATCGTGGCTGAGTTTATCAAGTAAAATCTTCCCGCCCCAGAGAGTATACATCCAAAAAATATAAATCCTGATAACAGCCGTAAAGAACCGTCATGGGAATCTTTGCGGCTGTTTTCGTCCTTTTGAAGCAAGAATTTTGCCCTGAAAAATAGAATGAAAATAAAAATAAAAAAATCCGAAAATAATATTGAATTTTCATAATAATATGATATAATTATACTAACAAATTATCTTGCGATAGTTTACGCTTTTTCTTTTGATATATAATACTGCTTTTTGATATAAATCCTTAATTATGAAGGGAGGATGCACTACCGTGGATTATTCGGGTAACAGATTTCGCAGACGCTTTGTCGGATATGACCGCAATGCCGTCGATCTGGAGTTTGAAAAACTGCTCAGTCAGGTTGATGAAGAAGTTGACAGGAACGAACAGCTGAAAAAAGAGATTGACGACCTGAAAGAGGAACGCCGCGACTGGGAATACGCCAAGCGCACGCTTGAAGAAGAACGCACTGCTATTTCGCGCGATCGTGCATCACTGGCCGAGTCGGTCAGCTCCATCTCGGGCAAGGTCGCGGATCTGGAAAACAGCCTTTCGTCGGCAAAGGTTGCCAATGAAGCGCTGCAAAACAAGGTAGACGCCACCACTTCGGAAAAGAATCAGCTTCAGTTCCGCCTTGAAACGGTTCAGGAACGCAACCGCGAGCTGACGCTGCGTGAGCGTCAGTTTGACGAGATAGAAAAGTCGGTTTCCTCCATCATGTCGGTTACCAAACGCGCCACCGACAGGCTCTTCCAGAAATCGGTGGAGAATCAGGAGAACGTCATCCGCATTGCCGGAGACGCGGCGCAGGAAGCGGCCATGATCCGCGCTGATCTGACCGCCGCACGCGATGATATGAACCTCGCGTTTGATGAATTCCAGGACAAAATAGACAAAATAGACGCCTCTCTGACAGGCGCGGTGCATAAGCTGGTTGCCATCAAGCATGACAGCGGACTCAAGCCGAGGAATGCCGAGGCCACCATTGAGGGCGAAGTCGAGCGCCTTCTTTCCATGCGCGCCGGGGAAATAGACTATTCCGACGGCAAGGGTTACGCCGTTCCTGTGCTTGGCCCCTACAGCGCCAAATTCATCGCCGACACAGCCAAGAAGGTCAATGCCGGCGAGATCGAGGGAAATCCTCCTTCCCAGCAGGTTGCCGCTCAGAAGGAGCCGCCCTATGCACGGCAGGATAACGGCGAAGCGCAGCAGGATATGAAACCCACCGTCAAAAGAAGCTACCCCACCAACTTCGAGTCCTCCGACGCATCGATCAGAGAAGCCAATAAGCTGCTTGACGAAGCGGACGATGCTGCCGAGCAGAAGAATTACATTCCGCTGCTGCAACAGATCAACCAGCAGCTGACACCCCCGCCCATTCCGCAGCCTGTTTATCAGCCGGTCTATAATCCCTTCATCGCCCAGCCCTATGCTCCGCCGGTGCAGTACGCCCCCCCGGTGAGACAGAATCCGATAGGATTCGGCTATCACGAGGAGCAGCCGGAACAGCCGGAGCTGATTGAGGAACAGCCGGAACAGACCGAACAGACCGATGTCCCCATTAATCCCTATTCCGATGGCGGCTATGAGAGAGTGGATATCAGCAAGCTGAGCAGTTCCGCCCCCACCATCAACATGAATACCCCTGATCTTCAATGCATTCAGCCGCAGCAGCTGCCGCAGAATATGTTTGACGCTTCTCCGGTACAGATTAGCATGAACGCGGCTCAGCCTGTCGCCGGCGTTCCCAACGGCGCGGCTTATCAGTACGCCGGGAGTGTGCCGACCTTTACGCCCAATGTTCCGGTTGTTTCCGCAGAATCGCAGCAGCCGGCAGCGGAACAGCCCGCGGAAGAAGCGCCTTCCGCCAAACGGGTGGAAGTCGTGCAGAAGGTGCGTCAGGTGCCGGTCAACGAAAAAGTGCCGGTCACTGTCCGCCACGGCAGATAATTTTGCAATCAACATGAAAAGAGCCTCTGCGCCAAAGCAAAGGCTCTTTTTTGTCGGGAAGGAAATTTTGTTGGATGATTGACATTTTGTATAAGGATAATGCGCTTGTGGTGTGCGTCAAGCCGGTGGGCGTACTTTCCCAGTGCGACGGGGAAGAGGATATGGTCGCGCTGTTGAAGAAGCAGATGGGCGGCGAAATCTACCCCCTGCACCGATTGGACAGGCATGTCGGCGGCGTGATGGCCTTCGCCCGGAATGCCGGAACGGCGGCCGCGCTGTCGGCTCAGATACAGCGGGGCGGTTTCGTCAAGCGGTATCTCGCTGTGGTGAGCGGCCTTCCGCAGCCCCAAACGGGTGAAATGCGCGATTTGCTCTTCAAGGATTCCCGCATCGGCAAGTCGTATGTGGTCAACCGCCCGCGCAAGGGCACAAAGGAGGCGCGGCTTGCCTATCGAACACTCGGCAGCGCGGAAGGAAAGTCGCTGGTGCTGATCCGGCTCTTCACCGGGCGCACGCACCAGATCAGGGTGCAGTTTGCCTCCCGTCAGATGCCGCTGCTGGGCGACGGCAAATACGGCAGCCGCGACAAGGGCTGCGACATTGCCCTCTGGTCGCACAGGCTCACCTTCAAGCACCCTACAAGCGGGGAACCGCTGGAATTCAGCACGTTACCGGATGTTTCGGAATATCCGTGGAAGATGTTTGATTTCGGCGGAGTGGACGAAATAACAATATAAATAAATCGCCCCCGGGCACCACCGCTCAGATGGGACGGTGGGACGGGGGCGATGATTGATCAGATTGCGTTCATTTTGGCTTCAAATTCGGGAACGGTCATATAGGCTTCGTCGGCTGCCTGCGAAATTGACAAAATGCCCTTCTTTACCAGACTGGCAAGTGTTCTGATAGTGCCTAACAGCTGACCTTCTTCTCTGCCTTCTTCTCTGCCTTCTTCTCTCTGTTCGGCCAGCGTTCTTGCTTCATCGTATTCTGTTATGAACATACTCTTTACCTCCGCTCTGTTTGAAATCAAAAACGGCTTGATGATGGATTTTTCCGACATTTCGGCTATCGCCAGATCTATAGCCTCTTCGAGGCTTTGCGTTCTTTTCAGATTTTCTCTGACGTTGTGCACAAAGAGCGAATAATCGCTCAGCGGCTTGCAGGCTTCAAGCAGGCCGCCGTTGTGCCCGTAGTTGATATTGATCATCGTGACTCTGACCTCGATGTCCGGGTCGGAACCGGGGGCAAAGGAATCGGACAGCTTTAATGTGATTCTGTCCTCGGTTTCTTTCAGCCCGTTGTAGAAGCAGAATATATTATATCAGAAAAAAGGGAAAAGGTCAAGCAAAAGCGAAATGGGGTTGAAAGAAACGGTTTGAAGTTTCAGATTTTTTCAGAAAAATAAAAACGGCACACAACAGGCAGGAATGCCGATTGTATGCCGTCATTTGAAAAATCAATTGCTCGATAAGTCGATTAGTCAGCGGTGTAGGGCATGAGCGCGACGTGACGGGCGCGCTTGATGGCTACGGTGAGCTGACGCTGATGGTACGCGCATGTGCCGGTGACTCTGCGGGGCAGAATCTTGGCTCTCTCAGAAATGTATCTTCTGAGCTTGTTAACGTCCTTGTAGTCAATTTCCTTGATGTTTTCCACACAGAAATTGCAAACCTTCTTGCGGCCCTTGCGGCCTCTGCGTTCGGGTCTGTCAGCCATGATAAATCCTCCTTACATAAGTATGTGTCATGCAAAATCAAAAAGTAAAATCATCAGAACGGCAGATCGTCGTCAGCCACCGGCGCGAAATCGCCCTCGTCGCCGCTGCTGTAGGAATTCACAGGCTCGCTGTAGGACGGCTGCTGATTCTGAACAGGCGGCGGGGTCATACGGTCGTAACGGCTGTAATCGTAGTTGTTCTGCTGATTGCCGTTGTCCCTTTTGCCCTCGGCAAAATAGACCTGATCGGCAACAATGTCCCATGATTTGCGCTTGATTCCCTCGCGATCGGTATAGCTGCCTGCCTGAATGCTTCCCTGTACAGCCACGAGCTGTCCCTTGTGGAAGTATTTGCTGACAAAATCAGCGGTGTTTCTCCACGTAATGACGTCGAGAAAGTCGGTCTTGCGTTCCTGACCCTGACCGGAATAATCCCTGTCAACAGCCAGCGTAAATCTCGCGAGCGGTGCGCCGCTCTGGGTGGTTCTGTAATCGGGTTCGGCAGTGAGTCTGCCCATCAAAATCACACGATTGAGCATATTTTCTCTACCTCTCGATTACTCAGCGTCCGCTTCCGCGGTTTCAACAGCTTCGGGAGCCTCGGTTGTCTTGACAACAGCGGGAGCTTCGGACTTCTCGATTCTCTTCACGATAAGGGAACGAAGTACGCCGTCCGTGATGTTGTAAACTCTGTCGAGCTCTGCCGGGAATTCCGCGTCGCAGGTGAAGTTGAAGAGCACGTAGTAACCCTCCGACTCCTTGTTGATCAGGTAAGCGAGCTTGCGCTTGCCCCATTCCTCAACGCTGTCAAGAGTGGCGCCGGTCTCAATCATCTTCTTGAACTTGCCGACTACTTCTGCAATGGCTTCTTCGCCGTTTTTGCAGGACACAATAAGGATGGACTCATAAGCTTCTTTCATCTTTTCCATCTTTCAGCACCTCCTTCTGGGCATATGGCTCCGTTTCTCTCGGAGCAAGGATATTGCCGCGCCAATTGCGCAACAGAATTATTTTAGCATATTATTTTTTGTATGTCAAGAGTATTTGCGATATTTTTATTGTCACAGCCATATCGCCGTAATTGCTTGCAACCGTACTTCCTTTATGCTATAATTTTTACATCAATGAAGGATGTGGTGATCTCATGAAACAGCTCGACCATTATGAAACCATGCGCAACATACGCAGTTGTCCAAGCGAATTATTGCTTTGTCTGTGCGGCGTGACGTGTGAAAATTTAGGATTGATTCTCCGCACGGCGGATGTGTTCGCGGTGAAAAAGATTTTTTATTACGGCGAAATTTCCAAAAACGAAAGCAAAATCATAAGAGTCTCCCGCGGCGCTTCCATACCGGTAGAATTCACTGACAGCCTGCCATTTGTCCACGACCTCCGTCAGGATGGATACACATTGACCGCATTGGAAATCACGGATGAATCGGTTCCTCTCCGCACGTTTGCATTTCCGTCAAAAACCTGTCTGATTGTGGGCAACGAAAGGCACGGCGTTCCTCAGGAATTACTGGACATCGTGGACAATGCCTGTTATATAGAAATGTACGGCAACCATATTTCTTCCCTTAACGTGTCTATTTCCACGGCGATTGCCCTGAACCGATATATGGAATTTATTACGGAGCGTTCAGTCGGATAAACAATCCATAATATTTTGAATAATTTCCTATTTATTTTAAAAATTTTGTTGAAAACATCAAAAAAGCATGATACTATATACAATAGAAATCTGTTAGTTCATTTTCAGTCAAGGCTAAAATACACATAGTAAAAGGTGGCATAATAAAATATGATTTTTGTCACAGGCGATACGCACATCCCGACAGACGACATTTCCAAGCTCAAGACAAAGAAATTTCCCAAGCAGATGGAACTGACCAAAAACGATTACGTGATTATCTGCGGCGACTTCGGCGGCATATGGAACGGCAACCGTAAGGACAACTACTGGCTGAACTGGCTGGAGAAAAAGAACTTCACCACCCTTTTTGTCGACGGCAATCACGAGAATTTCCCCGCCCTTGCCGAGTATGAGGAATGCAGCTGGAACGGCGGCAAGGTGCAGTTTATCCGGCCGTCAGTCATTCACCTCATGCGGGGGTATGTCTTCGATCTGGAGGGCATGAAGATCTTCGCGATGGGCGGCGCCCGCTCCTACGACAGAATATTCCGCAAGGAAGGCGTTACATGGTGGCCGGAGGAAATGCCCAGCGAGGAAGAAATCCGGCGCGCGCGGCAGAATCTCGCGCTCAACGACAATCAGGTGGATATCATGATCACCCACGACGCGCCGCAGTCCATTGCGCGGATGATTGATTTTGCCAAGTCGCAGGACGATGAATTAATGCCCTTCTTCGATGAGCTGAAAAACACGGTGGGCTACCGGCACTGGTACTTCGGTCATTTCCACGAGGACTGGAAGATTGACGAATGCCATACGGTTGTCTACAACAAGATCATTCAGCTCTGAGCCGACAGACAAGGGAGGCGGAAAGACAATGATCATTGATTCGCATGTGCATATAGGCAGCTTCGGACGTTACGACATGAAGCCGGCGTACGTCATTGATTCAATGGAGCGTTACGGCATTGATTATTCGCTGCTGTCGCCCATCACGGGGGTGGAATTCGGCGAGAATCATGCGCCGCTGCCGGAGGACTGGAAGTACAATCAGCAGATCGCCAATGCCGAGGCAATTGACTTCGCGAGGGAACACGACGGAAAAATCGGCATCCTGCTGTGGTGCAGACCCGGCGCGGAGGGCTTTACCGATGCGTTCGCAAGGCTGGCGGAGGAAGGCGGCCATTATGTCAAGGGACTGAAATTCCACCCTTATCATTCCATGCTGCCGATTACCGCGCCGCAGACGGAACCTTATCTCGCCTTTGCGGCCGAGAAAGGGCTGCCGGTGGCGGTTCATTCCGCCAATGACGAATTTTCCCAGCCCCGTTTCGTCTATGAAGCGGCGAAAGCGCACCCGGATGTCAACTTCATCATGGTGCATATGGGACTGATCACCGATAACAACGAGGCCATCGAATTGATCGGTTCGCTGCCCAATCTCTACGGAGATACGACGTGGGTCAAGCCGGAGTCGGGACTGAAACTCATGAAGAAATACGGCGCGCACAAGCTGCTCTTCGGCACCGACAACCCCATCGACGGCCCCGATACCTACGCGCACCCCTTCTACAGGGTGTATTTCAATGAGTTCAGGGATTGGGTGTCGCCCGACGAATACGAGCTTCTGATGCACGGCAATGCCGAGCGGATATTTGATATTACAAATAAAAATTATTGACACGATACGTCAAATATGGTATAATTGCAGGCGAATGATATCAGTGCTATCTTATGCGCTGTGAAGGAAGGTTTTCAATCAATGAAGGTTAAGCTCAATTACAGGCGGACGGTATTTGCGGGTATGGCGTTTTTCCTGATCTGTATGTTCTGGCAGGCATACGACACCATTATTCCGCTCGTGCTGACCTACAAATTCCAGATGTCCCAGACGCTCTCCGGCAGTATCATGGCGATCGACAATATCCTTGCCCTCTTTATGCTGCCGCTCTTCGGCAAGCTGTCCGACAGGGTTCACACAAAGATGGGACGGCGCACCCCCTTCATTCTGGTGGGTACGATCATTGCCGTCGCGCTCTTCGCGCTGCTGCCCTTTATCGACGTTCTGATGTACTTTGTCATTACGCTGGTGGCCATGCTCATTGCGATGGCGGTTTTCCGTTCCCCTGCGGTGGCGCTCATGCCCGATATCACCGTGAAGCCGCTGCGTTCCAAGGCGAATGCCGTAATCAATCTGATGGGCACCATCGGCGGCATCATCGCGCTGCTCTTCGGCATTGTCTTTGCCACCAAGGAAATAGAGCATATGGACGACGTCTACATGCATACCAACTTTTACTATTATTTTCTCGCGGTAGCGTCGGCCATGCTGATTTCCCTCGTCATTTACATGCTCTTTGTGCGTGAAAACCGCTTTGCCCGCGATATGCAGGAGCAGAGCAGGGCGCTGGGATTGGACGAGGAAATCACTACATACGAGTCGGGCGACGAAGAAGCGGAAGCCGCCGCTGAGGCTGCCGGCGACCGGAGGCTGACAAAGGGTGAACTTTGCTCGCTGATCTTCCTGCTGGCGTCCATCTTCATGTGGTACATGGGCTACAACGCCGTGACGTCGAAGTATTCTGTCTACGCCGCTCATATTCTTCACAAGGATTACGCCTTGACGCTGATGATCGCCAACGCCGCCGGCTTGGTTTCCTTCCTGCCGGTGGGTATCATCGCCTCCAAGAAGGGGCGCAAAAAGACCATTCTGGCGGGCGTTCTCATGATGGTGGCGGCCTTCGGAAGCATGTCCTTCGTGACGGCGGAAACGCCCATTGCGGTGATGTATGTGCTTTTTGCCATCGCCGGAATCGGCTGGGCTTCCATCAACGTCAATTCCTTCCCCATGGTGGTGGAGCTTTGCACAGGCTCCAATACCGGTCTTTACACGGGATATTATTATACCGCCTCCATGGCGGCGCAGGTCGTCACCCCGATCTTTTCGGGCTGGCTGATGGATATGATGGGGCTGAAAATTCTCTGCCCCTATGCCGCGCTCTTCAGCGCCATCGCCTTCCTGACCATGCTGCCGGTACGCCACGGCGATGTGCTGGAATCCCGTCTGGAGCAGGCGGCCGCGACAGCGGCGGTAAAAGAGGAAGTTCCGGAAGCTCCCGCAGTCTCCGACGCTCCCAAGGCGGAGGAAATCGCCGACGAGATAGCGGCCATTTCAACGGCTGCCGCAACCAAAGACCCGGCGGAAGAATAATCGCTGTTTTCACAACAGAATATAAAAAAACACCTCGGCGCGGTTGGTTCTTCATAGAAAGAATCCGACCGCGCCGAAGTTTCTTTTTCTCTTATTTACCTGCCTGATTCTGCCGGAACTGCAATTCATACAGTTCTTTGTAGGTGCCGCCTTTGCGCATCAGCTCGTCGTGGGTGCCGTATTCGGTGATTCTTCCGTCGGTCACGACCGCTATGCGGTCGGCGTTGCGTATGGTGGACAGCCGGTGGGCAACGACCAGCGTCGTGCGCCCCTTGCAAAGCTCGTCGAGAGACTGCTGAATGAGCACTTCCGTGGTGTTGTCCAGCGCGCTGGTGGCTTCGTCCAGAATGAGGATCGACGGATTCTTTAAGAACACGCGGGCAATGGAAACGCGCTGCTTCTGACCGCCCGACAGCTTGATGCCGCGTTCGCCGATTTCCGTATCGTAGCCGTCGGGCAGTCCCGTCACGAATTCGTGAAGATTGGCTTTCCTCGCCGCGTCCATGATTTCTTCCTCAGTCGCGTTCAGACAGCCGTAGGCGATGTTTTCCTTTATCGTTCCGGCAAAGAGAAATACGTCCTGCTGCACAATTCCAATGTTGCGGCGAAGCGAGTCCATCGTGATTTTTCTGATATCGGTTCCGTCAATGAGAATGCTGCCGCCGTTTTCCTCCAGACTGTAGAAACGGGGAATCAGGTGGCAGATCGTGGTCTTGCCGCCGCCGGAAGGCCCCACCAGCGCGACCTTTGCGCCTTTGTCGATTTTGAGCGAAACGCGGTCGAGAATGTGTCGTTCGCCTGCCTTTTCATAGGAAAAGCTCACGTCCCGCAGCTCCACCTCTCCCCGCACCTCGCCGATGTCGGCCGCGTCGGGCGCATCCTGTTCCTCCGGAATGTCCATGATTTCAATGAACCGGCGGAAGCCCGTCGCGCCGTTCTGCCATTGTTCCATGAACTGAATGAGCGTCTGCACCGGTGCGATGAAGAGATTGACCGACACGATGAAGGTGGAATATTCGCCGAAGTTGAGGCTGCCGTTGTAGAGGAAAAGCCCTCCGGCAATCAGAATGATCACATTGAATATGTCAGTGATGAAGGATGTCGAGGAATGGAATTTTCCCATCGCGCTGTAGGAGCTGGCGCAGGCGTCAATATACATCTGATTGCCGACCTCGAATTTTTCCTGTTCGCGGGCGGCGTTGGTGTAGGCCTTGGTGACTCTCACCCCTGTGATGGAGCTTTCCAGCGCGGCGTTGATAACCGCGTTGCTCTTGCGGCGTTCCTTGAAGGCGTCGCGCATTTTCTTCCTCAGATAGACCGAAACGGCAGCCAGCAGCGGCACACAGGCGAATATGATCAGTGTCAGCCATACGTTGATGGTGCAGAGATAGCCGAAGCTCAACGCAATCATCACCGAACAGGTGAGCAGGTTTTCCGGCCCGTGATGGGCGAGTTCGCTCACTTCAAAGAGATCGTTGGTCATGCGGGTCATGATCGCGCCGGTTTCGTGATCGTCAAAGAAGGAGAAGGGCAGCCGTTCCAGATGGGCGAACAGTTCCCGCCGCATCTGCGCCTGCATGTAGGTTCCCACCATATGCCCCTGATACTGCACGAAATAGCGCAGCAGCATCCGCACGACATAGAGCGCCAGTACGACGCTGCCGGCTGTGATAATCGAGCGGTAGTCGCGGTTGGGTATGAAGTCGTTGAGCAGCCGGTTGGTCATGACCGGATAGATCATGCCGAGCAGCGAAATAAGCAGCGACGCCGCCATGTCCGCCCCGAAAAGCAGTCTGTGCGGACGGTAGTAGGCGATGAATCTTTTTATCATGTTCATAAAGAATAATACTCCTGTCGGTGTGTTGCATAGGTTGCACAGTATGAGTATAGCATAAGAGAAATCGGATTGGCAACTGAAGAATGAAAACTGAAAAAAAGAATAGTACAAAGCGAAAACCCTGTCACTGTCGTGACAGGGTTTTCGCTTTGGCGGAGAAGGAGGGATTCGAACCCTCGAACCGCTTTTAACGATTACACGATTTCCAATCGTGCGCGCTCGACCAGCTACGCGACTTCTCCGTATGACATATTCACAATATTGCGCCGAAAAGGCATCTGCTCAACAGCGCTTACTTACTATACAACAATTCTCTGCAAAAGTCAAGTCTTTTTTTTATTTGAAGGGAAATTTCTAAAAATTAATCATTTATAAAAAATAAACAGTCTGTAATCATCTGAAAATTTCATTGCAGGGCTTGACAAAAGGAATGTGTTTGTGCTATAATGAAAGAACGTGACGTGAGCAAATGTAAATTTATTATTAATTCGTCAAAAGCCATATTTTTATTTTTGCGCACGGCTTCTTTTTGTGCCGAATGACTTTTTCCGGCGCTTTCATTCTCTTGTTGTCCCGGCGTATCAACGCCCTGACATATATTTTTTTTAAAATATTCTATACGTATCGAGGTGAAATTAATGCCAACATTTAACCAGCTCGTAAGAAAGGGACGCGAGGACGTGGAGAAGAAAGCCAAGGCTCCTGCTCTTTTGAAGGGTCTGAACACCAAGAAGAGAGTGATGACCGATCAGAATTCTCCCCAGAAGCGCGGCGTCTGCACTTCCGTCAAGACCGCTACCCCCAAGAAGCCGAACTCCGCTCTGCGTAAGATCGCCAGAGTGCGTCTTTCCAACGGCATCGAAGTCACAGCTTACATTCCCGGCGAAGGCCACAACCTGCAGGAGCACAGCGTCGTGCTGATCCGCGGCGGCCGTGTCAAGGACCTCCCCGGTGTGCGTTACCACATCATCAGAGGTACGCTCGACACACAGGGCGTTGCCAAGAGAATGCAGGCTCGTTCCAAGTACGGCGCCAAGCGCCCGAAGGCAGGCAAGAAGTAATCTTTTGCTTCTCTGAACGAAGCCGATGCAATCAATCGGCTGCCTGTCACTACGCAAATTGACTTTATCACGAATGGCTGCAAATCAATGCGGCGGTGTTTTATATATTATATATTATTGTATGTATAAAAGACCTCTTGCATTGGCCTGCGGGAGTAAGTCACTTTCGAGTACCTATGATATCATTCCAATTCTAATGAAGGAGGGAAGAAAAAGTGCCAAGAAGAGGTTCAATAGCAAAACGCGACGTTTTGCCCGATCCGATCTACAATTCCAAGATTGTCACACGTCTGGTCAACAACATCATGCTCGACGGCAAGAAGGGCGTTGCCCAGAAGATTGTTTACGGTGCTTTTGAAATCGTCGGCCAGAAGAGCGGAAAGGATCCCCTGGAAGTCTTTGAAGCCGCAATGGAGAACATTATGCCTTTGCTCGAAGTCAAGGCCCGCCGTGTCGGCGGCGCTACCTATCAGGTGCCTATCGAGGTTCGCCCCGAAAGACGTGAAACGCTCGGTCTGCGCTGGCTGACCAAGTATGCCCGTCTCCGCAGCGAGAGAACCATGAAGGAACGCCTTGCCAACGAGATTCTCGACGCTGTCAACGGCAGCGGTCAGGCCGCCAAGAAGCGTGAAGACACGCACAAGATGGCGGAGGCCAACAAGGCATTCTCACATTTCAGATGGTAATTGCCGGCGCGCGCGTTCGGTGCTATCGCTGATTATTTACCAATCCAAGAGAGCTTGCCCCGCCGCATCGTAACCTGCGGGCGACGCGGGAATAAAGCGCTGATCTATAATAAAGCGCTGATCTATTTAAAATATTTGAGGAGGAGACATTATGCCAAGACAGGTTTCTTTGGAACAGACCCGTAATATTGGTATCATGGCTCACATCGACGCAGGTAAAACCACCACTACGGAGCGTATTCTGTATTACACCGGTGTCAATCACAAGATCGGTGAAACACACGACGGCGCTTCCACAATGGACTGGATGGTTCAGGAGAAGGAGAGAGGCATCACCATCACCTCCGCCGCCACCACCTGC
>JAFRXY010000068.1 GCA_017441385.1 Clostridia bacterium | reverse complement strand
GTATTCTCCGTTCATTCCTTCTTCGCCCTTTGCGGTGATGACGATGGCTTCACCGTCGAGCTTTTCTTCAAATGTGGTAGCATTGAATCCGGATTTCCATTCGGAATAGCTCGAATCGGCGGCGGTGAGTTTTTCATAAATACCCTGCATCAAGGATTCGCTTTCGTCCTTTTTGTCATTACAGGCAGAAAAAGACAGGAGCATCGCGCCGATGGCAAGAATAGATATTATCGTTCTGATTGTTTTTTTCATGACGTTGTTTTTCCTTTTTTCAGTCCATTTTCCAATTGTTGACAGCGTAAATCTTAATGGTATTGGCGTCCGTATCTATGATATAATACGTGTTATCGGGATGGGCGACGATATATTCGTTTGCCGTGACCCAGTTCATCCCGTAATAATCACAGATTGCAATCAGGATATACGTGGAGAATGGATTGCTCGTGCGCTTTGCGTCCTGTGCTTTGTATACGATATAATCCCCGTCAAATGTAAAGACATATTCACCGGAGCTGACAGGCATATCATTCGTAACATCCTCTTCCTTTATGCTGTCGGTATCTATACTGCTCTCGACGGTGAAGGTGATTGTGTTTCCGTCCAGCTTTTCCTGTATGGTGGCTTCGGGATTCATTTGTTTCCATTCTTTATACCGGTCGCTGGAAGTGATATTCTCAAAAACCGCCTTCATAATGATTTCCGTGTTGGCAGCGTCGTCTTTGCCGGTATCATCCTTCTTTTCTTCGCAGGCGGCGAATGCCATGAGCATGAATCCTGCGGTGAGAATGACGATCATTGTTCTGATTGCTTTTTTCATGATGAATTTTCTCCTTTTCAGCTGTTAGTGGAATGCGGCATATAGTTGTAAAGCAGGGATGCGGTATTCTGTACCGGCATGGTCTGGAGAATGATGTGTCCGGGACCGTTGACCACGGTGTTGAACAGACCCTCGCCGCCGAGGAAGATGTTCTTCACACCCTTGACCATAACCACTTCCATCGAGCAGGAAGCGTCCATCGCTGCGAGATAACCGGTGTCGACGATCTTCTTGTCGCCCGCGGGAATGTCGTACTCGATTGCCGAGCCGTCGATTTCAAGGAACACGATGCCGTTGCCGGAGTACTTCTGCATGAGGAAGCCCTCGCCGCCGAAGAAACCCGCGCCGATCTTCTTCTGGAAGAACACGGAAACCTCGATGTCGCCGTAGCTGGCAAGAAATGCGCCCTTCTGAGCCACCACAGGCTTGTCGGGCGTTACCTCGACCGCACGGATCGAGCCGGGGAAGGAAGAAGCAAACGCGATTTCGCCGGCGCTCTTGGCAATGTACTTGTTCTGGAACATTTTTTCTCCGGTAAACATTCTGCCAAGCGCCTTGCCGATGCCGCCTGCCTGCGTCTTCATTTCGATTTCGTCGTCCATCCACGACATAGAGCCGCCCTCACAGGTCATTTCCTCGCCGGCTTCCAGATGGCACAATACAACGGGTAAATTATCGCCTTTGATTTCGTACTTCATAAAACAAAACTCCTTTTCAAATAAATTTCTATATGCAAATTACTTTACGCAGCTTACATATTTCGGCTTCTCCGGCAGATACTTCACACGCATGGCGGTGCCGACTGCCGCGCCGAACGGAGGGTTGCCGAGCTTGGCGGTCACAATTTGACCCTCGGCATTCTGATAATCGACATAATACGTTTTATTCTCGGTAACGCCGCCGTCGACGTCGGTATCGGTATCGATATCAATGCGGGAAATCACCGCGTCCGCCTCGATGCCGTTATCGTTAATTTTTTTGTTGCGGAGTATGCTGTAAATCACCACGATAGCGACAATAACAACTGCAACTCCGATAAAAATATAAGTAGTATCCATAGTCTATCTTTCGCCTTTTTGATGAATTGTATCAACATGGCATTGCCGCAGGTCAGAGTCCTGGGCGGTAAGGCATTATTTCCATTTCCT
>JAFRXY010000067.1 GCA_017441385.1 Clostridia bacterium | reverse complement strand
TGAATGTTTTTGCCCTTTATCTTCGCTTCGTTCCGTTTCGCCATTGACTTACTCCTTTCAATTGCCTCCGAACAGCTTTCGGTTGACGGTTTCATGATGGTCTACCCTTCCGTCAGAACCGACAATGAAATCCTCAATGTTTTTACCGTTAATGAGAGCAGAATTGTGCTGACTGTTATCGAAATTCACATATACCTTTCGATTGTCAACATTAAATGTGTACATAATTTCACCGTTCTCTCCCTGCACAGGTTCAAAGAACCTCCCCAAAAGCTCGGCAGGACTGTATATTCTGTCTGTTTCGTCACCGCTTACTCGGTCAATATGATTCTCATAAGAATTAAGCAGCGTTTTGACCGAAAAGGAATCTTCACCACATACAATGACTTCTTTGGCGGTCAGTCCCAGTTTGCCGTTAATCTCAAGCACCTGATCCCGGATGAGCTTGAAGAGGACATAGGGCTTTGCGTCCACGCCGTTTTTGGCATAGACGTCTATGGCAAGTGTCTTTTCATCGTCATTCATGCGCACAACCGCCTTGAAGGTATCGTCAGTAGAAGCCAGAATCATGCCTTTGAGCCAGCATCTTTTGACGGACATATCCTTTTTATAGCAGCGCACCATGAGCTTATGTACCACGCTGTCGGGCAGGTATTTGTATTTCAGCCGGTATTGGATGGGTGTGCCGTACTCCGTTTTATCCGGAAATTCCTCCAACGGTGTTTTATCCTTACAGAGGGCAGGAAAGAAGAGATTGTCCTCTCCCATCCGGAAGCAGAGATCGTGCGCTTCCGCGACGTCGAAGATATACTGACATTCATCTTCGTCATCATAAATCGGGCGCGTATACTCGCTATTTTTCGGTTGGTTGACCGGCTCTTTGCCCAACATATGGATGATTCTGTACGTTGACACAATGCCGTATTGGGCGAAGCCGATTCCCTCGCGGATGATGGCGTACAGTGCCTTGGTCAGCCATGTCGGGTCAAGCAGCGAATACTCGGCAAGCTCCTGTTTGTCCTCGCCGATGTGATAGCTGTAGCACACGCCGATATTATTGAGGAAGGTGAGCAGGTTTGCCTCCTTGTCAAAATCAATGCCGTTATGCCGGCAGATTTCGCGGTAATCCTCCTTTGAAACACAGTGGCCGTTCGCCTTTGTCTTCTCCCTCAGCTCGGCAATGACATTCTTATACAGCTTGGGGATTTTCTTTTTGTTGCCCTCGGTATCTGCCGCCATCTGTAAGATGCGGTCGGTCAGGGAAGCGTTGAATTCCTCTTTGGGCGCGGTTTTTGCCGAGAGCCTGACGCTGCCGTCAAGCATCTGGGGAAATTCGTCCTTCAGAGCGGCATCATCCAGTGAGCGGTGAGGATCGGCGTTTTCCCAGCAGTTCAGGAACATCAGGACGGAGGACTTCGGAGCGAAGGCGTGGATGTTGCGCAGCCATTCCCTCGCTTTTTGGTTCGCGTTTTCCCTTGTCTTGACGACCACGACATACCCTGTTTCCTCAGTCAGGAAGCAGCGGTGCATGGAGTGAAGAATCTCCTGACCGCCGAAGTCCCAGAAATGCACCGTGAAGTTCTCATCCCCGTATGCGGCGGGCATATCGATGATTTCCACGCCGGGTGTTTCGCTGGTTATGTAGGAATTCTGCTCGGTTTCCGGTTCGCCTCCATGCATGATTCGTTTGATGGTATAGCTCTTGCCCTCGCCTCCATCGCCGAGAAAGATCACCTTGCTCTCGTGCAGCGGCACCTGCTCGGCGTACAGATCGGGGATAAGA
>JAFRXY010000009.1 GCA_017441385.1 Clostridia bacterium | reverse complement strand
TTTTCGCCAGATGACGCCAAAACCGCAGGCAATACTTTGTGTATTAACTAGCGAAACGAATGTTTCGCTGGGATTTCTGGCAAAATATGGCGGAAAAGATGCCAGCCAGACGTGCGTGGAGAGATTCTGAACAGGCTCTAATAACGGATGAATTCACGGAATAAAAAAGCTCCGCGCCCCTTGTCATTGCAATGACAGGAGGGGGAACGGAGCTTTTTTTGCGTGAATGGGTTTCTTCCGCACGAGGCGGCAGGGAATTATGCCTTCTTTTGCAGGCCGAAGGTCTTTTCCAGCGAATTGGCCAGCGCACGGGCAATCTTGTCGGTGTTGTTGATGATCCACTTGGCGGAATCCTTGTTGTCGTGGTATTCCACCTCGGCCAGCACGCCGACGATGCCGTAATAGGTGGGATCGCGGACTTCACCGTAGCCGGTGCCGCCGAACGCCGACATGCCTTCGCGGAGCTGATTCGTTACGGTGGGCTTTTTAATGCTGATTTTCTTCATCTCGGCGATGATATTCTCGCTCAGCACCTTGCCCTGATTGCAGTTGGGGGAATAATATCCGATGGCGCCGTAGACCGTCTTGGAGGAAATGGCGTTGCTGTGGATGGCGAGATAGACGTCGGCATCCCGGATATAGGCGTCGTAAGCGCGGTTTTTAAGGCCAAGAGGAAGCGCCGTCGACGGAATGAAGGTCATGCAGTAGTATTCCTCGTCCAGTATCTTCTTGAGGGCATTGCCCACGCGGTACATCTGTTCCTGCTCCGTGGTGCCTCCGTAAGCAAAGGCGTTGTCGGGCTGCTTGGAAGGCGAAATGTAGATAACCGGAATGCCGCCGCTGTTGAATTTGCGGTCGGGAATGGTGGTATAATCGTCGGTAACGGTTACGCTTGTGCGGGGAACCCACACGTTCCTGCCGTTGTAACTGAACCGGTACCATGTGGTGTCGTTGCCGTCGGCCGCCCATTCCAGCGCTTCAAACGATTTGCCTCTCATCAGCTTGGCGACAACATTGTACTTGGTGCCCACGCCGTCATACACCTTGGTGTAATTGGCGCTGATGGTGATGGTACGCTTGAAGTAGCGCTTGCTGCCCTGCTTGGTGATCATGGTATACGCCGGGTTGCTGTCAACCGTGTTCTTCTTGCTGTCGGTCACTTTGCAGTACACCTGCATTCCGTGCCATGTGCAGTCGGCGGTGGCGGTCATCTCAGGCGAAGTCTTTCCGCTCCAGAGCGTCCAGCTGCTCTTGCCCGCCTTCTTGTAATACCACTGATAGGTCAGGGCGTTTTCGGAATAGGCCTTGACCTTGAATGTCGCGGTGTCGCCGGTGTGAAGGGTGACTCCTTCCGGCTGTCTGGTGACCCGCAGCTTGCCGGAAAGCAGCGCCATCGCCGATTGGGAATTGACGCTTCTGCCCAGCATATCGGTGATCTTGCAGTAGACAAGCATGCCGTCCCATGTGGAATTGGAAGTGCCAGAGGCGGTGGCGGAAGTGTACCCGCTCCAGAGCGTCCAGCTCTTCGCCCCTTCCTTCTTGTAATACCACTGGTATTTCAGATCGCCGGTGCCCTGTGCCTTCACGGTGAAGGAGGTGGTTTTGCCGACCTTGGACACCGTGTCCTGCGGCTGGGTGAGAATGACGAGAGGTTCGTCTATGATGATGGTGGCGGGGTTGGATTCAATGCTGCCCGACACGTCGGTCACACGGCACTTGATCTTCATCATCTTCCACGACTCATTCGACGTGGCGGTGATGGTGGGAGTGGTCTGTCCGTTCCAGACCGACCAGCCCGACTCGCCCTTCTTCATGTAGTACCACTGATACTTCATCTCGCCGCTGCCGTAGGCAACGCATTTGAAGGTCGCCAGTTTATTGAGCTTGATGGTGAGATCCTGAGGATGGGTGTTGATGGAAAGCGGCTGATCCACCGTCACAACGGCGGTATCGGAATACTTGCTGCCGTTGGCATCGGTCACAAGGCAGCGCATCTGAATGAGATTCCATGTGGGATTGACCTTGGCGGTGGTGGTGGCGGTGGTATGGCCTTTCCAGACCGACCAGTCGGCATCGTAGAGCTTTTTGAAGTACCACTGGTATTTCACGGTACCTTTGCCGTAGGCCTTGACCGTGAAGGAAGCCGGATCCCCGACCTTTCCGGTGAAGCCCTGCGGCTGCGCGACAATGGAAAGAGGCTGATCCACCGTTACGGTCACGGTTTTGGAATATTTGCTGGTTGACTTGTCGGAAACCTTGCAGCGCACTTTCATCATATTCCACGTCTGATTGACAGTGCCCGAAGTGGAGGAATAGACCTTTCCGTTCCATTTCTGCCAGTCGGTATCGTCAAGTTTTTTGTAATACCACTGGTATTTCACCGTTCCGTTGCCGGTGGCTTTAACGGTGAATTTTACCGTATTGCCCGGTTTGGCGGTGACATTCTTCGGCTGGGTGGAGATGGTGAGCGTCGCGGCGTAAACGGTGTTTCTTCCGCCCGCCGGGAAAATCGCGCAGGCCAGAACAAATGAAAGAACCGCCACAAGAGCGACGGCTTTTTTCAAGACGGATTGTTTCATATTACCTTCCTTTCTATGCCTTCTGGCGGAAATACTATCGTATTCTTTGAC
The DNA here is from genome assembly GCA_017441385.1 of Clostridia bacterium. Lineage (GTDB taxonomy): Bacteria > Bacillota > Clostridia > Oscillospirales > Acutalibacteraceae > RUG762. The sequence goes on along the minus strand of JAFRXY010000009.1, from coordinate 7,124 downwards.
ACATACATTATAACTTTCCGGCGTGATTTATTTATGATTAATTTGTAAATTTTTCAGATTGGCGGGGATTGGGAAAATTTTACATTCTTTCAGGGTCATGCCACGGTAGAACCGGGCGGTTGTTTCCCTCCAGAAATGCCTCCGCGCCCCTCGCCGCCATCACGGAAAATCCCGGCGCTCCGGCGGGGGAAAGGGAGGACGGAAGGGCGAAAAAGCAGTTTCTGAATTCGCTTCGCCTGCCGATGACCGGCATTCCGTCCCGCGGAACGGAAAAGGGGCAGGAATATTCATATTCCGGGCCGCCGGCGGCATCCGGAAGAAGCCGCCCGGTCATTCGGTCAAGGCGGCTGAAGGCGGCGGCGTCCCCCTTCCCGCCCTCGGCGCAGGCGGTCACCCTTCCTCCCCCCGAAATGGAGAAGCTCATAGAGCGTCTGCCGAATGTCCGAAGGCTGCACTTGCCCGGCCAGCCGCTTTCGCCCTCCGACAGCCTGCGCAGGGAACAGAACGCCGTATATTGCCTTGCGCGCCGGAACATGGAACGAAGTCCCTCGCTGCCGGCAGCAAAGATCAGCCTGTCGGCGTATATTCTCCGGTGTGTGGAGGCGGTGACGATCACGCTCCCGCTGTCATTTTTCGGTGTCTGAATGTCCTCCGCCCGCGTCTGCTCGAAGATTTCCGCGCCCAGTTCCCGCGCCTTCATCGCGCAGAGGTGGGTGAAGGCATACGGGTCGAACACGCCGCTTCCGTCCTTCACCAGAATGCCCGCGTGCAGATCGAACGCAAAGGCGCTCCCTGCCGTGCCGGGTGTGATGAGGGTGCAGTCGGGGAATGTTTTTCTTAACGCGAGATATTCGCATTCCAGCAGCTCCCCCATGGTGGGATCGGCCGTGAAAAGGAGCGAATCGCGGCGCTGAAAGCCGGTGGAAATGCCGGTTCCGGCAAATTCACCGTCCAGCAGGGCGCAGAGATTCTGCAAATCGTCCAGCGCTTCAAACCCCGCGGCATACAGACGCAGCGCGTCGCCGGCATTCATCACCCTGTCCAGCCCGGTGAGCGTCCGCCCGCCACTGAATTCCGCGCAGCCGGGCATATGCCCCGTGTCCCCGAAGCCCAGCCCTTCCGAAGTGATCAGCACCGCGCTCAGTCCCAGCTCGGCGGCAAGCATGGCGCAGAGCGCCCCCGTCATTCCTCCCCCCGTCACGCAGACGTCGCAGTGCATGTCCTCGCACAGCCACGGATATTGCCCCGGCACCTTTCCGGTTATCGCGGGAGCATCGCGCTTCACGCCGTATTTTTTTCCTGTCATGGCAGCCGCCTTCCTTCCGGATAGAATTTCACCGGAATTATTGGCGTAATTCCGACGTTTATTCCCGAAAACCACTTGATAATTGACGCGGATTATGGTTAAATTATAGTGTAGCCTTTTAAAAAATCCACACTTATAGCGAAAGGAGATACAAGCTATGTTCAAAAAACTGTTTGCATTGGCGCTGGCGGCTTCATTGCTGGTGCTGGCCGGCTGCCACTCGGAAAACAGGGATCTCACCGGATTTTCCGGCAATTCCGGCGATACGTCCGACACCGCGCCCATTGCGTCCGGGGAGAAGCTCAGCTTCACCACTACCGACATCAACGGGAAAACCGTGTCGCTGGAGGATTTCAGCGGGGCAGAGGTGATTATGTTCAACATGTGGGAGCCGTGGTGCGGCCCCTGCCGCGAGGAACTGCCCGACCTTCAGAAGCTCTACGCCAAGTACGGCGCCGAGGGGCTGATGATTGTGGGGGTTTACAGCGACACCGACGGTCTGAAAGAAACCGTACAATCCAACGGCATCCAATACCCCATGATTAAATCCTGCGCGGCATTCAACCGATTCAATACAGGCTATGTGCCTACCACCGTTTTTACCGACGGAGAAGGCAATGTGCTTTCCGATGAAGCCTATATCGGCTCCAAGTCCTATGAGGAATGGGAAAGCGTCATTCTCTCTTACCTGCATCAATGAACCGTCGGGAAAACGCCCTGACGGCGGCGCTGCTGGCCGCCGGCGCGGTGCTCATCGCGGCCGGCGCGGCGGCGGGTCAGCACGGGCAGGTGCTGGCCAAGGCGGTCAGGATATGTCTGGAGTGCATCGGCATTGGATAACAAAAAGAGAACCCTCATACAGGCGGCGGCGGCGCTGCTGCAAAACGGCCACATCAGCGGCTTCTTCACCGGGAAGATCTACACCGGCGCGGGCAAGCAATTCTGCCTGCCGGGGCTGAACTGCTATTCCTGTCCCGGCGCGCTGGGGGCCTGTCCCGTAGGCTCGCTGCAAAATGCCATTTCCGCGTGGCATTTCCGGTTTCCCAGCTATGTGCTGGGGTGGCTGCTCTTCTTCGGGGCGGCTTTCGGCCGGCTGATCTGCGGATTCCTCTGCCCCTTCGGATTCGTGCAGGATCTGCTTTTCAAAATACCTTCCCCCCGGAAGCTGCGCACCTTCCGGTGCGACCGGCAGCTGCGATCTGTAAAATACGGGGTGCTGCTCATCACGGTGCTGATTCTGCCCGCCGCCCATCATTTCACCCCCTTCTACTGCAAATACCTCTGCCCTTCCGGCACCCTCTCCGGGCTGCTGCTCTCGGCGGCCGACGGCCGGCTGCGGGCGCTCTGGGGCTGGATTTTCACATGGAAGGCCATTGTGCTGGCGGCGGTCGTGCTGGCGTCCGTCGTGATATTCCGGCCGTTCTGTAAATATCTCTGTCCGCTGGGCGCGTTCTATTCCCTTTTCAACCGGGTGTCGGCGGTCAGGCTGCATCCGGACAGGGAAAAATGCACCGGCTGCGGTCTTTGCGCCAAGGTCTGCGATATGGCGGTGAATCCCGCCGCTTCTCCCGATGACCCGGAATGCATCCGGTGCTTCAAATGCGTCAGCGCCTGTCCTCACGGCGCACTGTGCTGCACCTGCTTTTCCAAGCGGGCGGGAGCGGCCGGCGGCAGCGAAAAAAACGAAAAAAACATATAGTTATTAATAAAAAATCAATCAATTCACAAAATAATAGTATATAATAATTGGATAGGGATTGTATACGATTGATTATACGGCCTGTTTACGATATACGATAACAAAAAACGAAGGGAAGAATGACAATATGGAAACAGGAAAAATACTGATTGTGGACGACGACCAGAACATCTGCGAGCTTCTCAGGCTCTACACCGAAAAGGAGGGCTACACCGTCGCCATTGCGCACGACGGACGCAAGGCGGTGGAGTGCTTTGATCAGGAAAGCCCCGACATCATTCTGCTGGACATCATGCTGCCGGAGCAGGACGGCTTTCAGGTATGCCGTGAAATACGCAAGAAATCACAGTGCCCCATCATCATGCTGACCGCCAAGGGCGAAACCTTCGACAAGGTGCTGGGACTGGAACTCGGCGCGGACGACTATGTGGTCAAGCCCTTTGAACCCAAGGAGATTCTCGCCCGCATCAAGGCGGTGCTCCGCAGAAGCGGCAAGCAGGATCCCAACGAGAAGAAGGTGGTTACCTTCGACAAGCTCTCCATCAACCTCAACAACTACGAGCTGAAGGTCAACGGCGTGCAGGTGGACACTCCCCCGAAAGAGATGGAGCTGATCTACCACCTCGCCAGCAATCCCAACCGCGTTTTCTCACGCGATCAGCTGCTCGACGAGGTCTGGGGCTTCAATTACTACGGCGACAGCCGCACGGTGGACGTACATGTCAAGCGCCTGCGCGAAAAACTGGAGGGCGTGAGCGATCAGTGGTCGCTCAAAACCGTCTGGGGCGTCGGCTACAAATTTGAAGTCAAATAACGGCGCGATGACTGGCTATGGGTATTCAGTTTGAAAGCCGCCATAACGGCGACGGGGAATTCCGGCAGCCGTCCGCGGGCGGCTATTCCGATTCCGGGGAAAAAACCAAGGCGCTGCATAAACGCGGCTTCCGGTCGTGGCTTGCCGGCATCTTCGTTGAGATGAAGCACATTGTTTCCCGGTCGCTCTTTACCAAGTATCTTTTTGTCACATCGACGGTGCTGATATGCAGCCTGATTCTTTTCAGCATCATCATGTCGGCGCTCATCTCCAACCGGTGGCGCAGCGAAAAGCAGCAGCAGCTCGCCGACAACGCCCACATCGTCGCCGACAGAATGAACGCCTACATCATTCCAGTGCCCATGCGCAACGGCGACGACAGCATGAATCCCGCCATTCAGTACGTCGTCACCGACGCCGGCAAGGAAAAACTGCGCTCCACTCTCGGCATTCTCAGCTCGAGCTGCGGCGCGGATATCTTCATCGTGGACGCACAGGGAACGACGGTCATCTGTTCCGAAGAATATCTTCACGCCGACACCCCCGACAATGAGGAATTCCGGTGCCGCCATCAGAAAAAGAGCATCTCTCAGTCGGTCATTTCGGCGGCGGCCAAGGTCAGGGAATACCGCATGACCGACAGGCTGGGGGGCATTTACGACCAGAGCCACTTCATCGTGGCGGTTCCCTTTGTCGCGGGCGGCGACGTGGGAAAGGAATACATCGCGGGCTTTGTCTTTGTCGCCTCCTCCGCCTCGGCGATTTCCGACTTCCGCAGCGACATCTCCCGCATTGCGGTGGTCGCCGTGCTGATCGCCGGTATCATTTCCTTCTGCATGGTCTATATGCTGACCTATCAGCAGGTCAAGCCGCTCAGGGAAATGGTGAAGGCGGCGCAGAAGTATTCCGACGGCGATTTCGCCATGCGCATCAACTTCAAGAGCGAGAACGAGGTCGGGCAGCTCGCCGACGCGCTCAATGAAATGGGCGCGAAACTTGCCGAGAGCGAAACGGTCAACCGGAGTTTCATCGCCAACATATCCCATGAGCTGAAAACGCCCATGACCAACATATCCGGCTATGTCAACGGCATACTCGACGGCACCATTCCGCCGGAGAAGCAGGACAAGTACCTCCGCATCATTTCGGACGAAACCAAACGCCTTGCCCGTCTGGTGCGCTCCATGCTCGATCTTTCCAAGATCGACAGCGGCGCCATGCAGCTCAAAAAGCAGAAATTCAATCTCTCCGAGGTCATTTTTCAGGCGCTGCTCTCCTTTGAGCACCGGATCGAGGAAAAGCACATCGAGATTCAGGGCTTTGACGAGCTGGGTATCATCACCGTCAACGGGGACGCCGACCTCATTCATCAGGTGCTTTACAATCTCTTTGACAACGCCGTGAAATTCACCAATGACGGCGGTTATATCCGGGTGAAGGCCACTGTGCAGAACAAGGTGGCGACCGTCAGCATTTCCAACAGCGGCATAGGGGTTTCCACCGAGGAACTCTCCCACATCTTCGAGCGGTTCTACAAGACCGACAAGAGCCGCAGCTTCGACCGGCAGGGGGTCGGATTGGGTCTCTATATCGTCAAGACCATCGTCACGCTGCACGGCGGACGCATTCACGCCGAAGGCTCCGAGGGGAATTATTGCAGTATCATCTTCACCCTGCCCGAAGCGTCGGAAGGCTCCCGCAGCACCAACCGCGCCAAAACCCGCTCCGATGAGGAATCTTCATGACCCCATCACAGCGCCTGTCCTTATTCTTTCATCGCAAACCCGCGGGGCCGGATTATGATAGATTTTGCAGCGAAATAAATATTTTTGAAAAGAGGAATTATGTATGAATCAGCAGAATCCTAACGGCATGTACCAGAATCAGTCCACAGGATACCGTTCGGCAAGCTCCGGAACAACCGGTTACGGCTACGCTCCGGCAGGACAGCAGCAGCAGCCTGTGCAGTACGCGACTCCCGTCGCCAAAAAGTCGGGCGCAGGCAAGGTCGTCGCGGCCATCGTGGCGGTGCTGCTGGCGGTCGGTCTGATCGGAGCGGGCGCGGCCGCCCTCTTCCGGAACGGACTCGGCACGGCGGGCAGCGGCGGCTCGGTGCAGAACGACAGCGGCACTTTCTCCTTCAACGAAGTCGAATCCCCCAAGACCGACACCACCGTCGGCAGTTCGGGCGATCTGCTCACGCCCGCGCAGGTGGCGGCGAAGGTCCGTCCTTCCATCGTCAGCGTTGTGACGGTGGACAACGTCAATTACATGAGCTCCAACAGCGGCGAAGGCTCCGGCATTATTCTCCGCTCCGACGGATATATCGTCACCAATTCCCACGTCATCGGCGACAGCAGCAAGTATGACGTTTCGGTCATCACCAGCGACGGTCAGACCTACGACGCCAAGGTGGTGGGTTACGACGTGAAGTCCGACCTTGCCGTGCTCAAGATCAACGCGACCGGACTTCCCGAGTGCGAACTGGGCGACAGCAGCCAGCTGGTTCTCGGCGATTACGTCGTGGCCATCGGCAACCCCGGCGGCAGACAGTTCGCCGGCTCGGTCACCATGGGCATTGTCTCCGGCGTGGACAGAATCATCGACACCGACAACATGGAATCCACCAGCGCCATGCGCTACATCCAGACCGACGCCGCCATCAACCCCGGCAATTCCGGCGGCGCGCTGGTCAATATGTACGGTCAGGTCATCGGCGTGAATACCGCCAAGATTAGCGCCTCCGGCTATGAGGGCATGGGATTTGCCATTCCGTCCGTCAAGGTCAAGGAGATCGTCACCGACCTCATCCAATACGGCTATGTGGAAGGCAGAGTCAAGCTGGGCATTACCTGCGTCACCATTTCCTCCGCCTACGAGAGCCAGGGCATTCCCGCCGGCCTGCAAATCTACGACATCAACCCTGATTCCGATATGAATGGCAAGGCGCAGAAGTACGATATTATCACCCACTGCGACGGCAACCGCATTACCGAGCTGTCCCAGTTGCAGGATATCATGATCACAAAGAAACCGGGCGATACCATCCGGCTCACGCTCTACCGTCCCGCCACGACCACCAGCGCTTCCCAGACGTTCGACATCGATGTCAAGCTCCTGAAGGATACCGGCGCGAACGACTGATTGTCTCCGCGATTCCGGCATAAGAGCCTGTTCAGAATCTCCGCGTGTGCGGATGGCGCCGTCAGATTTTTCGCCAGATGACGCCAAAACCGCAGGCAATACTTTGTGTATTAACGAGGATTTTGGCAAAATATGGCGGAAAAGATGCCAGCCAGACGTGC
>JAFRXY010000066.1 GCA_017441385.1 Clostridia bacterium | reverse complement strand
CCATGCCGTTGCGAACGCTGATGGAACCGGCGATCAGGTCATAGGCAGCGTCAGCGGATACATGGAATTCCACCTCATGGAATCGGTGAGTAATTTGTTGATATTTTGCATTACCCATCACGTCTACCCAGCTGGAATCCTTATGTACGATGAAGCACATGAAGAGCGGCTGAACCTTACAATACTCGGAAATCTGCTGCATAAGAACCTGATCATCGCTGTAACGCAGATAATCCGTAAATTCATCCCAAATGAAAAAGATACCGCTCTTCTCCAGATGATTGGCAGCGATGATTTCTTCCACCCATTTTTTGAAGGTTTCTACGTTGTTGATAAGTCCCCAGTGATTGGAGCGGATGATGGCTGCCACTTCTTTTGTTGCTTCTATGTCGCCTTTGTCAACAGCCGCGATCAGCGCATCCAGATCGTCGTAGTCTTCACCGAGAATGGTTGTTTCAAGAACGTGTTCCCAATTGATATTTTTATTGCGAAGCTGTGCTTTGACGCCGTCCTGGAGAGAGGCGGAACCATAGTCCGCCTTGTCTCCGAATTTCTCCCTCAATGCGTCGCGGATAGCAAATTCAACTTCCACCGGAAGCTGGTCGCCGGTGCGGATGCCGGTGCAGCCTGTTTTCCAGATGACAAGGTATTCTCCGTTTTTCCGGCATTTTGCAAAACGATTGTAATATTTTGAGAGCTTCTGATTGTTTTGCAGATAGGTATCAATCACATCTGTTTTTTCTTCCAACAGATGCTTGATAAGAATAGCGGCATAGCTCTTGCCAGTGCCGTAGGAGCCGTGAATCCACAAACTGCGGCTGGAATCGGGCGTTTCATACCCCAATGTCTGACTGAGAAAGTCCATGAGTTTCTCCATATCGTCGCCAACAATATATTCACGCCATAATTCCGGATTTCGACTGTCCGCACCGATATCTATTGCAACAAAAAAGCAACGCTGTGAAAAACGTTGCTTTTCTATGGTCCTATTCGTGATGATCTTTCCTTATTTCAGCTTATCGAAATAGGCTCTCAGCTTTTCATCGCATATGGCTTCGATTTCGGCTTTTTCTTCTGCCGTCAGGTGCTTCCAGACGGTAGGCTCCACTTCGATGATTCCCAGCGTTCTGGTATGGCGAAGCATCTGCATATCCTCAAATCTTCTGAAAGGGTTGGCAAGAATATTCCTCTGTGCCTCTTTGTCGGTATATCCGCCCTTGGCAAACAGGCTGGCGGGCTTTTCCGGCGGCAGTCCGGAGGAACGCCTTTGCTCGTAAAAGCGCTTGAAATAATCCGAGATATCATCCAGCCTGACACGCCCTCTCGCATCGGCAAGCGTGAGGATTGCTTTCAGCAGAACAGGTTTATAGGAATAGGACATATCCATCTGTCTGACCATGTCCATAAACATCTGCTTGCGGTTTTCGTCATTGATCAGCGTCCAGTCGAATTCCTGAGCGGCTTTTATCAGGGTTTCCTCGTGGAAATACTTCAGCTTTTTGTGTTCACTGAGCGGCACGATCATATCCGGAATGATTTTGCCCTCACGGATATACCGTTCCACGGTTTCCGACTGAACGTCCACCCGCCTGACAAATTCCATTTGCGACAGCATTCCCGCCGCTTCGTCCTGCCAGTTGAACACATCGACCGCTTCGTAATCCGTCGCGCTGACAGGGTAGTCTATAATCGCTTCCGGCTTTTCCCCTCTACGGTAAAGCTCCTCATCCTGCCGCATCTGCTTCTTTGTGCCGAGAACACGTTTTCCCGGACGGTAATCCTTCAGCTTCAGCAGACGGTGCAGGGAATACGGCATATTGTACTGACTGGCGTTATCCACAAAATCAAACACCATCAGGAATTCCTTTCCTTCGCTCAGTCTCATTCCTCTGCCGAGCTGTTGCGTATAAAGCACCTTCGACATGGTGGGACGCGCCATGAAAAGCACTTCCGTTTCGGGGCAGTCCCAGCCCTCGTTCAGCAGATCGCAGGAACAGAGCGCCAATATCTCTCCCTTCTGGAATTTTGACAGGATTTCCTTTCTCTCAGAAGGCTTCATGCTGCCGGAAACCGCCTGCGCGTTGACGCCTCTCTGACGAATACTGTTTGCTATTTCCTCGGCGTGCTTTACGCTGGCGCAGAAGATAACGGTACGCTTCGTGCTTACATATTCCATGAAAGTGTCAACAATCAGCTTGTTGCGGTCAGGGACAAATATCTTGCTTTCCAGATCGCGGATATTGTACCGGACGCTGTTAAAACGAACCTTTGTCAGGTCGATATTGGTATGTATTCTGATGCAGCGCACCGAAACAAGCTCGCCTATTTCTACAGCCGTTTTTATGTCAAGGCGATGAGCGGTTGTTTTGAATATTTCGAGAATATCCTTGTCGTCCGCCCGTTCGGGAGTAGCAGTCAGACCGAGTGTGAATGAAGGATGAAAGTAAGCAAGCACCTTTTGGTATGTTTCGGCGGCGGCGTGGTGCGCTTCGTCGATGATGAGATAATCAAACTCGCTTTCTCCGAACTCTTCAAGATTGAGAGCAATGCTCTGAATGCTTCCGCAGACAACAAATGCGTCCTTTTCTTTGACCGCGCCCATGTATATTCCGACGCTTACTTCACCCCAAAGCAGTTTAAACGTATCGGCAGCCTGAGAAACAAGCTCGTTTGTGTGAGCAATGAAGAGCGTCCTCTTTCCGACGCGCTTTGCGTCTGTCACTGCCGTCACGGTTTTTCCCGTACCTGTTGCATGATAGATCAGGGCGATGGATTCATTTCTTTTCCGCATTTCCTCAAGCGCAGCCAATGCTGTGGACTGATGCTCTTTCAGCGTCAGGTCGTGCGCTTCTATCGACCGGCTTTTCTGACAGGGAAGGTAATCCGTTACCTCACAGAAGGAGTGCGCGCTGCCGAGAAAAAGTCTGAGTTCGTCCTTGACCGTATCGGGCTGATTCTGCATTTGTCTGACTGCCCATCGGTAAACGTCCCAGCCCAGATGAACCATGCTGTTCTGTTTCAGAAGGTCATCCCAGAATTTATTCTGAGAAACAAGGGATGGATGATGACTCGCTTCATCGTCGATTTCTATGGCAATTTTTCTGATTCCGTTTTCTATCAGAAAATCCGCGTATCTGTCGTTGTTGTAAATATCGTAGAAATGATACTGACTGTAGAGAAAACCCGCCTTTTCCGCGCCGAATGTATCGGAGAAAAGCTCGATGAACATATCCTCCGCCGCGCTGCCCGAAACCGCGTGCAAGGCTCCGCCCATACCATCATTCTCCTTCCGCTTCATTTACGCTTTCAAGAAAAATTCTCTCTTTGAACCCGCCGCGCTTTGCCGCTTTTTCACGCCTGAGCGCTTCAAGCCTTTCGACGGAACAGCCTTTTGCTTCCGCAATGGCATATACCACCTCGAGAATATCCGCAAGTTCTTCGAGATTCCTGTCCGAATGATATTCCGCGCATTCCTCATCCAGCTTTCTGTCAAGCGCGGAAAGATACGCTTCGTCATCCAAAATATGTGTCACAGGAATTTTATTTGACTGACGGATTATTTCGGGAATTTTATCACGGATAAGTTTGTTGTATGTTTTCATGTCAGCACCGATCTTTCTTATATGAAGTGTAATTGTCGATCAAAATAGTGGTTGTCTATATTATAGCACATATTCACACAATCGCAATAAGATTTACTATTTTTTTCAATGAAGGCGCATTGGTCGCAGATGGAGAACCGAGCAGCCTTCTTCCTTGACTTCCCTCTCCCCGATTGCTATAATAACAATATCCACCCGCGGAAAGGAAGGCAACAATTCCATGATTGAATACAAAATCGCCACCAGCGAGGACATCGCCGAGCTAATGGCAATCCGGCTGGAAATGCTCAGGGAAGTCAATTTTTTATCGAAGGATTATATCTTTTCCGAAGATTTCTACTCATACAGCCGCGACTATTTCCTGAACGGACAGCACACGACGGTGCTTGCCGTTGATGAAAAAGATGAAAAAAACGGTGAAAATGAAAAAACAATCGGCTGTGCGACGTTGTGCTATATCGAAATGATGCCCACCTTCTCGCACCCTACCGGAAGGCGTTCCCACCTGATGAATGTCTACACCGCGCCGGATTACCGCGTGCAGGGAATGGCCCGGCGCATGGTGGAAATGCTGATCGAAGAAGCAAAACGCAGGGGCGTTACCGAAATCAGCCTTGACGCGACCGCCTCCGGCAGACCGCTTTATCGGAAGCTTGGATTCCGGGAATCAGAGGAATGTATGGTGCTGGTGTTGGAATGAGATAGGAGGAATGATTCATCTGCGGGAATAACCTGATTGACAGGCTATTTCCGCAGCATTATAATGGAATCGACAACACATAAAACAAAGGAGCTGTTCATAAGACATGATCAATCATTACATAAAACAAAAGAGCATCCGGGCAACGGAGGCGGATATACAAAGAATCGACCTTTCCAACATTTCACCTGCCATCTCGCAGGAAAGAGGCATTTTGTATGTGGACGACGGACTTGCTGAACACACGCTCGACGTGTATTTTCTGCCCAACGAATTAAAAAAGCCGATTCTGATTGACATTCACGGCGGCGGTTTTATTTCGGGAGATAAGGAAGTCAACCGTCTGTTCGGCAATACGATGGCGCAGAAGGGCTTTGTCGTGTTCAACCTGAATTATCGGCTGGCCTATCCGGAATACACGGTCTTTGATCAGGTGATTGACATTGACAGAGCGGTGGGATGGATTTTGCGTAACGCGGCAAACTACAACGGCGACGTCAGCCGGATAGTTATCGCGGGACATTCGTCGGCGGGTGTGTTGGCGGTTACGGAATGTCTCCTCTGCAAAAGTGGTGAGATGAGAGAGCATTTTGGCATCGGGGAAAGGGCGTATGAATACCGGGGGTTGCTGCTCGACTGCGGACTGATGCATTTTTATCAGAAGAGCATTGCTTATTGGGGCATGAGAAATATGGTTTTTCCAAAGCATTACAAAAAGATGCCCCAGTACAGGGACATGATTTTCGAGGACAATCCAGCGCTGTCTGCCTTGCCCAAAACCTTTCTCATCACGAATGATAACGACGAATTGAAGGATATGACCTTCTACTTTAAGAGTTTATTGGATAAAAACAATCTCCCCAACACACTCGACCGGACAGGGAGCGACGGACACATGGGAATTGTGTTCCGCCCCTATACGCCGGAAGGACTTGACACAATGGAGAAAATGATAGAATTTTTTAATTGACTGTAAAAACGGAGGGACTCAAAATGGAACCCATCTGGAATGAAATGTACGACGCGGCGAAAACCGTATTGCATTCGCGGAGAATCTCGGAGTATGTCACCTGCGGAGAGGTAGCCGCCGCGATTCTGTCGAAGTCGGGGAAAATCTATACCGGCATATGTATTGACACCTGCAGCACGCTGGGAATCTGCGCGGAGAGAAACGCCATCTTCAATATGATCACTAATGGTGAACAGGAGATCGACAAGGTTCTCGTCGTTAGCGACGACGGCTCCAACGGCGCGCCCTGCGGCGCCTGCCGGGAACTCATGGTGCAGATCATGCCGGACAGCTACAGGGATATTGAAATCATGATCGATTACTCCGCCGGACGCATCGTCAGGCTCGGCGACATCACGCCTGAATGGTGGATATAGGGTGAAAAAATTATCTTACAAACGGATATTCCACCCGATCGTCCAGCAAAGGCGCATATGCCTTGACCTTGCGGAAGGTGTTGCCCAGCATTTCGCGCTCGCGGTAGGAACGCAGGCGTTCCATATCAAATGCCGCGTAAAATAAGCCCGCGGTTTCATCGTCTGCAAGCAGCAGGGTGTTGTCAATACATTCGCCGTTTTCGTCCCAGCAGATGGGGCTGAACGCGCAGGAATTCCCCGCGTTCCGTCCGTTGGGGTTTGCCATGGCAACGCAGCACATATTTTCATACGCCCTTGTGGAAAGTGCCTGCACGCGCGGCTTCATGCTTTCACAGTCGTTGGGAACGAGAATGATCTCCGCGCCTTTGAGCATTAAAATTCTCGCGCTTTCGGGGTATTCCCTGTCGTAGCAGATCATAATGCCGAGCTTCACACCGCCGAAGTCGCACACCTTGAATTCATCGCCGGACGCAAGCGCCTTTTCGTCGGCGAAATCGCAGGTATGCACCTTGGCGTATTTCATCAGAATTTCGCCGTTTCTGCCGATGACAAAGGCGGCGTTTTGCGGTTTTCCGGCTCCCTTTGTAATGGCTGTGGCAACCACGCCGATCTGCCATTCCTTTGCCTTTTCGCAGAGCGGAAGAAGTTCAGCTTCGGATAACGCTTCGCTGTTGCCGATGGTCAGGTCATAGCCCGTGATAAAACATTCCGGCAGAAGGAGAATGTCTGCGTGATTGGATTTTGCCTCTTCCATCTTGTAAATGACGGTGGAGATGTTGTTTTGAAGATCCCGATTGCGGGAACGCATTTGCAAGATGGCTGTTTTGAAGATCATGTGTGATTCCTCCGTATCTTTTCACTGTTTCGGTCGTGACTTCGCGGTAAAATCATTTAACGTGACCCTGATCACCGCCACCGTTGCCGCCATTTCACCGGTGAAGGCAAAATCGCGTCCTGTCTGGTGTTTCATCAGCAGGGAAAGCCCTTTGATTTTCTCTTTTTCGTCGGTGACAATTTCCGCAACGCCGCGTCCGATCACGGACGCAAAGGACGAGCCGTACATACAGGGAATCTCCCCGCCGGAAATCAGCTCCGCGTCGCCATCCAGTTCCACGCAGACATGGGGATTGTCCGCGATGAGTGCCAGCTTGTGTCCTTCCGTTGCGCTGTGCATATAGAAAACAAGGCGGTTTTCAAAAAATTCGTAGCCGTAATGCAGCGGAACAACGTAGGGATAGTCCCTGTCAAACAACCCTAAACGCAGGATTTTGCACCTGTCTACGATGCCCAGAATTTGCTGCATATCTGTAATTTCGCGGTCTTTTCTTCTCATGATTTGTTAATTATTCCTTTCCCAAAAAAATAAGTAAATATCATTCTCTTCCCGTCCGGATAAAATGCCCTTCCTGTATCGCGGCGAAGGTTGCGACCGCGCAGACAATTCCGCCTGTGAAGGACAGCGGAATCAAGCCGATTGTCAGCGGAAGGACAAATAGCAGCGCGCCGGTGAGCTTGCCTACTGCCGTGTGGAGGGCGACAAATTGCTTGCGGATGGCAAATCCGGAAATGACGTTGATGATTCTGATCAATGCGATCATGCCGGTCCAGACAAGGAGCCACAAGGGAAGCTCCACCGCCGGAAGCAGCTTTATCAGACACACCGCCACAAAGACAACATCCGCGGCGGTGTCGAGTTTTTCTCCCGAATGGCTGACCGCGTTAAACTTCCGAGCCAATGCCCCGTCCAGCATATCGGAAAGACCGGCGGATATGTAAAGTCCCCAGAATGCCGGAGAAAACACGGGACAAAGCAGTATCGCCGCGCTGAAAACCATTCTGGAAACGGTGATGATATTCGGAAGCTGTTTTTTCGTAAGAATTCATCCCCTTATGCTTGATTTCATT
>JAFRXY010000065.1 GCA_017441385.1 Clostridia bacterium | reverse complement strand
CCGCTCTGGTCCGCAACATCGGCTTCTCGGACGGCACCCTGCTGGACGGTTCCGGAACGGGCACGATCCTGGACGGCAAGCCCGGCGTCAACGCCACGTACACCGGTTATCACTGGACCAAGTCCATGTGCGAAGCCTGCGGCGGGCTGAATACCAATGGCGGCAACGAATCCTATGCCTTCTGCAAAAACATCTATCTGCTCTACGACTGCGCCCCGGCCTTCACGGAGGAGCTGGACGCGGCGGTCACGTATGAGCGTGTGGACGCCAACTACCACTTTTCATGGTCTAAGGCAGTATTCAAAAAAATGAGAAATGTTTTGAAACAAACTTGTGCTGCTATGGTGTTATTAATGATGAAGGTACTTTCAAGATGAGGCTGGTGAGTTCCTTGAACGAAACACGGCTGTTATCCCGGATCGCTGCCGGTGATGGAGACGCTTTGGGCAAAATCATTGAAAAATACAGCGGCTATGTGCAAACGATTGCGTCAAACATCACGGTTCCGCCGTTGCAGGCAGAAGATGTGGAGGAAATCGCGGCCGATGTGTTCCTGACTCTATGGAGCCATGCGGATGCTGTAGAGGAAGGCAGGTTGAAATCATATTTGGCCGCAATCACTCGGAATCTGGCGAAAAACCGGCTGCGTTATCTGCATTTGACTGTCCCGCTGGAAGATGAATATATGCTGATCCGGCTCCCGGACCCAGAAGAACAGATCGACGAATTGTTCATACGGCAGTTGACGCGCAGCGCTGTCGATGCTTTGCCGGAGCCGGAGCGCTCCATCTTCCAACGGTATTATTTCCTGTACCAAAAAACAGACGAGATCGCCGCCACGCTGCGAATCAACCCGGCGACCGTGCGAACGAAACTGGCCCGAGGCAGAGAGAAATTAAAAGCCGAGCTAATCAAAAGGGGGTATTCATGTGAGGTTCATCATTGCTGATATGGCCTCTGAATGTTTCCCGGAGAAGATATCGTTTCAAGCTTCCGACGCAGCTTCAACGGAACGAATCAAAGCACGCGTGATGAAGCAGATTCAGACAGAGGGGTATCACCGGAAAGAATGCAAATTGCCGCGCAGAAATCGCGCAGTCACATGGGGTCTGGCGGCAGCCTGTCTGCTTGTAGTCATCTCTGTCTTCCTCCATACACAGTTCTTAGATGCTTTCACTGGTCAGAATGAGACGCTGCCCGAAATCGTTCCCAAGGTTTCCATCGTTGAGGGTGTAAAATATCAGGTCGTTGTTTCCAATAAAAACAATCTCAATGCGTCCGGCGCAGATACGGTCACACAGCTTTTTTCTGCGCAGGAGGGCATAAGCATCTCATTTCCCTATGACAGCAGGGAACTGTTGGCGGCGTATATCGCTCCGCGCGATGCCGTCTATCAGGCACCTGACTCAATCGACTTGGAAGAGGCGGAAGTGTATGCCTGGCTTGACTATGAAACCTCGTCTCCGGAGATGAAAGAAAAAATTTTGAAAGCCCGAAGCGTGGTTGCCTTCCACAGCGATTGGGTCTCCGACGGGTATTTTGCCTGTGTCCTGAATGTGGAGACGGGAGAAACGGAAGCAACGCTTCCGACTTTCTCTGATCTGTTTCCGGGGTGGGACTTCCCAACGATGAACAGGGTCGACAAAAGCGTTACCGAAGACGGATTGGGCGTCGAGTCCCTCTACGGCCTGAGCGTGGAAGTGATTCAGACTGGCGACGCATATCTGGTCTGCAAAACGACAGAGGGATGGAACCTCTTTGAACAGAACCAACTGATCACGGTATATCTGCCAGCGGACAGCTCTTATCCTATGTCAAGGCTCAGCGTCGGGGAGCTCGTTTTTGTCACATATTATGGAAAGCATTGCAGCGTTGCCAAACGCACGATCTCCGCCGCGACCGTGGAAAAAGTCGGTGAATCAAATACGGAAGGAAGGTGAATCCAATGGACATCCTGTAAAGCCGCCAAGGCTGAAAACCTTTTGTCTCAAACGCAGAAATCAAAACACGAGTTCCGTTTTAAGAAAGGAGAAGTTGATATTATGAAAAAAGCGTTATCTGTATTCCTGGCAATCGCAGTACTCATCTGTTCATCCGTCATCACATTTGCGTCCAATTCCGTGAATGCACGGGAACCCGATCTGGAGCTTGCTTACCTTGACTACGACTCTGCAACTCCTGAAATGAAAGAAAAAATTCTCGCGGCACGAAATCAAATCATTTTCAGCACGAGTTGGGTCGCGGACGGGTATTCCGCCAGCATTGGAAATGTGAAGACCGGTGAAATCATCAGAGTCTTGCCGTCCTTTTCTGAACTTTTTCCTGGCTGGGACATTCCGGTGCTGGCTGTTCCAGATGTGGCGGACAACGCTTTGCCCGATGAATCGCAAAGTATCATGAATCCCATCATTGATCCGATCGATCCCGATGATTGGGTAGGCTTGACAACGACATACTACTATTTACCTGCGGCAACAAACGTTCCCACCAATCCTTTTTTTTCATCCTACATTGATTCTT
>JAFRXY010000064.1 GCA_017441385.1 Clostridia bacterium | reverse complement strand
CTGTTCAGAATCTCTCCACGCACGTCTGGCTGGCATCTTTTCCGCCATATTTTGCCAGAAATCCCAGCGAAACATTCGTTTCGCTAGTTAATACACAAAGTATTGCCTGCGGTTTTGGCGTCATGTGGCGAAAATATCTGCTAGCTGAACAAGTTCAGCAGCGCCATCCGCACACGCGGAGATTCTGAACAGGCTCTTATACGCAAAATGGTCAACAACGCCATTCTGCTGATGCAGCTTCAGAATGCCGGAATAAGCCGGAAACAGGATTACCGGAAATATATGCAATTGTTCGCTGGTTGTGAAAATATCGATGATTCGCACTGCCTTTCGGCGCATGTTTTCGGCGTCATGAATGTCGCGCATATTCTCAATGATTCGCTTCGTACCCTGTCTGATGACGACCTTCACCCGATGGCGGACGCGATGAGCAAGATCGAAGACGCGCACGCCAGAATCGAAAGTTCCGAGATTGCGCTCAGGGAGGCGACCGCGCTGGCGGAAGAATACGACAGGTACAACCGCTATAAGAGGCGGTGCATGAACGCAAAAAATCCGAAAACCGAACCGTTATTCTGGATGAAGAATACCATTCGATTTCCGATCTTTCCGGATTGGATACGGCGCTGAATATTCTTAACGGCACCAGAATAGAGTATGATGCAGCGAAAAAGAACCTAGACGAGCAGGAACAGGCATATGCCGGTTTAAAAGCCGAAAGGGATTCTTTGGACTTATATTTTTAGCCAAGGAATAGAAAGGAGTTCCATAATCATGAAAAATAAAGTGTTAAAAACCGTTTTAGTGTGTGTCGGTGTGTTTCTGGCGGTGATTGTTGTTTTTGTGGCGGGATTTTTGATTTTTGAAAGCGTTACAACGCTCAAGGTCAAAGACACGGAAACGATGGAAATTGCCGGAAATGTTTTGAAGAAAGTAAATGACAGCCAGGAAATCCGGATGCTTACATGGAATATCGGTTACGGCGGATTGGATGAAAAACAGGACTGCTATTTCGACGGAGGTACAGGTGTGGACGCTGAATCCTTGGAGGCGGTTCAGACCAATATCAACGCGATAAAGTCCAGAATACATGAGTTTGATCCAGATATCTTTTGCTTACAGGAAATAGACCGTCATTCCAAGCGGTCATACCATTATGACGAATTTGTTTCCTTCCAGGATGATTTCAAGGGAGATACCTATCAAAACAGTTTTGCCTGCAACTTTAAAACGGGCTTTGTTCCTGTGCCCTTGTATAATCCGACAGGCAATGTGGAAGCGGGCATATCGACTTTTTCCAAATTCCAGATAGCTTCATCCACCAGAGTACAGCTTCCGATTCCGTTTAGCTGGCCTGTAAGCATGGTGAATCTCAAAAGATGTCTGTTAATCACCCGTTCCCCTGTTATGCACAGCGACAAAGAATTAGTGATTATCAATCTGCACCTTGAGGCATACGATGACGGAGAGGGAAAAGCCAAGCAGTTGAAACTGCTCATGGGGATCATGCAGGAAGAATCTGAAAAAGGAAATTATGTGGTGGCTTGCGGAGACTTCAATCAGTCTTTCTCCAATATTGACTTGTCAAAATATCCTAAGATTGACGAATGGGTGTGTCCTGTTATTGATGTGAGCGAATACCCTGATTTTACATTCTGTATGGATGACAGAGTTCCGACGTGCCGGTCTTTGTCTAAGACATATTATGACAGCGACAAGACGTCACACCAGTTTTATATGTTGGATGGATTTATTGTCAGCCATAACATCACCATTCACTCTATAGAAACCGTAGATTTAGGCTTTAAGAATACCGATCATAATCCGGTCATGTTGTCAATGAATCTTGAGTAGAGCAGACAGCGGAATATCTGTTTTCTGATTTGGTGTGCTTACTTCATGCCAATAGGCATATTGTCGTATGGGCACTTTGGAAAAGGAAAATGAGAATCTCTTATACATCCGTTCACGCTCAAAAGGTGAAATCAAAATGGAACGCTTGGCGATCGTAGTACCTTGCTACAATGAGGAAGAGGTCTTTGAAAATACAGCGGAACGACTTACCGAACGGCTATCCGCTTTGGTGCAAAAAAACAAAATATCCCCTGACAGCTATATTCTGTTCGTTGACGATGGCAGCACAGACAACACATGGCAACTGATGATGGCGGAATATAAAAAGAATTACCGTGTGCAGGTTCTTGGTCTGGCAGGAAACGCGGGACAGCAAAACGCGCTGTTGGCTGGCTTTGCCTGCGTGGTGAATCAATGCGAGATAGCGGTGAGCCTAGATGCCGATCTACAGGATGATCTCGGTGTGCTTGAGAAAATGATTGATAAACGCCATCAGGGAGCCGATGTGGTTTACGGAGTCAGAAATGACAGGCGAAGCGACACGGTTTTTAAACGGGTGTCCGCCCATATGTTTTATTTACTGATGAAGATGCTTGGAACAAAGACAGTGAGCCATCATGCGGAATACCGATTGATGAGTTCCGAAGTGCTGCGGGAACTCATGCGGTACGATGAACGGAACATTTTTGTCCGGGGAATCATTCCGCTGATGGGATTCCGGAGCGAAGTCGTGTATTATGCCCGAAAGCATCGTACCGCTGGCAGAAGTAAATATTCGCTGGGGAAAATGATCTCGACGGCATTCGAGGCGATCACATCTTTCAGCATCAGACCGCTTTCGATGATCATGCTGATGGGCGCGGCGATCGCTTTGTGCGCGCTTGTCGGACTGGTGGTTCTGATCGTCTGTACGGTCTGCGGAATGCCGATTTCCGAAGGGAAATACATTCTCGCTTCCGTCTGGCTTCTGGGGGGCATGCAGCTTACCGCCACCGGCGTGGTGGGCGAATATGCCGGCAGAACCTACTTTGAGACAAAACGTCGCCCAAGATACCGCGTCAGGCAGCTTCTGCGTCACGATGAGGACAGCAGGGACAGTTATAAAATACAGGAGGCAGATACAAATGGCAGGCAGCCATAACAAAAACAGCAGGCAGAACAAAATGAAACCGGCGGGTCAAAAAAATCAGGTTCATCATAAATCGGCTCCCGCAAAAGCATCTGTCGTTGATCGGTTCCTTCAAACTCATTCATACGCATGGCTGTGGCTGTCGGGGCTGCTCCCGATCGTGGGGCTGCTCGTCATTTATATGTGCATGGGGATATATCCCTTCGGTGAGAAATCGGTGGGCAATGTCGATATGCTTCAACAATATGTGCCGTTTTACGCTTCTCTCAAACCCGCCGTCTTTAATGGAAGAGGACTGGAATATGCTTCGGCGCTTGGAATGGGCGGCAGCTACTGGGGGCTGATTGGTTATTATCTGACAAGTCCTTTTGCGTGGCTGTCGCTGCTTGTGCCGAATGAGTATCTGCACGATTACATGGCGGCGCTGGAACTGCTGAAGGTCGGGTTTGCGGGAATGTCATTTGCGTATTTTTACAGCAGAAAATTCCGGCGCAAAGATCTCGCCGTGCCGCTGCTGTCGCTCTGCTATGCTATGTCGGCGTTTTTCCTGACGCACCTTTGCACCATCATCTGGAGCGACTGCCTGGTGCTGCTGCCGCTGATCGTCTGGGGTCTGGAGGAAATGCTGCGCGGCAGAAGGCCATGGCTGTATATTCTCTGTCTCTCGCTGGCGGGAATTTTCAATTACTACATTGCTTTTATGATCGGCATTTATCTGATACTGTACACAGCGGCGTTTCTGACAACGGAGTTTCACAGTGCCGGACGTACCGTCATTTTCAAAAAAATAGGGATGTTTGCGGCAAGCTCGATGCTGAGCGCGGGCATTGCGGCTGTCATCCTGCTGCCCTCGGCGCTTCTGGTGAGCGAATCGGGCAATGCGTCGGACGAGGCGGTTTCCGGATTCTGGTCAATGAATCCCCTGCGGCTGATACCGCAGCTTTTCTATCATGCCGACAATCTGATACTCGCCGGGGAGGAATCGCCGCCGCTGATTTACTGCTCGGTATTCGTGGTGATATGTCTGCCGCTGTTCTTTATCTGCAAGGACATTCCGGGGAAAATCAAAATCGCGTTCGGCGGGCTGTCAGGCTTTATTGCGCTCTCGCTGACGGTTAATCGGCTGAATTACCTGTGGCACGGCGCGCATATCCCCAATAATCTGCCCTATCGTTTCGCGTTTCTGCTTGTCTTTACCCTGCTGATCATGGCGGGATTTGTGATGGAGCATCTGGATTCAGTCAGAGCCGTCACGGTTGATTATGTGCTGCTGGGAATTTTGGCCGCTGCCGCGGTTTCCTTCTTTGTGCAGGGTAGAACCAACACTGTCATGCTGATCGGCACGCTGGCGCTGGCGATCGGGTACGCGGTGCTTCTTGTGCTGCCTGCCGAGAAGAAAATGCGGCACACTTCCGCCATGCTGGCGGTGCTTGTGCTGGCGGCTGCCGAGTTGATTTCCAGCGGTGTGATGGATTGGCAAAGTCTCAATGATGAATCGTGTTATGTTCAGAGAAGTGAATATATTTCTCACAAGCGCTGCATGAGCGATATCACTGAAAAAATCTCCCAGAGCCAACACAGCGTCAGTGACAGCGATGTCTACAGAATATCCACCCTCACCGAAATCTCCCTCAACGACAATGTCATGTTCGGTCACAGCGGAATGTCCTTTTTCAGCTCCACCAATAACGGCGCACTGATGAATCTGCTTGACCAAGCCGGCTACAACTGTGACGGGCGGGTAACATATTATTACAAGAGCTTCACACCGCTGATGGATTCCGTGATGAATGTCAGATATGTGGTGTATAAGCAAAACGTCGGGAATCCACCCTACTTGCAGGCGGCAGGCTCATCGGAAAACTATTATGCCTATCGCAATACGCTGGCGCTGCCGAGGGCGTTTGCCGTAGCGGAAGGCGTGACCGGGTGGAATACTTCGCAGAGCAACCCTTTTGAAGTGCAGAATGATTTTGTCCGGCGGGCGGTGTCCGACAGCGACCTGACGGTATACCAGTCTCTTGCGCTTTCGCCTGATGAATCGCAGACGCGCGGGGCGGAATATGTTGACGGCAGGGTGAAGATCAATCCGAATGGTCTGCTTGTGCTGAGCGCCGTTTCACAGGAACGCCGTCATCTGTACGGATACATCGGCTGTTTGGGGGCTTCGCAAATCCGTATTTCTGTGGGTGACAGGCAGTACCGCATCAGCCATAAGGACGCTTATCTGACTGATTTAGGCTGGTGGGAACCGGGGGAGGAATTTACGGTGGTTGTAGCTGCCTCCGAGAAAACCGATGGCAGAATTTACGCCGCGCTGCTGGAGGAAAGCGCGCTGGAAGACGGCATTTCCCGCATGGCGCAAAGCCCCGCCCGATTCACGGAATACTCCGAAACGCGCGTTTCCTGTCATATCGAAGCGGAGACAGGAAACATGCTCTTTACTTCGATCCCGTATGAAAAGGGGTGGAGCGCAAGCGTCAACGGCACTCCGACCGATATCGTGCCCATTGGCGGCGGTCTGATCGGAATTCCGCTGACGGAGGGTCACAACAGCGTGGAACTCCGCTATTCTGTGCGGGGGCTGTCGGCAGGAATTGTCCTCTCGCTTGTGAGCCTTATCGCCGCCGTGTGGCTGCTGTTCGGCAGGGAAATTTCCGCATGTCTGCGGTCAAAAACACAATAAGAAAAAACGCCCGATTTTTTTGCAAATGTCGCTCTATGCATTTTGCACAAAAAATCTGGCGTTTTTCGTACGCTTTAGTTTTGAACTGACAAACCGATTTTTGCATCTTTGTATGTGAAAAGTGGAATTGTTTGATGTTATCTGATATAATACAAATATGGCTGATTGCCGTCAGGCAATTTAACTTTTTTGTGAAAATGGAGATAATATGAAAAAAAACAAATTGATAAATAACGTAAAAAGAGCCAGAGAACGTGATGCCAAAGCCATTGAAGCACTTTATTCCGCCACCTATTCGGTCATGCACTCTGTGATATATAACCTTTGCTCCAACAAAAACGACGTGGAGGATATTTTGCAGGAGGGCTATGTGAGCGCTTTTGCCAATTTGAATCAGCTGACCAACGACGAGGCGTTTGTCAGCTGGTTGAAAAAGACGATGGTCAACGCGTGGCGCATGTATCTCAGAAACAATGTGCCGGATTATGACACGACTGTTTTCGAAGTGGCCGAGGAGCAGTTGGAATCATGGCAGCTCGGACGGTCTTTGCAGGATACCGTGGAAATTTCCGAGACCAACCGCGAAATCTGGGAATTAGTGCAGGTGCTGCCGGAAAACCAGCGGGTCTGCATGGTGCTGTATTATTATGAAGACATGAAGGTGGAGGAAATTGCCGAATCGCTGGGCATCCCCGAAGGTTCGGTCAAGAGCCGCCTTTATTACGGCCGCTTAAAGCTTAAGGAAAGCATGGAACAGCGCGGTATTCATTTTTCCAGTGCGTTGACGGTTCCCGCCGCCGAAGCGGCTGCCAGCCAGACGATGCTTGCCAAGATACTGGCCGCGCTGGAAGTCGCCTCCGACAGCGGCACGGCGGCAGCGGGACTCAGCGTGGCGGCAAAGCTGGCTCTGTCCGTCGCCGCATTGCTTACCGCGGGCGGCATCATAGGCGGCGTTGCCTTCCACCTGCAAAGCAAGCCGTCCGGATCTGCAACGCACAGGGAAGGTACGACCGAAATCACGGCAACAACCGCAACGGCTTCCACTGTCGCGACCACAACCGCAACCACAACGACCCTTCCCGCCACGACCGCGCCGAAGCTGTATGTTTCCTTTGATTACCAAAAAGCCGACGGCGGCGTGATTCTGACGAATTACAAGGGCAATGAGCCGAATGTTGTGATTCCCGACACTCTGGACGGAATGAACGTGGTCGCTATCGGCCAAAACGCCTTTAAATACAGCCGTGTGCTGCAATCGGTAACCATTCCACCCACCGTCCGCGCGATAGGCAGCGGCGCTTTCCGCGAATGCCGTCATCTCCGCCGGGTGTCCATCGGAAGCGGGGTAAATGTGATAGGCGACGCGGCGTTTCTCGGCTGCGCACTGGAAACCGTTTCGATTCCGTCCAATGTGCGCGAGATCGAGAGCTATGCGTTTGCCTATTGCCCGTCGCTGACCGAAGTGACGGTGGAGGAAGGCACGGAGCGCATCAGCTACGCCGCCTTCCGCGACTGCCCGAATCTGCGCGCCGTCACGCTGCCGTCCTCGGTGAATATCATAGGCGGCGACGCCTTCGACGGAGCCGCGTCAGATTTTTCCATTACTGCCCCCGAAGGTTCTTACGCCTACGAATATGAATTACGAATTGAATAGATTGGAGCTGAGAATTCTATGAAATGATAGCGCCCATTCAGCGCATTAACTAAGTATGACACGAATGATTAAGAGGGAGGTTTTTACAACAATGCTTACCAAAGCAAAGCAATTTTTCAAAAATCCGGTCTACCTGCTGGCGGTCATCGCGTCGCTGGCGGCGGTGGGGGTCGGCTCTGCGTTTGCGTTCAGCGCATTTGCGGGAACGGCGCCGGATGGCTGGACTTCCGATGACGAATACAACATTCAACGCACCACACAGAAAGTCGTCTATCTGGAAGAGAGCGAACACGGCCCGAGTGTTTCCGTCACCTTTGACGTGGAACGCGATTGGACAGACAAGCAGACTGATTACGAACAAATCACCTGCGGCACAGAGGAAAGAACTACCACTTATTACGGCGTCAGGGCGTTTGGCGCGGAAGGCGGCAATGTCGTTTACCGTTGGACTGATGCGGACGGCAATGTGGCGGCGTCTCTGGAGCATCCCAGCGGCGGCACCATCACCGATTTCAGAAGCTATCTGAGCGACAGCTATACCTATCAGTCGGAAGTGAACGCGACCGGCATTGGCAGCCAGAATGTCTGGATATTCTGCACGAAGTATCAGAATGTTCAGACAGCGCTTGCGGTATATGACACCCATTATCCCGTCACCTATTGCTGCGGAAGAATGACGGTGGATGCATTTGTACGCCTGACCTCCAATGCGCAGCTCAACGCTTCCGAGCATCCTGTCATTACGGCGCAGGACGCGTATGCCCATTGCACTGAGACATATACCTTTGAAGATGCCGAGAATACCTGGGGCGTGCAGGGAGAATGGTTTGTTCAGCCGTATAATTACCGGTTTTTACCGGCTGAAGCGGATGAATTCAGTTTTTGTTTTTCCGCTTCCGCCACACCTCCCAACGGCGTTGTCAACTATGTCTCCAACTCAAGGAGGAGCGCCAGCGTGCCGCAGGTGCTGCTTGTGTGTGCGCCGGCTCATGAGTACACCGTCACCGTTTCGGGCAGCAGGGATCTCACCCAGTCAAGAGATGAAGCTACGGTAACGGCGGTTCGTGACAACGGAACGAGTGTCCTGACGTATGAAGACTATTCTTCCTTCACCATGAAAAAGAGTGCCGCGGGCGGTTTCTATTTCACCGATACCCTGAACACATCGGTCGTTCCTTTTGCGGGGGAACCTGTTGATAATTCATGTGAAGATGATAACTGGGATTCAGTGGATATTCCTGACAAGGATGAAACGGTGGAAGTTTACAGCAGCAGCGATTCTTCCAAGCTGCTCAGCAGTTCCCATGTCGTCTGTACCGGCAAAAGGGTGGAAACATGGACTGACAAAATTGACCGCAAAGAATACTTTGTGATTATCCACCTCAAGGACAGCAGCGGAACCGAGTTTTCTACCATTCGCAACGGCTATGACAGTAACAATCCAATATATCCCTATGATGGTGAGATCGTCTATCTCCGCTCGTCTTATCTGAATATTTATCCCGACTCTTCTGTCGATTTGAGAACCGTGGAGGGATTACACGGAACATCCGGTCTCAGCACCAAATTGGCAGTAAAGGTCAAGTATGACTACAGTCCGCTGGATGAATATGCGCACAAAAAGTTTGCCGCAAACGAAGGTTATGAGACAACCGGCCATTATGTTATGGAAAATCCGGTGGCCGATTCCGACGGATTTGCGGAACTCCTCAGCAACTATGGCGCCGACGGCATTTTCGGCGGTCAGAACTGCGGATCGGCCTATCAAAGCGATGCCGGATTGTTTGAACGCACCGTGAAGCTGGCGGGCAAATCGGAGGAAAATCACGCGCCGGAATATTCGGCAGACGGCGAAAGTTATGTGATGATAGACGGTTGGCAAATGTCCGACCCTCTTGATGGAAACATAAAAATATGGCCGATTGAAAACAAGGAAATGCTTACCCTGACGGTCGAGGATCTGGTTTCTGCGATCAATCAGGAAAATGACGTTTACGATAATGCGTATGGCAGATTCGAATTTGACCGTAACACCGGCTTCTTTGTCTGCGAGTTCACTATGCAGCCGGTGATCGGCAACACGGTAAGCTACGTGGCGGAATATTCAGACGGCGTCCCATTTGAGCTTAACGGTTATTCCGCGGCGTTTTTCAAGCCAGGCGAAACGGCTGAAACATATGGTCCATTGACGTGGTTTGAATCTGACAGATACCCCTATCCGTACTATCAGGAGTTTACTTTTTCCGGATGGAAGCTGGATGAATCCGCCATGGAGGTTGACGCTGCGACGCTGGCGGCGTGGAAAAATGACCCCGGCAAGGTGACGTTTGATTCGGACGGGAATATCGCCGACACCTTCATCATGCCGGATTTCAATGTTGTGCTCAAGGGAGTACTCAGCCCGATCACCTATACCCTGCACTACGACAAGAATCTTGACGCGGCAACCGATCCAAAAGATAAGGACGGAAATGTCTCTCTTACGCAGACATTTACACTGTATGACTGCGAATTAGTTTGGAAGAGTGAAACTTACTATTGGAACACTATAACTTATGTTGATAAGGTTCTTTACGCGTTCCCGAAGCGCACCACTTCGGCGGAAGGAAGGCGGTTCCTGGGGTGGAGCGAAAGCGGAGAGAAACCGGTCGTGACAAAAGCGGAAATTCCCCTTTGCACGGTGTATAGTCCTTCCTTTATTTCTCGACGTTCTGATGAGGGTAAACCGGTCTGTGATTTCTATGTAAAGGGCGTCTGGGACGACCCCGCCTATACGCTGACTTACGACGCGGGAGGCAAAACGCTGACAGGCGGAGATCTTCCGGACGATCAGGTGTTTAATACCGACGTCGTGACCGGAGGCAATGCCAAGCCTGCTCCCGGAGGCGTGGTTCCCAAGGCGGATGGGTTCACCTTCAGCGGCTGGAAGATTACAGGCGCAGATGGCGGTGAAATCACATTTGACAAGACCAACAGCGGAAACGTCACCGTTGGCGCGGCAGCCTTTGATACCAATCTGATGGTAAAGGCAGTGGCACAGTGGACGGAAAACACCTACACCCTGACCTACGATAAGAATCTTGCCTCTGCCAGCGCCCCGACGTTGACAAGCAAGACCTTCAAGCTCTCCGAATGTACCAAGAGCGGCACGACCTACACCTATACCTTCCCGGCAAGCACCACCTCCGCAGACGGCTACACCTTTGAAGGGTGGAGCGAAAGCGGCAGCGCGCCGGTAGTCACAGGCATCACGGTCGATCCCGATACCGCCTCCTACACGGTCAAGGGCGTCTGGACCAAGAAGAACTACACCCTCGTTTATCACAAGAATCTCGAAGCGGCGAGCAATCCCGATCCCGCCAGTGTGACCTTTACCATTGACGACGTGTCCGGCGGCAAATATGCCTTTGCGAGCCAGACGCTCAGCGCCGTGGGCTATGATTTCAAAGGCTGGGGCGAGAGCGCTTCGGCGACTTCTCCGGTGACTTCTGTCGCGTTCAGCGCCGATACCCAAACCTATGACGTGTACGGCATCTGGAACAAGATTCAATACAAAGTAACCTATAATCCCAACAAGGCGAAGATTGACAATCAGGATCCCAGTCACCAGCCGACAGTCAATCCTGAAACTTTTGACATCGACAGCGCCAAGCTGAACGGAGCCAAAGACGCCTACAGCCTCTATGATACCGAACTGACGGTTTCGGGATATATGTTCAAGGGCTGGAATACAGATCCCGAAGCGACCAGCGGTTCCTATACCCTTGCGTTTGATCCCGCTGTCAAAGAATATACGGTCTATGCGATCTGGGACAACTGGATCTACCGCGTCGTGTATCAGAAGGGCGAGGGTCACGACAGCGCGACCAATATGCCGCAGGGGCGCAACACCGACGGCACAGTAGATGTGACATCCAGCGTGGAGAATTACCTCTACGGAGATGTACATCTCGCGCCCTATCCCACCGTCAGTACACAGAAGCCGATCGATGACGGTTTTACTTTCACAGGCTGGCGTGTGCAGACCGCCGGCGGCACCAAGGGATACACCGTGGAAGCGATCGATGAAGGCGTGAGCATGACGATCACAGACGCGGATTTCCCGCTTGATACCCTGACCATCTATGTCACCGCGCTCTGGGAGGCAGTTTCCACACCTGATCCGACCTACAGCCTGACATATGTCACAACCGCGCCGGAAGGCACCCCGGCGAATGTTCCCGCTGATGTGAGCGATATTCCTTATGCGGACGTAAAGGACGGTCATTACAGGCTTTCGGATAAAACGCCGACGCTTGATGGCTATGATTTCAAGGGCTGGAAGCTCAACAGCACAGGAACAACAGCGCAGCCGGACGACGCCATTCCTTTTGCGTGTTTCGATAACGCCGAAAGAACGGCGGTGGCCACCGCTGTGTGGGAAAAAGCAGTGGCGGTTGAACCGACCTATACCTTGATTTATGACTGCAATACCTCCACCTATCCGGAGATCACCGGTCTGACCAATCAGCCTGCCAATGAAAGCCTTCAGGCGAAAGACTTTACAGGCGGCAAGCAGGCGCTGACAGCTGATGTGCCTGATTCCGACAACTTCCGTTTCGTCTGCTGGTGCAGAACCAAAGCGTACAGCTATGACAACCGCGTGGAAGAAGTGGGTATCGGCGATTTCGACAGCGAAGGCAAACTCACAGTCTACGCCATCTGGGTTGCCAAACTTGATGTGAAGTACCAATGCGGTATAGATGAGAACGACCCCGCTTGGCAGTACAACCAGAGAGAGACCAACCATGTGTTTGAGATTGATCACTATACGCTGAATTACCGCGTTCTCGACAATGATCATCTGGAACAGCCCTTTGTCTATCCGGGCCATCGGATTACAAAATGGAAGGTTGTGTCCGGTTGGGAGAATATTGAATTCCCATCAGGTCAACCCTCCGGCGGTTCTGTTTCCAAGGCCGCAGCCCCGATTTATCCCAGAAGCGGCGGCAATGACGATCATTATCTTGCGTTCAACACGATAGTGATTCTGCACGGAGATGTGGTTGTGCAGGCTGTCTGGGAGGAAATCAAGGTCAATCTGACTTATCACGCCAACGGCGGTTCTCCCGCGAACGCCGTTCCCAACAACGGCAGCGCCATTGAATTCACGATTGACGATACCGTTACCGTGGAGGATGGCAGCGAACTCACCAAGGGAAACGACCTGTCATTTGCCTACTGGAGCACTACAGCCGACGACGTATCCGGCAGCAAGCAGTATAAAAAGGACGATACTTTCACTATTACCGAGAAGACGGATCTCTTTGCCATCTACAAGACGGCGCCGAGTTCGGACAGCGGCAAGGAATACACTGTGACCTACGATCCCAACGGCGGCACGGGTACCACTCCCACCGACACGAACAAGTACAAGGGCGGTGACCCCGTTACGGTCAAGGACAAGAACGATTTGGTGAGAACCAACTGCACCTTCAAGGAATGGAACACCAGGAAGGACGGCAGCGGCAGAGGCTTCCAGGTTGCAGAATCCTTCACCATGCCGGAAAGCGACGTGACACTCTACGCCATCTGGACGGACAGTAACGGCAACATCATTCCTTCCCCCGGCACGGGCGAAAGCGATATGCCTATGATGCTGGCGCTTAACATGGCATTGCTTGCCGTGCTGACGATTGGCTTTGTACTCATGAAGCAGTATGTTCGCGGCAGGAAAACGGCAAACTGATTCCAAAAGCGAAAGAGTATTGTAACACAATAATAGTGACATAATCCTTTCGTTGCTGTTACAGAACCTTAGAACTAACAAACAGCCCCTTCCGAATTGGCGGCACCGCGATGCGGTATCGTCAAGGAGGAGGGGCTGTTTGCTATTGTCTGCAAAAGCAATTTTTTTGTTTGATGCATGCGACGCGACCATTGTGATTATATACCAATCTTCGATTGAAATGCTTATTTCATATTCTAAGAAATTCCGGAAGATTGTTATGCGAAGAGGGCTGGAATAAACGTCCTTCTGGAGGAAGATCTGCTTCTACGCCTTTGGATTCAGCGTGTACGCGATTGTGAGCGCTCCCGACCCGTATTTTGATACGTCGCGGAACGCGGTCACTTCCGTGGAAGACCTGACAAGTGAAAGAGCCGCCATAGGCATTCTCCTGTATAATTGCCGGGTTCCGTAAATTCCACCGGATCAAAATAGAAGGTTCCGCTCTTATCCACTGAAATCCTGTTGGGAACCGGGAGCGGATAGTGGCGGTTCTGAGCTTCTATCACCAGTTCAAATTTAGTGTTGTGGGGAATCTTGTCGTCCGCGTCAATCATCTTTACCGAAAAAACCGCCCTGTAAGCCGGACTTTCGGCGAAAGCCAAGCTATTCCAGCTAATCGAGCACAAAAACAGGCTCTTAGAGCGAATTGCCGAGGGCCTTGGCCTGTTCGCCGCTGGTGATGTCTTCCCATGCTTTGTCGTCGAAAGGAAGGTTTTTGTAATAAAAGCGTTTGTCCTCGTCGGTGATTTTTCTGATGACCTTGCAGGGGTTTCCCGCGGCGATCGACCAGTCGGGAATATCCTTTGTGACCACGCTGCCCGCGCCGATGACGCAGTTGCTGCCGACGGTCACGCCGGGGCAGATCACGACATTGCCGCCGATCCACACGTTGTCGCCGATGGTGACGGGAATGCCGTATTCGTACATGGAATTCCGGCTGTCGGGGTGAATGGGATGTCCCGCCGTGTAGATCGCCACATTGGGCGCCATGAAGCAGTTGTCACCGATGGTGATTTTTGCCACATCGAGCATGGTGCAGTTGTAATTGGCGAAGAAATTTCTCCCCACCTCGATATTGAAGCCGTAATCGCAGTAGAAGGGCGGGTTAATCCAAGCGCCGTCCGACCTGCCCAGAAGTTCCTTCACCACTTCTCCAAGCCCTTTGAAATCGCTTCTGTCCATGGTGTTGAGCCGCTGTGTAAGCATACGCGCCTTCTTCTGCTGCTCCATGACGCTGTCGTCCGAAATGTAAGCCATACCTCTGTCGCGTCTTTCGATGTTGTTCATCATGAAATTCTCTCCCTTGTTATGTTTATAATATATTATTATAATATAACAAGGCAAGGATTTCTAGCAAAAAAGTAGCGGATTATTATAATAATCGTATCAGAAGGGGGATAATCGGTGATTCATATACAGGTAATGCACGATTCTTCCGAGGTCATCTTTTACAACATTCGAGCTATTTCACCAAACTGTTTTCAAGAAAATACGGCTGTACGCCGAGTGAATACAGAAAAATGTCCGGTTCATCCGGGGCAATCACAATCTAATCGCGTTTTACTATTCCTTTAGTTTATATACCTCCCACCTTTTGCATTTCGGTGAAATATCGCGCTGAAAGCAGAAAGCTGTCAACTTACCGGCGCAAACGGCAGGTTATCCTTGGACGTATTGCAATTCAAAAATGATTTGATATAATAAAACCATCGAAACCGGTTAAGACAAATCAACAAAAAGGACAGCTCACTATTCCCATTTTTCTTATCCAAATTCAGGAGGTATTCATCATGGTCAAAGCATTCTTAGGACTCGCCATTCTCTCGGAAATCGCCCTTCTCGTTTACTGCTTCGTCAGGAAAAGCCGCTCCCGTCTGGAAGCACGCATCTGGTGCCTCGCACAGGCGGCGGCCATCGCGCTCTACTATCTTCTCTCCCCGCACTCGATGATGTTCCAGTGGTTCATCCTCTTTGTACTGATGTTCATCTTCATCGTCTTCGGTACCTTCGGACTTGTCAAGTACCTTCGCAAGAAGGATGAAGCGAAATTCAGCAAGGGCAAGGTCATCGGCAGAACCATTCTCAAGAGCTTCCTCTGGCTCTTCGCCATCGTGCCGCTGCTGATTTTCCCGCCTTATAAAGACATCGCCACCACCGGTCAGTACACCGACATCGGCCGCAAGGTCTATACATGGACGGACGAAAGCCGCGTCGAAACCCTCGACGATTCCGGCAGCAAGCGCAACGTGACCGTCACCTTCTACTATCCCGAGCAAGCCGCCGAGAAATGCCCGCTGGTCATCTTCTCCCACGGCGCGTTCGGCTTTGAGAAGTCCAACTATTCCTCCTACGCGGAGCTTGTTTCCAACGGTTATATCGTCGCCAGCATCAGCCACACCTATCACGCCTTCTTCACCAAAGAAGCCGACGGCACCACCAAGATCGTCAACACCGGCTTTATTCAGGAAGCGGTGGACGCCACCAACGGTCAGTACGCCATCGAGGACGAATATCAGCTTACAAAGAAGTGGATGGAAGTCCGCATGGGCGACGCGAATTTCATTCTCGACACCATTATCAAGAACTGCGCGGACGGCAAGGATGAATTCTTCCGGAAGATCGACCTCGAGCACATCGGCGCCTACGGTCATTCCATGGGCGGCGCCACAGCCGTGGAGCTGGGCAGAATCCGCGAGGAAATCGACGCGGTGGTCGTGCTGGACGGCACCTTCCTCGGCATGTATACCGGCGTGGAGAACGGCGTGTATACCTTCAACCAGGACGAATACCAGAAGCCGCTCCTCAACATGATTGCCATGGATCACTATGACAACAGCGTCAAGTACACGGAGGAAGACGGTCACGTCTATGTCAATTTCTACACTGTTGAGCACGCCAAGATCGGCAAAAACGCCGTCATCGAAGGCACCGGCCACATGAACTTCACCGATCTGCCGGTCTTCTCTCCCTTCCTCGCCGACATGCTCGGCACAGGCGACCGCGACGCCCGCGAAGCCATCGAAATCACCAACAGCTGCGTGCGCGAATGGTTCGACTGCTATCTCAAGAACGACGGTGACTACATTCCCCATATCAAGGACGTCTATTAATGCGCTCACATTCGTTCGCTAACTGAAGACTTAAGACTTAAAAATGAAAAATGAATAATAAAGGAGCGCATTCGCGCTGGAATATAAAAAATTCCAAGGCGCGGATGCGCCATCCGACGTTATTCGCTTTTCATTCTTCCCGCTGACGCCGGCGTCAGCTGATTCATCATTCATTCAGCACGTGCCCGCGCGTGCGATAAGGAGCCTTTTCAATGAAAACAGTCATTCATCAGATAACCGATAAAGCCGATGAGTTGGTCACCATCGACTGCTGTGAAGTGACGCAGGAGATCATCAACCTGCGCGATCACGCCGAAAGCGTCGGGGACAATATTTCCGGCGTCACCGACGGAAAATCGGTCATTCTGCCGCTGTCGGACATTCTGTATTTCGAGGCCGTGGACGAAAAGGTCTTCGCCTACACCGAAAACGACGTCGCCGACGTGCGGGGCCGGCTCTATGAATATGAGGACAGGCTCTCGGACAAGGGCTTTGCCCGGATTTCCAAGTCGGTTCTGGTGCATCTGAATAAAATCGTAAGCATTTCACCTTCGCCGGGACGGAAATTTGAAGCGGAACTCTGTAACGGTGAACGGGTGATTATTTCGCGGCAATACGCCGCCGATCTCAAAAAAATTCTGCTGGGAGGCAAGATCAATGCGCTTTAAGGAATATTTTATGAAAAAGGTAATACCCAATTATTTTATGATTGTAACCTTGATTACCATAGGAATGGCTGTTTCGGGCATTCTGATCTACGGAAACAGGGATATCGGCATGGCGACGCTCTTTGTGCCGCCGGTGTTCGGTGCGCTCGGCTGTCTGCCGCTGCTGCTGGATTTCTTCTTTATGAAGGTCAGGGGACTGGGCTACTTCCTCTACAACCTCGCGGAGCTGATCATTCTGGAAATCTGCCTGCTGACCGCCGGTTACTTTTTGGGCATGGTGAATTCCATCATGACCTTCACGATCATGGCGCTGATGATTTTCTCCATTTTCACTGCGGTCGGCGCGGTCATGTATATGCAGGACAAAAAATTCTGCGACGATCTCAATGACGCCCTTGTGGAATATTCCAAAAAAATGTAATTGTGATATGCTTCTCAATGGCTTACATGCGTTGATGAAAGGCTTGATCAGTCCATCCCTGATTCACCTGCTCCTTTGCAACAGCCAAAATCACAGAAGACGTTATAAAATCCGACAGAAAAAGAAATATATAGCAGGGGATTGCCATAAAAACAATTCGCCTGCTGTTTTTTTTGCAATGATTCTTGCAAAATAATATAGCAGAATCCAATCAAAGAGTTGACAAATAATCGTAAAAATGGTACAATAAAGTATGATGGATATTTGATGAAATATATATAGAATCTCATCTTCATTTTATGCTCAAATTGTGCAAAATGCGTCAAATCGGCAACTGATTCCAATTCCAAGATGCATGTGCTTGTGCTTGTGTTGAATCCCAAATGCATGGGGGAGGTTATTTTTATGAAACGGAAGGTAATTCGTACGCTGACGGTTCTTTTTGTGTCGTTCAGTCTGATGATGTTCGGCGGAATGGAGGCCGCGGCCGCAACGTATCAGCCCTGCTGGGTGGAAATACCTTTCAGCGTAGAGGACGTCAGCAATGAAATTCCGAAGGACACTGCTTTCGAAGTGGAGATTAAAGCCATAGGAAAGGCGCCTCTTCCCGACAGCTCCACAATAGAGACGGAACCCAGCGGACCCTATACCGTTGAAAAAATCACATTCGATCAACCCGGTACCTATACTTATACGATGAGTATACGGAAAAAAGATGATTCTGATGATAATATCCACGCTGATGAGAATGTGTACACGATAAAAGTGGTGGTCATTGCACGCGATGACGGAAGCCTTTACAATACGGTTGTCATTTATCAAAACGGCTCCCAGCTGAAAAGCGGCGGCGACGACAGTAATGAAATCGAAGGCGGCTCGGAACCGGGCTTCGGGAGGAGTATGATTGTGTTCCGCAATCGTTACGGTACATATAATCCCGCCTCCGACGATTCGGGTAACGGCACAGGATCCTCCCCGGACGGGAATGACACTGCCGGCGACGGCACAACGTCCTCTCAGGACGGCAAGACCGACGATCACGCGCCCGGAACAGGCGAAGGGAATTGGATGCTTCCGGCTGCGGGGGCCATGATCGGCTCGTGCCTGCTTATTCTGTCGGTGTATTTCCGTCAGTTCCGCAGACGCGCAAAGGAGCAGGAGGAGGCTTGAACCTGATGTCGGAAAAGACGGACAAGCCCGCGATTTCTCCGGAGCTGCGTCAAAAAAATACATTCCGGATTCACCTTCCTGCGTGGCTTGGCAGGCCCGGGGCGGAGTTTCTCATCCGGACGGCGGCAACGGCACTGGCGTTCTGGGTGGTGTTTACCTTTGTCATTGGCGTGCATATCTGTCATTCGCAGGCGGGGGCGCCTATGATCAAAGACGGGGATCTGTTTGTTTCCTTCCGGCTTTCCGCTCCGGAGCGCGGCGATCTGGTTGTCTACCGTCACGGCGGCGTCCTCTCTGTCGGACGTGTGTTTGCGTTGGGGGGAGAGCATGTGGAAATAACGCCCGCCGCTGTGTTGTGCGACAGTTTCCGGCAGCCTGACAGCGCGGGGTATGACGCCGGTCTGTCCAGGGATTTTGAATGCAGGGTGCCGGAAGGCTGCGTTTTCGTGCTGAACGACAACCGTGCCGATCTTTCCGACAGCCGCACATGGGAAAGCATTCCGCTGACCGACTGCGAAGGGCCGGTGGTGTTTCTCATGCGGCGCAGGGGATTCTGAACGGTTTGATAATCGGATTGGTGCCGATGAGATTCTATGGAAAATGGAGGTTGCTGTTATGAAGAGAGTACTTTCCCCGCTGGTTTTGCTGCTTGTCGGGATCGTTTGTTTTGCGCCTG
Source organism: Clostridia bacterium (assembly GCA_017441385.1). GTDB lineage: Bacteria > Bacillota > Clostridia > Oscillospirales > Acutalibacteraceae > RUG762. Next base: position 57,562 of record JAFRXY010000064.1, on the reverse strand, counting down.
CTGTGTCGGCAGATTCCGGTTATACCGCCATTCATGGCGGTGAAGTGTCATTGGATGAGTTTCTTGTCATGGGACGGGATACGCCTGTTCCCGACGCTTCTTTCAGATTTACCGTTGCTCCGGGAAGCGCAATGGCGGGAACGGACAGGACTTTGGAAGTTGTTTCGGGCCCTGCGGGGATTGCCTTCAAAGAAGGAACGGGCGTGACCGTCAATTCAGACGGTTCGGCGACGGTGCGATTCAGCCCGTCCGATACCGCCGTCAATGAAGCATCCGCTCCGGCGGGGGACGGGGTACATTTCGACACAACAGATAATGAGGATGAAAAATACGTCAAAAAGACATTGACGGTCGATCTCAGCGGAGTTTCGTTTACCGATGTGGGGGTCTACCGCTATGTACTGACCGAGGAGGTTCCCGCTGAACGCACTCTGAAACGGGACGGCAATCCCGTCCGCTATCTGGATGTTTATGTCACAGACAACAACGGCAGCCTCGGCATTCCCGTCGTGTTCTGGCACACCGCGGCCGTTGCCCCGGGAAAAACCGGGGAGGATATGACTTATCATAAATCCACCGGAATGACCAGCCGCGCTTACCGAAGCAGCGCGCTTGCGGTTGAAAAGACGGTGGAAGGCAACCAAAGCTCCCGCGATCAGTATTTTGCGTTTACCGTGAAGCTGACGGGAACCAGTGAAGTTCCGCTGGAGAGCGATTCGAAATTTGCCGTTTCGGGCAGTTATGACGCTTCTCCCGCGACCAATATGGCGACTGCCTACACCTCCGCCCAGATGCAGCAGGCCAATGATGTGGGCGGTTCCGTGACCTATGCCGAACTTATTTCCGGAGAAGGCAAAACCTTTTATCTGCGTCACGGTCAGCGGATTGTTATCAGCGGCATTCCCGAAGGTCTGGGATATGTCGTCACCGAGACGGAGGAAGACTACACTCCGTCCTGCGTTGTGACAGGCGATGTCCCCGATTCCGCACAGGGAAACACGGCCTCTGACGCCGAACTGACGGAGGATACCGCTGTCAGCTTTCATAACCTGCGCGAAGCGGACATTCCCACCGGCGTGCTGCTCAGGGCGGGCGTTCCGGTTCTTCTCGGAGTGCTTGGAACGGCGGGATTGCTGGCGGTCGTCATCCTGCGCCGCCGTCGCCGTTGTTCGTAGACCTGCCGCACGGGGGGAGAACGATGTATGCAGAGAATGCAAAAAGTCTGGAAAATGCTGAACGGGCTGCACGACATATTCCTGATAGCGGTGTTTGCCGCCATGGTGCTGCTGGCGGTCTATTCTCTATGGGACAGTGCGTGGATTCTTTCGGACGCGTCTGACGCCTCCCTTCGGAACTACAAACCGGGAGAAGCAGAGACGGCAAGCGTTTCGCCGATTACGGATGAACAGATCGGCTGGCTGACCGTTGAGGGAACCAACATTGATTATCCCCTGATGCAGGGGGAGGACAATTATGTCTTTCTGAACCGTGACCCGTACGGGAATTACTCCATGTCGGGAAGCATTTTTCTGGACAGCCGCTGCAATCCCGATTTCAGCGACGGCTATTCGCTGATTTACGGGCATCACATTGAGTTCGGGCGCATGTTCGGCGCGCTGGACGACTTTCTCGATGAGAAGTACCTGCGTGCCCATTCCCGCGGCACGCTTTATCTTGGGCGGGACGGAGCACGCAGGCTTCAGTTGGAATTCATTGCCGCGATGCGTGCCGACGCCAGGGACAGGATCTTTTTTGACCCCGATAACGGTGCGAAGGCCGCGGGACAGATCGTTTCCCGCGCGGATGTCCTGATTGCCGAGCCGGAAGGAAGGCTGGTAGCCCTTACCACCTGTGCTGACACATCCTCGGAAGACAGGCTCCTTGTCTTTGCGAAGATTATTGGATCTTGATGACTGATGAGATTATTCAGGGAGCGGAGGGAACAAATATGACAGATAACAAAACAAAGGTAAAAAACAGAAAGAAAACAGGTAACGGAAAAACAAGCGGCAGGTTTACCGTCATCGTACTGTACGGAATGCTGCTTTTGTTGATGGTTGTCCTGTCGTCAAGAATCAGGCCGCAGATTTTTCTGGCTTCGGCGGAGCAGGAAGTCTCCTCCTCGGATACGGACGGGACGGACGCAGAGGACGGCGAAACGACCGATGAATTCTGGGCGGGTGATGCATACAGCGACATGGACGTTCTGGTGAGGGGCGAAGCGACGATTCCGGTCACGCAGTTCCAGGGGCCGGGCAGAATGCTCCTGCCGCAGGCAACCGGCGTTCTGACGCATTCCACTTCCATGAACGAAACGATCCTGCTGTCCGACCTGCTCAAGGAGCTGGGGCTGGCAACCGACGAGAACAAGCTGGAAGCTGCCAGTGGAGTGACTTCCATATCCGGCTCCGATCAGCTTTTCACCGTGACAAAGCTGGAAAACGGCGACTGGAAGATTACTACCAAGCGTTCGTTTGATACGCTGGAACCGGTGACCCTGACGGATGCCGAAGGGGATCTCTCTGTCATCTTCAAGGATTCTCTCTATACGACCAATCTGAATGAACTCAATACAAATGTGCAACTGACTGTCAACGGCAAAACCTATAACGCGGATAACGTCTGGGGGGAAGAAACCATCTACGTCAGCCCGAAAAAGCTGTACGAGCTGGAACTTACCTTTACTGAGCGGCCGGACAAGCAGTTCTCCAATTTTGAGGAAATGGAATATACGCTGCCGCAGGGGTATATTCTGCCTCAAAACTTCAATGAAATGGGCTACTCCCTCAGCATTTCGATGGACATCGGCGGCGTGCTGAAGGATAACCCTGTCCGCACCGACGAGTCCCGCACAAAGCTCTATATCAGGTGGAATCAGGAAGATCAGGAAAAATTCAATTATTTCCGGCGTTCCAGTGTGGCCACCTTTACGCTGAATCTGAGCGGCAATCTCGATCTGCAAAACGGCAAGTTCATTTTTTCCGCCAACAAGGAACTCAAGCTCAGACAGGAAAACCTCCACAATGCCATTGTAAAGAAATCGGTCACGTACATTCCCTATCGGATGATGTATGAAATCCGCGTGACCTCTGACGGTACTACCGAAAACCTCCTTCTGACGGATGAGATGGGCAGAGCGCTGAAAGCGCCGGATGATGTCACTATGTTTTTCGCGGAAAACCGTCATTTGGATGACAATGAATACAAGCCCGTACTCCATCCGATGGAGGACGGCCGCATGGTAATCTCCATTCCCAAGATGGACGATGAGGACGAACTGATTATCCAGTACAGTTCGGAAGTTGACATCAACAAGATTCAGGTCAGCGGCAAGGCCACCATGGAGGAAACAGGCAATACCGCGACCGTCACCGGCGACGAAGACCCGAGCGACAATGTGGAAGTGGCCTATGTGCCGGGCGTGCGTTTTTCGGATATGGTCAAGGAAGGCACCGGCAAAGGCAACATCGCCACCGAAGACGGACGTTTCGGACTTGTGGAATGGAAAGTCGATATGAACCGCGAAGTGGACGTCAGTCTGGCCGGTTCCGACTTCACCGACTACATGGGCGAGGAGCATATGGAAGAATCCATGTACTACGGCGAGGGCATTCATGTGGTCTGCACCGACAAGGACGGAAATGTCTGCGCGACCCGACTCATTCCGTGGGAGGATCTCGGAGTGGATACCGCGACTGCCAAATCGTGGACATACCATATTCCCGAAGATGACGATAAGTACCGCTATACCATCGACTACCAGTCCATTGTCAGTCTGACCGGCAAGGATCAGGATTTTCTGGTGGACAATTATGTGATCGGCAAATGCGGCGAAACAAAAGCCGAAGTCATGATTCATCCGAAAGGCCCCGGCAACGTGGGCGTCTACAAATTCCCCACCAATATCAAGTCGGATCAGGTGACATGGCAATACAATCTTACCGTCAAGGAGAGCGCACTGGACGAACCCCTGATGATGATGGATTATCAGGGCGATACAAAAGGCGCTCTGCCGCGTATGTGGATCAGCGATTATGAAAAGGACGGCGTAACCTATTCCGGAAGATACTATCAGGAGAGCGTCCGGTCGATTGAAGTGATCGGTCTGCTGCCCGGTGAGACGGTGGAAATACTGCATGAGTACAAAAAGGATACCCCTCCGGGCACCGCGTGGCCGACCACGACGCACAGCCAAACCTTTACAAAAACAGCGGACGGCACTTCGGGCGGCGTGCTGGTCTTCTCGGATTTTGAAGCGTCCAGCGATCTGACCCCTTCTCCCAAGAACAATATCTTCATCCGGTTTTACAAGGACGCGGACAAGACTCCCGGACTGCAAGAGCCGGAGGACGGTTCCGGAAGCCGTCAAATCGTGGTGAAGATGACCAACCACTTCCCGCTGGAATGGGCCAATGCCGTGGACGACTACAATGCTTTCAGGGGCTCCTACCGTCCCTTCATGTTTGATCATAATAACTACGTCGAGTTCAGCGCCGGCCCGGACGCAGCCCTTGACAGCGGCTACTTTACCTCCATGCCGGTGAGCGTGTACAAGCAGCTTATGATGGACGGCACCTCGACGGACAATGCGGGAAGTTACAATCCCATTGACGCGGAGGGCAATATCTATCCTGTCTACCGTTTCCGCGTCGCGGTCAACGGCGTGACCACCGACGACCCGCTTGTGATCGAGGATGCCTTTGACACCGATCTGTTCAAGCTCTTTGATATGCGCGATTTCGGCGGAGCGCAGTCAGCGGTGGAACAGACGGCAAACGGCGTCCATAAGATCAGTTGGATCAACTGGATTAAGCCTTCCTTTGCCGGACAGAGCGACATTACATGGAATACCGCAAGCAGCGATCTTGGCCCCGTGTATAGTACAAGCGAGAAAAAATGCAACGATCAGATCTTTGTGGATGATACCGGCAAACAACGCCGTGTCATCGGCGACGCGAATGTGCTGGTGGAGGAAACCGATACCGGCGCGCGCTTTACCTTCCGCAATATGAATACCTTCAAAAAGGCGAACGGCGAGCATCAGAATTACTATGTGGTGGAATATTACCTTGTGCCGAAGGATATTCAGGCGCTTGCCAAACTGGAAAACCGCATACGGGAAGCCCGTGAGGAGAATCCGAATACCTCCCAGACCACCTTTACCAATACCGCTTCCTGCCGCAATAAGGAAGTCAACGCCTCGGCGCCCTACCGGTCGAAGAACAATCTCTTCCCGGTGACGAAGGAGTACATGAGGGACGGTTCTTCCAGCTCGGTGCAGCATCCCCGTCTCAAATTCTCCATCAAGCTCAATCCCGCCCGTATGAAGCTCAATGAAGGCAGGGATATGATTGCCACCGACGAATACAGCTCGTCGCTGTCTATTGACTTCACCACCCTCAAGATTGAAACCAATCCGCCGGAAGCCAAGGAACTCGTGGCCTATGATTTCAGCGGAAATGTTGGCTCCTATACGATTCCGGATGAAACCTATGTGCATATCACCTATACGGCGACCATCATCGGCGAGCCGGAGGAGGGGCAGGAAACGGTGGCCTTTTCCAACCGTGTGACCGTAGGCGACTATTCCGCCGCAGTTGAAGATGATGTGAAGGTGACCTTTAACACAAACGGAACCGCCATTATCCCGCAGATCTACATTTTCAAATATTGCTCCAACCACATGGAGAGAGGTCTGAAGGGCGCTGTATTTGAGCTGCTTGACGAGAATAAGAATCCGATCTACGACGGTTTTACCCATGAGCCGATTCAGCGGACAACCGATGAAAACGGCAGAATCCTTCTCAATATCAATTCCATCGATAACGGCATTGATATGATAACCGACACCTATTATCATATCCACGAGGTTTCGGCGCCGGAAGGATACACCCCAAGCAATACCTATTACAAATTCAAGATCAGCAGCGACGGCAGGGTAAATTATGACAAAGACCATTACGCCTACCTCAGCGGAGATACTCTTACGGTGCGCAATACCCCCAAGTCGATCGGCTTCAAATTGGATAAGACCATTGAGAGCAATATTGTGCTGTCGGACGATGAGCTGAACGGTATAAAATTCACGCTCGAGAAAAAAGTCGGCGATCAGTGGGTTGTCTACACCGTGCCCGACCCGGACAGTGATAACGGAGTCATCAGCTACCGGAACATTCCCTTCCCCAGCCTTGCTCTTGATCCGATTCCGGCGTCTCCCGCAACCGGGGAGGGCGAGGGGGAGGAAAACAAGGACGGCAAGCAGCAGCCCGCCCTGACCGGTCATTACCGCTTCACAGGTCTCACCCCGGGCGATTACAGGCTGGTGGAAACCGGAAACGATGCCATTCTGGAGCATCACAGTAACACCCACTTTACCCTTCATTATGAATTCACCGACAGGTCGTCCGGCAATACAAGCCCCATGCAGTTCACCGTGACGGAGGATGATCTGTGGTACGCCAATGACAAGAAGGTGACGGTGACCAACAATTATGTCACCGAAACCATTGAGAAGAAGGTACGGAAGAAATGGACGGAACCCGACGGTACGGAAATCAACTGGCCGGAAGGACTGACCGTCAAGCTGCAAATCTTCTCCCGCCGGCTCAAAACGGTGGAAGAAGGCGGCGGAAACGGAGAAATACTGGATACGCCGATCAATACGATCGTGCTGGACGGCAAGCCTGATAACAGCGGCGAAAAGACCGCCGGCACGGCGACATTCTCGGGATTGCCCAGGTACGACAGCGTTACCCATCAGAACGCGGTGTACTATGTGAAGGAATTAACTTCCTTCCGCGGATACACCACCCAACAGCCCGAATATCTTCTGAGTGATGACAGTTTTACTCTCGTCAACAAAAAGACCAACACAGGTTCGCTCTCCGTTATCAAAACGTGGCCCAAATCGTTCCCCGATGACGCTTACGCCGAATTCAAGCTCTTTGCTTATGAGGAAGACGCCGGCATTGCTTCGGCCGTCCCTGTGCAGACAAAGCGCGTTGAAGCGGAAAGCGCGGTCAATCTTTCTCCGGAAGATGATGATCTGGTAACGTGGGAAGTCAGATTTGAAAACCTCAATAACGTGAGCGACAGGGATGTTCCTCTGATTTATTTTGTCCGCGAATCCGACTGCACATTCCCCTATGTGGCGGAATATCCGGGCGAAACGCCGGTTGCCTGCAACGGCGAAACGATAGCCAATCAGATTGCCTCCGTTGATTTCTCGGTGATCAAACAATGGAAGGACACTCCGGGCAATACATGGCCGGAGAACCTATCCATTACACTGCATCTCAAACGTAGCCATGCGCAGTCCGGCAATCCTGACGGAAGTTTTGACAGGGGATTCACCCTTACAAACGGTTCCTTTGTCAGCACGGCAGAAAATGACTGTGAAATACAGAAGCTCAACGGCGGACGCTATCAGCTTACGGTAAACGGATTGGAAAAGTATGCGCCGGACGGAACCGCGTGGGTATATTATATCGAAGAGCAGCCCGTTGACGGATACACTACCCAGTATACCGACCGCAATCATTCCGACCGAACCGACAGCGGCAATGCCACCAACGGAGGATTCATTATCAACCAGATGGAGCTTCATTCTCTGACACTTAAGAAAAAGGTGTCCGGAAGCATGGCCAGCAGGTGGCGGAGCTTTGATTTCAGTGTGAATGTCACCGATAAGGAGGGCAATCTTCTTAGCGGAACCGTGCCGGTTGAAATCCGTCATTTATCCGGAGATACCGAATTTGTCAATGTCAACTTTACCCAAGGCAAGGGAACGGTTTCCCTGCGGCACGGCGACGTTGCGCTCTTCGAGAAGCTGCCGGCAGGCGCAGCCTTCTCCGTCAGTGAGGAAGACACCGGCGCCGATTACACCGTATCCGTCAAGATGGACGGTGTATCATGCGATCAGGCAGCCGGAACACTTACGCGGGACAGGACGGTGGAATTCCTGAATGAGCGCAACAGTGTCATTCCGACCGGCGCGGAGGCAGGCATTCTCGTCTCGCTGGTGCTGTTGGCGATTGCAGGCTCCTCGCTTATTTTAACCCTTTCGCTTCGCAGACAGCGGGAAAAGCGACCGTATTGATGCCGGCAGGAAGAATCGTCTTCCGATGCGCGGAGCATGAAGACAGTGAAATCATAAAATAGAAAAACAACCGGAAGTTCGCCAAAGGAATTTCCGGTTGTTTTTATGTTTTATACTGATTGTCGGCAATCATCAATCGTCAATCGTCAAGATAAACCTTAAATGTTCTTTCACTGGGAATCGTGATTTCATTTTGTTCGAGCAGGTATCTCGGAAGATATACTCTGCGAAGGTTGATGTGTCTGGCCAGCGGCTCCAGCGTCGAAAAGCTCCCGCCGTAGATATACAGCCTGCGCAGATAGGGAAAATCCGCAATGATGGCGATCACTTCATCGTTCATATCATAAAAACGGAGTTCCGTCACATCCTTGTTGTAGGACACGTCGAGATTGTTCAGAGGCCGTTCGTCATGAATTCCCAGCGCGTCCCGAAGAATCCATTCGGAATTCTCGTTCTGGAATTCCAATTCACCCGCGGGATTTTTTACGCCTATCTGGTTCCAGAATTCGTCGCTGACGGAATCGTTGGAAATGTCCGGCAGTTCCGCGTCCGTTACCTCGCCCATATCGGCTTCCTCATCGTAGGCAAGGTCTTCATAGGAGACATTGGAGCGTATTCCCGGAAAATACCTGTCGAAATAGCCGTTCTGCAATCCGAAAACAGCCAGTCCCATGGCGGCGGAAAGGGCGATTACCAATCCGATGAGAATATTCCAGATATTTCCGCGTCTGACTTTTCCCAGTTCGGAGCTGTATCCGGTTCTGCCGTCGCCGATAAAGCTGTCCGGCAGCAGGGCAAGAAGTTCCTCGGTACTGGTGACAAGCGGATAGCCTTCCAGCTTTGGATGTCTGGTTCCGTCAATGGAATACTGAATCAGCGAGTACTCCCTGCCTTTTTCTTTGCGCTGCTTTTCGAATCTGAGCGCGTTTTCCACCTCGTTCTCGCAGTTGATCGCGCCGATGAAGCTGTCCGAGATAAAGAATACAACGGCCTTCGCGGCTTCGAGATGGTTGGCGATGTTGGCGGGCCATTCACTGCCGGGAGCGATTCCCTCATCGTACCATGCGCGGTACTTCTTTTTATACAGCGCCTCCACATCGGGCATGACCCTCGGTGAATTCATGTGTCTGTAGCTGATAAATACATATGGTTCCTTACCTTCGTAGGCCGGTATTCTGTCGCCTTCATACATTTCCACTGCAATACCTCCTTACGGGACTATCTCAACGATGATACCGGTGCCGTCGAATACTCTGGTCAGAGGCACCATATCCTTGCTGATGATGACTTTTTTCAGATGTTCGCATTTCAGCAGAGGCACCAGCGAAGTGATGCCGGAATTATGGGAAATATCCACGACGGATACATCGATATCACCTACGGCGGTAATATCGTCGATGCCGCAGTCAGGCATATAGAGCGTGCCTATTGTCATTCCGTTCAGATCGTACAGTGTGTCGGTTCCCCGCTTGGAAATATCGACATATTCCGCGCCGTTGAGACCGCTCACGGTGAGCGTGTCCAGACGGCTTTTCACCGCCGTGTAGACTCCGAAAGCAAGTCCTCCCGAGAGTGCGAGAGAAGCCAGCGTGAAAAGGAGCTTTCCGAAGGAGGGCAAACCCGCCGCTTCGACGCTTCCTTTCATCGTCTGTGTGAGCATTTGCTCTCCGGCGAGCCTGTCCAGCAATCCCGCGGTATCCTCATATTCCATCGTGGGCTTTTTGGCAAGCTGTATGGCAAGTCCTTCTGACGGAGTAAAGCCTTTCAGGAAGACAAAGAGGGCTTTTCTTTCTTCGCGGCGTTCTTCTCCGCCGGCGTTCACAATTCTTTTTTCCACCGCCATGTTGATGCAGTCGCGGAAAAAGAGCTTTGCGCAGGCCTTTTCCGAAAGAAGCAGGATCATGGCCGAGCTTCCTTCCAGTCTTTCGGCAATGTTGGACACCTCGTTTTTCTCTTTGAAGTCGACGACGTCATAAGTGACGCGGAACCCTTCGGCGGCTATGGCGTTGGCAATTTCAGCCGCGGCAGCTTTGTCCGCTTCCGCGCAGAGAATATAGAAAAATGCATCCTCACCGCAGTAGCTTTTGAATTTGAATCGCATGGTAAGGGAACAACTCCTTTCTTATCGCAATAGAATAAACTGTTTCTATTCCTGAGGCTCATTCATCCAAAAATCGTATTTGTAATAATTGTATGTTGAAAAAGTGCGGATATGGTTTGTCTCGCAATATTCTTTTACATTGAATTCGCCGGATTCAAACCTGCTGTCATATCCTAGAGAAATGAGATTCGGAAGATTTTGTATCGGAGACATATCGGTCAGCTGTTTAGTTTCAAATAAGTTAAGCCATTTTATATTGCCTTTGATATTCTCTATTCCTTCCAGACTTTTCAAATTACTGTGGTTTATATTCAGGTATCCTTGCCCTGTAAAAACAATGCCGCTGTCAGCGAGTTCCTGCATGGATTCGATATCAGCGCCTTCCCAGCCGAGCTTGTGAATCTCTTTGCCTTTGATGTTCGACAGCAGATTGGACTTGACGCTGCCTCCCACAGCCAGCCAGTCAAAAGACTTCACTGCGCGCAGGCAGGAAAAATCGGTCACGCGTGTATTGTTGGAAACAAACCATACATTTTCCGCGCCCACACCTATCACTGGCGCTTTCTCCACTTTTGTAAACGGAATATCGAGATCGGCCACATTCGGAGCATAGTCGCAGCCCAGATCAGACAATTCAAAATTAAACGCGAGGCAGATCTCACGTATTTTGGGGCATTTGAACAGTGAAGATACGTCTGTCAGTTTATTGTAACTGAAATTAACGACCTCAAGGTTCTCCATTGCTTCTATTCCGTCAAGGGTTTGAATAAAGTTGCATCTCATGCTAAGAAATCTTAATTTTTTCAGTTTGAAAATAGGGGAAATATCGCTTATTCTCTGACCCTCAAGCACAAGCGTCTGAAGATTGCGCAGGTATTGAAGCCCGCTGAGATCGGTCATCTTCCCGCGTCTTATAATGCCCAGATCTCCAGCAAAGTAGGTATCTTCTGTTATTTGCTTTGGATCGAGATAATAGGTTGAATAATTGTCGTTAGTATCGCGAAATCCAATATAATTGTATACATAGTCAGTTGTAGGCTCTCTGTCGCCATAAATGCACAGGGTGGTAATCTTGTCCAGCTCCGCCTGTGTGCCGGAAATGCTGAAATCACCGATCTCGACCGTCTGTTCCGAGTCGCCGGGGTCGAATCCGATCACGCCGGTGAGGAATAAACCCGCCGTCACGCTCAGGGCGACAGCCGTCAGTCCGCCGAGAATGCGTTCCAGCTGCCGGCGGCGGTTTTTCTTCTGTCCCGCCGTCACCTTCATATTCACAAAAGTCTCCGCACCGGTCATTTTTTCGATAAGCTGGTCGTCGGATTTGTATGCGGCGCGGATAATGCCCTGCTTGGAACCGAGCGCCAGCCGCGACCACGGGGTTTTGTATTCCATCTCTTCGAGATGGACGGGAAGAATCTTCTTTTCATTCCGGACAGCGGTGTCGATGACCTTTCTGAAATGCTTGTCACTGAGACTGCTCTGCTTCACAAAAGCAATCACCGAGAAGGCCGCCCGGATGATGTTGTCCGGCTTTTTCAGCGGTTTGTCCGCCCACCAGAAGGATATATTTCCGTTTTTTTCGACGAATTTTTCCAGAATCGCCATCGCCCTGTCCTTTTCCTCCGGCGGAAACCAGACGTAGACGAAGGGCTTGCCGTTGCCGTTGTATTTATTCATAATGCCGCCTCCGAAATGAAATATTACAATACAAAATACAAAAAGTATTATCCCATATCTGATTCATCAGTACCGCAGTCATTTCAAATGACAATCCCTTCATCGGGGAGATATGATCTGTCCGAGGTTCTGCCCAGAACCGCGTCCCAGTATCGGGCGGGAATGCCGGCGTCGTTCCGCTTTACGCACACATTGCTGTCGGTGAATGCTTCTCCCGGCATGATGGCGGTTCTGGCGACAATCCTTTTGGTGACGACCTTGGCGATATCGCGCTCAGTATCGGTCGGTTCCTTTATGCCGGTGCCCATGCTCAGCTCGATCCTTCTGACAGCCTTGGCCAGTTCGGCAAAATCCGCAGGCGAAGTGCTCGCCGCGTGGTCGGGGCCTTCCATGCCGCGGTCCAGCGTGAAGTGCTTTTCTATGGCGACGGCTCCCAGCGCGACGGCGGCAACGGCGACGTCGCGTCCCACCGTGTGATCGGAATACCCCGCCGGCAGACGGAAGGCATTTCTCAGCGTGAGCATAGCGTTGAGATTGACGTCCTGCGGGGGGCAGGGATAACTGGTAGTGCAGTGCATCAGCGTTATGTCAGCGGCGCCCCCCTGCCTGAGGGCATTGATTGAAATATCCACGTCGGCGAGGGTGCTCATTCCGGTGCTGAGTATCACGGGAAGTCCCTTGCTTCCGATATAGCGCAGAAAGGAGATGTTTCCGATATCGCCCGAACCCACCTTGATGAAGGGAATGCCGAGTTCGATAAGGAAATCCAGACTTTCCGGCTCGTCGGCGGTGGAGGCGAAGAGAATGCCGATTTCGTCGCAGTGCCGCCTGATTGTCCGGAAGTCGTCATAGGAAAGCTCCAGTTTCTTTATCATGTCAAACTGCGATTCCGTCCTGCCGGTGTTGCGGCTCTGATAATCGGCCTGTTCCACATGGCGGGTCAGCAGGGCTTCTGTTTTCCATGTCTGGAATTTTACCACATCGGCGCCCGCCTTCTTTGCCTCGTCGCAAAGCCTTATCGCAAGGTCAAGCCGGCCGTTGTGATTCACGCCGGCCTCCGCTATTATCAGACATTTTCCGTAATTCATTCCGTTTCCTCCCATGGCTTCATGACTGTTTCCGCCAGTAAAAAATCTTCCAGCGTGTCAATATCAATGCTCCTGCTTTGTTCCATCACATACGCGACGCACCTGTCCGAATAAAAATCAAATGCAGGATTCATGATGTCTTCTGCGCCGACGATATAAATGGCGCCGTTTTCACGGTAGTAGGGCTCCAGATCCTGTCTTCTGGCGTTTTTGTAAGGAGATGAAGCAAATTCCCGCATGGAGCGTGAGCCGTCCAGCCGGAAGCACCATTGAACAGGGTGTTCCACCGCCGTAACGCTGGTGAGGCTTCCGGCGTGACTGTCCGTGAACTGACGGTAAGCCGCCTGAATGTCCTTCCCGTTTCTCAGCGGCGACGTCGGCTGGAGCAGCACACAGATGTCAAACCGCTTTCCAAGGCCTTCGTATTTCCGCAGGACTTCTCTCACGGCGTCCCATGTGGAGGAGGCATCCTCCGCGTTGCGTTGATCCCGCAGGAAAGGCACATCCGCGCCGTATGTCGCCGCGATGGCGGCGTATTCCGATGAATCCGTCGAAACGTGTACCGTATCAAACAGTCCCGCGTCAAGGGCGGCTTCCACCGAATAGGCGAGCAGCGGTTTGCCCCGCAGCGGCCGGATGTTTTTGTCCTTAAGCCCCTTCGAGCCGCTTCTGGCAGGAATAATGGCAATTGCCCCGCGTTGTTCTTTCATGCTTGATTCACCCGTGTTAAAATGCAATGTCATAGAATGGCTTTTTCTGATGCTCAAAGCCCTTCCGGTTCAGATAGTCCATAATGTGCTTCTCGATTTTTTCCGAAGCGGTGCCGTCACCGAAGGGAGACACCGCCTTCCCGGCCCTCTCTCGGAAAGTCCCGTCCAGAGCGGTTTCTATGGCGCTCCTGATGCTGGCGTATTCGGGGGGGCAGGAAATGACGCTGAGGGCGGTCATTCTTCCCTTCTGCCTGTCGCCTATGTTGACGGTGGGAATGCCCATGGCGGGCGCCTCCACGATGCCGCTCGACGAATTGCCTATTACGGCCTTTGCGTACCGCATGGCGGATAAATAGCGGAGCACTCCGAGGGAGGAAACCACCAGCCAGTTGCCGCGGGTCTTTGCCGCTTCCGTCCACAGGCTGTTGATGGTTCTTCCGCCGGCGTCGGCGTTGGCCATGGTGATAATGTAATTCATGCCGGCAATGGCGTCCATTGCCCTGATCAGTTCCGTCACCTGTTTTTCGCCGGTGTTGTTTTCCATGGTAACAGGATGAAACGTCACTATGCAGTAATCGGAAAGCACTCCGTCGAAGGCAATGCTGCGGGCCAGCTCCTGACGGGTGAGAAAGGGTGTTTTCAGGCAGTTTTCCACCCCCGGTTCCCCCACATTAAAAACCGTGTCGGGCATTTCGCCCATCTGAATGATTCTTTTCCGCGACTGTTCACACCCCGGGAAGTGAATCTGGCTCATCTTGGTCACACTGTGGCGGATCGCGTCGTCGATGGCGCCTTCCGTCACGTCCCCCCCGGAAATATGGGCAACGGCGATGCCGTTCATTCTGGCGGCAATCACCGCCGCGAGAATCTCATATCTGTCCCCCAGCACCACGGCCAGTTCCGGTCTGTTGGCGGCGAAGTGCTCGCTGAATTTGCAGATGGCGATTCCGGTTGCGCCGGCGACAGCGCTGCCCGAATCGTCTTCAATGGGAATGGGCAGGCGGGAAAAACCCGAAAAACCGTCGGCAATGATTTCGTTCTGGGTGTTGCCGAAGGCGTCGCTCAGATGACTGCCGGTGACAACCAGATCGAGCGAAACGGAAGGGTTGTCCCTCAGCCGGAACAGCAGTTCCCTGAGCAGCCCGTAATCGGCCCGTGTGCCGGTTACAACACAGATTGTATGCATCATGGGAGCACCTCTCTTACGCCCGGTATGGAATCATACGGGAATTGTTTTCGTCAAACCCGGCATCCAGTTTTTTTCTCAGCCGGGTCAGCGCCTTGAATTGTCCGCTGTCCAGCACTGTCCTTCCGATGACGAAGGGAAGCCGGCCGTTTTTGTTGAACTGCTTCTTGAATCCGAACAAGCCGTCGTTATCGGTCATGCCGCCGCCCAGATGAAATTTCTTAATGCCCATGCCGGCGGCTTGGCAGGCGGCTTCATAGAGCAGCAGGTTGGAAGGCGCGAATGGCCTGTATCGGGTAACCGTTCCGGCCAGATGATAATGCATGAATCGGTCGTTGAAATACATGATGGCGCCCGCGATGATCTGTCCGTCTTTTCTGGCGTAAAAGATGCAGGCGTTGTCTTTCAGTCCCGACTGCGCCTTGAAATATTCTTCATTGAAGAAAAAATAGCCCGAGGCGTTGTCTTTTTCCATGGTTTCGCGGTAGATCGGCAGGAAGGCGCCGTATTCCTCTACGGGGACACGCTCAATGGAAATGCCGTTTTTCTGCGCTTTTCTGACCATATTGCGGTTCTTGCTGTCCATATTTTTCATGATGATTTCGGGAGAAGCCGTGTCGATGCAGACGGTGTCGTGCAGGTACCGCGTTTCAAAAAGGAGGGGCGCGCTTTCATGATTCATCAGCAGAGGGTGAAACCGGACAAACTGAGAAACAATTCCTTTGCTCCGGGCGTACTCTCCGAATTCATTCATGAACCGGCGTTGGGAGGATTCGGATATGGGACCGTCGGAAAGCGGCCCTCCGTAACCGTAAGGCGTTTCCAGGTCGAAATACCGGCCGGGCGGGAGCGTTCCGCAGAACCGGGGGTCGTCGGCAATGTCCGACAGCATGACCGCGTAACAGAAGCGGGACGATTCGTCACGGTATTCGATGAGAAACGGAAGGCCGTCCCCGTGAATCTGAAAAGACAGCGCGTACTCCCGCAGATAGTAGATATCCCAGTTTTTGAAGGATTTAACCGTACTGTTCCATATGTCCTTCTGAGAAACGTCAATGATATTCAGAATAGCAAATCACCTTCATACTGTAAAATAACCTTGGCAAGATACTCCATGTGCCTTTCGTCATATCTCTGATCGATCGGCAGTGAAATCAGTTCCTCCGCGTTTTTCAAGGCGAACCCTCTGGCGTCAGGCTGCACTCCGTCAAACGGCCAGTGAACCGCGCAGTAAATCCGGTTGTCCATGAGATAAGACCGGAAGGCATCACGGTTGGGAACCCTCAGAGGAAACACAAGGGGAATTTCGCAATCGCCCAAGGAAAGGGCGGGAGGCAGTCCGTGACGGGACAGCGCATCTCTTAACCTGTCGTAGTTTTTCCTTCGCCTGCTTTTCAGACGGCCGGTACTGACGCAGGAAGCGATGAATTCCGCAAAGTCGGACATCATGCGTATGTCGGTCTGTGTGTCGATCAGATGTTCGCTCTCCGCAAATATTCTCCTGTAATCGGCGTTGTATGGCAGTCCTTCACGGAGAAACATATCCTTGAGGACCATTCCGTTCGCGCGGCGGTTATCGGTGCTTTTCGGATAGCGCGGCGGGGCCGTTCCCAGAGGATTCTCTCCCGTGCCGGCGTAATAAAGCAAGCCGCCCCGCGGAATCGGCAGCCATTTGCGGATACTGCAAACCATATAATCGCCGATGGTGGCGCTTTGAGAAAAAATGCTGTGAGTGGTGTCTTCCACGATGACGCAATCATGGAGATCCGCCAGACGCCGTATTTCAGTGAGCTTCTCCCGCGGCTGCACCGCGCCGAAGTAATGCATGACCAATATCAGCCGTGTCTCCGGGCTGATTTTATTCCCAAGATCGTCGGTATTGACGGTAAAATCAGGTTGCAGGCTGTAATAGCGTGTTTGTTCGGCGGGAAAGCAGTCCGCAACCGATTCGCAGATAAACTCCGGCAGCAGCACTTGGTCATCGCCCTTCAGGTGAAGCGCAATGTATTTCAGGGCGCTTCTGCCGCTGTCGAACCGGAATACCGTTCCGTATTCCGATACATATTCAAAGATGCTGTCCTTCTGTACGGTCAGTTCCGAGAAGGACAGACTGTATTCGCTGCCTAATTCCATTGTCATTCTCCGTAAAGCCGTGTTCTCATTTTTTCCAGCTCGGAAAGCTGCCCCATATCCAGCCATTCGCTTTCGCTGACCGGAAAAACCGCGACTTTGTTTCCTTTCTGCCGCTGCTGCTCCACAATGTCGGGAAATCCGATGGCCACGCCGTCGGCAATATCTTGCAGCACATCCGGTTCCACCACATAGATGCCCGTGTTGATCAGGAATGACAGCATGGGCTTTTCCTTGATTCTGTCTATTTTGCCGTTGATCCCCATCTCCACAACCCCGTAGGGAATGGAGAAATTCTTGCAGGCGCAGACCATGGTGATGACATTGCTGTTTTTCCGGTGGAATTCCAGGATTCTCTCGTAGTTGGCAAGCAGCAGGTTGTCGCAGTTGGAGAAGAAGAAGGTGGTGTCGATTTTCCCCCGGAGAAGGCTCAATCCTCCGCCGGTTCCGAGCGGAATATATTCATCGTACCACGCAATATCGTAATGTCTGTCGTTGTCGGCGAAATAGGCCTTGATCAGGTCGCGCTTGTAATTCACGATGACATGAAAATCATTGCAGCTGTATGACTGATACTGCTGCATAATGATCTCTATGATAGGCAGGTCGCCCACAGGAATGAGCGGCTTGGGCAGCACCTTGGTGAATGGCTCCAGCCGCGTTCCGCGTCCGCCGGCATTGATCACGACAGGCACGTCCAGCGCGGCGTGAATGGCTTCATCGCGGTTTTCCCCGAGGTAAATGTCTATCACGACACCCTGCTCATCCACAATCGGGATAGCCGTGTAGTGCTTTCCGTCACGCCGCTGGGCGGCCTTCTCGACCGATCGGGCGTAGAGCGGGCAGGGATTGGCCGCCTTGCTGGAAGGAGCGGTCATCTGCCCGCCTGCCAGAAGGAATCGCCTCATATCCCCGTCGGTAAGACTGTATTGCAGCCTGCCTTCTTCATCTACCAGAAACAGCACCCCGCCGGCGTTGACGTCGATGATCTGCATGGCCTGCGCCAGCGAGATGTCGCTCCGGACTATATATTTCTGTATTCCCTCATCCATCATTTTGCCAGATCCTTCAGCACGCGCTTCACCTCGTCCGCGACATATTGAATTTCCTCACGGGTTATCTGCGTGCTGCAAGGAATATTCAATATCCTTGACGCGTAATAAGGCGCCTTTTCCAGTTGATACCTGTCGTCGTCCAGATAGGGTTTCTGCTCGCTGATCAGCCCCCAGACGGTTCTGGTCTGAATGCCGCTCTTCCGGAGCCGTTCCACAACCTCCCGCAGGGAAGCCGAGATGCGTTCGGTATGGACAAGCAGGGAATAGAACCACTTGTTCGACACGGTTCCCTCTCTGAAGGGCATGAGTTCCGCTTCTTCAAAGCCTTCGAACAGCGTCCGGTACAGCTCATAATTGCTTTGTTTTCTTCTGATAAATGCCGGCAGTTCCTCCACCTGCGCCACGCCGAGAGCCGCCTGCATATTGGTCATACGGTAATTGTAGCCTATTTCGTTGTGAATGAAAAACTGCGGATCGTCCTTTGCCTGCGTGGAAAGATAGCGCATATGATCGACGGTTTCGGGACGGTTGGCGGTCAGGGCGCCGCCTCCGCCCGTGGTGATGATCTTGTTGCCGTTGAAGCTGTAAACGCCGAAATCACCGATGGTTCCCGCGTATTTCCCGGCGTATCGGCCGGCGGTGTAATAGGTGCCGAGAGCTTCCGTGGCATCCTCAATGACGGCGATGTGATACTTTTCGGCTGTATCCATGATGGATTCCATGTCGGCCATATTGCCGAAAACATGGACGGCGATAACCGCCCTGACCCTGCTGCCTTGGTAGGTCAGAACGCCCTGCGCGAATTCACATTCGTTTTCGCAGAACGATCTCAGCTTGACGGGGTCCATGCAAAGGCTGTCGTCGCAGTCGATGAACACCGGCTTTGCGAATCGGTACCTGACCGGGTTGACGGCGGCAATGAAGGTGAGTGTCGGGACAATCACCGTATCTCCGGGGCAGACGCCGGCTTCTGTCAGCGAGAGGTGAATGGCCGACGTCCCGCTCTGGCAGGCCGCCACGTTGTCGGCGTGCAGGAAAGCCGCCAGATCCCGCTCCAGCCTTGTGACATAGGCGCCGGCGGTGGACACCCACCCCTGTTCCAGCGCGTCGTTTACGTATTTCTTTTCATTTCCCTCAAAATTCGGAATGGAAAGAGGAATAAAGTTCATTTGAATAATCCTTCCCAACTGTAACTCACATCTTGCTGTCGAGTGATTTTCCTGTTTCGATATGCTCGAAATTCGGCAGATACTCCTTGATGACAGCTACGATTTCTTCTTTGGTGGTGTTGTCCTTTTCAAAAGCGGAAGCCAGCCTGCCGCACAGACGGCGCACTCCGGCTTTATCGGGCATTTCCTTGCCCGTGATGACGCCGAGGGACGCGAATCTGTCCCTGTCGGCGGTTTCGGTGTCGGTGACGAATTCCTCAAAGGGCTTTTCCCCCGATGTGTCGGAAACGGAATAATGCACAGGGTAAAGCCTTCCGCCGTTTCTGAGC
Organism: Clostridia bacterium; assembly: GCA_017441385.1. Taxonomy (GTDB): domain Bacteria; phylum Bacillota; class Clostridia; order Oscillospirales; family Acutalibacteraceae; genus RUG762. Next base: position 38,019 of record JAFRXY010000064.1, on the reverse strand, counting down.
TGTTCCGTCATTTCGATGGCCTCCGCGTCGGAAGCGCATTCCAGCACCTCGTATCCGTGGGCGTGAAGCAGTTCCGTGCCGATAGCGTCGAAGCTCATCATTTCGGCTTCCTCCAGCTTGGGGAAGAAGATCTCGCGGTTTCCTCCGAGCAGGCAGGCGAGCAGGCAGATCTGCCCGCTTTCCTCTGGCGAAACGAAATATCTTCTGACGTCGGTCGGTGCGCAGAGCGGCTGCAATTTCGCTATCCGGGCAAGGAATCCCGCGGGGAGGGAGCCGTTGGAAAAGGCGACGTTGGCAAACCGCGCGGTTTTGACGGGAAACCTGTCGGAATAGCTGAATATCAGATCCTCCATGATGCGCTTGGAAGCGCCCATGATATTCACGGGATTGGCAGCCTTGTCGGTGGACACGCAGAAGTATTCCTCCGGCGGAAATTCACTGAGCAGATCGAGCAGCCCCGCGGCGTGAAGGACGTTGTTCTGGAGCAGGGCTTCGACGGAATAGATATCCTTTTCCGAGCGCACGTGCTTATGCGCCGAGAAATTGCCCACGATATCAAACCCTCCCCGCGCACGGAACATTTTTTGGAACACGGGCGACGCAAAATCCATGGGGTAGGGAATGTAATCCTCCGGGAGGAACATGTCCTTGGTGGAACGCAGATCGCGGGTGAGTTCCGCCAGCGCGTTTTCGTTGATGTCCGCGACGACCAGCGCCCCCGGCCGGAAGGGCAGTATCGCCCTGATAAACGACGAACCGATCGAACCGGCCCCGCCCACCACAAGCACGGACTTGCCCCGGATCTTCTTGCTCAGCTCGTCCCGGCGGGCTTCGATATCGGGGAGAAACATGGATACGGGACGCTTGGTAATGGATTGTGAAATAAATTTATCGAGATTGAACATTTGGTTTCTCAAGAATGAACCTCCTGCAAAGCGTTATTGGTTTTCCTGCATCTTTTCACGCCTGAACAGCTTCAGAAGCATATTGCGTTTTCTGTAGGAAACAGAAGCCAGCAATGTAACGTACAGGGCGGTGACGGCGTATCTCGCCAGATGGAAGCGGTAGAGCCATGTGATGAGCAGCATAATGATAATTCCGCATGCCGCGACGGCTAATACGAACCGGTTGTCGTAAATACTGCCGAAGCCGATTCTGCTGACCAGAAACATATGCAGCAGCAGGAGGGACAGCAGACCGATCAGGGTGGTGTAGGCCGCTGCCAGATAGCCGAATACCGGAATCATCAGGGCGTTGAGAATCAGATTGATCGCGGCGGCAATCACGGTGGCGACAGCCATGCCGGCGGTCTTTTTGTTGAACTGTTCCACATTGACGTACAGGGTATACAGGAACTGACATACGCAGCCCATCGCGACGGGCGTAATGACGTATTTGGCTTCGTAATAGTCCTTGCCGCCCATGATCAGCAGCACTTCGGGGGCCAGCAGCATAATCATGACGGCGGCGGCGAAGAATATGACGATATAGGTCTTGGAGAATTTCCGGATGGTGTCGTAGTTTTTGCCTTTCAGGTTATCCCCCAGCCACGGAACAACCGCCATATTGAGCGAGGAAATCAGCAGCGTCACCAGCGCGCCGCAGTTGTAGGCAAGACTGTAGACGGCGGTGTCTTCCGGGCCGCAGATGTTTTCGATCATGACCCTGTCCATCGAGTTGAGCACGCTGCCGGCAAGCAGGTGGGGAATATAGGGCAGGCAGACCGGAATGGCGTATTTCCAGTAGCTTACCCGCACATGTTTCCCTTTGAAAATCAGATAACCCGCGATTGCGACGCCCGCAAGCACGGTGGGAATGACCGAGCCCATGATTCTTCCGAAAAGTCTGTCCTCGCAGCAACAGACAAGCAATACCGAAACACCCGCCGTGGCCACGGCGATGCCGACGGTGAGCAGAACCGAGATTTTGTACTTGTACAGAAATCTCTCTCTGGTCTGGAATAAATTGACGGCCGGGAGGAAGAATAAATAGACAAGCATAGCGTTGAGATAGATTCTGTCAACGTGGGTAAAGGCGGCAATCCGGCTGCCGAAGAGGTTGAATATCACAAACCACACGCCGCAGGAAACGGAATTCAATCCGAACATCGACAGAATATACCCGTCAAAATCGTCTTCAAAATCGAATCTGGCGCTGATGAGAGATGCCTCCAGACTCAGGGTGATGATAATATTCAGTATGCTGAGCCATGATGTGAAGTTGTTGTAAAGACCGAACTCCGCCTTCGTGAGCAGTCTGGTGAAGATCGGAACCGTGATGAAGCCGATCGCCTTGAGCAGAAAATTGGAGGCCGTGTACCACAGACCTGACTTCAATGCCTTTTTTTTCGTATCCATCTATGTCTTAAACCCCGTTCAAAAGAGAATGAATGCATTATGTTTCATCGGCTTGCAGATCCTTTACCGTTACCTTCTCAAAAACGTCCACATCCGATTCCAATGCAAGGTTGAATATCTTTCTGTCCGCTCTACCGGCATATTGACCGATATAATAAAACTGTTCAAACATCCGCTGGTAATATCCCAGCAGTTTGTAGAATTCGCCCTTTTGAATCACATGATTGGTGGGTCTTTTCAGGGTGCCGTAATTATGCTTTGTCACCATAAACACATTGTTGTCTTCATCGACGACCAGATTCTTGTATTCGGTCATATCAACGCCGGACATGTAAATCGTGCCCTTGGTGCGGTTCAGCAGGAAGAACAAGCCGCCTATCGCCACATTCTGCGCCCCCAGAATGACAAGGTCGTGTCGGTACAGGAAGTCGAGAAAGCGCGTGGCTCTGTCGCTGTAAAAGGAATACCGGCTGAGGGGCGTGACTCTGATAAAGCTGTTTTCGATAGGCAGTCTGTCGCCCTGACGCACGATAATTTCCAGCGGCCAGTCCACCTTCTTGAGATTGTCGTAAAGTTTCCGGAATTGCAGATAGCCGTCGTCGGGTTCCGGCTCGTTTTCTCTGTACTTAAAGAAATCCGCGTCCATCAGGAAGAGGTACTGCGGCCTGACTTCAAAAAAATCCCCGTTATTGGCCGGGAAGAAATTCACGCAGGCGATTTCCATTCCCTTGTCCCTTGCCTTTTTCAGATCAATGTGTGAAAGGCTGGGGCCGTTACCGCAGAAAAGCACGTCCTTCTCCGACTTCTCCGTGAATTTGTCCCGCCTGCCCGCGCACAGCGTGCGGATGGCGTAACAGGATCCCTTCAAGAAAACCGGAATGGATTGAAGTATTGTCCTCATGGAATGAATTATGATATTGCTCAACAAGACCACCCTTTACCGAACATAATGAATGAAGTACAGTTTCATTTCTCTGATAAGCAAGAATTTTTTCACACGTTCTCCTGAAAGCGCTCTTTGAATTGCGCGATATTTTCAAAAGAATCGGCGTACTGTTGAATGGTTTCCTCGCCGAGATTCCACCATTGCGTTTGCAAAAGGAATTGAATATCCTCGTCGGAGAACCTTTTGCGTACCGTTTTTGCCGGCGTTCCCGCGACGATGGTGTAGGGTTCAACATCATTCATCACCAGACTGTTGGCGCCCACGACAGCGCCGTCGCCGATTTTCACACCGTCCAGCAGCGTGACGCCGGCGCCGATCCAGACGTCATTGCCGATGTCCACGGCAAATTTCTCACTGCCGTTATCGATAGCGTAATGCATCTCGTTAAACTTGTTTTCACTGACGTAGGAAAAGCCCACGCAGTGATCCGCGGAATAAAACGCGGGATGCACCGACACAAAATCGCGTGTGGGGTGCCTGCCCGAAGCGGTTCTGACGTAGGGGCCGATACAGGAATACCGGCCGATGCTGGTATTGCCGAGATGACAGTTGGCATTGACGTAGGAACCGAATCCCATTCTGACATTTCTCAGGCTTGAGCCGGAGGAAATGAGGTTGTTGCCCTCGAAAGAGCAGGAAGGATTGAATAATACCCCCCGCTGATATTTGACGCTTTTATGCTTTAATACGTATAATCTCATATAGAGTCTGATGATAGCCGCACTTGCTTCCATACGATAAATTCCTCCCGTTTTTGCGGAATAAAGCGCTCATTTGCCGAACAAATTTTACAGGCATTATATAAGTATATATAATATCATAGGCGCGGTTAAAAATCAATCTTTTTTTCCGTACTCGCAAATTCGACAAAAAACGGCTCTGAAATATGGTACACTTTTCCAAAAGCTAATTTTATTTTTGTGCATTTTTCAAGCAAGAATCGATTGACATGCCGCGCTTTTTTTGCTATAATTTTCTTGGAGTATAATATCCTTAAAGCAGAAATATTCTGCAAGAATCATCATAAACAAGAGAAAGTAGGGGAGGCCCATGGCTGACGAAAAGGAATTGACTGCGGAGGTCGAAACTCCCGCAACAGAAGCGCCTGCCGAAGCGGCAGAAGCACCGGTTGAAGCGGCAGAAGCGCCTGTTGAAGCGGCAGAAGCACCGGTTGAAGCACCAGAAGCGCCTGCCGAAGCGGTAGAAGCACCTGCCGAAGCAGTGGAAGAACCGGTGGAAGAAGCACCTGCCGAAGCAGCGGAAGAACCGGTGGAAGAAGCCCCTGCCGAAGCGGCGGAAGAACCGGTGGAAGAAACACCTGCCGAAGCGGCGGAAGAACCGGTGGAAGAAGCCCCTGCCGAAGCGGCGGAAGAACCGGTGGAAGAAGCCCCTGCCGAAGCGGCGGAAGAACCGGTGGAAGAAGCACCTGTTGAAGCAGCGGAAGAAGCACCTGCCGAAGCGGCGGAAGAACCGGTGGAGGAAGCCCCTGCCGAAGCAGCGGAAGAAGCGGTTGAAAAAACACCCGCAGAAGCGGCAAAAGCGCCGGCTCAGAAGCAGACGACCGCAAAGGACGCGGTTCTCACGACCATAGGAATCATTCTTTGCGTGATACTGGCGCCGGTATTGATAGCCAACCTGACAATGATTGTCAAGAGCTATGTCAACGCCGATGAAGTGCCGAGTTTTGGCGGCTACTGTCCGTTTATCGTACTGACCGATTCCATGACGCCCACCATCAACAGCGGCGATCTGGTCATTGACAAGGTCGTGACCGACCCCTCTCAGGTGAAGAAGGGCGACGTCATCTCCTTCTTTGACCCGGCTTCCAAGTCGAACAGCATTGTGACGCACCGTGTGGTGGAAATCGTCAGCGACTCCGACGGTATCGCCTTCCGCACGCAGGGCGACGGCAACAACACAATTGACGAGAGCGTTGTTCCGGGCAAGAACGTCACCGGCATTTATATCACCAAACTGAGCGGCATGGGACATGTTGTCATGTTCATGCAGAGCACGCCCGGTCTTGTGGTGTGCATTGCCCTGCCGATCCTGCTGCTCATAGGCTACGACGCGCTTCGCCGCCGCAAGTACGACAAGCAGCAGAAGACCGACACCGAAGCCCTCCTGAAAGAGCTGGAAGAACTCCGCGCCAAGCAGGGAAAGTGAGAACAGGTAGGAGGTAGAAGGTTTTGCGGAAATAACTTCCCACTTCCCACTTCCCACTTCCCACTTTTCACTCAAATTGTTATTTCATCTCCGTGCCGGTGGGTTTTCCGCCGGTCGGGGCTGATATAAACCAATTCCGAAGCGTGTTTTTGAAAACGGGCGCGTTTCGGAAAAGAGATTCCAATGCCGATTTTACATCAAATGGGTCGCGGACCCGAAAGGAGAAAAACAAAATGAAAAAGAACAGAATGCTTAGAATTGCCTCCGTTATGCTCGTTCTGGCGATTCTGACCACATGCATCATCTCCGGCACCTTCGCGAAGTATATCACTGAGGGCAAAGTAGGCGAAGATTCTGCCCGCGTGGCCAAGTGGGGAGTTGTGATCCAGGGAGCAGGCAATATGTTTGCTAAGAACTATATTGGACACACTGCTGCTGAAGGAGCCGATACCGGTACTCCAGAATCAACTGGCATTACAGTTCAGTCCTCTACTCAAGATAATGTGGTGGCTCCCGGTACAAAGGGTGACTTGGCTGCCTTTAAAATTACTGGTACTCCTGAAGTATCCGTCGCAGTGACCTACACTGCTGTGATTGAACTTAACAACTGGACGGTTCCTGGCGAGCCGGTTCCTGCTTTTGAACCCGATGACTATGAGTTGCCTATATTGCCTGTTGATTCGAATGATGCATTCTACTGCCCGCTGATCTTTAAGGTTAAATCAACTACCGGTACAACCACAATTAATGGAGCAAATTATTCATCCGCAACTGGCGATAATGGCCTTATCAAAGCTATTCAGGATGCTATTGCCGCTTATACAAAGACTTATGATCCCAATACAAATCTTGAGTCCGCGACAACCGGAACTGCGAATGATACCCTGACTATTTCTTGGGAATGGCCTTTTGACGGTAACAATGAGAAGGATACTATTCTCGGCAACGCTGCTGCTGAAGCCGCAAATTTCGCTAGCTCTCCCAATATCAAAGTGACCGTTACCGCAACAGTTACCCAGATCGACTAATCTGAATATCATCATTTGAATTAGTCATAATCCTTTATTCCCGAAAGGAGAAATATCTATTATGAAAAAGAATAAGTCTCTGAGAGCGGCCGCGATTCTTCTCGCGCTCACTCTCATCACCACCAGCATCATCTCCGGCACCTTTGCGAACTACGTCACAAAGGGTGAGGGTAATGGTACGGCTCGTACTGCAAAGTGGGGCATTAAGATCGCTGTCACCGGCGACGAGCTGTTTGACAACCAGTATACCGGTACTGACAACGCGGTTACTGTTTCGTCCCAAGCGAATCCTGTAGATAAAGTTGTCGCCCCCGGAACACAGACAAAAGAAGGCAAGGGTCTGCATATTGTTGTGAATGGCACAGCTGAAACTTCATTTTCTCTCGCTGTCAGCATGACAGGATTGCAGGACGTCTATCTTGAAAAAGGTAAAAACTATGATGATTACACCAAGTTCAAAGAGGAAAATGGTTCTCTTGTTCCCGATGGCACCTTTACCTTTAGTGATGCAGATTACTATCCGGTAAAGTATACACTTACAGATCGAAAGACTAATACTAAAGTAGTCGATGCCGGCAGCCTCACTCAGGTTCAGACCACCCTTAACGCACTTACAAGAAATTATGCCCCCGGTTCTTCCGTTGATATTGACTATATGCTCACTTGGGCATGGGAATTCAATGGCACTACCAATGCTGATGGAACTTTCACACTTACCCAGAAGAAGGACACCGTCCTCGGCGCTGCTGCAAACGGTGCATCCATCACCGGCGCTCACACCACTATCGCTTACACTCTGAGTGTCACCGCAACCCAGATCGACTAATTGCGTCTTATAGCGTCAATCAAGTCAATTGAACCATTCATTCCCGCACGTCGTTCCCAGGCGGCGCGGCGTGCGGGATATTCCACAAAATTACGTTTTCAATTATTCTAATTTTTCAATTTTTTCAATTTTTTTCAAATAAAATCGGCATTTCGTTCCCTGCTCCTGTAACAAGGAGCAGGGGCAGGGAACGGGAATATCTTTTGTTTTCGCAAGCGGCGGAAGGGCGTTTGTCTTCCACGGCTTTACGATGTTTGCAAAAGCAAAAGCAAAAGCACCATTCAATCGGGAGAGTGAGAGCAATGAGCAATGACAATCAGAACAACAAAAAGAAGCGGCTGGCTATCATCTTATTGATACTGCTTTTATTGGGACTGCTGACAGCAGCCATTCTGGCAAGCTGTTTGGGATTCTTCACCAAGAAGGAGCAAAAAAATTACATTGATATCGACCGGGACAACGATCATTCCGTCAGCAGTCAGGCGCAGGAGGAAAGCGTGAATGAAAAAGGCGTTGTCATTCTCGATGAAGTGGATATATTCAAAGTGTCCTATGACGAAACAGGAGAATACGCCGTTGAGACATGCGACGGCGACAAGCTGATTGCCCCCGGTTCGGATTGGAGCTATGATCTGACCCTGCGCAACATGCGCAGCGTAGCGATGGATTACACGCTCAGAGTGGAGGCTTTTGTCAGGGGAACCGATCTCACACTTCCGGTGCTGGGGCGCATGAAAGGTCCCGACAACAAATGGATGACCGGCGCGGAAGGGAATTTTGTTCCGGTGCTCACTTTCGACGGACTCAAGTACAAGGGCGTGCTTTCCGGCGGCTATATGGACAGTTTCAAGCTTGACTGGCGCTGGCCCTTTGAAAGCGCTTCGGGCGAAGAACTGGAAGCGGCCGACGCTTTTGACACCATGCTCGGCAATATGGCCGTCGATCAGGATCTGGTGCTGACCATACGCTTTATCGTTTACGCGGAGGAAGACGAAAATCCCGACGCCCCCGGCGGAATTCCCCCGACAGGCGACGATTTCAATATCACCCTGTGGATGACGCTGATGATACTCTCGCTCTTTGTCTTCCTTGCGGTCTTGGCAAAGGACAGAAAAAGACTCACGCCGGCACAGGAATATCTTGCAAGGATAGCGGCGGAAGACAACGACGAAGAACATGACAAGGATAGCGAATAATGCAGAATAATCAAGAAAAAAAGCGTGTCGCAGTATCGCCCTTCCGGGTGCTGATTATCGTATTTGCCGGCTTGCTGCTGGGATTGTGCATCTATTTTTTGAACGCGTCGGCATTCGGCAGTCAGCAGCCAGCCATGCCCTTCGGAATCGGCGCGGGCGTGGTGCTTTCGGGCAGCATGGAACCTGCGCTGAGCGTGGACGATCTCATCATCGTCCGCAGAGCCGGGGATTATGAAGTGGGAGATATCGTGGTCTACAGCGGCATGGGAAGATCGGTCGTCCACCGGATTGTGACGAAGAACGGCAATTCCGTGGTCACGCAGGGCGACGCGAACAACGCCCCCGACGAGCCTGTCTCCCTCTCCGACATTTCGGGCAGGGTCGTGGGCAAGGTGCCGAAAGCGGGCGTTCTGGTGGGCTTTTTGCAGAGTCCCTACGGAGTGATAACCGTGATCGGCGCTGCGCTGCTGCTGCTGGAACTTTCCTTCCGCAGTGAGAAGCGCGAAGGCGACCGGGAGCTGGAAGCCATCAAGGCGGAGATACGCCGCCTTCAGGCAGCCGCCGAAGCTGAAAATGCCGGCGGTTCCGGAAAGAATGAATCCTCGGAAGAGTGAAAACATTCGCTTGACGAGTCATTTTATCATGAATTAATCAACCAAAGCAGGTGAGATTCATATGCGGAAAAGCAATGCAGAGATTCAAACAACAAAAGCGCGGCATGTTGCGGTATTTCGCCTATTGGCCGTCATGCTCATGGCGGTCATGCTGTCGTCCCACGTCATTTCAGGCGTTTTTGCCAATTATGCGACGGCGGGCGCGGGCAGAGGAGGCGCGAAAGTCGCCGTGTTCAGTGTGGACGCGAACGGCAATACCACAGAAGGTTTGCGGCAGAGCATCAAGAGCGTTACCGCCGGCGATGTAACCACCTATCAGATTGTGATTACCAATACTTCCGAAGTGAAGGTAAGCTACACCGTTGAAATCAGCTTCAAGAACAACATGGGACAGTATTTCACGGCAAGATTGAACGCAGGCATCTTTACAGACACAATGAAATGGGAAAATGCCGGTCAGCTTGCGCCGGGAGGAACAGAAAGCTGCACCTTGGAAATCAAGGTCAAAGATGCCCCGGCATTTGCTCAGGCGCAGATGGCAGCGCTAACCGAAGGAGAATACTCTGACAACTTCGGTTTTGAAACATACGTTACATTCACACAGATCGACTGAGGGGGCGAGACATTTTGAACGGCATGGAGAAAATAGAAGAAAGAGAAGAAAGAAATGAAAGAACAGAAAGAAGAAAGTCCGGAGGATTATTCATCATGGCGGTACTGGCGCTTTCCCTGACAGCCGTGCTGGCGGGAATGACGGCCATCGCCTTTTCCGGCGCCAGCGCGAATTACAAGCAAAGACGCCCTGTCACACAGGTGCCGGCCACAATCACCGTCAACGCCAATCTCGCCGCGGGTCTTGCAATCAAGGAACACGCCGCGACAAGGCAGGATTCCGGCGTGTATTCGCTGGGAGGGGATGAGACGACAGGCAATCGGTATATTCTCATGCCGGGGGTAGACATCCCGAAGGATCCCTTCGTCCTTGTGACCGGCAAGACCGCCATTCCCGCCTATCTGTATGTGGAAGTGGTAGATGGCACAGGCATGAGCGGCACCTTCACCTATTCGCTCACCTCCGACTGGAATGAGCTTAATGTGAACGGAAAGCACGGCGGCACGGTGTACGTATACAGGAACGGAACACCCATTTCCGACAGCAATACAGAAGGCGGTACCCTCAATGTACCCATTCTGGAAGGAAACAAGATCACAATCAGCAACAGCTTCGACGTTACCAGTCAATTGGAAAGCACAAATGCGCTGTCTTTCTACGCCTACATGGCGCAGGCGGTCGATACCCCTGATAATATTTACAATACTCAGCTGGCCAGTTAACGAATGACAAATTATTGTGTAGAAAATTGACTGATGAAGAAACAACGATCTGACTGAATCATAACGCGGAATAATCACAAGGGAGATGATCGAGTTGAAAAAGATAGCCAAGCTGAAAAAGAAGCTGACGGTGCGGATGCTTTCCTTTATCATGGCGGCGGGATTGCTGCTGCTGGTAGTGCCGTTTATGGCCATCGCAGCGGGCAGGGAAGATCCCAATCCGGGCAAAAGCGGCGATTTCAGCCTGTTCAAAGGCTTTAGCGCTACAACTTACGAGGTTCTGTCAGCCGATCAGCAGGTATATCCTGAGATCACGGCGGAAGATATAGAAGGCGCGACCTATCAATGGCAGGTCTATTCGTATGAGAGCGAGCGATATGTGCCCCTGTCGGGCAGCAAGTCGGTCACCATCACAGAGAATCTCGCCGCGAGGTATTGCAATGACAGCCGGGAAAGCTATTTCCGCTGTGTGGCAACCGACGCGGAGGGCAACCTGCTGATTTCGGATGTGCTGACGGTAGTGCTGCCGAAGGTGGAAAGCGTGGAATCGGAATCGCAGGAGACAGAAGCAACGCGGGAAACAGTTTCGACCATCTCGCTTCTGGACGCCACCACCCAGCCGGAAGATATCACCACCCAGCCGGCAGATATCACCACCGAAGCGGAAAATCCCACCACCGAAGCGGAAATTTCCACCACCGAGGCGGAAATTTCCACCACCGAGGCGGAAATTTCCACCACCGAGGCGACCAATTCCACCCAGCCCACCCAGCCTGCCGCCGACCAAGGGGAGGAAGGTCAGGAGGGCGACGGCATAGAAGGACAGCTCCTCAAACCGCTGGACGGCGAAGAGGAAGCTCAGGACGGCGAAGGCGAGCCGCTTCCGCTCAGAGGCATGCTGCTGGTGCCGCTGGGAGATGCTCAGACGACCTACACCGTGGTGTATTATGTAGAAAATGCAAATGACACGGGTTACTCGGTTTTCAAAACCGAACAGATTAACGCCAATGTCGGTGATTCGGTTGACCTTTCATCCAATCTTCCGGGAACGACGTTTGACACGTATCTTGAGTATAATTCCGCTTTAAGCACTGCCACAGGTACGGTTGCGGCAGACGGAGCTTCAGAATTCAGTCTGTATTTCAGCAGAAAGAGATATACGTTCACATTCCTGCGCGACAAAACCACAAATGTAGTACTGCTGGATCGCAATGGCGTTTCGCATACAATCAATAGTTCTTCCCCCTATGTCTTTACCGCGAAATACGGTGAGAGCCTTATCGGTCTATGGCCGGAAAACAGTATGTTTACGACTCTTCCCAGCAAAAATGTGTTCCAAAGAGTCAAAGAAACGAGACAACCTTTCAAAGAATATTATTCACCGCCTCCTGTGCTTGACAGTTCCTTTCTGACAGAATCAAATATGCTGGATTACGATCTGAATTTCACCCAAAGCGTCAATCAGAAATATACTGCCAATTACTATTTACAGGACGCTGACGGAACGACTCCCGGCACATTGGCGTATTCGATAAAAAGTTCCGATGATAGCGTGTTTAATCCCAATGTTGTATTTGATGGCTTTACAATCCATCATTACGACACTCACAGAAATACAAGAGGGTTCTATTATCTCAGAGATAGATATACCCTCACCTATGACGCCAACGGAGGAAGTGTTCCTACCACAAGTAACACATTGTATTACGACGAGACCATTTCGTTTGTAAATTATGGTCAGAATCCAACCAGATCGGATGGTTATGAATTTGCCGGATGGTACTATCAGAACGGACCCAAGGCAGGCGAACCCGTCGCATGGGATTCGGATAAAATGCCGATGTATAATGTTACCATTTACGCCAAGTGGAATGCGCCTGCTGTCACCCAATACACCGTCACAGTGCTCTATTATGAAGGCGGATCCCAGATTGAGCAAATAGAAAATGTCCCCTCCGGCACAGCCGTTCCCGCAACTGAGGCGCCGACGCCCACCCGGGAAGGTTATACCCGCGACGGAACGGCATGGTATTACAGGGACAACGGCGGTACAGAGCACACCTTCACCTTCGGTTCGACCCCGGTCACATCAGATATCACCCTCTACGCCAAGTGGACGATCAATTCATACAATCTGATCTTCCACATTGATGAGAATACTTCCCAAGCTGTGTCGGTTGAATACGATACGACGCTAAGACAAGCAAAAATATCCGATCCCGAAAAAACAGGCTATACCTTTGGCGGTTGGTATTACGACTCGGATTGGGAGAATTCAGCGTCATGGAGCCAAAGTGTGAACTGGAACGGTAAAATGCCTGCGGCGGAGGTCCATGTCTACGCCAAATGGACGATCAATACCTATTCCGTTAAATTCTATAATGATAGCCGTACCAGTATAGAAAACAATTTAATTACAACTTATTCTGTGGAATACAATAAGACAATTGCTAAGTATATCGGTGCTGCACCCCTTCATTATGGTCAACCGGCAAGATTCGGAAAATGGGTATATCTCAACAACGGAACGGAGACTGATTTCACATTCGGCGCGGATGGCACCCATGTCACAGGCAACATGAGGGTCTACGCCACATGGATAAATATTTACACGGTTACTTTCCTTGTTGATGAAGGCTTGTCAGCGGGTAATCCGCAGAACGTACACCGCTCGATTACTGATGTTGACGATAATACCGTAGTTGCGAAGCCGGATGATTGGACAGAACCCACCAAAAAAGATTACACCTTTGACAAGTGGTTCTATGACAATAACGGCACGCCGACAGAATTCAAATTTTCCGGCGAAACAGGCGCGACGGTGATTACCTCCAACCTTACTGTATATCCCACATGGCGCAAGAATGAAGTCAAGCTCACTATCTCGAATGAAGGGGCAAACGCCAATATCTTCACAGTGCAGGAGCAGGTACAGACGCAGGAGCAGGAGCAGGAGCAGGAGCAGGGATTCAGCATGAAGGTTGCGGTTCCTGCCGGCGAAGAAGCGGTTATCGCTCATCTGCCTTTCGGCACCTACACAGTGGCAGCCGGAAACTGGGATTTCAGATACAATTATCAGATCAAGGATGCAGCTTACAATCCCAGCGGCACCTTTACGGCCAATGAAGTGGGGCAGGAATTCACATTCATAGCAACCAGCAGCAGAAATACGGTCATGTGGCTGGGCGAATCCTCCATGATTGCCTTGTTCAACCCCGTGACCGGCAACTAAGACGAGGGAGGTATTGTTGAAATGAAAATTTTAAACAGGCTGAAAGCATTTAAAATTTCACGCCACCTGAGAACAATGCTCCTCGCACTGCTGACGATGATGTCATTGACGGCAGTACTGTCCGTAGGGCCGATTTACGCCTACCTGAAAATGACGACAGACCCGGTGAGCAATTCATTTGCCCTTTCGCCTTATGTAAATCCGACAGTAGCAGCCGACTATTCGATCAGTGTCGGAGACACCCGAACCGATAATACGGGCAATACCGACCACGGCTATTCGGTTTATGTCCGTGCCGCGGTGGTTGCCACGTGGAAGAACAGCACAGGGGAAATCTACGCCAAGCAGCCCGTTCTGGGAACCGATTACACGATAGTGCTTGGAAATAACTGGGTACATTCGGGCGAATATTTCTATTATACAATTCCCGTCAACAGTCAGTGCAGCACAACCCCCCTGATTACCAGCCGCACGGTGACCAATAATCATCCCGAACCCGATATCACCGACTATACGCTGCAACTGGAAATTCTTGCCCAGACCGTGCAGTCCGAACCCAATTCCGCCGTGCTTCAGGTATGGGAAGTCAATCCCCCTACGCTGCCGCAAAGCTGACAGGTAATAAAGCGTAATAAAGCGTAATAAAGCGTAATAAAGCGTAATAAAGCGTAATAAAGCGTAATAAAGCGTAATAAAGCGTAATAAAGCGTAATAAAGCGTAATAAAGCGTAATAAAGCGTAATAAACAGAACCGATGTTCTTAAACCGGAATATCGGTTCTGCTTTTTGATAAAAGTGAAAAAAGCAGATTTTTCAAAAGGTGTAATCAAAGAATAAAATCCTATTATACGACATTTTTCCATACACTTTATTGTGTATTCTAAATAAATCGGATTTGAATTAGTGCTAATTCACAAACAAATTGATGATTTTTTGCAAATCACATAAATTGAGACTTGACTTATTCGCATGGATTTGCTATAATCAGCATGTAATGAAAGGGGAGTATGGAAGAAATCCCCCCACGACGCAGCGGCGAAGGAAGTGTGCCTGTTGACAGAAAAGGAACTGAAAAAGCTGACCCGGCAGGAGCTTCTGGAGGTTTTGCTCGCCCAGAGCAAAAAGATCGACCGCCTGCAAAGGCAGCTTAACGAAGCCAAAGAGCAGCTTGCCCGGAAAGAGCTGAATATTTCGGAAGCCGGGTCGATCGCTGAGGCTTCACTGGTTCTCAATAACATATTTGCCGATGCGCAGAATGCCGCCGACCAGTATCTTGACAATATCCGGCTCATGCACGAGCAGGCGGAGAAGGAACTGGCGGAAGCAAGAGCCGCGAGAGCGCGCGCCGAAGAGCCCGCCGAAATGCCCGCACCCGAGGAACCCGCCGAAATGCCCGAGGAGATCAGCGAGATTCCGGACGAACAGGTTTGGACAGACGCGGTACAAGCGGGACATGAAGTGCCGGCGGAGGCTGCCCTGGCGGAAAGCCTTGCGGCGGCGGAGCATGACCGGAAGGCAGCCGCCGAATACCTCGAGGAAATCCGTCAGCTGAAAGAGCAGACCGAAAGGGATTGCGCGGAAAAGAGAAAACGAACCGACAGGCAGATTCGCGTAAGCCTGATACGCACCAAAAAAGCGGTTCATCAGATGCTGAATCTCTATGCCGACGAGGTTATCAAGCGCATGAAGCATTTAAAGGACTGGGACAGACAAATGGAGGCTTTGCATGAAAGAAAAATTGAAAAGCGGTCTTCAAAGTCTCACAGATAAATCAAAGAAGGCGTGGCGTTCCTTCAGCGCCCGGTGCGCCACAGGCTGGAAGTCATTCAGCCGCGCGGTTGCCAAGGGCTGGAAGTCGTTCAGCGCCATGATTTCCGAAGGCTGGAAAGCCTTCACCAAGACGAAATTCGCCATAGCGATACGTCATTGCGCCGCAAGGATCTGGGATTCCAGACCGATGCGATCCATCCGTTACAAAGCGGGCGCGTGGAAGAGCAGGCTGCTCAACAAAGCGCCGCCGGAGCAATCTCCGGAAGAAAACGCAGCCCGGACGGAGAAGAAATCCGTCGCGGAAATGGTCGAGGACGGCGATTTCACCACCGAGGCGATCGAAAACGAACTTCGGCGGGAGAAATTCAGACACAGATACAGCGGACTCCTTCGCAGTACAGTTTATGCGCTGATCGTCACCGCAGCCGCGGCCGCATTGATAGCGACCCTGCTGCTGCCGGTGCTTCAGATATACGGCAATTCCATGACGCCGACCCTTTACGAGGGCGACATTGTGGTTTCTGTCAAGACAAGCTCCTATGATTACGGCGACATATGCAGTTTCTATTATTCCAACCGGATTCTGGTCAAGAGGGTAATAGGCAAGCCGCTCGACGTCATTATGATTGATGATGACGGAAATATTTCAGTCAACGGAAAGATGATCGACGAGCCTTATATAAAGGAAAAGGCAAAAGGCGAGTGCGATATAGAGTTACCCTTCCGTGTGCCGGAGGGAAGCTACTTCATGGTAGGCGACCACCGGCTGACGTCGATCGATTCCCGTTCGTCCTCCATCGGATGCGTTTCGCGGGATGAAATTGTGGGAAAGATTCTTTTCACCGTCTGGCCGCCGAAGCACATAGGGGTGGAGAAATAAGTATGTTTTATACGCTATATCAGCTTGTAAAAATAAAATTTAAAGAAGGGAGGCAAAATAATGCTGAAAGAAGTTCAGACGATAATTGAGAAGATCTACGACAGCCACCGCAGGTATAAGACATGGCAGAAGGTTGTCGCGGTGCTCGGATTCATTACCGTCTTTTGCACAACCTACGCACTTATTTTGCCGGCAATTACGCTGGAGTCTAGCCCCGACGCTATCTGCGGTATTGAGGAGCATACTCATACCAATGATTGCTACGAGAGAAGATCTGTTCTGGTCTGCGAAAACACAGATCCTGACCACGTTCATACAGATGAATGTTACAGGGTCGACTCTGTGCTGATTTGCGGTAAGGAAGAACACAAGCACACCAAGGCATGCTTCCCCAAGGAAGAGCCGAAGGAAGAAAAGGTAATCGAGCCGGAAAATCCGACCACCGTTGCTTCTGCCTTCGATGAAGTCAAGACAACCATCGAGGAAACCATCGCGGAAACCAAGCTCGAAGAAACAACCGCTACCCAAGCGCAGACTTCTGAAGCTGAAACAACAGTGACCGAAGCGAGCGAAACGGAAACCACCGCGACGGAGCCTTCCGAAACGGCAACCACGGAAGAAACAACCGCCGCCGAGGAAACCGAGGAGACGCAGGCGGAGGAAATGGGAGAAGAAGCCTGTGATCTGCCGGAGTATGATTCCAAGACCGTTATCCGCAGAGCAGGTCTTCTGAACCCCAAGATGGTGAAGTCCGAGTCTGAAAATCCGATGCAGCTCAAAAAGACGGTTTCCGACACGCCCAACGCCGACGGTTATTACACCATTACGCTTGAGGCGTTCGCAAAGGGTTCCGGTTCTATTGAGATTCATACTTCTGTTGCCGCGACGGATATCATTCTGGTTCTCGACCAGTCGGGTTCAATGCAGGATAAAATGAATGATAGAGAGAAGTATCGTATTCTGCGTGATGCTGTTAACGGATTTATCAATACGATTGAAACAAGTGCTTTGGGTCCTGACAAAAAATTAGGAACAGAAGACGACGTTGCTCACAGAGTCGCTATCGTTGGTTTTTCGAGTCATGACGTTGACAACACTGGCATATTCCTGCCGTCCAAACCGCAAACGGCAAAGAAAATGACCAATCTGACTACCTCAGATTATCAAAACGCGTTTTATGATATGACAAATAGCAACCACAGAGAGGCTGCCCTGACTGCCAGTGGAAAAATCGGACATGGCGGTAAGACCTACGTTAACGAAGGCATGGAAATGGCTGAAAATATTTTCAAAAATAACAGTGATTCCACAAGAAATCGCCTTGTTGTTGTATTCACAGACGGTGTTCCCGGAAACGCAAATAATGGCGGCTGGTACAATCGTAGTTACTCCACCGCTGACGATATGGAATGCTCCAGTGCAAACGCTAACGATGCTTTGAAGAAAGCAAAAACTATTAAGTCCACGTACAAAGCTACTATCTATACTATAGGTGTCTTTGCCGGCGCGAACGCTTCCTCCCTGACTGACCCCACCATTTGTAAACCTTGGCCTACTGCCGAGGGCAAACCGTGGTCTGAGGAGCCTTCATCGCTTGGCAGCGAAAGTGCTTCCGCTCCTTATGCCAACTACTTCATGCATCATCTGAGCAGCAACTACAATTCAAGCGGTTCGCAGGTTGACACGCGTTACTATATGTCGGCTTCCAGTGCCTCCGCTTTGATTGAGGCATTTGAAACAATAGCTGAGGCTGTTCAGACCGGCGGTTCCCAGAATACCGAGCTGAAGGAAAACACCACCGTTATTGACGCTGTTTCCGATTACTTTGAGTTCCCCGAGGGCGCGAACGAAAGCGATGTCAAGGTTTACACTGTTGACAGCAATGCGGTGAACGGAACCGAGCCTGTGTTTGATGAAAGCACCAAGAAAGAGTTCGACGCGGAAGTCGCCTTTAACGATGGAAAGATGTCCGTGAAGGGCTTTGATTATTCCGCCAACTGGTGCGGCGCCATCAAGCAAGGCGAAACCTATACCGCGCATTCTGGCAAGAAGATTGTCATTGAGGTTCCTGTCAAGCCGAAAGAAGATTTCATCGGCGGCTATGATGTTCCTACCAACAAGGACAATTCCGGCGTTTACCTCAACGGTGAGCAGATCGGCACATTTGAAGTGCCTGATACGGACGTTCCCTTTACAGGTGAAGCCTATGGTGCAAAGAAAACCGTTTACTATGGCACAAAACTGACCGCCGAGGAACTTTACTTCAGCAATGAAGGACTGACCAATGAACTCTGGACAAAGCTCGCCAAGTATGTTGAGTTCATCAAGGCAAACGCTGCAAAGAGCGGAGACTATTATGTCATCGGCAATACCGAATACAATATTGAGCTTCCCGATTTTATTGATTCCGAAGAAGCCACTAAATCTACCGAGACAGCCAGCCATGCTATCAAGATTCAGATGAGGAAGAAGAGCCCCGCCGGCAGTTGGAGCGGTTACAATGTCAGCGCCAAAGTCTATGTCGTGGTTCCTGAGATTACCTTCAAGGATAAGCGCGAGGTATTCGGAATCAGATATAACAACGCATGCGCCATGAAGTACAACGTCGATAAGACGGACTGGGTGCCGGACGGCGTCGGCGATTGGACAGGGGCTCCTGCCGTATCCGGCACGCCGACTTACGACCTCAGCAAACTCGCGATGCACTTTGTACTCTTCAAAGATACTGCCGTGATTGACGACAACTATACGTTCAAGGCAACAGACGTTGCTGTCAATGTAGACGCAATCAGTGCTGACGGCAAGTCCATAACGAATTTCGTGCGCTTTGCGTGGGTTGACTGCAATGACAACCATTCCGACGGCAAGCTGCCCAAGCTCAGCAGCCACTCATTCAGCGATGATTCTCCTGAATTCTATCTGCATTCCACCTCTGGCATAGAGCTTCCCTCTACGGGCGGTTCCGGAGTTAAAAACTGGTTTATAGTCGGTCTGTCACTCATGACAACTCCGATTATGATAGGATTGAGCATTAAGCGTAAACGCAGTCTGATCAATGTATTTTAGGGAACGATACTGATTCGGCTGATTGCGCGAAATGTTAATTCACAATATTTTTATCATAAGTTAAAGGAGAAATGGAAAAAATGAAGACAAAAAAGATTCTCTCTGTTCTGCTCGTCGCTCTTATGGCGTTTGCAGTGAGCGGATTCACAGCTTTTGCAGCTGATGAATACAAGATCACGGTAGACAACTCCAAAAAGGGCGAGACCTACGCCGCTTACAAAGTCTTTGATGTTGCCTATGCGGGCAGCAATGAGGAAGATCCCCATGCATACACCATTTCGGACAGCAGTGAGTGGTGGGCACTTGTTACCTCAGCCAATGACAAGACTGCCGCTTCTTTCGAAGCAAACGGTCTGAAGTTCACAAAGACCACAACTGCCGGCGTATGGAATGTCGAGAAGACCGATTCTTTCGACGCTGCGGCTTTTGCCACCCTTCTCTATAAAGCAGACAAGACCGCTATGACCGCTGCCGCTTCCAAGGACAGCACAGCCGACGGCGCTCTTGAACTTGCTCTGACAGAGCCCGGCTACTATTTCGTAAATACAACTCTCGGCGCACTCTGCGCAATTGATACCACACATCCCACCGCTACCATCAAGGAAAAGAACACCGCTCCCACAGTGGAGAAGAAGGTTGCTGACAACGGCACCAACTGGGCGGACAGCCAGTATGCTCAGATCGGCGACACTGTTTCCTTCCAGATTACCGTTACCGACGGCAAAGGCACTGACAAGGCCATCGTTCTGGTCGACACAATGGACGATGCTCTGACCTTCACCGAGGGTACCGTCAAGGTGGACGGCAGCGCTGCCAAGGAAGATGAAGTCAAGGTTGCTGTTGACGGCCAGAAGATCACATTCACCGTTGCAGCCGCAAAGGTCAAGGCTCTTGACGAGAACGGCACACTTGTTATCACCTATGACGCAACCGTCAACGCAAAGGCTGTTGCAGGCGCCGACATCAAGAACGCCGTCAAGATGACCTATTCCAAGCAGACCGCTGAAGATGAAGTCACAGTGAAGACCAACTCTTTTGGAGTCTTCAAGTTCTTCAAGCAGGGTGAAACCAAGACAATCCTCGCCGACGCAAGCTTCCAGCTTCTCAAGGACAACGCGGTTGTCAGCCTTGTCAAGGTAAGCGACACCGAGTACCGTGTAGCATACACAGGCGAGACAGGTGTTGAGGAATTCGTAACAGTCGCTGCCGGCAATATTGTGATCACCGGTGTTGACAGCGATGCCGCCTACGCTCTTAAGGAAACCGAGGCTCCCGCCGGTTACAACAAGCTCACAGAGGATGTGGCAGTCAACAGTGTCGCTGCTGACAACACAACCGTTGTTGAGGTTGAAAACAAGACCGGTACCGCTCTTCCTGCAACAGGCGCTATGGGCACCACACTCTTCTACGCATTCGGCATTTTCGCTATTCTCGCTGCCGGTGTCTTCATGGTCACCAACAAGAGAATCGCTAAGGAAGAGTTCTGATTTCAGGAGTCTATGTAAGGACACTATTTGACAATTCATAATTCAATTCACTGGACGAGAGGGAAAGCACGTTCCCGCTTTCCCTCCCGCTTCTTTGAATGATGATGCGGCATAACGTCAGGGAGATACACATGAAGCAAACGACCAATAGAATCTTCACATTAATATTGCTGATCGTGTTTTTCATAGGTCTCTCCGTGCTGTTATACCCGGCTCTCAGTCAATACTGGAATTCCAAAGTACAGTCAAAGGCTGTAGTAGACTATGAGAGACTGATCAAGGATATGTCAGAGGAAGATTACTCCGCCGAGTGGGAAAAAGCAAACGCCTACAACAAAAAGCTCGCCAAGCTGACCTTTCCTCTGGGGGAGTACAAGAAACTCGACAAACAGTATAAAGCCGCTTGCAACATAGGCGGCAACGGCATTATGGGATACATTTCCATCGACAAGCTTCAGCTGGAAATTCCGATCTATCACGGCGCGGACGACGCTGTGCTGAACATAGCCTGCGGGCATTTCGAAGGCTCCAGCCTTCCGGTTGGCGGTGAAAGCACGCACTCCGTCATCATGGCGCACCGTGGACTTCCCCACGCTAAGCTTTTTACGAACCTCGATAAAATGCAGGTGGGCGACAGCTTCGTCATTAATGTCTTAGGTGAGGAACTGACATATGAAGTTGTTCAGGTGAAAATTGTGCTTCCTGACGATATCAGCGATGTGCAGATTGTGAAGGGTGAGGATTACTGCACACTGGTAACCTGTACCCCCTACGGCATCAACACGCACAGACTGCTGGTTCAGGGCACACGAATCGAAACAATCAGACACAGAGAGATTTACATTACATCGGACGCGTATCTGGTGGACCGCGTTATCGTCACGCCCGTGGTTGCAATGCCGATCATCTTTGTGCTCATTGTAATAGTAGTTTTCAAACCCGTCAAGAAGAAATTCAATCTGAAAAATTTTGTAAACTTAGAGGAGGACGAACTGGAATGAAAAAGATTTTTTCTCTGGTAACGGTCTCGTTGGTGGCAATGGCAATGGTGTTTACCGTTCCGTTCAAAGCGTTTGCTGCATCGACAGATCAGGCGAATGGAGCTTTTGATTCCACGAAGACAAACAAACTGACCGTTGTTTATAACGCGGAGGACACCACCTTCGAGGACACGGCGATTCAGCTCTACCGCGTCGCCGATCTCACTTCCGACTACGATTTTGTGCTGACAGATGAGTTTGCTTCCTGCGGTCTTGATCTGTCCAATCTCGACTCATCCGATCAGTGGGAAGTTGTGGCGGATACGCTTGATGCGTTTGTCAAAGCCAATTCCCCCGCCGCGGCAGGCGAATTCACCCTTGGAGCCAATCATTGCAAGGCGGAATTCAGCGGCCTGACCCCCGGCTGGTATTTCATTCCTCAGGTGGTGCTGGTCTGCGAAAATGACGACAGAACATTTTCCAGCGTCATTGCCACGCTTCCCACAGTGGAGGAAGGCGAATGGGTTTATTCTGTTGAAACCAATCCGAAATCCGAGATCATTGTTCCCACATACAAAGACGTCACCTATTTCATCAATGTTGTCTGGGACGACAAGGGCTATGAAAATTACCGCCCGGACAGCGTAGTGGCTCATGTTTCCCACACCGGCGGCCCGACCGGCGACGAAGTGAAGGTCATCAAGACCTCTGTCAGCAGCGTTGCCGAAGGCACACCCAGAGCCTTGACATTCGGTATGGCCGCGCTCAATTCCGCAGTCAGACTGCTTTCGGGCACAGAAGAAGCTCCCGCTGAGGAAATTCCTGCTACAGCTCCCGCTGAGGAAGTTCCCTCTGATGTCACTATCTCTTCCGATATGAACTGGCACTATGAGTGGACGACCAAGGATGACGGCACGGTTTGGAATGTCATCGGCAGTGATGTTGATCATTACACCCTGACCGTTCAGACCGTGGATCACGGCTGGATTCTGGAATACCATATTGTTCCGCCTCCCTCTCCGGTGCCGAAGACAGGCGAGGAATTCCCGTGGATTCCTGTGGTGCTGCTCTCCGTTTCCGGCGCAATGCTGGTCGTGCTGGGTGTCGTATCGAGAAGAAGAGCACATGACTGATAAACGCAGATCTGACACAAGAAAGATCCTGAACAGCCTGGCGATCGCGGTCGGCGTCCTGCTGCTAGCGGGTGCGGTCGGGATAGTGATCGCCAAGGCTGATTTAAGTAAAAAGCAGTCGGCTGAGCAGATTGTCAGCGCGATGAATGCCATGATTCCGCCGCAAAAAAGGGCTCTTCCCGAAGCGCATTACGGCCATGATATGCCCAGCGCTGAGATCGGCGGCGAGAATTTTGTCGGTCTGCTGGAGATAGAGCAATTCGGCCGTACATTGCCGGTAGGTTCCGGGTGGAATGAAAAGAATGCCGGCCGTTTCCCTATGACGTATGCAGGCAATATTTACAACCGCGATCTGATTATCGGCGGTGACAGCCGTGACGGACAGTTTGACTTCGCGGATACCATTGAAATCGGGCATACAGTCATCTTCACTGATCTTTACGGACGGATCTTCCGGTATGAAGTCACGATGGTGAATCATGCTGAAAGCACGGATTCTATCACATCAGGCGAAGACGATCTGACATTGTTTGCCAGATCGAGAAATACTTCAAAATATGTCATTATCCGCTGCAGGCTCAGTAACATGTGACCTGCGGCTTTTTTTGTATAAATCCATGGTTGTATAAATCCATGGTATAGAAATGACAAAAAATAATAAAATAATCTTGAAATCATTTGTAGGTGTATGATATAATAGAATTATAGGATGGCTGTTCAGGCATCAAACAAAAAACGCGATTTTTCTTTGTAAAGGGAGAGGTTATTTTGTTACCTAAAGTATGTAAGATTTGCGTCTCCATCAGTGTCGCTATGGCGATGTTCTTTGCCTCCATGGTGTCCGGAAGTTTTTCCGCGGCCAATACCGCTATGGCCGCGTCGGGAAAGCAGGCAACCGTTGATCCTTCGGGCAAGGGCGAAGGGTATTCCGCAGCGCTCTATGACAACACAAACGGTCTTACCACCTCAGAGGCCAACGCGATTGTCGAAACGCGGGACGGCTTTATCTGGATAGGCAGCTACAGCGGCCTTACCCGTTACGACGGCAGGAGCTTTGAACGCATAGACTCGACCACAGGCATAGCCAGTGTTGTCAGTCTTTTTGTCGACAGCAAGGAACGTCTTTGGATCGGTACCAATGACAATGGCGTGGCTATGATGGAAAAGGACAATCTTGTGTTCTACAACCATCAGTCAGGATTAAAATCTTCTTCCGTGCGTTCCATTGCAGAGGATACCGACGGAACCGTCTTCATTGGCACAACAGAAGGCATAGCCAAAATCGACAGCGAAAATCAACTTCGTCAGTTCGATGATGAGAGAATCAATAAAGAATATATCCGCACCATGTTGATGGGGAATGACGGTGTTATTTACGGCGTCACAAATGACGGCGCCATCTTCACCCTGAAGGACGGCGCACTCAGCGGTTTCTATGACGCCGATTCACTTGGCATTCCGGAGATACGCACGATTCTGCCCGATCCCGACAATGCGGGAAAAGCCTATGTCGGCACGGCGCAGAGTGACGTTTACTGCCTTGACTTCAGCGGGGAACCGCAAATTGTCAAGACGGTTGACGTTTCGCCGTTGAACTATGTCAATTCCATCAGCGCCATAGACGATCATCTCTGGGTTTGCGCAGACAATGGCATTTCAATCGTTTCGGGAGATAAATCCACGAGATTGCTGAATCTGCCTGTGAACGGTTCGGTGGAAGGCGTGATTGCGGACTATCAGGGCAATATCTGGGCGGCTTCTTCCAAGCAGGGCGTTATGAAGATTGTTTCCAATCCGTTTTCTGAATTGTTTGAAAAATACGGCATGTCGGAGACCGTTGTCAACGCGACATGTCAGTATGAAGGTTTGATTTTTGTGGGCGGCAAAAGCAGCGGGCTTTCGGTAATAGGCGAGCTCGGCCCGATTGACAGACTGCCGCTGACAAAGGTCGTGACGGCTTCGGGCAGGGAAATCGGCGGCTCCGATTTAATTGACATGCTCCGCGGAAGCAGAATCAGATCCATCGTCCGCGACAGCAGGAACCGGCTTTGGATATCCACATTCGGAGAGAATGCCCTGCTCCGCTATGAGGACGGTGCGGTGACAAGATTCTCGACCGACGACGGACTTCCTTCCGACCGCGTCCGAACGGTAATAGAGATGAAGGACGGGAAGATCGCGGTGGCCTGCACAGGCGGCGTCGCGGTGATTGACGGCGATACTGTGACGGATGTCTACGGTGAATCCAGCGGAATTGCCAATGCTGAAATCCTCACAATAGCGGAAGGTCTCTGGGGCGATATTATCGCGGGCACCGACGGCGGCGGCATTTACGTGATAAGGGACGGAAGCGCGGCTCATATCGGACTGGATTCCGGACTGTTTTCCGAAGTGGTTATGCGAATCAAGAAGGATTTGAAAAGAAACCTGTATTGGGTTGTGACGAGCAATTCGATAGCCTATCTCGATGAAAACTATCAGGCTACCACGGTGAAAAAGTTCCCCTACTCGAATAATTTCGATCTCTACCAGAACAGTCAGGATCAGCTCTGGATACTCAGCAGCAACGGAATATATGTTGTATCTTCCGACGAAATGGTTCAGAATGAGGAGATCAATCCCGTTCACTACAGCAGAGATAACGGTTTGTTTGATATACCCACCGCCAACGCCTACAGCGATCTTACAAGCGACGGCGATCTGTATATTGCTGGCACCACAGGCGTTTCCAAGGTCAATATTGAGAAGAGTTTTGAGGTCATCAGCAACGTCAAGCTGGCGGTTCCGTGTGTGGAAGCGGACGGCACAAGAATCTTCTTTGACGAAAACAACAGGGTTACGGTTCCGGCTTCCACCAGAAAGCTGACGATCTACAGCTATGCCTTCAACTATTCGCTCGTCAATCCTGAAATCACCTACCGTCTTGATGGCTTCGACGCTAAGGAAACCACCGTAGAGCGCAGTGATCTTGCGCCCATCGACTACACCAACCTCAGCGGCGGGAAGTATCAATTCAATATCAGCCTTGGCGATTCCCTGAAGGAAGATGAAGCGCTTACTTTCTACATTGTCAAGCAAAAGGCAATGTATGAGGAAACATGGTTCAGACTTGTCTGCGCCGGCATGGGACTGCTTTTCCTGCTGATTGTGGTGATGGCATACACCCGCAGCAAGACCAGAAAGTTCCTCCAGAAGGAAAAAGAGCAGAAGCTGCTGATCCGTGAGATCGTGGAGGCCTTCTCCAAGGTCATTGATATGAAGGATAAGTACACCAACGGCCACTCTGCCCGTGTGGCGGAATATACCGTCATGCTTGCGAAGGAACTGGGCTATGATGACGATACGGTGGATGAATTTTACAATATCGCCCTTCTGCACGATATAGGCAAGGTGGGCATTCCTCCTGAGGTGCTCAACAAACCGGGCAAGCTGACCGACGAGGAATTCAAGACCATCAAGTCGCACGCGGCGCTGGGTTATGATACGCTCAAGGGCATCAGCATTATGCCGGAGCTTGCCATAGGCGCAGGCTCCCACCATGAACGCCCCGACGGCAGAGGGTATCCGAAGGGACTCAAAGGGGACGAGATTCCGCGTGTGGCGCAGATCATCGCGGTGGCCGACACCTTCGACGCCATGTATTCCAACCGTCCCTACCGCAAGCGCATGAATTTCGAAAAGGCGGTTTCCATCATCAAGGAAGTGCGCGGCACGCAGTTGCAGAGCGACGTGGTGGACGCGTTCCTCCGGCTGGTTGATAAGGGCAAATTCCGCGCCCCCGATGATTTCGGCGGCGGCACCACCGAGGATATCAACAATATCCATAAGAAGCAGAAGGAAGAGGAAAAGAATGAGCAGGGAAAGTAATTCCTCTCTGTGACAGACATTCCGATAATGACAATAACGTCCGTTCCGGGGCTGATGGCTCCGAAACGGGCGTTTTGCCGTATTGTAAAATATAGAGCCTGTTTAGAATCTCTCCACGCACGTCTGGCTTGCATCTCTTTCCGCCATATTTTGCCAAAATCCTCGTTAATACACAAAGTATTGCCTGCGGTTTTGGCTGCATCTGGCGAAAAATCTGACTGCGCCATCCGCACACGTGGAGATTCTAAACAGGCTCTTAAAAGATGAAACAAAAAAGTCCGATTATCCGTGCAAAAAGTTTGGTGAATCAGCCTATGTAATTTTTCGCGGGAAAATGGTATAATAGTATTGCTCAAAATTGGATTTGTTGTTGGGGAACAGAATCCAAAATAATCAGCCGAGGTGAACTGAATTATGCTGAACATAGGCGATACTGTGGTTTTTGGAACGGAAGGAGTATTCACTATCGAAGAAACGACGCAGAAGGTAATTTGTGGCAAAAAGACAGACTACTATGTACTTAAATCAACCAACAAGGACAATTCAATCGTGTATCTGCCCATGAATAACCAGATGCTTCTCGAAAGAGCAAAGCCGCTTCTGACCAAGGAAGAAATCGGCAAGCTCATCGAGAATATCCCGAATTCGGAGGACTATTGGGTGGACGACCATAAGCAGCGCAAGGAGAAATTCAACAGAATCCTGCAAAGCGGCGACCGTCAGGGTATCATGGCGCTTCTGGGCACCATCAAGAACAAGCAGAAGGCTCAGCTGGCCGCCCATAAGAAGCTCAACGCTTCGGACGAGCGTATTCTGCGCGAAGCCGAGCGCATCATCAATCTGGAATTTGCGCATGTGCTCAATATCGCTCCTGACGAGGTCAAGGATTACATAAGAAACAAAATAAGCTTTTCCGCCTAGGGATGCGCTGATGAAAGGCTTGCCGCCGATTGCGCGCCGCGAGGATACCCGCTCGTCAGAGCATGTTTGAGCGGTGCGGGAATCAACTTAATCAGCGCTTCCCTGGTTGATCGGGGACATCCATCAAGCCGTTCGCGCAGTCTTTTGGAAGATTGCGCGAACGGCTTTTTTGAAGGATGCTTCATTCCTCCCCGTACCGCCTGCCAAGCATGTCGATCAGCAGCGTCATAACGGTGGCGGCGGTCATGCTGCGGATCATGGAATCCAGAAGCTGTCCGGCGAATATGTAGGCGTTCACACTGTCGGTAAAGCCGAACAGATTCAGATAAAGCCCTGCGCAGATGATGCCGGCAATGAGGAAGACCGCCGTGACAAAGCAGAGGTATTTTCTCGCGCCGGCTGTCAGATGCAGATAAAAGTCAAAAAAATTTTCATTTGTCATTGATTAATCCTCCGGAATGATTTATAATATTCGTTAACGGCTGTATGGAATGACTGACCGCATTGTCATTCTATCATATGCGGATTCCTTTGTGAATACATCAAAATCAGGTAAAAAAGGGAGGTGCGTCGTTTGGCGGCAGTAGGCGTATCCACTTCATGCTTTTATCCCATGGAAACCGAAAAGGCTCTCCGAATCGCGGCGGAGGCGGGCATTGACCGGTTTGAAATACATTTCAGCACCTTCTCCGAGATTACCGACGGCTATCTCAGGGAATTGCGGAAAATGCTCCGTTACTACGGCGCACAGGTTCATTCGGTGCATCCCTTTTACAGTGCGCTGGAATCGGCGATGTTCTTTTCGGATTACAGTGAGCGGAGATTTGCCGACGGTCTGGAGATGTACAGGCAGTTATTCCACGCGGCGGCCAAGCTCGGCGCCGGCTACCTTGTCTTTCACGGCGGGCAGACGATAGGAAAAGCCCGGGTGATGGTTTCTCAGGACGAATACATCGAGCGCTACAACACCATCTTTGAATGCGGCAGGGAATACGGTGTGACGCTTCTCCACGAGAATGTCTACACCCACACGGCGCAGACGCCGGCATTCTGCCGCAAGCTCATCGAATACCTCGGCGACAAGGCGCTCTTTACCTTCGACAACAAGCAGGCCTGCCGGGCGGGATTCGATTCTGTGGAATTCGTGCGGACGCTGAGCGGACATATCCGCAACGTCCATATCAGCGACCGGGACAGAGAGCACGACTGCCTGCTTCCCGGCAGAGGAACCGAGGATTTTGCCGCCATGAGAGCCGCCATGAGCGGCGAAGACGACAAGGCGTGCTGGAACATAGAGGTCTACAGCGACGCGTTTAAAGAGGCGGAAGAAATCAGGCTTTCGCTCCGCTCTCTCGGAAAAAAGCTGAGCGAGGCGGAAAATGCAAAATTAACAAACCGTTAACCTCCGTTACACCGTTTTGATAAAGAAAGAGTGGATAATGAATTTGATCAATGTTCTTTGCATAGGGGACGTTATAGGCACAGTGGGAATGAAATATCTCCACAGACATCTGCCCGCCATCAGAAAGCTGAAAAAGATTGACGCTGTCATCGTCAACGGTGAAAACTCCGCCGATACCAACGGCATTACGCCCGATTCCGCGAGCTACCTGCTGAATTGCGGCGTGGATCTGATCACTACCGGCAATCATTCCTTTCAGCGCAAGGAGAGCTATCCTATCTACGAGAGCGGCAATGTGCCTGTGATACGTCCCGCCAATTATCCCGACAAGGCTCCCGGCACCGGAAGCGACGTGATCGATCTGGGGCGGGTGCGCATCCGGGTGATCAATATGATGGGCACCGTGGGAATGACCCCTGTGCTGGACTGCCCCTTTGTCACTTCGGACGCGCTGCTGGAGCAATACGACGAAAAAATCATCATCATGGACTTTCACGCCGAGGCGACCGCCGAAAAACGCGCCCTTGCCTGCTATCTGGACGGCAGAATCAGCGCCCTGTTCGGCACCCACACCCATGTGCAGACCGCCGACGAGCAGATACTGCCGGGGGGCACCGGCTTCATCACCGACGTGGGAATGACCGGGCCGGTGAATTCCGTGATAGGCGTGAATATAGAAGCCGCCATTGAAAAGATGAAGACGAAAATGCCCGTGCGGCTGAACTACGCCGAAGGGCGCTGCATGATGAACGCCGTTGTCTTTGTGATCGACGAGAAGAGCGGCAGGACGGTGGAAGTCGAGAGAATCAATATTTCAAACTGATCATTTGCGGAAAGATGAGGGGGATGAGGAGAGTGAATGTCGCGGGAATTTGCAGACGTTGCGCGGCGCTGTTTGCGGCTGCGGCGGTGCTTTGCGCCTTTGCGGGCTGTGACGATTCCGGTTACGACTGGGAGAAGGCGGACGAGAGACGTTCCCAGCTCTATCATACATCTCTTGACACGGAGAACAAGGTGGACGTGAGCAAGATCACCGAAACCGACATGACCCTGCCCTACACGGCGGGCGACAATTTCAACCCCTACACCTGCACGTCCACCCTTACCAAGAACATCTGCTGTCTGCTCTATGACAGCATGATACAGATCAACCCGGATTTTGAAACGGAATACATCATCGCGAAATCCATCAATGTCGATCACACCATCATCACGGTTCAGATCCGCTCCGGCATCGTCTTTTCCAACGGCGCTCCGCTCACCGCGGACGATATCAGCTATTCCTATTTTCTTGCCTCGCGCAAGGAAAGCTGTTACTACGAACAGCTCAAGGACGTGACTTCCTGTTCGGTGAGGGGCATGACCGTCACCTTTATGATGAAGAATGAGCATGTCAATTCCTACCGGCTGCTGGACTTCCCGATTGTACACTATGACCCCAATGCCGACAAGAACATGCCCCACATAGGGAGCGGCCGTTACAAATTCGCCACCCTGCAGGACGGCAAAACCATCGACAAGACCCTGCTGATCAAGAACAACAAGTGGTACAATCCCGACGGAGTGTCCATTGAAACCATTTCGCTCAAAGAACTTCCGACGGTGGAAAGCATTGTACACAGCGTGGAGATCGGCACCGTATCCTATATGTACACCGACATGCGGGACGGCACCCCGAAGAACGTCAACGCAAACTTCCGCAAGGTGGATATCAATCACCTGCTTTATCTCGGCGTCAACACCAACGACAGCGCCCTATCCGACGAGAATGTCCGTCACGCCATCAGTTATGCCATCAGCACCAACGAGGTGGCGGCAGCGGGATTCGGAGGCATGGCGCTGGCGGCGACCGGCCCCTTTACACCCAACTGGAAGGAAGCGGCGCAATACCAGACCGGCAACGGACGTTCCAGCGTCAGCCTTGCGCAGGACGCGCTGGATCAGTCGGGCTATGTGATCGTCAACAACGGCATCCGGGAGGATCAGAGCGGTAAGCAGCTCAGCTTCAATCTGCTGATCTGCCGCAGGAATGCCCGCCACATGGCGGCTGCCGAGAGCATCAAGAGTCAGCTGGCCAAGGTGGGCATCAACGTCGATATCACCGAGATTTCCGGCAACGGCCTGATCAACCGGGCGGCGGAAGGGAAATACCATCTTTACCTCGCGGAATACTCCGTTCAGAACGATATGGACATCGGCGTGCTGTTCACCCCGGAACAGGGTCTATACAACGGCCCGCTGCCGTATGACTCGGTGAGAACCTACACCAATTACCGGCTTGGTCTGGGGGGCATTCAGGAATTCATCACGTCATTCGAAGGAGAACTGCCCTTCATTCCGCTCTGTTACCGCATGGGAATGGCCATCTACGCCCGTTCCATAGAGGGAGTCGGCAATATCTGCGAAGATCAGCTTTTTTACGGAATGCAGCATTGGAAAGTGACAAAAACAGGGCCTTCTTCCTGACATAACCATAAAATTAACAAAATATTTATTGTTTTAATTAAAAAATTGCCCTTATTACATTGTAAAACGGATAAAAATGTGCTATAATTCTTATGATGAAAATCTTTTTGAGGTTTTTGCCTGTACAGAAAGATTGGTATATAACAGTAAATCTTAATATTAGGGAGTGCTTGCTGTGATTAAAGGCAGTGTATTGCGCGACGCTATCATCTCCGGCGCAAATTTGATCGAAAATAAGAAGCGTTCAGTCGATGAGCTTAACATCTTCCCGGTTCCCGACGGAGATACCGGTACCAACATGTCCATGACCATGTCGGCCGCCCGTAAGGAACTGATGCAGATGAGCGACGATGAACCCGCGGGCGTTGTGGCCGGCAAGGCTGCTTCCGCTCTGCTCAGAGGCGCCAGAGGCAACTCCGGCGTTATCACCTCGCTTCTTTTCAGAGGCTTTTCCAAGGGCTTGAAGGGTGTCATCGAAGCCGACGGCACTGATCTTGCAAACGCTCTCACGCTGGGGGTTGAAGCGGCATACAAAGCGGTTATGAAGCCCACAGAAGGCACTATCCTCACCGTCGGCCGTGTGGCGGCTGAAAGAGGACGCGTGGCGGCAAGCTTCAACAACGACGCCAATTACGTCTGGGACGAGATCTGCAATGCTGCCGAGGACGCGCTGGAAACCACTCCCGAACTGCTGCCTGTTCTGAAGAGAGCCGGCGTGGTGGACGCGGGCGGACAGGGTCTTTGCTATATCTTTCGCGGCATGCAGTCGGTTTTCCGCGACGGCATCATCGCCGCCAGCGAAGCAACCGATTCCGCCGCCGTTCAGGGCGACGTGGATACATTCAAGAGCACCGTCGCGCAGTTTGACGAGGTCATCAACTTCACCTACTGCACGGAATTCATCGTAGAGAAGGAAAACGACAACGATCCCGCCAAGCTCAGAGCCTTCCTTGAATCCATCGGCGACTGTGTTGTGGTGGTGGACGATGAGGAAATTATCAAGGTACATGTTCACACCAATCAGCCGGGCGACGCCATCACCAGAGGTCTTACCTACGGCAGCCTGATTTCCAATAAGATCGAGAACATGCGCAAGCAGCATGAAAATGCCGGCGCTTCCGCTCCCAAGAAGTTCGTGAGAGTCGATCCCGTCGAGGGTGAAATCGGCTTTGTGGCTGTCGCGGCCGGTGACGGACTGGTATCCCTCTTCCACGATCTCGGCTGTGAGAATGTCGTTTCGGGCGGTCAGACCATGAATCCCTCCACCGAGGACATTCTCGAAGCCGTGCAGGCTACCGCAGCGGAAACCGTCTTCGTTCTCCCCAACAACAAGAATATCATCATGGCAGCCGAGCAGGCTATTCCGCTTGCCGACAGAAAGGTTGTAGTGCTTCCCACCAGAACCATTCCGCAGGGTCTTACCGCCATGCTGGCGTTTGACCCCGACAGCAATGTCGACGAGAACGCGGTGGATATGTATAAGGCCGCCGAGAAGGTCGGCACCGGTCAGATCACCTACGCCGCCAGAAATTCCGAATTCAACGACAAGAAGATCAAGGAAGGCGAGATTCTCGGTCTGGTCAACGGCAAGCTCACCTTCACCGAGAAGAGCCGCAGCAAGGCAATCGCCAAGCTGGCCAAGCAGATGGTCACCAAGGATTCTTCCTTCATCACACTCATTTACGGCGAAGGCGTGACCGACGACGAGGCGGAGGAGACCCGCAAGTTCATCGAAACCAAGATCGCAAAGAATGTCGAAGTAACGCTTGTCAACGGCGGTCAGCCTGTCTATTACTACATTCTTTCGGTGGAATAACAGGGTAATTTCATGAACGACAATAAGGATTTTGATTTTATGCAAATGGAATCCAAGCCTTTAAAATTCTACAAGGGTGTCGGAGAAAAGCGTGCGCAGCTTTTTGAAAAGCTGGGCGTCGATTCCTCCGACGCCCTTTTGCGGTATTATCCGAGAGAGTACGAGGATTGGAGCGAATGTGTTTCCGTCGAGGAAGCCAAGGCGAATGCCGACAGGGGAGAGGTCTGCTGCATCCGGGCGACCGTCGCGTCGCAGGTCAATTCCGTCAGGCTCCGGGGCAACCGCACGCTGTATTCCGCGAGGGCGGTGGATGAAGCCGGCGACGGCTTCCGCGTCACATTCTTTAATAATTCCTATATCCCGCAATTACTGGTCAAGGGCAGTGTTTATATATTCCGCGGCAAGCTGTTTGTCGGTTCAAAGGGAGCCGAAATGACTTCCCCCATGTTCCGTTCGGGGGACTGTGCCGGCATCGTACCGGTCTACCGCGCCACCGAGGGACTTCCCTCCCGCCAGATCGCGAAGGTCGTGGAGCAGGTGCTTGCGGAGATTCCGGAAGATCTTGCTGATCCCCTTCCGGAGAGCATCAGGGCCAAATACAGGCTTTGTCACATCCGCTACGCCCTGACACAGATTCACTTCCCCGACGACAGCGAAACCCTTGCGACCGCCCGCGAAAGGCTGGTGTTTGAGGAATTGCTGATTCTGCAACTGGGACTTCTGCGGCTTAAAGGACGCAGAAGGGGCGAAGCCGGACACAGGATCACCGAGGATCATTCGGAGGAATTCTGGAAGATGCTGCCCTTCGAGCCGACCAACGCCCAGAAACGTGCTGCCGCAGAAGCAATAGGGGATATGTCCGCGGAGGGACAGCCTATGTCGCGTCTGCTGCAAGGCGACGTCGGTTCGGGCAAGACGGCTGTTGCCGCCGCGATCTGCTATACCGCCGCGAAAAACGGCATTCAGTCCGCGCTGATGGCGCCAACCGAGATTCTTGCCGAGCAGCACTTCCGTTCCTTTGCCGGACTGCTGGAACCCTGCGGCATTCGTGTAGGTTTGCTCACCGGCTCCATGACCGCCGCGCAGAAGCGCAATACACGCGAGCTTGCCGCGCTGGGGATGATAGACGTGCTGATCGGCACCCACGCGCTGCTATCCGACGGGGTGGAATTTGCCTCGCTGGGGCTGGTCATCACCGACGAACAGCACCGGTTCGGTGTCAATCAACGGGGAGCGCTGGCGGCCAAGGGAAAAAATCCGCATGTGCTGGTCATGTCGGCCACTCCCATTCCGCGCACGCTGGCGCTGATTATATATGGGGATCTCGACATCTCGGTGCTGGACGAAATGCCGAAGGGCAGAATCCCCGTCAGCACCTATTTTGTGGACAGCGGCAAGCGGGAACGGGCATATAATTTCGTCAAAAAGCATGTTGCCGACGGGTATCAGGGATATGTGATCTGCCCTCTGGTGGAGGAGGGGGAGAACAGCGGCGATATGAAGGCGGCGCAGAGCTATGCCGAGAGCCTTTCCGAAAGCTATCTCAAAGGCTGCCGCATCGGCCTTCTTCACGGACGCATGAAGGGCAATGAAAAGGATGCCGTCATGCAGGCCTTCGCGGCCGGAGAGCTTGACGTTCTTGTGTCCACGACGGTGGTGGAAGTGGGCGTGAACGTGCCAGACGCGGTGATCATGATCATTGAGAATGCCGAGCGCTTCGGACTTTCCCAGCTTCACCAGCTGAGGGGAAGGGTGGGAAGGGGCAGCGTTCAGTCCTACTGCATTCTGATCAGCGACGCAAAAAACGACGCAGCTGTGTCACGGCTGAGAATTATGTGCGGCACCAACGACGGATTTGTGATTGCCAACGAAGACCTGAAGCAGCGCGGCCCCGGCGACTTCTTCGGCTCCCGCCAGCACGGGCTTCCCGACATGAAGATAGCCGATATGATGACCGATATGCAGATATTCACTGCGGCGCAGCAAGCGGCGAAGGACATTCTGTCTGATGACCCGGATCTGACAAAGAGAGAGAATCTCGGACTCAGTGAGGAAGTATCCCGCCTGTTCGACACTGAAAGAGCCATGAACTGAAAAGAGAGTTAAAGAGTACAAGAAAAAAGAAAAAAGAAAATAGAAAAATAGAAAATAGAAAAAAGTTGCTGTGAAATAAAAAAAATTCAAAAAAACGCTTGACAAACGCGCGGCGCTATAGTATAATTACATAGCGCTTGAGGAAAGCGCAGACAATTTAACTCTCGGACGTTTAGCTCAGCTGGTAGAGCACCTGCTTGACGTGCAGGTTGTCAGCGGTTCGATTCCGTTAACGTCCACCATACCATACGATAAGCGAACACATCACCTATATCAACGGATACTTGGTGCTGGCGGTTCGCTTATTTTCTTGTTCAAAATAAAAAACAAGGCTCATGCACGGGATGAAAAACATCCGCAGCATGAGCCTGTTTTCGTTATTCGTCTATTTCCTCATCCTCGCCCTTGATCTGCTCCAGTGCCTTAATCAACTGTTCGGGAATGGGAATGCCGCACTTGGCGCAGTTTTCCAGAATGGAGATGCCCTCGTTGGAGATCAGCACGCCGATTGCTATGCCTTGCAGTACTCCACCTGCGCCGGTTGCAACATCCACGCAGTGCGCGACAGCGACCACGAAGAAATACATAGTCTTCACGAAGAAATACATAGTCTTTTTGAGAATGCCGATGAATCCTACGCGAGAATTGAGTTCTTTGTTAATGTATGCGGCGATCACGCCGGAGATGTAATCAATCACGATGAACACCAGCAGCGTCATCAGCCAAACATCCGGAGCACCAAAGATAAACGTGCATATAGCAGCGATACCGCCGCCGACAGCTCGGGCAAATCTGCCCCAATCAGTACCCATCTTTCACCTCACCGCCTTCTTCAAAGCTGCTCTTGTCTTCGCACCCACAACGCCGTCCTGCGTCAGTTTTTTCGTTCTCTGAAATCTGAGAACAGCCGCTTTCGTAAGCGCGCCGAAGCTGCCGTCCACCTTCAATTTCTCCCCGGTCTGATTGAGATGCCACTGCACCCAGCGCACGCCATTGCAGGAAGAGCCGCGCTGCAGCGCCTTGGTCGGTTCGGCATAGGGGCATTTGGGAATGGTCTTGGGCTTCGGCGCGGGCTGTACTTCCACCGTCGCTTTTGAGGAATAATCCGGCAAACCGTAGCCGCGAATGTATCGCCCGTTGAACTGCACGGTGCGGAAGGCGACCGCGTCGGCCTTGTTGCCCTCGATGACGGAGATAATGCCGCAGGTCGCGCCGGTAACAATGCCGACATGTTCCGGGCTGCCTATATCATCGGAAGTTGCAAAATCCTTCCCGTCGTCCCAGTCGTAGAAAATCACGTCACCCGCCTTGGGGGTGTAATTCTCATCCTCGCGCCACAGTCCGAGCGCCTTGTAGCGCGAAATCATGTACCCGCATCCGCATTCCACCGGGATGACGTCGGTCAGCCCGCATTCAATGGCGATGGCGGACACGAAGGTCGCGCACCATGCGGCGGTGTAGGTCATGCGGTGATTGCGCGGAAGGGGCTGAAAGGAATTGTAACGGTCGATGAATTGCCTGTGACTGCCGTCCTGCTCTTTGCAGCCGATGTATTTCTTGGCGGTCGTGACAACCCGCTGTCTGATTTCGGTTTCGGTCATGGTAGAAATCACTCCTCCGCTTCAACAATATAATCCGAATAACTTGTCCAGCTGCCTGTTGTCTTGTATAAGTCACCTGTGCCTTTGGGTACGATGATAGACATCCCGCTGTTCCTTGAAAATGTTTCATTGTTAATAGTCGGCGGGGTTGTTGGTTGCATGATAATTGATGTCAAGTTCGTGCAATCTCTAAATACATAATAGCTTATACTTTTTACCCTTCTAGGAATAGTAATTGATGTCAGATTAGTCCCTCTAATTGCACTTTCTAATATACTAGTCACACTATCGGGAATTATAATTGATGCCAGACTGCTACAATTGGCAAAAGTGTAACCATCTATACTAGTCACGCCACTCGGAATGGTGATTGATGTCAGGCTACTGCAACGGTGAAAATAAAAAGCCGCCGCAGTTTAACGTCGTGAGCGTATCGGACATTTTTCATAAAAAAACGCATCATGAAATGTTTCAAACACGTCATGAAGCGTTTAAGAATCAAAAGAAGCGTTTTTTGGGTCTTGCCGCAAGACTTTTGCGGCACAGCTTGTCAGATTTTAACTTGCATTTTGCATTCTGCCAAGCCCCAAAAATCCCCGCAACCCGCCATTTTCCGCGCTTTCCCAACTTGCCGGTAACTTGCAGCTTGGTTGATTTTTGAAAATCTCCCAAAATCCAACAAGCTCATATATGGTCGTTAACCTGTTATCCTGTCGGTTGGGAGTCGGTTGAGAGTTGGCTTATCGTCTGTGGATAGAAGCAATCTGTTTCTGAACCGTTACCGTCACCGCATTTTCCACTTCAAACTCATCTTTCAATACCTGCTCAACAAGTGT
>JAFRXY010000008.1 GCA_017441385.1 Clostridia bacterium | reverse complement strand
GCCAACCTCGGCTCTCATGGCAGCATTTTTCTCCTGCCATTCGGGGGTGCGGAATTTGTTCGGAGTGTGCTTTTGTTTCGCACGAAACTCCGCGTCCACAAGCACCTTCCGCATGACGGAAATAAAATCAAGCTGATCCTCCACGGACAGTGTGCCGCCGGCCAGCAGCGCATTGGTGCCGTCAAGGTACGCCTGTGCCGCATCGGCGGATCGCTTGCCGAATAGTCTGCCCATGTCGTCCACTGCCAAAGCCTTATCCATCTCCACATGAGGGTTTTGAAGTCCAAGAAGTTCTTCCACCGTCATGCCGAATACCTGTGCCATTTTCACCGCCGTATCCGCATACGGAATGCGGGTACCTCTTTCATAGTTGACAATCGTGCTGGGCGCAACACCGCAGAGATCACCAAGCTGCTGCCTTGACATTTTATGCTGCTTGCGAAGAGCTATCAGCCTTTCCCCAAACTCTGCGTAAGGTATATTTTTTCCTCCGACATATCCATACCTCCAATTGATTTATGCTCGTACAAATGAATAAACTATTTCTTCACCATCGTGACTCTTCGACTTTGATTATGCAATAATATTACGTTTGTGTCAATATAAAATTATACAAATGTGAATAAATTTTTTGTATTGACACATGGATATGTTTTTGTCAATAAAAAAGTACATAAGTAGGTCAGCACCCGGATTTGCATAAAAATGGAGAAAAATGCTACAATGAGAATGCGACGGTGCGCTCAGGTTGATCTGCTAATGAGTTCTTCACCGTCGGCAAAGACTGATACTACTCTCCGATTGAAAGTAGTATGACAGCATTTTTCATCGTGATGTCAAGGGTGGCGGCGACTACCGACAAGCCTCTGCCATCAACATCTCAGTGGTTTTCCATCCAGAGATGAAGTCCATTTAGCAGCCGCGCTCATCTGCATAGAGAGCAGGGTTACTGTAAGGTGAATTGCCTTCCGCAATGGAATGGGCAGCCTCCAGACCAGAGGAATAATATTGTCAGAGCAACCCAAACAGCCCGCAGTCCGCCCCTCGATATTTCGAGAGACAGCCTGCGGGCTTTGGCGGCTTATAATGTTTTTTTAACGTGGTGAGGTAATAATTACGCTAAAAGGACGAAGCTGCTGCCTTTGTTATCATTTTGAATTTGTTGTTTTATCCCTCTTGACAATTATAGTCTAATTAGATATAATAACAGCATAGGAGGTGGATGATGATAGATTCTTATCTTTTAATCGGAACACACCGGATTGTAAAAGACCTTGACCGTGAAACCACGAGAATCTGTGCGGCATACGGTCTGACCTTCCCGCAGTTCATGGTATTGGAAGCCCTGCTTCATAAGAATCGTATGACAGTCGGTGAAATTAAGGACACGATACTCAGCAGCAACGGCACGATTCCGGTCATCATCAATAATCTGGAAAAATCAGAAATGGTGCGTCGTGTCGCTGACCCGACGGATCACAGAAAAAGCCTGGTCGAATTGACGGAAAAGGGCAGAAATCTGATCGAAAAAATCTGTCCGGAGAACGAACGGATGTATCAAGAGAAATTCAGCGTCTGGACATCCGACGAAAAGACAGAGCTGGTTCGGTTAATCGCCTTGTATGAAAAATATGAAAACGGACTGAAAGCCCGACAAGAAACCAACGACGAAAATCAATAATTTGCGGAGGTAGTTATGGAAAAGAACCGATTGGAAGCCTTCAGCGACGGCGTTCTGGCTATTATCATCACGATTATGATTCTGGAGCTGAAACAGCCGGCAAGCGACGGAATGAAGGATTTGCTCGCACTCGCCCCTACACTGCTGGCGTATCTGTTGAGCTTTATGTTTATTGCCATCTATTTGGTCAATCACCACCTGATCTTCCACAATGCGGAGCGCATTTCAGATAAATCTGGAATTTCGCGCCTTTTTCGGGTGTTTCAATTCCGGTGCTGCCGTCGTCGGTGTGCTTCACGATGGCAATATTGCCCTTGGCGGCGGTTTCCTTGACTTCCATGTTGACGGTGTTCTGCGTCAGGGTGAAGAGTTTCGGGTCGGAACCGATGTTGTAAACGGTCTTGTCCAGCGTATAGCCGACCGGCGCAGAGATTTCGCGGAGCGTCCAGTCGGTATCGCAGGTGTAATAGCTGGTCGTGAATTTGCCGTCCTTGTCGGTGGTGTAGCGGTCGATGAGCGTGTCGCCCTTGTAAATGCCGTACACCGCGCCCGCCAGAGAGCCTTCGCCCTGAGAAACATTCCCGTCCGCGTCCTTCTTGACGACATTCACGCGGAACTTTTTGAGCGAATTATTCAGACTGCGCTTGGTGACTTTGTTCCACTCAATCGGCGCGGTCAGCTTGTCGGGAACGGTGTACTGCTCTCCCGCGCCGACTTCCTCCAGCGTGTAGGGCGTTTCTCCGCTGATGGGGATTTTGCTGAACTTCGCCAGACCGTTCTTGTCAGTGACGGCATATTCATCGACGGTGGTTCCGGCATACGACTTGCCGAAAAGGTGGAATTTCACGCCCTCGATGAATTTATCCTCGGCGGTCTTGATGACCTCCAGACTTCCGCGCTTGAGCTTGTTGAAAAAAGTGACAGTTGCCGTCTTGCCGCCTTCCACGGTAACGGTCTGCGGCTCCTGCGGTTCATACCGGTCGATGGTCTGTTCGGTGATGGTGTAGGTGCCGGGGAACAGTCCTGTCACATTTACGAAACCGTCCTTGCCGG
>JAFRXY010000063.1 GCA_017441385.1 Clostridia bacterium | reverse complement strand
ATATTTTTGACAGTCCTCCGCATGAGCCTTGAAGCAAGTCTTCTGGTCGCGGTCGTGCTGGGATTCCGGGTGATATTCCGCAAGGCGCCGAAATGGCTGCACTGCCTGATATGGACGATTGTCGCGGTCAAGCTGATCTGTCCTTTTGCGATAGAGCGCGACTGGGGTATGTATTCTACACTCGACCTCTTTGTATATATGGCAAAACAGGATTTTCAAAATGAGATTTCACCGGGGCAGTCCATGAATCTCATTATCACGGAGCGAAGTGAAACGGAAGAAGGCAAGACCAATCACGGCGATACCATTTCACCGGAAAAGAATGAAAACGACAACACGAAACAAGCCGGAAAAAATGCCGCTCAAGACAACATCATTGAAAAAGCGGAATACTTCAACCATGTGGAATACACGCCTATTGAGAGCCGCTTCCTGCGTATTATGAGAATATGCGGGTATGTCTGGCTGGGTGGGGCAGTCCTCATCGCCGCGTATGGATTGTATTCTGTAATTGGCATGAAACGCAGGCTTGCCGATGCGGTTCAGGTAGATGACCGAATTTTCCGCAGCGACAGAATCAGCACCGCGTTTCTTTTCGGAATCATCAGACCCAGAATCTATATTCCCTTTGGCATCACCGACGATAATCTGATACAGGTCAGGGAACATGAGCTTGCTCATCTCAAACGGGGCGACCATATCACAAAGGTCATCGCCTTCGTTCTGGCGGCGCTCTATTGGTTCAATCCGGTGATATGGCTGGCTTATCTGCTTTACTGCCGCGACATGGAGCTTGCCTGCGACGAGCGCGTGATCCGTGACAAAGATACGGAGGAACGCAAGGCGTATTCCTCCGCGCTGGTGGAATGTTCGCAGCAGCAGAACGCATTCCGCGTACACAGCACGATTCCCGTTAAATTCGGGGAATTGGCTGTCAAAAAAAGAGTCCTCAACGTGCTGAATAAAAAGAAACCCGCCGTGGTGCTGATGATCACGGCGATCCTCTTTATTTCGGTTACCGCCCTGCTTAATATGACAAAGGAACATGAAATTGATTTATTCTATAGTCCGGATATTCCCGACTCCTACTGCCAGAAGGTTTACGAGCAATATTTCGCGGACGTGAAGGTTCCTGAAAAGCTCGACCGTGCCATTTCGGAAGCGTTGATTACAGACAGCGGAGAATCAATTTCTTATGTCACGGTTGACGGGAAGACATATCGCTATGTATTTTTTCAGAATTATGTTTCCATGAGTGACGAAAGTGACGTCTGTTATTCCGCTTGCGGAGGCGAGGGACATCTTGTCCTCGGTTTTGAAGAGGATGAACGCTCCGCGAAGGTTTATCTGATGGGTGAACCCGGAGATTATTGCTTTGAAAACGGATTTCTTGTCGGAGGCTGCGCGGCGAATCCGTATGTCATGCTGTTTGACAAAGACAGCGGTGGAAATTATATTTTCAAAGAGCAAGAAGGAGCGCTTGACGGTGAACTGTATGAGGATTCCCTCAATGAGCTGTTTCCCAAGGAAGTTGCGGACAAATACTGGGAAATATATGACGATACCTACGTATTCAACGCTGTGGGCAAGCTGATCGGCAAACAATGCGACGAATATGCGGAAGGATATCTTAAAGCCATCGGACGCACAGCCAAGATAAAGGATTTTGATGATACCTTTGTGACAAATGACTTGAGTCTGAGTTATGGTATATCGGATGAGGTATCCAATGGGTTGATGGCAATGTATAATGAATACAACCTGCTGGCGGCAACCTGCGGCAATATCGAGGTCTGGGAGAACGGAATCCACTGCGTTTATCTCACCGCATGGGAAGGCGGCTGCAACGGAGAAGGCGTTGTCACCTATCTCAAATACGAATACGACACCGGCAGAATCTACCAAAAAGACCGCTATCGCGTTTCCGGCGATTCCATCACCTGCATAGAGGGAAACGACCGCACGGACAAGCTCATAGAAATTCCGTATGAGCCGGAGATACA
The DNA here is from genome assembly GCA_017441385.1 of Clostridia bacterium. Lineage (GTDB taxonomy): Bacteria > Bacillota > Clostridia > Oscillospirales > Acutalibacteraceae > RUG762. Next base: position 1,253 of record JAFRXY010000063.1, on the reverse strand, counting down.
CATTCCCGGCGTACCCGACAGCTACGGCGGCGCGTAACGAAGGAAGGAGAAGCTATGCCAGAACTCAGCAAATTATTTCTACAGATTGTTCAATTGAGCCTTGAAGCGGGATTCCTTGTGCTGGTGGTGCTATTGCTTCGACTGGTGTTCCGCAGCGCGCCGAAGTGGCTGCATTGCCTGATGTGGGCTTTGGTAGCGGTCAAGCTGATCTGTCCATTCGGCATTGAGATAGAGGCAAGTCCGATGCCCCGGAGCGACGCGGTCAGAAGCAGCGTGGAAAGCACCGCGTCCGTCAGTGAATCGGTCGGGGAATTGCCCGAACAGCACCCGATGCAACAGGAACAGCCGAGCGAATCGCACGGAGCAGGAATACAAAGCCATGCGGCGCAAAGTCAATCCAAACCCGCTGGCAGCCGCACGATTCTTCCGTCCGCTGTCAGAATCGGCTCATGGATATGGCTTGCCGGAATGGCGGGCATTCTGCTGTACGCGGCGGCTTCGACTATCGCGCTCAGGCGCAGGCTTGCCGACGCGGTGCCGCTGGACGATTCTACAGAGAATTCCGACAGAATCTACCGGAGCGACCGCATTCAATCCGCGTTTCTGTTCGGCATTGTGCGACCGAAAATCTATCTTCCGTTTGGCATTGAGGGGGAAAATTTGCGGCAGGTAATCGCGCACGAAAAAGCGCACCTCCGCCGGCTGGACAATGTGACAAAGGCGGTTGCCTTCATTCTTGCGGCGGTCTATTGGTTCCATCCGGCGATATGGCTGGCGTACATTCTCTATTGCAGAGACATTGAGCTTGCCTGTGACGAAAGCGTGGTAAAAGGAAAACAGCCGGACGAGCGCAAGGCTTATTCGATGGCACTGCTGGAATGTTCGACTGAAAAGAATGCGTTTATGATAAACAGCGCGATTCCCGTGCAGTTCGGGCAATCGGCTGTCAGAAGGAGAGTGGCAAATGTGCTGAAAAGCAAAAAGCCCGCCATTTGGCTGATCTGCGTGGGAATTGTCGCTATTGTCACGGCGCTGATCGTGGTGATCACCAGACCGACTGACTACAGAACGGACGTTCCGAAAGAGCTTGACGAAGCGGTGGCGCGTAGCATTTTCACAATGAACGGCGTGTCCATGTCGGATATTACGGTGGACGGGCAAATTCGTCATTACGCTGCGGTCGGTGAAAACTGGGAATTCGATAGAGAATCCCCTTACAAAACCGAATGTCTTGGAGAAGGTCATGAGATACT
>JAFRXY010000007.1 GCA_017441385.1 Clostridia bacterium | reverse complement strand
TATTATCTATTATCTATTCTTTATTCTCTATTCTCTAAGCGAGCCGATAGGCGAGCGTCACAGCAGTCCGTGCCTGGCGAGGGTGGCAGCGAGCTTGTCTTTGGCCGCGTCGGTCATTTCATAGAGCGGCATGCGGCAGGGACCGGCGTTCATGCCCATCATGTTGAGGGCTTCCTTGACGGGAATGGGGTTTACGTCGATGAAGAGATCGTTGCAGAGGTCGAGGTATTCGAGCTGGAGCGCAGCGCTTTCGGCGACCTTGCCGTCAAAGTAGTACTGGCAGATGTTGTGGGCGACTTCGGGGGCGACGTTGGCGAGCACCGAGATAACGCCCTTGCCGCCGAGAGAAAGCAGCGGAACGATCTGGTCGTCGTTGCCGGAATAGACATCGAGATTGTCGCCGCACATGGCGCGGATTTTGGCGACCTGCGAAATATTGCCGCTGGCCTCCTTGATGGCGGCGATGGTGTCGTACTTGGAAAGTTCGTAGGCAGTTTCGGGAGCGATGTTCACGCCGGTTCTGCTCTGGACGGAGTAGAGAATGACCGGAATTTTGACGCTCTCGGCGATCATGCCGAAGTGTGCGACAAGACCGCGCTGGGAAGTCTTGTTGTAGTAGGGAGTGACCAGCAGCAGGCCGTCCGCGCCCATTTCCTCGGCAGCCTTGGAAAGCTCGATGGCGTATCGGGTATCGTTGCTGCCTGTTCCCGCAATGACCGGAACCCTGCCGGCGGTCTGTTCGATGGCGAATTTGATGACCTCGCGGTGTTCCTCATCGCTGAGGGTGGAGGATTCACCGGTGGTGCCGCAGGTGATAATCGCGTCTGTCTTGTTTTCAATCTGGAAATCAATCAGGTCGGCGTAAGCGTCAAAATTGACCGAGCCGTCCTCGTTCATAGGCGTAACAATGGCCACGCCGGAACCGGTAAAAATAGTCTTCTTCAATCGACAGTCCTTCTTTCTTTATATTTTTTGTTTCTGTTAAATATTGTATTCCGAAAACCGAATAATGTGAATATCTATTTTACAGCGCGAAGCGCTCCGAAATTATTATCTATTATTTATTCTCTATTATCTAAGCGAACGAGCGTGAGCGCCTAATCGAGCCATCCCTGGGCGCAGAGGAGTTCCGCCATGAGGACGGCGCCGCCGGCCGCGCCGCGCAGGGTGTTGTGGGAGAGGCAGACGAATTTGTAGTCGTACTGGGTGTCCTCGCGGAGTCTGCCGCAGCTTACAGCCATGCCGCCTTCCAGATTGCGGTCGAGCTTGGCCTGCGGCCGGTTGTCTTCCTCGAAGTAGTGGATGAATTGCTTGGGAGCGCTGGGAAGATTCAGCTTCTGGGGCTCGCCGGAGAAGGCTGCCCATTTCGCCTTGATCTCGTCGATGGTGGGCTTGTTCTGGAAGCGCACAAAGACGGCGGCTGTGTGACCGTCGGAAACAGGCACTCTCAGGCACTGTGTGGTGATGCGGATATCGTCGCGGAGGGTGATCTTGCCGTCCTCATATTTGCCCCAGACCTTGAGGGGCTCCTTCTCGGATTTTTCTTCCTCGCCGCCGATGAAGGGAATGAGGTTGTCGACCATCTCCGGCCATGTCTCGAAATTCTTGCCCGCGCCGGAAATTGCCTGGTAAGTGCAGGCGAGCACGTCCTGCACGCCGTATTCGAGCAGGGGCGTGAGGGCGGGAACGTAGCTCTGGATGGAGCAGTTGGATTTGACCGAAATGAAGCCGCGCTTGGTGCCGAGGCGCTTGCGCTGCGCTTCGATGATCTGCGAATGATCCGGGTTGATTTCGGGGATGATCATGGGAACGTCCTCGGTGAAGCGGTGTGCGCTGTTGTTGGACATGACGGGGCACTCGTGCTTGGCGTATTTTTCTTCGAGGGCGCGGATTTCGTCCTTTTTCATATCGACGGCGCAGAACACGAAATCGACCGTGGAGGTGATTTTTTCTATGTCAGCATCCGCGTCATAAATGACCATGTCCGCCATCTCTTCCGGCATGGGAGTCGCCAGTTTCCAGCGGGAACCGACCGCCTCTTTGTATGTTTTGCCCGCGGAACGGGCGCTGGCAGCGAGTGTGGTCACTTTGAACCACGGATGACCGGAAAGCAGCGTCGCAAAACGCTGACCGACCATGCCTGTGGCGCCGATAATGCCTACGTTATAAGACTGTTTCATAAAAATACAGACCTCCAAAATAATAAATGGTGTATTGTTGACAAATAAAACAAAAAACAAAAAACCGGTTGATAACCGGTCATGCATGCGCTATAATATTAACCGTCCACTTTTTGCGGAGCAGCGTCAGGCAGAAGCCGCCGCCGGTCAATATTATCTGAGTAGCACTCCATCACGCATGATGACAGTTGTACGGCTGTTGACCGCACACCCAGGCGCATGCCCTGCCATACGGACAAGCCCTTCGGCGGCACAACCTTTCCCACCGGCCTGCCGACGGCAATGGCTGCCTCGGTCGGTGATACTCTTTTGAATGCCGCACCTCTATCAGAATTTTTTATTTTTATCGTCTTTAAGTAGATTATAGCGCATTATCGCCAAATGTCAAGGGTTTTGCGGCAAATCACCGGTTTTGCTGTGTTTTTCTTGTTTTTACATATAATATGCCGCCGGTTTAGCTACAGTGCTCACAATTTTGAACAAAAAAGGATGAACGGAAAATATGAAAACCTCCGATTTTTACTATGACCTTCCGCAGGAGCGGATCGCGCAGCACCCCGTGGAGCCGAGGGATTCCTCCCGGCTGATGGTGATGGACAGAACCACAGGCGCACTGGAACATAAAATCTTCCGCGATGTGATAAATTATCTGAACCCCGGCGACTGCCTGATTGTCAACGATTCCAGAGTCCTTCCCGCGAGAATTTTCGGCGTGAAGGAAGGCGGCGATTCGGTCAACGAATTCCTGCTGCTGACCCAGAAGGAGCAGAAGGTCTGGGAATGCCTGACCAAACCCGGCAAACGGGCGAAGGTGGGCAGCCGCTTTGTCTTCGGCGAAGGGCTGATGACGGGCGAAGTCATCGAAGTGTGCGAGGACGGCAACCGGATCGTGCGGTTTGAATGTGAGGATGAATTCTTCTCGGTGCTGGATCGTATCGGACAAATGCCCTTGCCGCCCTACATCACCGAAAAGCTGGAGGACAAGGAGCGCTACCAGACGGTCTATTCCCGCGAGCTTGGTTCCGCCGCCGCGCCGACCGCCGGACTGCATTTTACCAATGAGCTGCTGGACAGAATCCGCGCGAAGGGCGTGAAGATCGGCTATGTCACCCTTCACGTCGGACTGGGCACCTTCCGCCCGGTGAAGGTGGACGACGTGAACAATCACATAATGCATTCCGAGCATTACTGCCTGCCGAAGGAAACCGCCGACCTCATCAATGAAACCCACGCAAGCGGCGGAAGGGTTATTTCGGTCGGCACCACAAGCTGCCGCACGCTGGAATCCTGCCCCGTGATTGACGGCAGAATTCAGCCGGACGACGGCTGGACGCAGATTTTCATCTATCCCGGCTATGAATTCAAGGTGATCGACGGGCTGATCACCAACTTCCACCTGCCGGAAAGCACGCTGATCATGCTGGTGTCCGCCTTCGCAGGCTTCGACAACGTGATGAACGCGTATAAGGTGGCGGTGGAAGAAAGGTATAGGTTCTTCTCCTTCGGGGATGCGATGATGATTATATAAGCTGTGTCTTTGGTATGACAATTGACATTATCAGAGAAATACAATATAATAACAGAAGAAAAACAGGGAGGTAAAGGAATATGATTGACATCAGACCTGAAACCGATTTAATGGAAAACTTTGACTCAATAAAACGAACAGTAAAAAGCGGCAATCCTGTTTATCTTACAGAGAATGGATACGGCACGATGGTTGTATTAAGTCTGGAGCAGTATTCCTCACTCATGATATCCAGTAGCTTTACAGAAGATGAAGAGGAAGCTATTCTTGACGAATGCGACAGAAGAGCCAAGGAAAGCACAAGACGGTATTCTCACGAGCAAATAAGTGAAAAATTAAGGAGAAGCCTGAATGGGGAATGATTATAGGATAGAATATCTGGAACAGTTTTTCTTTGATTTGGACAGCGCGGCAAAGTATATCAAATATCAGCTCGACAATCCTCAGGCTGCCAATAGATTGATTGAGGATATTCTTGGAGCGATCAAAAAGCGTTCCTCAAATGCGGAATCATTTGAACCAGTCCGTTCCGTAAAGCAAAGGAATACAGTATACTATCGTATCTATGTGAGAAATTATATTGTCTACTACACAGTCAGAACGGAACAAGAAGAAAAAATCATGGAAATACGAGGCGTTTTCCATAAAAGCAGAAACAGATATGACATGATTTAATCGTTATTATTTCCTTTCAGGGAGGAACATCATTGTACAAACTTATCAAACAGGAAGGACACGCGCGGCTGGGAGATTTTCAGACAGTCCACGGCGTTGTGCATATGCCGGCGTTCATGAACGTAGCCACCACAGGCGCCATCCGCGGCGCTGTCTCGGCGTATGACTTAAAGGAGCTTCACTGTCAGGTGCAGCTCTGCAATACCTACCACCTTCACCTGCGCCCGGGGGATGAAAATGTCCATACCCTCGGAGGTCTGCAAAAGTTCACCGGCTGGGACGGGCCGATTCTCACCGACAGCGGCGGATTCCAGGTCTTTTCGCTGTCGCAGCTCCGGAAGATCACCGAGGAAGGGGTTCACTTCCGTTCCCACATAGACGGACACAGAATCTTCATGGGACCGGAGGAGAGCATGCGGATTCAGTCGAATCTCGCCTCCACCATTGCCATGGCGTTCGACGAATGTGTGGAGAATCCTTCGCCCTACGATTATGTCAAAAAAAGCTCCGACCGCACCATCCGCTGGCTGAAACGCTGCCGGGCGGAGATGGAGCGTCTGAATTCACTGGACGCCACCATCAACAAAAGCCAGATGCTCTTCGGCATCAATCAGGGCGGCACCTACAAGGATATCCGCGTGGACAACATGAAGGAGATTGCCGAACTTGACTTGAACGGCTACGCCATCGGCGGTCTTGCCGTGGGCGAACCGGCCGAAGTGATGTATGAGATTATCGAAACGGTGGAGCCCTTCATGCCGAAGGACAAGCCCCGCTACCTGATGGGGGTGGGAACGCCGGTGAACATTCTGGAAGCGGTCTACCGCGGGGTGGATCTCTTTGACTGCGTGATGCCCTCCCGCAACGCCCGTCACGGGCATATTTTCACCTCACAGGGCGTCATCAACATGAATAACGCCAAATACCGTCTTGACGAGCGTCCTCTTGACGAAGCCTGCGACTGTCCGACCTGCCGCAGACATTCCAGAGCCTACATTCATCACCTCATCAAGAGCGGGGAAATGCTGGCCATGCGGCTCACCGTCATGCACAATCTGCATTTCTACAACACACTCATGGAAAAAATCCGTCAGGCGCTTGCGGAAGGACGCTATGAGGAATTCTACCGCGAACAGAAAGAAATTCTCGGCAGAAGGCTGTAATTTCCATCATTCGTTTACGGAATTTTTACATTTGCGGCGGGTTTATTCCAAAATAGACTTGCACTTTTATGTTTTTATTGCTATAATGGATTGTAATTTCTGAAATCGGAGGCAAAAATTATGACACTATTAGGATTCAGCGCAGGCACAGCCGGCAGTTCAGGCGGTATGGTAACCATGATACTTCTTTACGGTCTTATCATCGCCGTGTTCTACTTCATTCTCATCAGACCTCAGTCCAAGCAGAAGAAAAAGGAAGAGGAAATGAGAAACACCATTGAAGTCGGCGACACCATTGTGACCATCGGAGGCATTGTGGGCAGAGTCGTCAGCGTCAAGGACGACGATATCGTCATCGAAACCGGCGCCGACCGCAACAAGCTCAAGATCAAGAAGTGGGCCATCGGCAGCAACGAAACAAAGCGTTCGGCTCCCAAGACCGAGGAAAAGAAAGACGGCGAGAAGAAGAGCTTCTTCTCTTTCCTCAAGAAGTAATTTCTTCCAACCGAATAGGCATAATCTCCCGGAAATCCGAGTATGTATTTACCAATTCATTCTCAGAGGTTCGGGAGGTTTTTTTATGGCTCGTGCTAGATCAGGCAGAGGAAGAAATATCAAATGCTCCGGCGGCGGCAATCCCGCGCTGCAAATCGGCAAGCCGTTTGTCTTCGGACTGGTGGCCGCGCTGGTGGTTTCCATGGCGTTTGTCATGCTGTTCGCGCTTCTTTTTGTGGTGATGAAGTCCATTGTTTCGTCCGCTGTGATACCGCTGTCGGTTGTGTCTCTCATGCTGGGCTGCTTTGCGGGGGGCTGGATCTGCGGTTCCGTTTCGCGCCAGAGGGGACTTTTCTACGGTCTGGCCATCGGACTGACGGTATTCCTCGGGGCGTGGATCATCGGCATTGCGATGGATGAAGCCGCTTTCAGCTTTGCGGTGATCGTCAAGCTGATTCTTCTGCTGCTTGCGGGCGGCTGCGGCGGCTGGCTCGGTTCCAACCGTGTGAGACGAAAAAGGCGTTGAACTTCATATATTTCTCACAAAAAAATAGGTAATATGTATAATCTTGAATTTATAGGTTGAAATATAAAAATTTATTTGCTATAATATCTTTATTCGTTGAACGATTGGAGGTACAACCATGAAGAAGCATATCAAGACTCTCAACAAAGCCAATCTGAAAGAAACCGCTGTCAAGGGCGGCTGCGGCGAGTGCCAGGCCTCCTGCCAGTCGGCTTGCAAAACTTCCTGCACCGTGGCAAACCAGAAGTGCGAGAAGTAATTTTTGCATGTTTTTGACACGCGGATGGCAATCCGTGTGCCCGTGTTTTACAAAACTGCCGGGTCTTTTTGATCCGGCGGTTTTGTACTGTTTTTATTTTGCCATACGGAAGGATATTTAGAACTCATGATACATAAATACAGTCTCAACGGCTACAACATTATTCTCGACGTTTACAGCGGCGCTGTGCATGTAGTGGACGATCTTACATACAGGCTGGTGGATTTTACCGATGAAGGAATGACGGCGGAAACGCCGGCACTGGCGTATGATTCCCTGCGTGAATACAGCCGGGAGGATATCGACTCGGCTTATGCCGAGCTTTACGAGGCATTTGACATGGGGCAGCTGCATGCCCCCGACGATTACGAGCAGTTTGCCGATAGGATGGTCAACGCCTCCGTCAAGTCGATGTGCCTGAATATCAGCCACGACTGCAATCTTGCCTGCGAATACTGCTTTGCCAGCAAGGGGGGGTTCGGCGGGGAACGCTGCCTGATGAGCGAGGAAACCGCACGCAGGGCGATCGACTTCCTGATTGAAAGATCGGTCGGCCGACGGAATCTGGAGGTCGATTTCTTCGGCGGCGAACCGCTGATGAATTTCGACGTTGTGAAAAAGACGGTGGAATACGCCCGCAGCAAGGAAGCCGAATACGGCAAGAATTTCCGCTTTACCGTCACCACCAACGGACTGCTGCTGGACGACGACAAGATCGATTTCATCAACCGCGAAATGCACAACTGCGTGCTTTCCATCGACGGCCGCAAGGAAGTCAATGACCGCCTGCGGCTCGACTGGGGCGGCAAGGGCTGCCACGACAGAATCCTGCCCAAATTCAAAAAGCTGGTGGCGCAGCGCGGCGACAAGGATTATTACGCCCGCGCGACCTACACCCGCTACAATCTTGATTTCACCAACGACATCCTGTATCTCTATGAACAGGGGTTCGACCAGCTGTCGGAAGAACCCGTCGTTTCCGACCCCAAGCTGGATTTCTCCATTCAGGAGTCCGATCTCCCCAGAATCTTTGAGGAATACGAAACGCTTGCCAAAAAGCTCATCGAAATGAAGAAGGCGGGGGAGAAGATCAACTTCTTCCATTTTATGATTGATCTTGATCAGGGACCCTGTGCCATTCGCCGCCTGAGAGGGTGCAGCTGCGGCAACGAATACGTCGCGATTACCCCGCAGGGAGATATTTTCCCCTGCCATCAGTTCGTCGGACACGATGAGTGGAAGATGGGCAGCCTGAACGACGGCAGCTTCAACGTAGCAATCAAGAAGAAGTTCGCCCGCACCACCATCTACAACAAGCGCAAGTGCCGCGACTGCTGGGCGCGATTCTATTGCAGCGGCGGCTGCAACGCTATCAACAACGAGAAGAACGGCGACATTCTGGAGCCTTACAGCCTTTACTGCGAGATGGAGAAGAAGCGTCTGGAATGCGCCATCATGATGCAGGCGGCTCTCGCGGACTGATTTTTTGCAACGGCTATGGAAGAATTGAAAATCGTGCGTTCTACTGAAAAATACGCGGTTTCCTACTGCCAGACCTTCGACGAGGTGGCCAAAGAAGGAAAATTCCTCTCCATTTCCGGAGGCTATCCGATCGAGGACATTCTCCGGTTCATCAAGGTCTGCCGCCAGTCAGGCTATCCGCAGTTCCTGCTGGTGGAGCCGGGAGGAAGGGCTGTCGGCTGGTGCGATATCGTGCGCCGGTGCGACGAGCCGGACGACGTGGGCTTTCTGGGGGTCGGCATTGCCAAAAAGTACAGGGGAATGGGATGGGGGTCCCGGCTCATGACCGCCACGGTCAACGACGCGAAAAAGCGCGGCTTCAACGAAATCCGTCTTGAAGTCCGCGCTTCCAATTACAATGCCATACGCGCCTATACCCGTCTGGGGTTTGTCAAAATAGCCTATATCACCGACGGCGTTGTCACGGACGGGGCTGCCGAGGATGTCTGGCTCATGAGCCTTTACTGCCGGGACATCCGGCCGGAAGGCTTCGAGAGGGAGAAATTCTTTGCTCTTTTCCCGAAAACAGGGTTCAGGTTCAGAAAAGGCTGAAAGGAGTATGTCTGGCGTATGAAAGAAACCGTGCTGGTGACCGGCGCTTCGCGGGGAATCGGACTGGCGACCGCCCGCCTTTTTGCCGTAAAGGGGCACCCGGTGGCGCTCAACTACCATCACAGCCGCGAGCCGGCTTTTGAAGCTGCCCGGGAAATCAACGCGTCCGGAGGAATGGCCATGGCGGTAAAGGCCGACGTTTCTCGGCCCGAAGAAGTGGCGGCGATGTTTGAAACGGCACGGGAGCAGCTCGGAGGGGTGGACATTCTGGTGAATAACGCCGCCATCGCGCGGCAGAGCCTTTTCACAGATGTGGACTATGACGAATGGAGAAGGACATTTGCCGTGAATGTGGACGGAATGTTCCTCTGCTGCCATGAAGCGCTGCCTTATATGCTGCAAAAACACAGCGGCAGCATCATCAATATCTCCTCCATGTGGGGGCAGGTCGGCGCGTCCTGCGAAACGGTCTATTCCGCGACCAAAGCCGCCGTCATAGGTCTGACCAAAGCGCTTGCGCAGGAAGTCGGCCCCAGCGGCATCCGGGTCAACTGTGTCGCGCCGGGGGTGATCGACACCGAAATGAATGCCCATCTTACCCCCGACGACCTGCGGGAGCTTGCGGAAGGCACTCCCCTCCTGCGGCTGGGCAGACCGGAAGAAGTGGCCCGCGCGGTTTATTTCCTCGCGTCCGACGAGGCTTCCTTCATCACCGGACAGGTTCTCTGTCCCAACGGAGGATATGTAATATAACCGTATTCTTATGAGAAAAATACGGCGATTGGGAGGCGTTCTCTTGAAAAAGGTATTACTGATCATTATTGTATTGCTTTCGATGGCAGGCTTCGTGTTTGTTTTTTTCCGGTTTTTTTCCGATGACATTTTCTCCACTGTATCCGACGGCGGCGATTCATTGCAATCTACCTATGAAACGACCGTTGACGGATTGATTGAGGAAGGATGCCGCGGCGGAATGTCCCGCCTGAAACAATCCGATTTTGAACCTGTATTCTGTACCACCGCTGTCTTCCGCGAGCCGAGATATGTGGAAAGATTCCGCAAGTACAAGGGGCCAACAGCCGATTTTGTCCCTGTGGTCATGTACCATTTTTTCTATGACGAAACAAAGGAAGAACCTACCCATGGCAGAAACAGCCATTCGATACAGTCGGTCAGATCTCACCTTCAGTGGCTGAGGGAAAACGGATACGTCACGCTGTCTATGGACGAGCTTTACGAGTGGCTTCAGGGAAACATAGAAGTCCCCGCCAAATGCGTTGTCCTGACGTCCGACGACGGACAGGACAACTTCTTCGAGCTGCTCCAGCCGGAACTTGAAAAGTACGGATTCACGGCCACCTCGTTTGCTGTCACGTCATGGCGAAAGAACATTCCCTACAAACTGACGCTGCCGAATATCGAGCTTCATTCACACACACACAACATGCACCGGGGCGAGATCCCGCAGGGCGGAATTCCTGACAACAGAGGAATCATGCAGGGGGTGACAGTGGAAACAGGAGTGAAGGATCTCAAAAAATCCTCGAAAATACTGGGCGGTTCCAAATACCTCGCCTATCCCTACGGCACTTACGGAGGCAATGCCAAGGAAATTGTCAGAAAAGCCGGATTCAGACTTGCATTCACCACCGATTCGGGATATGTCAGGAGAGGGGACGACCCGTATCAGCTTTACCGTATGCGTGTCAACGGTTCGATTACCGATATCGGATTCAGTTATCTCATTAACTACCCCGAAGTCGCGTTAAAATACGAGTAAAGAAGTCAGTGATTCAAAAGCCTGCCCAGCAGAGGGGCCAGTCTGACGTCGTAAAGGGTGTAGAATCCCAGCAGTGCGCTGTCATAGAGCGCAAAGCAGATATTCGCGCCAATCAGGTATACCGCCGCAAGCAGCCAGATCGGTTTATCCGGGTCAAAGACCGGAATGGCAAAGATCAGCTTGGCCAGCAGCACCGAAAGCAGAGCGCCGGCATTGAACACCAGTGCCTTCAGAATGACCCGCGGAAGTTTTTTGCCGATTCTGTTCAGCGACGGCTGAATGATGGGGTAATGCCCGAACAGCAGCAGGTAGAACAGCGCCATCTCCTTGTCGGGGATGAGGATCATGCCCAGCAGCGACACCGCCGCGAACATGGTGAAAGCCGTGCCCTTGCCGTATTCCCGCACCGGAATGATCATTACGCCTCCCGCTATCATCGGCGCGGCGTAGGTCAGTATTCCCATGAATCCCGCAATGATCATGGCAACGACGCTCAGCGCGGTGAGAATGCCGCACAGCGCCATCTTGGAGGCTGCTTTTCCCGAATTCATACGTAATTCCTCATTTCATACATAATAGAAAGGCAACACCGGACGGCGGAAGCACGGGTGTTGCCTTTTTGGGTAGCGAGATTATTGAAAAAGATCAGCAGCAGGTGATGAGGTCGCCGCCGAAGCATTCGCAGCAGGAGTCGGCACAGAGCAGTCCCATGCAGGTGGAGCAGGGGCCGCAGCCGCTGGCGCAGGACGACCCGCCGTTTCCTCCGTTGTATTTGTAGCCGGCCGTTCTGCCTGTGCGCTGCTGTGAAACCTGCGTGTAAGCCGCGCGGTATTCCGCGTTATTAGGAGCCTTGTTCACGGCAGTCTGGAAGTAGGCGTATGCCTGATCGATCCAGCCTCTGCGGTAGAGTACGCTGCCCTTGAGGAAATACCATTCGGCGTTTCTGCGGGCATTCGGCACGCCGTCGAGAACCATCTCGGCGTCGGTTATCCTGCCGGCGCTGAAAAGGTTGCGCACATCGGCAAAGTCCGTATGCTGGGTGCCCTGGAAGGAGCCGTAATTGCTGCCTGCCGTACTGTTGGAACTGGTGCCGGATTGAGAGGAACCGCCCACCGGTGTGCCGTTTTTGCGTGCGGAAACGATAGCGTCGTAGGCCTCGTTGACCTGCGACATCTTTTCCGCAGCCAGATCGGCCACGTCAGGTGCGCTTGCGTAGTTGTCGGGGTGATACTTCTTGGCGAGATTTCTGTAGGCTGTCTTTACCTCTTCGTCAGAGGCGCTGGATGAAATGCCGAGTACTGCATACGGATCATTCATTTTTCTTCAACTCCTGTGTTTATTTGATTCTTATCTGAATTTCTGCGCCGTTTTTTTACCGGCGGAAAGAGAGCGCTTCTCTGCGCGTCGGAAATGCCGAGGTACATCACATTGTCGCCGATGGACTTGAATTCGCCAAGATCGAGCAGTTCATAATACTTGACGGCTTCGGCAGCGGACATATTCAGGCTGTCGTTGCCGTAAATCCTCGCCTGCTCCCACCGTTCGGTCTTGCCTGCCGCGTCGTCCTGCGTCAGCCCGAATTTCAGCGCCAGCGGGTTGAAGGAGCCGTTTTTCAGATCGCGGTCAAGGTCGTCGAGCGCGTCGATCATATAGATCCACCGCCCTATGAAGTAGCCGAAATGCTTCAGCACGGTTCTGTCGCTGTCCCTGTCCGCCAGCCGCTCCGCAAAGGCGGAAAGCACGTCGGCTGTAGGCTGACACAGCTCGTCGATGATGATCTCGCCGGTTTCCTTAGCCTTGCTTTCGGCAGCGAACTGTCGGGTTATGTATTCTGCGACCAGCGCGTCCTCCTCGGGGCAGAGCTTCATTGCTTTTTTGCGCACATGCGCCGCATAGGGTTGCAGCGTGCGCCAGAGCAGCCGCCTGCCGGCGGTGGAATCGGCTATGCTGTCCTTGAGCTTGTAGTAGAACATAATGCCTGTGAGCGCCGCGGTGTATGCAAAGGCACGGGCGTTCGTCCGGCAATTGCCGCATTTCTTCATGGGATTCACAACGCATCTTCCCTGCTCAAAGCAGGGCTTTTCGTCGCTGAGGGCGATCATCAGCATTGCCATGAATGTATAATCGTAATTGAGAAGCAGCCGGGCAGGAAGACCCATCTGCCTGCCGAGATACCTGCAAAGCGTGCAGTAGATGCTGCGGTAGGTTTCGTATTCGCATATTTTCAGTTGCGGCTTGTATACACGTATATATCCGAACACGTCTATGCTCCTCAGATTGATTATATATAAAAATATTATCGCACAGTTTTTAGGCCGCATTATTACGAATATGTAAACATACTACTAATTATTTTGGCGCTTTCTCTGCGTCAATTCAATTATCATCCAATTCGTTTTTCATATAAAATATAAAGCGAAAAGCATTGATTCATTTGACGGAAAGTGATATAATAACATAGTTACACAAAAAAATAAAACGGAGGGTATGGAAAATGGATCAATTCAAGCTGGTTTCGGATTACAAACCCACCGGCGACCAGCCGGAAGCAATTGCCGCGCTGGTGGACGGGCTGAAAAAGGGATATCACGAACAGGCGCTTCTGGGCGTTACCGGAAGCGGCAAGACCTTCACTATGGCGAACGTCATCGCCCGGATGAACCGGCCGACGCTGGTGCTGGCGCACAACAAGGTGCTGGCCGCCCAGCTTTGCAACGAATTCCGTGAATTCTTCCCGGAGAACGCGGTGGAATTCTTCGTCAGCTATTACGACTACTACCAGCCGGAGTCCTACATTCCCACCACGGACACCTACATCGAGAAGGATTCCTCCATCAACGACGAGATCGACCGCCTGCGGCATTCCGCGACATCCGCCCTTTCCGAACGGCGGGACGTCATCATCGTCGCTTCGGTCTCCTGCATCTACAGCATGGGCGACCCGATCGACTACCGTAACATGGTGCTTTCGCTCCGTCCGGGCATGGAAAAGAGCCGCGACGAGGTCATCAAAAAGCTCGCGGAAATCCAGTACAGCCGCAACGACATCGAATTCACCCGCAACACCTTCCGCGTGCGGGGCGACGTCGTGGAAGTATTCACTTCCTATTCCAAAGAAACCGTCATCCGCATTGAATTCTTCGGGGACGAGATCGACCGCATTTCCGAGATCAATTATGTCACCGGCGAACTCAAGGGCATTCTCAGCCACATTGCCATTTATCCCGCCTCCCACTACATCGTTCCGGAGGAAAAGATGGGCAGGGCGATGGACGAGATCAAGGACGAACTGCGGGAGAGAATTCAGTATTTCCAACAGAACAACAAGCTCATTGAGGCGCAGCGCATCGAGCAGCGGGTGAGCTATGACATGGAAATGCTGATGGAAGTCGGCTTCTGCCCCGGCATAGAGAATTATTCCCGCGTGCTGTCCGGCAGAGCGCCCGGTTCGCCCCCCTTCACGCTGATCAATTACTTCCCGGACGACTTCCTGCTGCTGGTGGACGAATCCCACGTCAGCATTCCGCAGGTGCGGGCGATGTACGCCGGCGACCACGCCCGCAAGAAGAATCTCATCGACTACGGATTCCGCCTGCCGTCGGCCTACGACAACCGCCCGCTGATGTTTGAGGAATTCTATTCGCTCATCAATCAGGCAATTTATATCAGCGCGACCCCGGGGCCTTTTGAAAGAGAACACGCCGAGCAGATTGTGGAGCAGGTCATCCGTCCCACCGGACTGGTCGACCCGGAAATATCCGTCCGTCCGACGGAAGGACAGATCGACGACCTCGTTTCCGAAATCAACACCCGCGCCGAAAAGGGCTTCCGCACGCTGGTCACCACCCTGACCAAGAAAATGGCGGAAGACCTCACCGAATACATGGAATCGCTGGGAATGCGGGTGCGCTACCTTCACCACGACATCGACACGGTGGAACGCATGGAAATCATCCGCGACCTGCGTCTCGGGGAATTCGACACGCTGGTGGGCATCAACCTGCTGCGCGAAGGTCTGGACATTCCGGAAGTGTCGCTGGTGGCGATTCTGGACGCGGACAAGGAAGGCTTTTTAAGAAGCGAAACCTCGCTCATTCAGACCATCGGAAGAGCCGCCAGAAACGCCGAGGGGCAGGTCATCATGTACGCCGACAGCGTGACCCCTTCCATGGAACGCGCCATCACGGAAACCCAGCGCCGCCGCGACATTCAGATAAAATACAACGAGGAACACGGCATCACCCCCAAGACCATCATCAAGAAGGTGGCCGATGTGATAGAAATTACCCAGCACGGCGAGGACGGCAAACGGGAGAAATCCGGCAAGAAATTAACCAAATCCGAGCGCGAACACCTCATCAACGAACTGACCAAGCAGATGAAGCAGGCGGCCAAGCTGCTCGACTTCGAGCAGGCGGCCTACCTCCGGGACCGTATCAAGGAACTCAGCGCGAAATAATTCGCTGACTGAAGACTGAAGACTGAAAACTTAAGAATGAATAATGAAGGAAGGGCTGTCGCCCTTGGAATGAAGAAGGAGTTAATATGGCGCATGCTGGATGGATCAAAAACGCGGACGAGCTGGAATTTGCTATATTTTGCATCGGGAATATCGCGGCAGCTTTGCATACCGACGCGGCGACGGTTTACCGCGCGCTCAGTGACAAGAACGACATTCTGAGGGAATATTTTTACTATTTTCCCCAGCCGGCGATATCGCCCTGCTGCAAGGCGGCGATAATCCGTTCGGTCAGCCCGGGGTAATTCATTTCGAGTCCGCGGAGGGTCATCTGCGCCGAAGTACGCGCGGTGCAGCCGTCGGCGGGACAGCGGCTCTTCATCACCGGCAAATGAAGCCTTGCGGCGGCGGCGCGTATCTCGCTTTCCCGGCAGAAGATCATGGGGCGGATGAGGGTGATACCCTTCCGGTCGAGGTATGTCACGGGGGAAAAGCAGTCGATCCGGCTGCCGGCGGTGAGATTCATCCAGAAGGTAGCCGCCGCGTCGTCCATATGGTGTCCGAGGGCGAGGCGGGAGCAGCCGGCTTCCAGCGCCATGTTGTGCAGGATGCCCCGCCGCATGCGGGCGCAGAGGGCGCAGGGATTCTTTTCGCCCCGCTCCTCGAAGATGATCTCGCCCAGCCGTGATCTTTTGATGACAAGCGGAACGTCCAGTTCTTCGCAGAGGGCTTCTATCCCGGCATACTCGGCGGGAATTCCCCCGAAGCAGGGGTCAAGGCATAGCGCGGTCAGCGCAAAGCCGGAAGGGTGGAATTCACGCAGCGCCGCCATCAGCCGCAGCAGCACAAGAGAATCCTTGCCGCCGGAAACGCCGACGGCGATTTTTTCATTCTGCCCCAGCATGCCGTACCTGTCGGCGGCGGCGCGGGTTTTGGAAAGGATTTTTTTCATTTTTTCTCCGGTTATCTGATGAATTGAAATCATCCCGCCAGATGCAGGATGTCGATCAGCAGCAGCTTGCTGATGCCGTAGTAGGTTACGACGGCCACAAGGTCGTTGACGGTGGTGATGAGCGGGCCGGAGGCTACCGCCGGATCAACCTTGATTTTCTTGAAGAATAGGGGAATGAGCGTTCCCACCGCGCTGGAAATCAGCATGGCCAGTATCAGCGACGCGCCGATACAGCCCGAAACGGCGAAGGAAAAGACCGCCGCCCTGCCCTTGAAGAGCAGGATGTAAAGCCCGATGAAGAGCACCGACACCGCGCTGAGCAGAATGCCGTTGAAAAGTCCGACCCGCATTTCCTTGAAGACAAGGTGCAGCTTCTGGCTGAATGTGAGATTTTCGTCGGTCAGCACCCGGATGGTGACGGCCAGCGACTGGGTGCCGACGTTACCCGCCATGTCGAGAATCAGCGACTGGAAGGCCATGATCAGCGTGAGCTGCGCCACCACCGACTCGAAGATTCCCACCACGCCTGACACGCCGATACCCAGCCCCAGAAGGATGATCAGCCACGGCAGGCGCTTCTTCATGCTGTCCGCCAGCGGCTCGTTGAGGTCTTCCTCCGCGATCAGGCCGGCCAGACGGGCGTAATCCTCGCCCATCTCGTCGTCCACCACTTCAATGACGCTCTGGGCGGTAATGACCCCCAGCAGGCGGTTGCCGTTGTCCAGCACCGGCACGAAATCCTCTCCGTAATCCTTGAGCTTTTCGATGCAGTCGTCGATGGATTCGTTGGCATAGACATAGGGGAAGGAATTGGTGGTGAGCGATTCCAGACTGTCGGTGCTGTCGGCGGTAATGAGGTCTTTCAGGTCGATGGCTCCGTAGAATTCCCCCGCTTCGTCCACCGTGAAGATGGTGGAAATGTTGTCGTTCTCCTTGGCCTGACGGATCAGCTCCTTCATGGCCTCCTTGACGGTGAGGTTGTCGCGGATGCTGATGAAGTTGGTGGTCATGCGGCTGCCGATTTCGTCTTCGTCGAAGGAGGCAATCAGCCGGATGTCCTCGCGGATCTCCGGCTTGAGGAAGTCGATGATCAGCCCGCGCTTTTCCTTGTTGATTTCATGAAGCACGTCGGCGGCGGTGTCGGTTTCCAACTCCGAGATGACGCCGGCCGCCTTGTGGATATCCATCTCGTCGAGATACGCGCCGGCTTCTTCCTCCTCGATGTACTCGAACACGTCCGCGAGCATTTCCACGGTGCAGACGCGGTAGAGCTTCTTGCGCTCGGCAGGGGAGAGGCTTTCCATCGCCTGCGCGATGTCGTTGCCGTGGTAGTCCTCCAGCCGGCTCTGCATGACTCTCGGAGAGAGGTTTCCCCGGATGACCGAAACGATTTCGCCCTCGTAGTCGGGCTTCATCTTGCTCTCGGCGGGTGCTGCTTCGGCGGTCGGTAATTCTTTCTTTTCAGTTGTTTCCTTTGTCATGGATAATCACTCCGTTCTGCTTTTTCAATGAGATAAAATAAGCAGCAACGGACAAATGAGCGGACTTCACGCGGTCACACGTCAAGCCCTGAAACCCCGCTGACGTTGGGCAGCAGGAAAGGACAAAATCATGCGCTCAAAAATGATTTTCACGCGCAAAAAGGCGGTCAGGCCTGTAAAGCGACCCGAACCCGTCTGCAATGCCGTGTGGAGGCTTGGATTTTGTCTTACTCTCACATTTGCCGCCGCAACTGTCGCCTGTTGAATTGGTCACTTTACTCACCTCGCTTATTTGCGTTTTCTTCCATTTGATTATACCACAGCGAAATGCGTACAATCAAGAGTGTCGCGTAAGATTATCGGTTTTTTTTCAAACAAAAACCGGACTGTCTTTCCAAACGTAAAGGAGGAAAGACAGTCCGGTGCGATTATTGCGATTGTGTCTGTGTTTGAGACCGCCTGAGTACCATGATCAGCGGGCAGATGAGAATGCCGGCAAAGAAATTGCTGATTCCGTGCACCGCGTCCCACGGCAATCCCGCGACAATCCACGCGATCGTCTGCTGAAAATTCAGCCCGAAGAAGAGCGCCTGCGACGGCGCGTACAGGGTACCGTAGAGAAAACCGTGCGCGGCGCAGAGGCACATATAGCAGAGGGGCTTCCATTTGCCGGGAATGTTCTTCGGCAGAAGCATGCAGGCGCCCCACAGCACCGTCCAGAGATACAGGTGAGGAATCCACCATACCGCGAAGCCGGAAAACAGCCCCAGCAGAAAGACGAAGATGTAGATGGGATAGAGCGCCTTCTTTCTGTAAACCGCCGTCATGGAAATGGTGAATACGCCCAGCAGATGGACGTTAGGCAAGAATTCCAAAGCGATTTTGGAAGCGTACATCAACGCGCCCAGCATGCCGAACAGCGCGATTTCCTTTGCGCTGAGCTTCATTATTTCTCTACTTTGAAGGTATATTCCGCGCCTTCGGTAATGTCGGTGGAATCGACGCCGGTCATGGCGTATTCGCCGTTGATGTAGAACGCCCAGTATTTGCCGTCGGTATCATAGTCCACCGTCACGCCGTTCACGGTTTTGACGTACAGACCGTAGCTTTCCACGGTTCCGGCGATCAGATTCAGGTCAACCAGCGCCTCGCCCACGGTTTTTTTATCCGTGTGAATGGCAAAGACGGTTTCTTTCCCATCGTCTTCAACCACCTTGAAGGTGAAAGCGGTCTGCCCTTCGCCAAGCTCCTTGACCTCGGGCTTTGCGTCGGTCTGCGATACGGCGGCGCCGGAAGGGGCCTGCGTATCGGCGGAAGGTGTGTTTTTGCCGTCATTGCAACCGGTTGCGAAAAGTGCTACAGCCGCAGTAAGCACGATACAAGCGATGAATGACAACGATTTTGAAAACAGTGTCTTTTTCATAGTTGTACAACTCCTATAGATGTATTATTCCCGAAGCCGGCTGCCGCGGCCTCTACCGGGAATTTCTGTCAGACGGATATTTCGACTCGATGCGTTTATTTCCGCCTTCTCAGAACGGAAGCTCCGTTCCAATGGCTTTTCTCCGATTGCGGCGTCGGATAAGAAAATAAACCTTGTGTTCGCACCTCACGGCGACGGGCTCGTACAGGATTTGCACCTGTTTCCCCGAATGACTCTGGTATTATAGCACACCTATTTGAGAAATACAAGATTTTTTTGAACAGGTTTCTTTTTTTAACTGAACGACTTTGCCAGATCAAGAATACATTCATCTATGCCGATTTGGGGCTGAAATCCGGTGGCCTGCGTCAGCTTGCTGATATCGATATCCCACACCCATTCATCCATAGGATCCTCCGCGCCGGAAAAAACAATCTGAGAATCGGAATGCAATACGGAAATGATTTTCTTGGCAAGGTCATGGTTGGAAATCAAATTATGGCTTGCCAGATTAAAAACGCCCTGTGCGCCGGTTGTCAGTGCAAGGTAAACGGCATTGCTGATGTCGTTTACGTGAATATAGGTCTGCTTCCTCGTCCCCTTGCCGCTCAGGGTGATATCCTCGCCGGCCAGCGCCTTGCGGACGAAGGTGGGAAAGATGGTTCTTGGATTGACGCCCTTTCCGACAGGAGAACAGATTCTGAAGCTGACTGTTCTCAGCCCGAAGGTATAATTGGCATATTCCGCGAGAAGTTCCTGCGTGTGCTTTGTGACGTGGTAAACGGTAGGGGGATGCAGCGGATGATGTTCCGTTATCGGGTGCTGCACAGGATAACCAATCACGGGAAGGCTGGAAAGCTGGATAAACGCGGGGATTTTTCTGCTTTCGCACATTTCGAGAAGTCTTTGCGTTCCGACGCAGTTGTTAGCGGTTACCTCTACCGTATAGGGTTCATGTCTCATATCCGCCGCAAAATGAATGACGGCGTCTACCGTACCCGCCTTGGTTTTGTCAAGCAGAGTGCCGACGTCTGAAGTGAATAAATCGCATGTCACGTATTCGTCACATTCTGCGAGAGACTCCTGATGACGTCCCGTTCCGATCACGTAAACACCCTTCTGTCTGAGCCATTTGCAGGTATGTCCGCCGATAAACCCGTTTGATCCTGTCAAAAGTACTTTCATAAATCATCAATCCTCAAATTCTATTTTTATTCGGTCGTTAAAGTGTGATACTGCTTCAACAGCTTCTTCTCTGTTTTCATAAGTGTAATAAATATAGGCGATTCTCTGGTTCATATAGTCTGTAATGGCTTCGCCCGGAGCGATAATGTCTATTTTCTGAAAGAGATGGCGCTCAATCTCAGGGGGAATGGTGTATGATCTGACGATACCGTTTCTGGTTGCCATGATGCCGTGATGACCAACGATGTCCGCCATGGGAGGCTCACTTTGCAAGCCGGATAAATCCATGCCTGTTTCGGCTCGGATCAGGGCTTCTTCCCACGGGAAGCCGTTGACCGCCCTTGCCACCGTGAGGAATTGATTGCCCAGCGCCCTTCTCATTCCCTCAATGATATACGGTTTCCCGTCCCGGACAATGTACTGAAGCGTAAACATGCCGTCCACAAGGTCAAGATCTTGGCACATCTTTTCAATGAATCCGTGAAGTTCGTCCTGAATCCTTTCAATTCCCTTGGCCGGAAGAATTTCGGACTGAATCAGATAGGGATTGATAGGACAGAACACATCGTTGCTGACCGAAGAAACCACCTTTTTGTTGATGACAAACGTATCAATGGACTGCTGCACGCCGATAATAAATTCCTCAATCAATATCCGCTTCGCTCTTGAACGCGCAAACGCGTTGTCGATGGCGAAAACTGCCTGCTCCATATTGTCAGCCCGCAAAATCCCCTTGCCTCCGGTCAGATCCGTTGCTTTTACAATGACCGGATACTGAGCACATCTCGCATAGTCAATGGCCTCGTCCTTGCTGTCAAATGCTTTTGAGTAGGGGGTCCTTATTGCAAGCCGTTGGAGGAGATTTTTAAACAGGTCTTTTTTATGAATCGTATTTGCGTTTTGATAGGTGTCATGTCCCTTCCAGCCCATTTTACCGGCGACATAGGAGGCAGTGATCACACCGAAATCGTTGGCGCACGATACAATACTGTCGATGCCGTTGTTTTGTACCAGATCGAGTATGGCCTCCTTGTCGGAATAGTCCGCGCATATATATTCATCTGAAAAAGAATGGCCCATCAACGACGGATTGTTACCTGTTGTGACAACATAATATCCAAGCTCTTTTGCCTTCAGAATCAAGGTCGCCTCACTGTGACTTCCGTTGAGAATCAGTATTTTTTTTCTCATGGTCATCTTCCTTTGGTGTAGTATTTATCTCGAACCTGTCAGAGGAATTTTGGATACCGCCTTATGCAGCAACAGTCCTCCGCCTATGGAGATAAGGACAAACATAAGCCAGTTGACAGGAAATGCAAATCCAAGCACGATGAAAATCAACGAAACCTGTACCAGATAGATTTCAAGGGTGCTTTGGGCGACAGGTGTAACGCATTTCCGGAAAAACGCGTTGTTCGGGTCAATCAAATTCTCACATGAGAGGAATAGCAGAAAGACGGAAACGGTGAAAACATAAACCGACAGATGAATGAAAAACTGTATACCGTATCCGGTTCCCTTTATAAATATCATCCAGTATTCAGCCGCCCATGTGATTCCCGCAATCATTATTAAAATGACCAAAGGGAGAAATAATTTTTTTCTTATTGTTTCCGGCTTCATTTCGGGCTGCCCGATTTTTTTCAATATGCCGCCGGTTAACATGATGCCAAAATAAAAATATACTTTGAACCACGAGAATCCCTCAGGTTCCATACAGAATTGCGACTTGTCAATGCAAAAGGTGTAAAGCAAAACATATCCGGTGAAATATATCAGGAGGAATATAAGGAGTCTTTTGATCTGGCTGTTTTTGACCACCCAATAAAACAGGACGTAATAGATCATGATCGCCCAGATAAACCAATAGCGATCCGCGACAAATTGCAGCCCCGATTGCCGGCTGTCGACGATGCCGGCGCCGTAGTTCAGGGCCAGACCCACTGTCATCATCAGCAGAGCCGCCGGAATAATTCTTCTGACGCGTTTCAGATACCAATCCAAAAAGCCCGGTTTTATGTTGGCCAGACAATAGCCGGAAATGATAAAGAAAAGGGCGTTGCCATGTCCACCGCCCACGGCGAGAAAGAAATAAGGATAGATTTCTCTGCAATGGCTGTTGATAATCAACAGACAGGCCGCGAATTTCAAGAGGACAATGAAGTTCAGTTGTGCTTTTGTCACAGTCGGGTTACTTTCCGTCATTCACATTCACCTTTCCGCTTTTTTCAAAACCGAAAACCGAAATGCTGCCATATACATTTTCGGGATGTTTTTCATAGAAACGTTGATAGCCCTGTTTTTCAAGAGCGCTGATTGCCTTGCGGGAGTCGATACGCGCCGGCACCAGTAAATAAAAACGGTCTTTCAGTTCACTGTTTTCGCTCAGAATATCGTCAGTTGTAACCGATACGACGTCGGAAAAATAGATGCTGTCCGCATCGTTGCCGTCATAGGTGCGGTGATGTTCTCTGGTATTCCAGTAGATAGGATAATGCATGTCTGTTCCATTGATGTGATATTCATAATCAATTACATCTAATATCACGAGTGTAGAGTGTTCATTAGGATTAATATCATCAAGAAGCTTATCTAATAAATCGTCCAGAAAACCGTATTCCAAATTATAAACGTATAAATCGCAATAAACCTGATATCCCTTGCCATATCCTGCTCCTATGCTCATACTTAATCTGGAATCGTTTGGCAGAGCCAATTTAAATATATTCTTCTTTCCGGAATACACACCATCATTTATCATGATTATGGTAGGATCGATTGTCCAGAATAGCTGAACGGACAATAATATAGTCAATAGAATCAATAAGAAATGTCTTATTGATTTTTTATCAGTTAACATAAAAATGGAAAACGGAATCGCTAAAACATAAAAAACATTAAACAAAGCTGTATAGCGGGGGCATTCGGCGTTACCGTTATATACCATAAACATAACAAATACAGCAAGACATGAAGCCGCTGTCTGAAAAAAGAGCAATCGCCCGTCCGGGGTAAAGATCCTTTTTATATTTTTTCTTTTGATCAATGCCATTGCCATAGCAACAGCAACTATCAGGAGAATGAGCCAACGGAACCCAAAAATAAAAGTTTGAAAAACAGTATTTAACAGGCTGATTGCCGTTTTCTGACCAAAAGGAGAGCCGCTGACGCTTCCGTAAAAGGACTGAGACGCCAGTTTATCGTCTGTTATCGTAAAAGGCAAAAATAAAACCGCCGGAGCCATCCAAAGCAGGACGGTTTTCCAGTTCCACCAACGTAAAAGCCGCTGCATGAAATTTCCGTTTTTCATTCTGTAAACTTCCATCAGCCCCGCGCAGAGAAGGAAAACAACGTAGAAAACCAAGCCGGTAATTTTGCTGAAGGCAAGCAGATAACCGCAGAAACACACAAGAAGATGATTCTTTTTCTGATAACTGTAAATGAGCCAGATGAGGAAAAGCGTGATATGGGTATCTATACAGAGATATGTCATGATTCCCGCTTCATACGGGAAAAGCATCAGCAGCATACTGGTGACGGCGGCAAAAAAAGGTGAAATTCCTACGACCATTGTTCTCAATACTCTGTAAAGAACGACCATGGTGACCGCCGTTATGATGATATTGGCCAGATACATGCCGATCATTTTCCCGGGCGCTAAAAATTCAAATGGAGCTATGAGCAATACAAGCCCCTGTGTCCATTTCCACCAGTTAAAAAAGTTTCCAATATAAGTTAACAGATCAAGCTGAAACATGTTGATTGCCTTGGTCATGCTGCCATAATAGAGGTAGCCGTCAAAGCGCGGGACGCGGTTGAATTGAGCCAATTCGATTGCCGATACAATTGAAATACAGACCGCAAGAGGCAGCCCTTCCGACCGGATGCCGGACAGGATTTTGTGAAAATCAATGTACTGGATACTTTCGGTTAACTGCCAGCAAAAGAGCAGGTTTATCAGCAGAATGAAACACAGGTTTCCGGGATTCAGACATGAAATGCCCTTCCCGATCAAGGCACAATCCACAAAGAGCGAAACCACGCCGCTTATAACCGACAGACCGTATGAAATCTTTTTTTCACCTTCAATGATCGCATTCCGTTCCGATGGATTGGCTTCCTGATACTTGCCATAATTTTTCCTTTTATGCCGATAAAGCAGGAACATCATCAGAAGGAGTACGATTGGCAATAAATACAGGTTGACAAATGTCACGAACGAATTGAAAAAGCCTCTATCCGCGAAAGCCGGATTGCCGTTTTTAATCTGCCATGAGTTGAGTTTAATTCCCCGCTCATTGGCATAATACACTTCACTCACTGCGGAAGAGAGTCTGAAACCTAGCAGGAATTTTGTGACGCTGCCGGTTATAAGAAAATCATCATCTACCATGCGGCAATGAAATAATTTAACATCACATGAAGTGGTGACTAAGCTGGTATATTCTCCCTCAAGATTTCCGCAAAAGATACAGGACGCCATCACTCCGCCGGGGAAAAAGTCAGCCAGCCCTGCGGCCCGGTCTGCGTGGACGTTGACCTTACTGTAACAGTTCAGTATCGCCGCATTGAATCCGACAGACCGTCCCACGATACCTCCCGCGCTGACAGCGCCTATTTCACCGCTTTCGATGCCAAGGTTGGCCACCGTTCCGGATATGGTTCCAAAGAAGCCGGCATATTCCTTGTCGGACTCAATACGGAGATTCGAGATACTGTGTCCTCCGCCGTTGTAAATTCCTCCGAAGGGACTGTCGACAGTTCCGATGGGATCTGTCGGAATGTTATTGAGATCAATATTTTCAGTCTGCAAAAAATAACAGCCGTCAAAAGATTCGCCGCGGTTTACCAATGTTCTTAACTGCTCCAAATCCTGTGAACCGGAAATAATAAACGGATCCTTCCGGGTGCCGCTGCCCTGAAAATCGCAGGCGGATACCGTGATATCTTCCGTGTATGGTTTTTGATAACAATTTCTTACAATCGCATATCTGACCAAGGCAAGAATGCCAAGTATTGAGAACAGCGCAAGAGGAACAAAATATATTGCGGATTTTTTATACGTTTCTTTTTTCATTTTTTATCAATCCCTACCTCAATCATCAAATGGCAAGCAGCACAATCCCGGAAAGAATAAAGCCCAGACCGATGAGCTTATTCACGGTTATTTTTTCCGAGAAAAATAACGCTCCGAAAATCGTAACAAAAATATAGGAACTGCTTTCATACATGGGACTCATTGCCAGAGGTACTTTTCGAAGCGAGACCATTGTCATGAGCGTACTGCAAAAAAACATAGCATACGCCGTAACGGTCAGGGGGTTGAGATATTCGTGAAGCAGATCCTTTTGCTTTTGGCCGGACGCTTTTTTGAGCATGGCCTGTGAAATTGAAGCGACAAAAACACTAAAAAATCCAATGGCAAGATAGGGAATCATTTCAGTTGTCATTTTCCGTTACCTCTTTTTCTTCCTGTTTTTCGTTTCGCTGCGGCAGAACATAAAGAATCACGCCGATGACAGCCAGCATACAGCCGGCAATCTGCGTCCACTTGATATGCTCGCGGAAAATGATTGCTCCGAAAATCAGACTCCAGATCAGCGTTACCGCTTTGTTGGCAAAAGCGGTGGAAAGCGGTAAATGTTTGATGATTTGCTGCCATCCCACGGCGTAAATGCCCATGATCACGATCATGGCGCCATACCAGAAGAAAAAGCCGGGAGATAAGAAATCGCTTTTTCCAGCCAGTTTGCTGCATACGCCTGTCAGGGAAAAGAGCATGAATAACAAATGCAATAAAGCCAGAACTTTGCAATTACTTTTTTTCATAATGATCCCCTTCATAACCTGCCGTATTCCTTTATAATTGTTGAATATCGTGTGTCTTGCTCACATCAGCGCCTCCGAATAAAGCGATTCCGTGATGAATCTGATGGTGATGAGCTTTGACAATTCTCTCAGACCGTTGATGGTCACTTCATTGCTTTTGATATAGTATTCATCATTGCCGCCGAATTCATATTTCATATCAAAATAGTTCTCACCGGAGGCGGAGTATCCGTCAAATCCCGCGAGCGCGGCTTCTTTTACGCCTGTTTTCGCGAGCGCGGCCAATAACAGCAGGAGCGCGTTATCGCTGTTTTGTCTGTTGGCGGAATTGAGTGAGGAATAATTTAAAATAAAATCGGCTTTTCTGTCATACGGAACGATATTCGACGTAACAATCAGCCTGCTTTGCACCGAAGCAATGTCATGTATATCGGAGAGCTTGCTGTAACGCTTGGCGTTGCTGACAAAGATAAAATCAGCATTATAATCGTCCGGATCAAAATTGACCGAAATGACAACCGGTTGCTCTGCTGTCAGGTAATTGCTCACAGCGCCGCTTTCGGTCTGCAAAGAACGTCCCGGGCCGATCACAAGCACCTTTTTACCGGAAAGAATCGCGGATAACGACGCGATAGCCTGACTGTCATCAATATTTCTTGACTGATACTCCGTGTATGCTTTTTCAATATAATCCGCGCTGTAATGCAGCTTGATGTTTTCCGGAATTTCAGAAAGAATTTTATTTACACTGCTGACAGACAAAGTCTTCTTGTTAAGAAGGTACTGCACATAATTAGGATGGCAGTTCTGCATAGCCGAGATGTAAAAGTTATATTTGTACCCCCAGTAAACATTCTGATAGACCGACATCAGATCGGTATCGAGTATCTCAAGGTACTGACAGACATCATAGTTCTTGCCGTACAGCTGGTTCATATAGAGCGCGATCAGTTCGATCGGGCAATTGCCCGCGCTTTTTCCCATGCCGTAAACCGTAGCGTCGGCGATCATTTCTCTGTCTGTATACAACTGAATAAAATGAAGGGTGTTGCTGAACGCAAGCTGAAAATTATTATGGCCATGATAGCCTATTGCGATGTCAGGGGCGAGATTGTTGTCGATGAGACTGAAATACCTGTCCAGCTTTCTTTGATCCAGCAGTCCGTATGTATCCACAATGGAAAAGGCAAAGGGATGAATCTCGTTGATCTTTTCGACATATTGCAGCATTTCAATGTCGGAATACGCCGTAATGGAGATGGCCTGAATAAACAGCTTGTAGCCCTTCTCCTTGATGGCCTTGCAGAAGGGCAGCGCCTGTTCGATTTTTTCTTTTTTAAATATCACCCTGATGCCGTCTATGAATGTTTCGGAACAATCCGAGATATTCTCTATGGAACAGGTTCCGAAATCGATCATTGCCAGCGGGATGGCCTGTTTCTTCTGTACGCCTTTGAATATTTCATTGTAACAGCCGGTATCGGGCTGAATGGTGCGATTGATGTCAAAGGGCTGTCTGTCGTCCAGAAAGCCGACTTCGATAAAATCCGCACCGGAAGAATCAAGCCGTTTGTATGTGCCGGTGATAACACTGTGACCGAAGTCCCAGTTATTGACATACCCTCCGTCTCTGAGGGTGCAGTCCAGCAGCCGTAAAGATTTCACTATCATTCCTCCAGAAAAAGCAATCAGTAAACTCTGTAAAACCCGTGAACAGATTCAAAACGGTTTTTGAAAAGGCTCGTTATCCGTTTCCGAAGCGAGCGTTATGGATGATGGACGAAACCATTGCCAAGTCCTTTGAAGTGTCAACTGACAGGCTTCTGCACGTCACCTCGACCATTCTGACGGGGACGCCTATATCGAGAAACCGGATCAGGTCGCAGTTTTCAATTAATTCCAGCCTGCTTTTCTTTGTACGGTTGTAGATGGCAAGCGCCTCCTTTGTAAAGGCGCCGATGCCTACAAACTTCCTGTAATTGAAATCAAGCTCCCCCTTGGGATATGGAATCGCGCTTCTCGAAGCGTAGAGCAGACGGCCGTCTGTATTGACGACGACTTTAATGTTGGAATAGTCAATTACCTGAGAGGCGCTGGCAATAACTGTCATGGCATTTGTCACCATTCCGCCGGTGCGAACCGCCGTTCCGACGACTTCTGATATGGCGTCGGAATCCACCAGCGGTTCGTCCCCTCCTATGAAAACATACAAATCGCTGTCGACTGTCTGCGATACCTCGTAAATGCGGGAGGTGGGAGTATCGTGAGCCGTGGAAGTCATAATGACATTCATGTTGTATTCATCGCAGACCGACCGGATCTGCCCGTTGTCGGTAGCGACATAGACGGCATCAAATTCCTTCACCCTGATTGCGTTTTGATATACCCACCAGATCATCGGCTTTCCGCAAATATCGGCAATCGGCTTACCGGGCAGCCGGGACGAATGAAACCGCGCTGGTATGACGCCAATTATCTTCACAACAACATCTCCTGATTTTAGTGAAACGAAGAACCGTGAAAGAATTACCGATTCATACGTATACCAAGTTATTTTATCATATATATTGCTAAAATTCAATAAATAATCAGATTTTTTATTCATTGTTAAAAAAACGCTTGACATTTCGCGCGGAGTGTGCCATAATTTAATCTGAGCTTTTTCCCGGAATCGGGCATTTCCCCTTCCGGGGCCGGAAAAGACTCCGCTTTTTTGGAAAACCCGACAGGGAGTATGCATCACGGACTGAAAGTGCATTCGGGTGAGTAGTAAGCGTGGGAACGCTTTTCCGTAAGCCACAGTTGCATATTTCAAAGCGGGCGTATTGAAACATCGCCAATTTGGGTGGCACCGCGGGTAATTCGAAAAAATGCCCGTCCCAAGAGTCTATGTGATTCTTGGGACGGGTTTTTTGTTATTTATTTATTATTTGCAAGGCAAAAAAACAAAATGGAGGAATTTGTATGTACAGAACGCATTACTGCAACGACATCCGCGAGAAGGATATCGGGGCCAAAGTAGAGCTTGCCGGCTGGGTCGACACCATCCGTGACCACGGCGGCGTTATCTTTGTGGATTTAAGGGATTACACCGGCATTACACAGACCGTCATTCATGACGAGACGCTGCTCAGCGGCGTCAACAGGGAATGTGTCATTTCGGTGCAGGGCACCGTTTCCGAGAGAGATCCCGAAACCGTCAACGAAAAGCTGGACACCGGTAAAGTCGAACTGGTGGTGGAATCCCTCACCCTTCTGGGCAAGTGCAGAAACATGCTGCCCTTTGACATCAGCGATTCCAGAGGCACCCGCGAGGACGTCCGTCTGAAATACCGTTATCTTGACCTGAGAAGCGACCGCCTGCAGCACAACATCAGGCTCCGCTCCGATATCATCCGCACAATGAGAAAGTGCATGGAGGAAATGGGCTTCCTGGAGATTCAGACGCCCATTCTCACCGCTTCTTCTCCCGAAGGCGCGAGAGACTTCCTCGTTCCCAGCCGG
The DNA here is from genome assembly GCA_017441385.1 of Clostridia bacterium. Lineage (GTDB taxonomy): Bacteria > Bacillota > Clostridia > Oscillospirales > Acutalibacteraceae > RUG762. The sequence continues at coordinate 18,268 of JAFRXY010000007.1, read as the reverse complement.
AAGCACAAGGGCAAATTCTACGCCCTGCCGCAGGCGCCCCAGCAGTTCAAGCAGCTGCTGATGGTGTCCGGATTCGACAGGTATTTCCAGATCGCTCCCTGTTTCCGTGACGAGGACGCCCGTCAGGACAGAAGCCCGGGCGAATTCTACCAGCTCGACTTTGAATTGGCCTTTGCCACACAGGAGGAAGTGCTGGATGTCTGCGAGAACGTCATTTACGAAGTCTTCCGCACCTATTCCGATAAGAAGATCAGCCCCAAGCCCTTTGACATTATCACCTACAAGGACGCGATGATGCAGTTCGGCACCGACAAGCCCGACCTGCGCAACCCGCTGAGAATCATTGACCTGACCGATTTCTTCGCCAAGGTGGACTTCCCGCTCTTCAAGGGCAAGCCGGTCAGAGGCATTGTCGCCGACTGCCACGGTCAGAGCAGGAAATTCTTTGAGGATTCCCTCAAATTCGCCACTTCCATCGGCATGAAGGGTCTGGGCTACCTCACCCTCACCGCCGGGGAATTCAAAGGCCCGATCGCGAAATTCCTCTCCCCTGAGCAGAAGGAAGAAATCACTTCCCTCTCCGGCATCAAGGAGAACGAAACCCTCTTCTTCATCTGCGACGCGAAGTCCATCGTGAACCGCGAAGCGGGACAGATCAGAACATGGCTGGGCGAGAATCTCGGCATCATTGATCAGGATTCCTATGAATTCTGTTTCATTGTGGACTTCCCGATGTACGAAATCGACGAAAGCACCGGCAACACAATCTTTACCCACAATCCCTTCTCCATGCCGCAGGGCGGACTGCTTGCCCTTGAAAACCAAGACCCCACCGAAGTGCTGGCCTATCAGTACGACCTGGTGTGCAACGGCATCGAGCTTGCCTCCGGCGCGGTGAGAAACCACGATATCGATGTCATGCGCAAGGCGTTTGAAATCGCCGGCTATTCCGAAGAAGAGCTGGAGAAGCGTTTCAGCGCCCTTTATACCGCCTTCCAGTACGGTGCGCCGCCGCATGCCGGAATGGCCCCCGGCGTGGACAGAATCGTCATGCTGCTGGCCGGCGAGGACTCCATCCGGGACGTTATCGCCTTCCCGCTCAACGGCAACGCGCAGGATCTGCTTCTCGGCGCGCCCAGCGAGGTCACGGAGCAGCAGCTTCTGGAAGCCAATATCAGCATCAGAGAATAACGACACTTGCATAAAGGGGATTATACAATGACGGTTGAAACTCTGAAGGCTCTGGAGAGCCTGAATGAATTCAGACTCACCGACGCGGAGGAACAGAAGGCAATGGATGTCTTCGGCTTTATGGGAAAGGAAGTCGAAGCGCTGCAAGCCATTGACACGGAAAACACGGATGTCATGGTGCACTGCATGCCCATGACCAACGTGTTCCGGGAAGACGTGCGCGAGCAGGCATTCACAAGGGACGAACTGCTCGCAGGCGCTCCGGAACACAGCGAAGACAGCTGGATCGTTCCCAGACTGGTGAAGTGAGGTGACGGAAATGAATTATTTTATGACGGAAATCGACTCCGCCGGCACGGTCGCGGTGGATGATACGATTCTGGTAAAGGGGTATGAAACCAAGGCCGGCTCCCACATTCTGGACGGATTCGTGCCGCTTTTCAGCTCCGACGCGGTGGAACGTCTGCTCAAAGCCGGCTTCACGCTCAGGGGTAAGACCCACACCGGCGAATTCGGGCTTGACCTCGCGGGCGAAACCTCCTATCACGGCGTCTGCCAAAAGACGGACGGCACCCTTTCCACCGCCGCCGCCGAAGCCGTCGCTTCGGGTACGGTGAAGCAGGCGCTCTGTGTGGATATGAACGGCGCTCCTAGAAGGGGCGCGGCCCTTTCGGGTGTGGACTTCCTGAAACCCACCTACGGCACGGTGTCCCGGTACGGCATTATTCCCACCGCCTGTTCCGGCGAACAGGTGGGCGTCTGCGCCGCAGACGCGGAAGGTGTGAAGGAATTGCTCTCCGCCATCGCCGGACACGATGCAAAGGACGGCACCAGCCTTCCGTCGGAGAAATACGAGTATGCCACCGACAAGGACATCGCCGGCATGAAGATCGCCCTTGTGAAGGAGCTGTACGACGCGGCGGAAGAATCCGTGAAGGCGGCAATCGACGCATATGCCGCCAAGCTGCAAAAAGCCGGTGCGACCGTCGAAGAAATTTCCCTTCCCGACGTAAAAGCCTACGCGACCGCGTGGCAGATCATGCTGTCCGCCGAGACATGCAATAACATTTCCCGCTACGACGGCGTGAAGTTCGGCTACCGCACGCCGACCTACAAGGACATCGACGAGCTGTATGTCAATTCCCGCACGGAGGGCATGGGTTTCACCGCCAAGATGAACGTGCTTTACGGTTCATTTGTGCTTTCCAAGAATCAGTATATGATTTGCTACGATAAATCGCTGCGTATCCGCAGACTTGCTTCCGAGAAGATGAAGGAGGTCTTTGCTTCCTTTGACGCGGTGCTCTGCCCCGCCATGAGCTTCGCGTCCGTTGGGGAATACGACCTCGCGGAGACTTTTGAAAGAACCGAGAAAGAGCTGCTCTTTACGACAATTCCCAACCTGACCGGCATTCCCGCCATGGTAACGGGCGGCGTGCAGCTCTGGACTGCCGCCTTCGGGGAAAGCACCCTGCTCAGCATTGCCGGAGCGGTGGAAAGGAGTGCGGACTGATGAAATATGAAGTGGTAATGGGGCTGGAAACGCATGTGGAGCTTTCCACCAAATCCAAAATATTCTGCGCCTGCGGCGGCCATTCCGAAGCCGATCAGCCCAACGACTGCGTGTGTCCCGCCTGCTGCGGCATGCCGGGTATGCTTCCCGTCACCAACCGGCACGCGGTGGAACTGGCGGTGCAGGCCGGCATCATGCTCAACTGCAAGATCAATCAATACGCGACCTTTGACAAAAAGAGCTACTACTATCCCGACCTTCCCTGCGCCTATCAGATCACCCAGTGGTTCCATCCCATCTGCACCGAGGGCTATGTGGACGTTCCCACCAAATCCGGCACCAGCCGCATCGGTATCAAGCAGATTCACATGGAGGAGGACGCCGGCAAGCTGGTGCACGACGACTGGGCGGATGTGACCTACGTTGACTTCAACCGCACCAGCGTTCCGCTGATTGAGATCGTCAGCAAGCCGGATTTCCGCAGCGCGGAGGAAGTGCTGAATTATCTCGAAAAGCTGAAAGCCATGCTGCGCTTCGGCGGCATTTCGGAGTGTGAAGAAGGCGCCATGCGCTGCGACGTGAATATCTCCATCCGTCCCGAAGGCACGGAGGAGCTTGGCGTGCGCAGTGAAATCAAGAACATGAGCTCGCTGGCTTCCATTGAACGGGCTATCAAATATGAGGTGGCGCGTCACACCGACGCGCTGGAACGTCGCACCGAGGTGCTGGTGCAGGAGACAAGGCGCTGGGACGACATGAAGAACCGCACTTTCGCCATGCGCAATAAGGAAACGGCCGCCGATTACCGGTACTTCCCCGACCCGAATCTCATGCCGGTGGTGGTGGACGATGAATGGCTGGCCGAAATCAAGAGCGGCATGCACGCGACCATCGAGCAAAAGACGGCGGAATACACCGAAATGGGACTTTCCGCGCAGGATATTTCCTCGCTGGTGTCCGAGAGAAAACTCTGCGACATCTTCGACGCGGTGGTGGCTTCCGGACGCAAGCCGACCGACACGGCGGCGTGGATCCTCACCGACTGCGCGGGTATTCTCCGCAGAGGCGGCAAGGTGATCGGCGAGCTGGATATCGCCCCCGAAGCGCTCTCCTACATCATCGGTCTGGTGGACGAGGGCAAGATCAACCGCGGCGTTGGCAAGAAGGTGCTCGGCGCGGTGATCGAGAAGGGCGTGGATCCCGCGCAGTATGTCAGGGAGCAGGCGCTCGACGCGAAGGTGGACGATTCGCTGATTCTGGAAACCGTGAAAAACGTCCTCGCGGAAAATCAGAAAGCTGTCGGCGATTACCTCGGCGGCAAGGAGAAGGCGCTGCAATCCCTCTTCGGCGGCTGCATGAAGGTGCTCAAAGGCAAGGGGGATCCCGCTGTGATCAGGGAACTTCTTGTGCAGGAAATCGAAAAGCTGAGATAAGCAAATTCACAAAATTAATTCACATACAAACAGCGGCCGGGATCCGAAAAGGAACCCCGCCGCTGTTTTTTTCGTTACTTTTCCCGAAAATAATGCCATGCCGCACGATGAAAACGTGACTTTTATGACAATTTGATAACAATTTTGTAAATCAATACAAAATTAATATAAATTTTGTGCAATAAGGATATCTTGATGTATAAATTTTACAAATATCTGCGACCTTCTTGTAATATTTATTCTTGAAATTACATTGGAAATGTGTTAAAATATATAAGTCAACCCCTGAATTGCGGCACATCAGCGGGTTTCTCAACAATACAGATTGCCGCTTTTATAAAAATTACCCGGAGGCTTATTTATGAATAACCTGAACGCAAAGCAAATGAAGTCCCTGATCGACGCCAAGCTGTCACACCATTACGGACTGAAGCCGGAGGACGCGGACAACGAACACATCTACAAGGCGATTGTGCTTGTGGTGCGCGACATGCTCTTTGAAGCACGCAAGGCCTTTTCCGACAAGAATGACAAAAACGGCGGTAAAAGAGTTTATTATCTCTGCATGGAATTCCTGATGGGACGCTCCCTCCGCAACAATCTCTACAATCTCAACCTCGAAAAGGTGGTTTCTCAGTGCATGGCTGAGTATGATACCACCCTTGAAAAAATATACGACCAGGAGCCGGACGCGGGTCTTGGCAACGGCGGTCTCGGCAGACTTGCCGCCTGCTTCCTCGACGGTCTGGCCAACGACGGTTACTGCGGCATGGGCTATTCGCTGCGGTACGAATTCGGCATCTTCAACCAGAAGATTATTGACGGCTGGCAGACCGAACTGCCGGAATTCTGGCTGCCCGGCGGCGAAGTCTGGATGATTCCCCACCGCGAGGACGCCGTGGACATCCGCTTCAACGGAAGGGTTGAGGAAAGCTGGAACAAAGGCTATCACCATGCCGAGCACAAGGACTACAACATCATCAAGGCGGTTCCCTATGATATGATGTGCGCCGGCAAGGACGGCGCGGGCGTTTCCACCCTGCGCCTGTGGGCGGCCGAATGTCCTCACTTCGACATGAAGCTCTTCAACGAGGGCGATTATCTGCGCGCCATGGAGCAGAACGCCATGGCGGAAATGCTCACCAAGGTGCTTTATCCCGGCGATAACCACGTCGAGGGCAAGAGCCTGCGTCTTTCGCAGCAGTACTTCCTCGTGTCGGCTTCGGTGCAGGATATCGTCAAGCGCCACCTTCGCAGACACGGCGGTTCCATGGAGAATTTCGCCGAATTCAACGCCATTCACATCAACGACACCCATCCCACCCTTGCCATTCCGGAATTCATGCGCCTGCTCATGGATGAATGCGGCTTCGACTGGGATAAGGCATGGGATATGACCACCAAGGTCATGGCCTACACCAACCACACCGTCATGGCGGAGGCGCTGGAATGCTGGGACGAGAATCTTTTCAAGGCCAAGCTCCCCCGCATCTATCAGATCATCTGCGAGATCAACCGCCGCTTCTGCGCCGAAATGGATCAGCGCACCGGCTACGATTACAACAAGGTGGCCCGCATGAGCATTATCCGCGACGGCTGGGTCAAGATGGCCAACCTCTGCGTCGCGACCTGCCACCATGTCAACGGCGTTTCGGCGCTGCACAGCCAGATCATCAAGGACAGCGTGTTCAAGGATTTCTACAGCGTTATGCCTGAGAAATTCACCAACGTCACCAACGGCATCGCGCACCGCCGCTGGCTCAACCAGAGCAACCCGGGACTCGCCTCCCTGATCACCGACCTCATCGGCGACGGCTTCGTCAAGGACGCCTCCAAGCTGGAGAATCTGATGAAGTACAAAAGCGACAAGGCGGTGCTCGACAAGCTGGCCGCCATCAAGCACCAGAACAAGGTCGAAATGGCCAACTATATCCTCAAGAACAACGGCATCAAGGTCGATCCCGATTCGATATTCGACGTGCAGGTCAAGCGTCTGCACGAGTACAAGAGACAGCACCTCAACGCGCTCCACATTCTCGCCCAGTACCAGTGGCTGCTGGAAAATCCCGACGCGCCCTTCACCCCCAAGACCTATATCTTCGGCGCAAAGGCGGCTCCCGGCTACTTCCTCGCCAAGCAGATCATCCAGTTCATCTGCACCCTTGCCGACCTCATCAACAACGACAAGCGGGTGGACGGCAAGCTCAAGGTGGTCTACCTCGAGAATTACCGCGTGACCGTCGCCGAGAAGCTCATTCCCTCGGCGGAGATCAGCGAGCAGATTTCCCTCGCCGGCACAGAAGCCAGCGGCACCAGCAACATGAAGTTCATGATGAACGGCGCCATCACCCTCGGCACCGAGGACGGCGCGAATGTCGAAATTCATCACGCAGTGGGCGACGACAACATCATCATCTTCGGCATGTCCACTCCCGAAGCGGAGAGACTCAAGAACATCTACTCTCCCCGTGACTGCTACAACAACAACCAGCAGCTCCACAAGGCCATCGACTTCATGAGCGCGGGCTTCGGCGGCAAGCAGTTCCACGACGTGGTCAGCTCCCTGCTCGACATGGACAGATATATGGTTCTCGCCGACTTCAACGACTATTGCAGAGCGCAGAACGATTCTTCCGCCCTCTATCTCGACAAATACAGATGGAATTCCATGAGCCTTGTCAACATCGCGCAGTCCGGCATCTTTGCCGCCGACCGCTCCATCGAGGACTACGCCAAGAACATCTGGGGACTCAAGAAGTAATAGATAATAGAGAATAGATAATAGAGAATAGATAATAGTGAAGGAGCGCTGCGCGCTGAAAATGTATTATTTTCAAGGCGCGTTCGCGCCTTCCTTAACTCCAAACTCCAAACTTAATGTCAGGAGGAAAGGCATGAAAAAGACACTTTTCAATTCGCGCAATCCTTTTTACCGCAAACCTACGGGAGCCGTGGCCAATGGCACGCCTGTGCATTTCAAGCTGTGTCTCCCCCGCTATCTCTGCTGCACGGCGGCGACCCTCATCATTCACAATGAGCATGAGGGCAGGGTGGACAGAGGCAATCTCTTCTGGTGCGGCATGGAAGGCGATGATTTTGAATACTGGGAAGTGGACTACACCCCCGAAGAGGCTTCCCTCAATTACTACTACTTTGAGCTTTCCACCTCGTCCGGCACCAAGTACCTCGGTCGTACCCGCGAAGGTCTGGGCGAATTGCAGTCCCAGCCTGTCGCGTGGCAGCTCACCGTCTACGAAAGCACTTTCAAGACCCCCGACTGGCTGGCCGGCGGCATCATGTACCAGATATTCCCCGACCGCTTCTGCAAATCGGGCGTCGAGCATGAGGACATTCCCTACGGCAGAAAGATACACGAAAACTGGGGCGATCAGCCCGACTGGGCGCCCAATGAATACGGCATGATCACCAACTCCGACTACTTCGGCGGCGATCTCAAGGGCATTACCCAGAAGCTCGACTATATCAGATCGCTGGGCGTGAGCTGCATTTATATCAACCCGATCTTTGAAGCCCACGAGAATCACCGCTACAACACCGCCGATTACCGCAAGATTGACCCTATGCTGGGCACCGAAGAGGATTATATCGAGCTGTGCGAGAAGGCGAAGAAACGCGGCATCCGGATCATTGTGGACGGCGTTTTCTCCCACACGGGCGACGATTCCATCTACTTCAACAAAAAGAAGCGCTACGACTCGATCGGCGCTTACAATTCCAAGGAATCTCCCTATTATTCATGGTTCAAATTCTACCAGTGGCCGGACAATTACCATTCATGGTGGGGCATCGACACCCTTCCGGAAGTCAAGGAAGAAGAGCCGGACGTTATCGAATACCACACCGGCGAGGGCGGAACGATCGGCACATGGCTGGAAAAGGGCGCCAGCGGCTGGCGTCTTGACGTGGCCGACGAACTGCCCGACGTATTCCTCGACAGACTGCGCTACGCCGCCAAGAAGACCGACCCCGAAGCGGTCATTATCGGCGAGGTCTGGGAGGACGCGAGCAACAAGATCGCCTACGGACAGCGCCGGCGCTACCTGCTGGGCAAGCAGCTCGATTCGGTCATGAATTACCCCTTCAAGGACGTTATTCTCGGCTTCCTCACCGGCTGGTCAGGCGATGAAGCCATCGAAGTGGTCAACAACATCATGGAGAATTACCCGCCGCAGGTCACCCGCATTCTGATGAATTCGCTCGGCACCCACGACACCGAACGCGCCATCACCATTCTCGCCGGCGAACCCGCCCACAACCGGGGCAGGGAGTGGCAGGCCTACGCCAGGATGTCCCCCGAACAGCGCGAAAAGGGCATCTGCAAGATGAAGCTGGCTTCCGTGCTGCAATTCACCCTTCCCGGCGTGCCTTGTATCTACTACGGTGACGAAGCCGGCGTGGAAGGCTACAAGGATCCCTTCAACCGTTCCACCTACCCGTGGGGCAAAGAAAACATCGGGCTCATCGACTGGTACAGGAAGCTCGGCAGGCTGCGCAATGATGTGGACTGCCTGACCGAAGGCACATTTGAAGTGGCCAGGTGCCGCGACGCGGTGATGTCCTTCGTCCGCCGCGGCAAGAGGGATTCGCTCTTTGTGGCGGTCAACCGCTCCGAGACCAACACTCACCACATCAATCTGCCATCAGGTTTCTACGGCGCGCGCACCGTACTGGGCATGGCATCGATCTACAATGGCGTCGTTACTGTTCCGCCCATGAGCTGCATTGTACTCAGAGCCAATAATTACTCCATGTTCAAATGACTGGCGGGTTTTTTCAGGCGCTTTTTCCGTAAAAAGTCGCCCTGACTGTCATTTCTGTTTGAAGAAATGTAACAATTAAATACTTGTAAATCACCGCCTTGTTTGGTATACTGAAATAATCAGATAATACCGACAGGGCGGTGATTTTTTGGCGCGACTGGCTAACAGGAAAAAATACCAGAAAAAAAGAGAGACATTCATGCAGTTTTACAACCGTACATGCGACCGTGTTTTCGGTTATGCCTTTGAGCGCTGTCTCAATCGCGCCGACACCATGATCGTCTGCCGGGAAGCGTTCATCGACATGTACTTTGACATTTCCGACCTGCGCACCGCGCCGAATGTGGACTACTGGCAGCGCAAGCAGGTGGACAAGACCCTGCGCTACCTCGTGCGGAAAAACAGGCTCAGCCTGATTCATGAAAAGACGCTGGCGGATATTCCCGACAGCCTGACGGCGGACGAAAAGGAAGATCTTTGGCGGCGTATCAACCGCACCATCGATATTGACCCGTGGCGGCTGGTGCCGGTTCCCGGCAGGACCTCCGTCTTTACCGTGCTGGCCGATCAGGCGGCTTCCGACATGAGCTACATGAGCCCGCTGGACATCGCCAAGGCCGCAGGTATCGTGCTGCTGATCTTCGCGATGATCGGGGGCGCGGGCTTCGGGGCGTATTGCTTTCTTTTCCGCGGTTCCTCCGGCGGCGTGGAGGCAATGGAGGAAATATTCCTCGACGAACGCAGCTACGACGCCTACAACGAGGAATCCAGAGTGCGCGTGACCGACGAGGATATCAACAGGCTGATCAGGGAGGCTTTCGGAGGACTTGACGACGAAGGCGGACTCAGCAGTCATTCCGCCGTCACCCGCAATTCCTCCAAAGAACCGGTCTACACCGCCGACGACGCCATCAACGACAGGCTGAAGGTCATTCTCGATGAAATACTTACGGATGAGATGAGCGATACCGAACGGCTCTGGGCGATTTATTACTACGTAGGCACCCATATCCGCTACGAGACTGTCTCCGACCGGAGCGAAGAACAGCTTAAGCTCCTGCGGTATTACTTCAAGCATCAGACAGGAGACAGCCGGCATTACGCCATGCTCTTTCAGTCGCTATGCAACGCCGCCGGCTACGACTGCGAAATGATCAAAGGCCGCTTCGTGCTGAACGGCGACACCGAATTCCGCCGGGACATTCTCCACTACTGGAACCGCATGCGGCTCAACGGCATGTATTACTACTACGACTGCGAGGCGGACACCGACGAATTCGGCACGCAGGTGCGCGAATACTACTTCATGGCGACCGACGGCAACACCAAATGGTCGGTCTGGAACAGAGACCACCAGTAGCGCTTGGCTCACATCCGTTCGCTCGCTAAATGAATATTGAATGGTGAATGGTGAATGATTATCCTATAACCGGCACTGCTACTCTCATATAACACAGGAAGGATAAAGAAAATGGAAAACACCGGTGAAATCATCATCTATCAGACCGAGGACGGTCTGGCAAAGATCAGCGTAAACATGAAGAATGAGACTGTCTGGCTCTCACTCGATCAGATGGCGGAGTTGTTTCAGAGAGATAAGTCCACCATTTCAAGGCATATCAGGAATATTTTTACAGAAGGGGAATTAAGCCGCGATTCAACTGTTGCAAAATTTGCAACAGTTCAAATCGAGGGAGACAGAGAGGTTGAAAGAAGTATTGAATACTTTAACCTTGACGTTATCATTTCTGTGGGTTACCGCGTGAAGTCACTTTGCGGCACTCAATTCCGTATCTGGGCTAACAATGTTCTTAAAGAGTACCTGATTAAAGGATTTGCAATCGACGATGAACGTCTTAAAGGAAATGCCGGAGGGAATTATTGGAAAGAACTGCTTGACCGCATCAGGGACATTCGCTCATCAGAAAAGGTACTTTACCGTCAGGTTCTGGATTTGTACGCAACCAGTGTGGATTACGATCCCAAAAGCGATGAGTCTGTCAGATTTTTCAAAATAGTGCAGAACAAACTTCACTATGCCGCTCACGGTCACACCGCGGCTGAAGTCATTTATCAACGGGCTGACGCCGAGAAACCTTTTATGGGGCTAACATCATTTTCCGGTGAACTTCCGGCTATTAAAGATATTGGCATCGCGAAGAATTATCTATCGGAGGACGAGCTGAAAATTCTGAATAATCTTGTTGCCGGTTATTTTGATCTCGCGGAAATCAACGCCATTGAGCACAAGCCCATGTATATGAGCGATTATGTGGAACAGTTGGATGCTGTTCTGACTTCCGGAAAAAGAGCGTTGCTTACCGGCGCCGGAAGTGTTAGCCACGATCAGGCAATGAAAAAAGCAAAGGAAGAATACCGTAAGTATCAGGCAATCACACTGTCTCCGGTAGAAGAAGCGTATCTTAAAAGTGTTAAAGGCATTGAAAAGGAAGTAAAAAAACGCAAAAGGCAGTCAAAATCATAGTCTTATTCTGATTTTTCAATACTAAAAAAAGGAACGGATTACCTTATGATGAGCGATAACAACAATAATTCCTCCCCCGAAAAGACGCAGGAGGAGGCCATGGAGCTGGTGCATGAGCTACAGCAGGTAACGCTGGCCATGCTGAAGGACATCGACAAAGTCTGCACCGAGTACAACATTCCCTACTACCTCGGAGAAGGCACCATGCTGGGAGCCGTGCGTCACAAGGGCTTCATACCGTGGGACGACGACATCGACCTGCTGATGATGCGGGAGGATTACGAGCGTTTCCTGCAAATCGCCCCCGAAGCCATGGGCGAAAAATACGAGATTCAGCACTACACCACCATGGAAAACTGCTGGACGCCGCTGCTGAAAGTCCGTCTGATCACCGACAGCCCGAAATTCCGCCAGTCCCACATCGCCCACGTCACGCCGAACAACGGCCCGATGATCGACATCTTCCCGCTGGACAACGTGCCGAAGCTCTCCTCCCCCGCCCAGACATGGCAGGGAACCAAAATGCGGATTCTGCGCGGCACCCTTTCCCAGAAGATGGGTACCGCCGAGGCGAATTCCTTCCCGGCGAAGGTCCTCCGTTTTGCCTCACATTTCGTGTCAAGGGAGTTCCTTTTCAAATGCATCAACAAAAACTACACCAGATTCAACAGCCCCGACAATCAGTACATTGTCTGCCTCGCCAGCTACTACAAGGTGCAGAAGGAAACCTTCCCGAAATCGGCATTCGGCGAGCCTGTGCGGGTTCCCTTTGAGGACGGCATGTTCCCCGTGCCGCAGGACACCGACCTGATTCTCACCACCATCTACGGCGATTACATGACCCCGCCGCCGCCGGAAAAGCGGGTCATCAAGCATCATTTTTAATGCGCTCAGCGAAGCTGCGCTAAATGAAGACTGAATAATGAATACTGAAAAATGAATAATGTTGGAGCGCTTCGCGCTGAAATAAAGAAATTATTCATACATCCGGGAGTGATACATTCTTGGGCATTCAAAATATTATCAGAAAACTGCCGACCGTATTGCTGGCAGCAAGGTATTCGAAGCATTACAGACGAAACGAAGTGGATAAATTCACGATATTCTATTCCTCTCACCACGGAGCGGGAATGCTTTGCGGGCCTTACGCGGTATTCCGCAAGATGATGGAAACGAAGGAATTTGACCGCTATGACCATGTGTGGCAGATCGACGACCCTGCCGAGTGCCGCCAGCTCAGGAAGGAATACGGCGACTGGACAAACGTGCGGTTTGTCACAAAGAACAGCAGCGGCTATTTCAACGCCCTGACAAGCGCGAAGTATATCATCGTCAACAACACGCTGCCCTTCTATTTCACCAAAAAGCCGGAGCAGATTTACGTCAACACATGGCACGGAATCCCCCTCAAAACACTGGGTTACGATGTGCCGGACGGCAAGTTCACTTCACGCAACATGACGAGGAATTTTCTTCTCACAGACTATCTGATTTCTCCCTGCCGCTTCATGACGAAGATTTATCTTGAAAGCTACAAACTCGGCGGCATTTACACCGGCAAGCTGATAGAAAACGGCTATCCCCGCAACGATCTTCTCTTTTCCACCAAGCGGGACGACATTATCGAAAAGCTGATCAGCCGGCGTATCGCGATCGAGGAAAATAAAAAAATCATTCTGTATGCGCCGACGTGGAAGGGCGCGTCATTTGACCGCGCGGACAAGGATATCGCCCGTTACGACGAATTCTGCGATTATCTGTATCACCACATCGACACCGAACAATACCAGATTCTGATCAAGCCGCACCCCATGGTATACAAGCTGCTGTCTGACGAGGAGAAAAGAAGCGGGCGGTACATTCCCCAGTCAATTGATACCGATGAACTCCTGTCGGTGACCGACGTGCTGGTGTCGGATTATTCCAGCCTCTTCTTTGACTTCCTGCTGACCGGCAGACCCATCATATTTTACATACCCGACTTGGAAAGCTACAGGGAATACCGCGGCGTCTATTTCGGGCTGCATGAACTTCCCGGCCCTTATTCGGGCGATATGGGAGATATCGCCGGCTGGATCAACCGTGCCGGAAGCCTGACCGACGAATACGGCAGCGCCTACAGCAAGATGAAGACATGGGCCTGCGAATTCGACGACGGCAATGTTACCCGGAAGGTCATTGACGCTGTATTCCACAACGACGAATCGGAGTGCCGCATTGTGAAGGATACTTCTACCAAAAAGAAATTGCTGGTGGCGGGGGGCAGCTTTGCCGCAGGCCCGCACACCGAGAAGATACTGAAATGGCTGGACGGCATTGATTATGCCTCCACGGATGTCACGCTGCTGATCGAAGATGAAGGAAAATGCACCGACGAGATTCTGCGGGTCAATGACAATGTCCGCGTGCTCTGCCGCAACGGTCTGATGCCGCGCGGAACGGTACGCGCCCTTCTTGCGGGAATGATCAACCCCGACAGGGCAAGCACTTCCAGATTGCTCAGAATGTACCGTTCCAAGGTCTTTGAGCGCAATTACAGACGCATTCTCGGCGAATGCCGGTTCGATATAGTGGCGAATTTCGCGGGGGACTGCTTCGAACAGGCGCTGACGGCCTATCATGCCGGACAGAGCGAGGTTATCTCCGAAAAGAATTTCGCGGGGTGGGTCGCGGCGTTTGAAAATGCCCACGGCGAATGGAAATGCGAGAAGGTCGTGCTGTAGTTTGATTTGCGAGGTGAAATGATTGGATAACAATATCAAAGTATCGGTCATCGTGCCGGTCTACAATTCGGCGGCATTCATGACGAAATGCCTTGATTCCCTGACCGCCCAGACCATCGACTCCATGGAAGTCATCATGGTCAACGACGGCTCCACCGACGGTTCCCTTGCCGTCATGAGGGATTACGAAGCAAAATACCCCGGCGTATTCAAAGCCTTCGACAAGCCCAACGGCGGCGTTGCCGACGCGCGGAATTACGGCCTGAAGCAGGCGACAGGCGCATTCATCGGCTTTGTGGACAGCGATGACTGCGTGGAGCCGGCATTCTTTGAGAAGCTGTACAACGGCGCTGTGAAATACGGCGCGGACATCTGCGCCGGCAATGTCATAGAAATCATCGGCGCCGAGGACAACGTGCATGTGCAGGACAGAATCAAGGGGGAAGGCTGCATTTCACTCAGCGAAACGCCGGAAAAGGTGCGGCTTTGCCGTCCCTACCTCTGGAATAAGGTTATTCGCCGCGAAATCTTCACCGAGGACAATCTGTTCCCCTACGGCATGTATTATGAAGACGTGGCGGTGATCTACGGCATTCTCTTTACCGCCGACAGAATCGCGCTTGTTCCCGACGTGCATTACACCTACCGCAGGCTTCGCGGCGATTCCATCAGCAATTCCTCCGACGAAAAGGCGTTCGACGTTTTCAAGGCCTGCGATATCATCGAGGAACGGGCGCACCGGCTGAATGATTATGACAAAATCGGCGAGGTCATCCGGTGGGTGATTCTGGTGCATATTTTTACCCGTGTCAAACGCGCCTACGACGACGGCAATAAGTCATTCAAGCTGCGGTTCATCGACCGCGCCTACAGCTATCTCGATGAAAAATTCCCCGGCTGGAAGGGCAACAAATACTATTTTTCAAACAGGAAGAATCTCATTTTCCGCAGTAAGGCGCTGGTAAAGCTGGTGTTCGTCCATTGCAATTTCCTTCCGGTAAAAATGTAATAATGCTATTGCTATTTCACGTAATCTGATGTATAATAATTTTATTAATCAATTTTCATAAGTAAAGGTGATCATATACATGCTGGATATCAAGTTCCTACGGGAAAATCCCGACGCAGTCAAAGAAAACATCAAAAAGAAATTCCAGGACAGCAAGCTGCCGCTCGTCGATGAAGTCATCGCGCTCGACAAACAGCTCCGCACCATCATGCAGGAAGCCGACGGACTCCGCGCCAACCGCAACAAGGTTTCCAAAGGCATAGGAGCGCTCATGGCAAAGGGCAAAAAGGAAGAGGCTGAAGCCGAGAAGGTCAAGGTCACGCAGTTCTCCGAGCGTCTGGCGGAGTGTGAAAAGCTGGAAACCGAGCTGAAGGAAAAGGTTCGCACCATCATGCTGACCATTCCCAATATGATCGATCCCTCCGTCCCCATCGGCGAGGACGACAGCAAGAATGTCGAGGTGGAGCGGTTCGGCGAACCGGTGGTGCCGGATTTTGAGATTCCTTACCACACCGATATCATGAAGACCTTTGACGGCATCGATCTCGACGCGGCCGGCTCCGTCGCCGGCAACGGCTTCTATTACCTCATGGGCGATATCGCGCGGCTGCATTCCTCCATTCTCTCCTACGCGAGGGATTTCATGATCGACCGCGGATTCACCTATGTCATTCCGCCCTTCATGATCCGCAAGAACGTCGTGGACGGCGTGATGAGCTTCGCCGAGATGGACGCCATGATGTACAAGATCGAGGGCGAAGACCTCTATCTCATCGGCACCAGCGAACACTCCATGATCGGCAAATTCATAGGTACCATCACCAAGGAGAGCGAACTTCCCAAGCTGCTCACCAGCTATTCCCCCTGTTTCCGCAAGGAGAAGGGCGCCCACGGCATTGAGGAACGGGGCGTTTACCGCATTCATCAGTTTGAGAAGCAGGAAATGATCGTGGTCTGCAAGCCGGAGGAAAGCATGAAGTATTACGACGTTCTCTGGAAGAACACCGTTGACTTCTTCCGTTCGCTGGATATTCCTGTCCGCACGCTGGAATGCTGTTCGGGTGACCTTGCCGACCTCAAGGTCAAGTCGGTGGACGTGGAAGCGTGGTCGCCCCGTCAGAAGAAATATTTTGAGGTAGGTTCCTGCTCCAACCTTGGCGACGCGCAGGCACGCAGACTCGGCATCAGGGTTGTGGGAGAGGACGGCAAAAAATACCTTGCCCACACGCTGAACAACACCGTCGTCGCCCCTCCGAGAATGCTCATTGCCTTCCTCGAAAACAACCTGCAAGCCGACGGCACCGTCAGAATTCCCGAAAAGCTGCGCATGTACATGGGCGGCAAGGAAGTGCTTATTCCTAAGAAATAATTCATTCCGTCCGTTTCAATCGAAAAAGCAGACCCCGTCAGTCACATACAAATGTGTCACTGACGGGGTCATTGTTGTATTGGAAGAAAAAACGTCATTGGGCTTTGTCAAATCCGTGTATCCAATCGGAGAAAAGGTAATAAAACAGATAGATGACCGAGCTGATAAACCATGTCAGGGGATATACCCAGAAAAGCAGTTGGATGGTGTGCGAAAGCTGCATGGCAACGGTGATCACGATTACTCTCAGCACACACCAGACCGACAGCATGACGAACATCGGCACAAACGCTTTGCCCGCGCCTCTGCATACGCCGGCTATACAGTGGGAAAACGCCAGCAGGCAGAAGAAGAGCGACTCCGTCCTGCACTGCAAAACGCCTGTCGCCACCGCCTCCGGCTCGTCCACAAAGGCGGAAACCATCGGACGCGCAAAGACAAATATTGTCACTCCGATCAACTCCGCCATCAGCACCGATGTAACTATCCCGAACCGCGCACCCTTCCGCGTGCGGTCGTACTGCCTTGCGCCGAGGTTCTGACCGATGAAGGTGGTGATAGCCATCGAAAAAGACATGATCGGCAGAAAGGCGAAGCCCTCTATGCGGGAATAAGCGCCGCACGCCGCCATCGCCACATCTCCGAAGGTGTTGATATTGGTCTGCACCAGCACATTGGCAAGACCGATCACGGAATTCTGCACCCCGGAAGGAATTCCCAGCCGCAGTATTTCGGTCAGAATCGCCCTGTTGATTTTCAGCTTGCGCGGGGAAAGGGCATACACGGTGCCTTTCTTTGAGAGCTGCCTCAGACAAAGCAGGGCGGAAGCCGTCTGTGAAATAGCGGTAGCGATAGCCGCCCAGCGGATATCCAGTCCGCAGGGTCCGACAAAGAGCCAGTCCAGAAAAATATTGAGGAGCGATGAAAAAATCAGGTAATACAGCGGACGGCGGCTGTCTCCAACCGCGTTCATCACGCCTTTCAGGGAGTTATACATCACCATGGCGGGAGAGCCGATAAAGAAATAGCGGAAATACCGTATCGACTGCGGCAATACATCGGGGTCGGTCTTCATCAGGCGAAGAATGGACGGCGTCGCAGCCACTCCGACTGCCGCCAGAAGCAGCCCGCAAAGCAGAGAAACCAGCACATTGGTATGTACTGCGCGCGAAACCTTCTCGCTGTCGCCCGCGCCGAAATATCGGCTGATCACCACGCCCGCGCCCATGGACAGACCGATGAAAAAGCTGATAAAGAGGAAAACCAGACTTCCGGAGGAGGCGACTGCCGCGAAAGCCCTGTCGCCAAGATAGTGTCCCACGATCCATGCGTCAGCCGTATTGTAAAGCTGCTGGAAAAGCTGGCTTAAAAATATCGGCAGAGCAAACGAGAGTATCACACGCCGTGGATTTCCCTCCGTCAGCAGCACGGCTTCGCTCCGCCGGCTTCTGGTTTCCTTGCTGTTGCTATTTTGTTTTTTCGTTTTAAAAACCGTATCATTCCTGCTGCACATAAACCTGCTCCTTATCTCCCTGAGAGCCTGTTCAGAATCTCTCCACGCACGTCTGGCTGGCATCTTTTCCGCCATATTTTGCCAGAAATCCCAGCGAAACATTCGTTTCGCTAGTGTATAGACACGATGATATACGAACTAAAATAGGCACCACATTCAAAGGTCGGGATACAGAGAAACAAGTTTGATACGAGCATCTTTTGTTCGAAAATGCCAATTAACTTTTGCCTCCAAGTTGTTGCGCTCATTTT
>JAFRXY010000062.1 GCA_017441385.1 Clostridia bacterium | reverse complement strand
GGGTGTGACAAAAGAACCGACCTGCACCGAAAAAGGAAACAGGCAACGGACCTGCGGCCGCTGCCACGAAGTCGAGAATGAGGAGCTAGCCGCGCTCGGTCACGATTGGAGCGAATGGGGTGTGACAAAAGAACCGACCTGCACCGAAAAAGGAAACAGGCAACGGACCTGCGGCCGCTGCCACGAAGTCGAGAATGAGGAGCTAGCCGCGCTCGGTCACGATTTGAGAGATGACTGGGTTATCACAGAGCAACCCACTCAAACCGAAACAGGAAAGAAAAGACGAAGTTGCCATCGTAACGGGTGTGATTACTATGAGGAAGAGGTCATTCCCGCACTTGGCGGCGATGATACCGGCGACCATTCAAAAGACTACGAATTTACTGCCCAAAGCGTATGGAACTGGACAAAGGGGTCTACTTCCGATATGCCTGTCACCCTCAAAAACACTGTTGGAGACGACACCAAAACATTTGGAAAACTGCAAAAGGTGTCTGTAGACGGAACTGTAATCTACGAAAAAGAAGTCATCTCCGCAGACGGTAAGTTCACGGCAACTCCCGGCAGCATTAATTTCATGTTCCATCCAGATTACCTGAAAACCCTCAGCAAAGGAGAACACACGCTTAAAGTCGAACTGACTGACGGCGAGCTCGAACATACCTTCACAATCGCGGAATCCGGCAGCAATAATACGGACAATAACAACACGAATAATAGCAGTGATCCGGGCAAGGGCGATTCACCGGAAACAGCAGACAACAATATCATGCTATTCTTGGCGGTCTGGCTCTTTATTGCTTCCGTCGGTATTATCGTCATGCTGCTCTTCCAGAAGAAAAAGGAAAGATACTACCACAGGTAAACACAAGTATTTCTTCCCGGAAATAATTTATTCATAACTAGTCAAAAAATCGTCGGACACTGTCTAGCGGCAATGTCCGGCGATTTATTTATCTGAAGAAAAAATATTTATTCCACCGTTACCTGTGCCTTCCAAATTACGTCTATAATGGTGAAGGGGCAAAAAAAAACAAACAGGAGGTGAGTTGTGGTACTATGGAAGATTCTCAAATCATCGAGCTTTACTGGCACAGAGAGGAACAGGCGATCAAAGAAAGTCAGATGAAATACGGCGGTTATTGCAGTACGATTGCCTACAATATTCTGCATTCGGCGGAGGATACGGAGGAATCCGGTATCGAAATGGATCCGAGAATGGTGCTTACGCTTGCCTCTACGGTCAATTACAGCGGCAAGTGGGCGAGTCCGTTTATTTCCCATGACACAAAGCGATCCACCTTCCACGCCGCTTCTGGTGATGTGAAGTGCGATTTCATGAACGATATGAAAGATACGTTCTATTATTGGGGCGATCATTTTACCTCCGTCAGCTTACCGCTCCAAAACAACGGTCATATGAAACTGATACTTCCCAACAAAGGCTATTCTCCCGCAGATCTGCTGAATGACAAGCAGGTGAGGAAGTTATTGGTCAGCTACGGAGACTATCCGAATAGCAAGTCAGCGATGGTTACGCTGTCTATTCCCAAATTTGACGTATCCTCGACAATTGACCTGTGCGACGGACTGAAAGCGCTTGGTATCACAGATATATGTGACGAAAAAAAATCGGACTTCACTCCCCTGACCGACAGCACGGATTCTATTTATCTCAGCAAAGCGGAACAGAATACGAGAGTGCTGATCGACGAGGAAGGCTGCAAGGCGGCTTCGGTGACAGTGATGATGTTTGAGGGGAAGGGCGCCTCCCTTGAATATGAGAATTTCACCCTCGACAGGCCGTTTATCTTTGAGATCATGAGCGAAACAGGACTTCCGCTGTTTGTGGGCATTGTCAACAACCCCGCCTGATACAATCGGAGTTCACTGCTCCCTACACATAATACGACTGCTGTCTTGCAAGAGATTGAATTCTTGTATGATAGCAGTCTTTTTTCACTTGTTTTGATGAAGGATGTTCCTGTCATTATCAACTCTATTTTAGAAAATAAATTTCACGTTAATGCCGCGATTATCAGTAGACAAAGAATAAAAAGATTAGAAAATCAGTTGAATTTATCTGTGTTCTATGGTAAAATCATAAAAGTGGTTATTCGAATATAAAGACAAGTTAAGTGGTGAGTGTTATGGATAACAACAATTCGAATGCAACTGAGGGAAGTATCATAGAACAGCCCCAAAACAGCATAGTTGTATCAGTGAAGTACCGAAGGCCTCCGGTATCCGGCGATTCTGAGGAAGAATATTCTTCTCTGGAAGAATTACCTGACATTGAACTCACCGAAAATTCCTCAGAGGAAATTCAAAACCGCGATGAAATCAGCTATGATTCATCAGAAGATGCTTACGATGCATTCATAGAAGATTCTGATGAAGACTCTTCTGCGTCACACAGTCATTTTTTATATGAAAAATGGAATCATCTCAGTACCGGCAAAAAGGTCGGCTGTATTTCATGCAGCACTGTGTTTATTCTTTTTCTTGCTTTGATGACCACTCTTACGGTTTCCTTCCTGCACTTTTATCACCTGATGGATATTGAATACAGCACTGACATTGTGATCGACGACAGCGTCACTTTTTCTGATATTGAATTATCTGAAATACCTGACGGAGAAGTTACTATTGAAAAAAATGATATTTTCAGGGATAAAGCTGTAGTCAATATCTTGCTGATCGGAACGGACGAGCGAAGCAAAAATTTCAGCAAAAACGCTAGGGCAGATTCCGTGATGATCATGTCACTGGATAATAATACGAAAACTATCCGGCTGGTTTCTCTGGAGCGCGGAATGCTGGTAAGCATTCCAGGCAGAAAAAATGATATTCTCACACACACATTCCGATACGGCGGCGCCAATCTGCTTATGGAAACGGTACGTACCCATCTTAATGTTGACGTTGACAAATATGTAAGAGTCAATTTCGAAATGTTTCAGAAGCTGGTGGACGAAGCGGGAGGCGTTGATGTGGAGCTGACAAAAAAGGAGGCATACGGTCTCAACAAATGGCCGAATAACAATACTGCCAAGCTGGACCGTAAAGTTCACGAAGGAATCAATCACTTCAATGGATATGAAGCCCTGCAATATTCCCGACTAAGATGGATTGACAGTGATTTGGAACGGATCAAAAGACAGCGGAAGGTTCTCATAGCTATCACCGAAAACATGAAAGACCTCTCGGTAAACGATCTTAAAGACGTATCAGAAGATTGTCTGCCATATATTCAAACCAATCTCAGCGCATTCGAAATTGCCGGCATTCTGATGAATTTACCGGGATATTTTGAAAAGGATGTTGAGCAATTGACAATTCCTCAAAAGGGAACATACAAAACGCTGGGGCATGTTGATTATAAAAAGAATGCAGAAATACTAAACAAGTTTTTATACAAATAATCGGAAAGGTGTAAATAATATGAATATTTTTGACACGGATTTTCACTGTCATATTCTTCCGGGAATTGATGACGGCGCGGCTAATGTTGATGAAAGCATAAAATTAATTAATATGCAATTGTCTCAGGGCGTCCGCAATATCGTAGCGACTCCTCATTTCAGAAAGCATCAGATGAGCATTAACACGTTTCTGGAACGCCGTAATCAGGCATATAAAACCCTGATCAGTGCGGGAGCTTTTAAAAAAGTATCCAGAGTTTTGCTTGCAGCAGAGATTGCCTTGGAGCGCAACCTCTGTGAGCTGGACGGCATTGAAAGACTCGGGAACAGCAAAATGAACACGTTACTTCTTGAATTGCCATACGACGGCTACCGCAAATGGATGTGCGAGGAAATAGAGGAAATCGCCTACACCACCAAAATGCAGATCATTATCGCGCATCTCGACCGATATACCGATATTTACACGCAGGAGGATTACAACGATATTTTTTCAATTCCTGACGTCATTTTTCAGTTCAATACGTCCGCTTTTACAAGAAGAAAAGATAAAAAACTCTTAAAGACAGCCATCAAAGACGACTATCCTTTAGTGTTCGGTACCGACTGTCACAATCCGCAAAGCAGAAGACCTGATTTTGATGTTATGCTGAAAAACTTGAAGCATTATGAACAGAATTATTTTGTCAACAAGCTGTTCGAACCCCAATAAATGCATGCCCTTCATTGCATAATGGAAAAAATAGTTGATTTAGTCATTATATAACAAAAAAACACTTGATTTTTTCTTCAGAATATGATACTATAACCATTAAGAAATTGAATATCTGTTTAAACAGCGATGAAAGCAATTCAGTAGCAGCGGATTGATTGTCCTTTCAGAGAGAAAGCGCCTTGGCTGCGAGCGTTTTCAGGATATTCCGCCGTGAATTTCGGTGCCGGAGCCGACTGTTCGACCTGTTTTTTATTACAACAGCAAGGGCCGTCCGTTTTTTCCACGTTACGGGAATAATCATGAGGGAATTTTTGATTAATCATTATGAAAGATTCCGAATTTGGGTGGTACCGCGAGATTTCGTCCCATGGGACGGAATCTCTTTTTCTTTTTTCGCTGAATGACAAACCATGCGAAATTTTTGAAGGAGGAAAATGCAATGGAAAAAAAGATTGCAGACATTATCCAGAAATTCACCGACTCCGCCAAAGAAGCGTCGGATTCCGCCGCCGTTGAAAAGCTGAGAGTCGCCTTCCTGGGCAAAAAGGGCGAGATTGCCGAACTGATGAAAGATCTGAAAGCGGCTCCCGCCGAGCAGAAGAAGGAATTCGGTCAGAAGATCAACCTTCTCAAAAAGGATGTAGAGAACCGGCTGGCCGACCTGACCGCCGCTATCGAGCAGAAGGAACTGGAAGCGCTCATCAACAGCGCGGAATGCTACGACGTTACAATGCCTTCCGGCGTGGAAACTGGCTCCTACCATCCCATCACGCTCGTGCAGCGGGAGCTGGAGGAAATATTTGCCTCCATGGGCTTCACCGTCGAGGATTATGATGAGATTGTGGACGATTACCACTGCTTTGAGGCGTTGAATATCCCCAAGCATCACCCGGCGCGGGATATGCAGGACACCTACTATCTCGACAACGGGCAGCTTCTCAAAACCCATACTTCGGCCGCCCAGAACGCCATCATGCGCAAGTACGGCGCACCGCTCCGCGCGATCTTCCCCGGTCGCTGCTTCCGCAACGAGGCGATTGACGCCTGCCATGAAAACACCTTCTTCCAGATGGAAGGCATTATGATCGACAGGAATATCTCCATCTCCAACCTGATCTATTTCATGAAGACCATGCTTTCCGAGGTCTTCCAGCGGGATGTGCAGGTGCGCCTGCGCCCCGGCTTCTTCCCCTTTGTGGAACCCGGCTTTGAGCTGGATATCAGCTGTCAGGTCTGCGGCGGCACAGGCTGCCCCTCCTGCAAGAATTCCGGCTGGCTGGAACTGTGTCCCTGCGGCATGATTCATCCCAACGTGCTGATTGCCGGCGGCATTGACCCGGAGGAATACACCGGCTTTGCCTTCGGTCTGGGTCTGACACGCCTTGCCATGATGAAGTACGGTGTGAAGGATATCCGCACTTTCAACAGCGGCAATCTCAAAGCCCTCTCGCAGTTTGAGAGTCTTTAATGTATAAAGGAGGTACTATAACGTGCTGGTATCAATGAATTGGATCCGCGATTTCGTTGACCTTGACGGTATCGACATCGACGAGCTTATACACAGATTCACACTTTCCACCGCCGAGGTCGAGGAAGTGTTCCATTATGGCAGGGAAACAAGCAATGTTGTCATTGCGCAGATTGTTTCTATTGAAAACCACCCCAATTCCAAGAAGCTCCATCTCCTGAAGGTGGACGCGGGTGATCAGGTGTACGACTGCGTCTGCGGCGCTCCCAACGTCCGGGAAGGAATGAAGGTCGCCTTTGCCAAAGAAGGCGGCTGCGTCAACGGCTTTGCCATCAGCAAGGCCACCGTCGCGGGCTACGATTCCTACGGCATGTGCTGCTCCGAAGCCGAACTAGGCATCAGCGCAGACAATTCCGGCATTATGGAGATCACTGACGACTATCCTCTCGGCACCGACCTAAAATCGGTCTACGCCATTGAGGACACCATCTTTGAAGTGGACAACAAGTCCCTCACCAACCGCCCCGACCTCTGGGGGCATTACGGCATCGCGCGGGAATTCGCCGCCCTCACCGGCAGAGAACTCAAGCCGGTCAACCGTGTGGACACTTCGGTCTACAGCCAACTGCCTCCGGTGGAAATTGACATTCAGGATTCCGAACACTGCTACCGCTATTCCGGCATGAAGGTGGATAATGTCACTGTCCACACCAGCCCCGTGAATATGCGCATCCGTCTGTTCTACTGCGGCAGCAGGGCCATCAATCTTCTGGCCGACCTCACCAACTACCTCATGATGGAACTGGGGCAGCCCATGCACGCCTTCGATCGCCGCAAGGTGGACTGCGTGGAAATCAAGCGCTTTGATGAGCCATTTAAATTCCAGACCCTCGACGGAAACAAGCGCAATATTGACGAGAATACGCTTATGATATGCTCCAAGGGCGAACCCGTCGCCATCGCGGGTATTATGGGCGGTCTGGACTCCGAGATCGAAGACGACACCACAACCCTCCTGCTGGAATCCGCCAACTTCGACGGCGTTTGCATCCGCAAGTCCTCGCAGCGTCTGGGACTCAGAACCGACGCAAGCATGCGCTATGAAAAAATGCTTGACCCCGAAATCACCAACGTCGCGATTGAGCGTTTCCTGAAATTACTCTTTGACATCGACCCCGATGTGCAGGTGGCCTCCTCCCTATCCGACAGCTACGTCCATCATTACGACAAGATCGAGCTGACCTTTGACAAGGCTTATGTCGACCGCTATACCGGCATTGAAATCAGCGATGAGCAGATTATCAGCACCCTCACCGCGCTTGGTTTTGACGCGAAACAGGACGGTACAACCTTCGACGTTTCCGTTCCCTCATGGAGAGCCACCAAGGACGTCACCATCAAGGCGGATATCATCGAGGAAATCACCAGAATTTACGGCTACGACAATTTCAAGATCACCACCACCCTCAGTCCGCTCCGTCCTGTCCGCAGAAGCGTCATCAAGAGCGACGAATATTACGCAAAAGATTTGTTGGTGGAAAAATTCAAGCTGCACGAGATTCATTCCTACATCTGGGCGGACTCCAAGAAGTTCGGCGAGCTGAATATGGACGTGGAGGACAACGTCAAGCTCATCAATTCCATCAATCCCGATCACGTGGTGCTGCGCAACTGCATGGTTCCCACCCTGCTCACCGTGGTGAATGAAAACAAGTCCTTTGGCTCGGAATACGGCGTCTTCGAAATTGCCCGTGTCATCGACGGCACCCGCGAAGACGGCACCTGCAACGAGCGCCGGAAGCTGGGCATCGTTCTCTACAGCCGCAAGTGCAATGAGAAGACCCTCTTCTTCCGCCTGCGCGACATTCTCTCGCTCTTTGCCGCCAATCTCAGACACAAGGCTGTCCGTTTTGAGCATACCCAGTCCACCCATAACTGGCAGCACCCGGTCAACACAGCTGAGATTTCCATCGACGGCGAGAAGCTGGGCTTCATTGCCACCCTTCACCCGCTGACTGCCATGAAGATTGACAAGAAGGCGGCGATTGTCACGGCCGAGATCGACATGGACGCCTTTGCCGCCATCGGCAAGGACGAGCTTGACTTTGTGGAACCCTCCAAGTTCCCCGGCATTGACATTGACCTTACCATCCTGAATAATCCCGACGTGACCTACAGCAAGGTGGAGGAAATCATCCGGGAGAACGGCGGAGAATACCTTTACACCATCAGCGTCACCGACATTTACGACGGTATCATCAGCAGTATCACCCTGCGTCTGGGTTTCTCCTCGCCTGATAAGACCCTCTCCATGACGGAAATTCAAGACGTCGTATTCGGCGGCATAGTGCCGGAGCTGGAAAAGGAAGGCATTCTGCTCAAGAAATAATGGGTTGCCATGTTACAGCCCCCAGTGGAAGGCAAAGGTCATCCGGAAGGCTCCACTGCGGGCTGTATTTTTCGATATCAGACAAGTAAAACGAAAGAGAACGACACAATGAAACCAATCATAAAAGAAGACATACGAACGGCGTTTCGTACTCTGGGACTGGAAAAAGGGAGCACCGTGATGGTTCACACATCCTTATCAAAAATCGGCTATGTGTGCGGAGGCGCTCAGACGGTCATTGAAGCGCTCATGGAAACAGTCGGTACAGGAGGAACCGTCATGATGCCCGCGCAGTCATGGAAAAATCTCGACCCGGATGACGGCGTTCATTGGGAGGTCGAGGAAGAATACCGGCAGATCATCCGCGATCACTGGCCTGCGTATGACAAGCGCCTCACGCCAACCAATACGATGGGAGCGGTGGCTGAAATGTTCCGCTTATGGCCGGGAACGATGCGCAGCGATCATCCCTCGCGATCCGTCGCCGCATGGGGAAAACACGCGGAATACCTCACTTCCGGACATGATCTGTGCAATATCTTCGGTGACGGTTCTCCCATCGGAAAGCTGTACGAGCTGAACGGCGATGTGCTGCTGATCGGAGTAGGGTATGATAAAAACACATCCCTCCATCTTGCCGATGTGCGCGCCGATTATCCCGGAAAGCGAAATTGCACGGAATACAGCGCGATTTTTGAAGATGGAAAGCGTATCTGGAAAGAATACGAAACGCTCTTTGTTGACGGAGAAGATTTTACCGAAATCGGCGCAGCCTTTGAACAAAGCCGCACAGTCAACAGGACAACGCTCGGAAACGCGGAGCTCCGCCTGATGAACCAGAGACGGCTTGTTGACTTTGCGGTTGACTGGATTCATCAAAACAGACATTAAAATATAGGTACGAGCATGGAGATTGTCAAAAACAAAAGCCTCCGTTGGAAATTATCAACGGAGACTTTTGTTTTGCTATTTATTTTTGAGGAGGAGAGATGTAATCATTTTCAAATGCAACCGGCGCTTATCACTTCATGATTGCATTTATATAATATATCATAATTGACGGTAATATGTTAAATAATTTTTACCAAATTGATAACAATTACAAAAATATATAAAAAATCCTTCCGAATTCTATGCAGGATTCGGAAGGATTGGCAATTTATGATTCAAAAAAGTCGGAATTATCGGCTTTCATGATCTTGTCGAATTTGTCGCCGCTCATTTTTTCATTTTCAATGAGATACTTGGCAACCTCATGCAGCTTGTCAATGTGCTGCGTGAGGATGGCCCCTGCCCTCTTGTATCCCTCGGCGATGAGTGCGCGGACTTCATTGTCGATTTCCTTAGCAATCTCATTGGAATAATTGACGGTGTGACCGAAGTCTCGTCCGAGGAAGACTTCGTCATTGCCAGTTGAACCGTACTGAATGGGGCCGAGCTTGTCGCTCATGCCGTACTTGGTGACCATCGACTTGGCGATCTTGGTGGCACGCTCGATGTCGTTG
This sequence comes from Clostridia bacterium, assembly GCA_017441385.1. Taxonomy (GTDB): domain Bacteria; phylum Bacillota; class Clostridia; order Oscillospirales; family Acutalibacteraceae; genus RUG762. The sequence continues at coordinate 46,339 of JAFRXY010000062.1, read as the reverse complement.
GAAGCGCCGGTGGAAATATCGTCGAGAATCAGCGCTTCGGAAGCTCTGCCGCCCAGCAGAACAACGATATCCTCCTTCATCTGACCCTTGAGCTTGTAGGAGCGATCCTCCTGCGGCAGGCTCATGGTGTAGCCGCCCGCCATGCCTCTGGGAATGATGGATATTTCATGCACCGGATCCTGCGTCGGACAGTAATAGGTGACTACCGCGTGACCCGCCTCGTGATAGGCCGTGAGCTTCTTTTCCTTGTCGGAAATCTTCTTGGACTTCTTCTCGGTACCGGCGACCACCTTGATTGTGGCTTCCTCGATCTCCTTCATGGTGATAGCCTTGAGGTTCCTTCTGGCGGCAAGAAGCGCCGCTTCGTTGAGCAGGTTTTCAAGATCCGCTCCGGTAAAGCCGGCTGTGGATTTGGCAATGGTGGAAAGATCAACGTCGGGGCCGAGCGGCTTTTTCTTGGAATGAACCTTGAGAATTTCCTCTCTACCCTTGATATCGGGATATCCCACCATGACCTGACGGTCGAAACGTCCGGGACGTGTGAGCGCCGGGTCGAGAATGTCGGGACGGTTGGTGGCGGCGATGATGATCACGCCTTCATTCGCTCCGAAGCCGTCCATTTCAACCAGCATCTGATTGAGTGTCTGCTCGCGTTCGTCGTGTCCGCCGCCGAGACCCGCGCCTCTGTGACGCCCGACCGCGTCGATTTCATCGATAAAGATAATGCAGGGGTTGTTCTTCTTTGCCTGATCGAAAAGGTCACGCACGCGGGAGGCGCCCACGCCGACGAACATTTCGACGAAGTCCGAACCGGAAATGGAGAAGAAGGCTACGCCCGCTTCGCCCGCGACGGCTCTGGCCAGCAGCGTCTTACCGGTGCCGGGAGGGCCGACAAGCAGCACGCCCTTGGGCACATGCGCACCGAGTTCGTCGTATTTCTTGGGATTTTTCAGGAAGTCGACGATCTCCTGTAGTTCTTCCTTTTCCTCATCCGCGCCGGCAACGTCGGCAAAGGTTGTCTTGCGCTTTTCGTCGTTGACGTTCTTGACCTTGGCCTTGCCGAAGCTCAATTGACGGTTGCTCTCCCCCATCACGCCGTTAACTCTTTTGAACATGAAGTAATAGAGAAGCACCAGTCCTCCTATCATGATGATGGTAGGCAGCAGACTTGCCAGCAGGCTGTTATCCTGTTTCGGCTCGTAATCTTCGCCGATAATAATGTTGTTCTCACGCAGTTCCTGAAGTCCTCGCTTGGCATCATTGACGAAAAGTTCAATGCTCGGCACCTTATAGGTCACGGAATCAGGCTGTTCGCCCTTGGCATCTTTCTTCATGTTGATGGTCAGTACGCCGCTGTTGAGCGAAAGGGTGAAGTCGGAAACTTCCGCAGCCTTCCAGTCGCTGGGGCTGACAGCGCTGCTCCCGGGGGTGAAGTATTCGAGAATCTCGGAATACTTGTGTTCATCCGGCTTCTTGTTGCCGGAGATATAGTAGAGCGCAGCGATAATCAGTATCGGTATGCCGAGCCAGATCAGATACCCGCCTACTCTTCTCTTTTTGTTTTCCAAATAAGCCACTCCTAACTTGTTAAAGGGATATGCTGAATCGTATCCGCATTTCCATGAAAGCCATAATATTATAATGTATAATTATTACATTTGTGTTAATAAACCGCACAATTCATGAATTTCTCATAACTCCGATATAAGGGAGATTGCGGTATTTTTCGTCAAGATCCAGACCGTAACCCACGATGAATTCATTTCCCACCGTGCCGCCGATGTAATCGCCATACACTTCCGCCTTGCGGCCGGAAGGCTTGTCCAGCAGGGTGCAGATTTTCAGGCTGGCAGGGTGGCGGCCGGCCAGAAGGCCTTTCAGTTTGTGGAGCGTGGAACCGGTGTCAATGATGTCCTCCACAATTATGACATGACGGCCGGCAATATCGGTGTTAAGGTCACTGACGACGTTGATCACGCCGGTGGACTGGGTGCCGGAATAGCTGGAAACCTTCATAAAATCGACCTCGCAGTCGATCACCAGCGAACGCATGAGGTCGGCGGCAAAAAGCACCGAGCCTTTCAGCAGCACCACAAGAAGGGGCTTTTTGCCCGCGTAATCCAAGTTGATGCGATCCGCCACCTCTTTCACCATGCCCCTGATGTCGTCCTCGGAGAACAGAATCCTGTCAATATCCTTTTCCAGTTCGTTAATCATTTCGGAATTCCTCCTTGAATGAAAAATCTTCTATATACAGCACATGCGCTGTTGTTTCCGTCACTTTAAAAAGCTCTGACACGCCGATGAGGCTGATCCACGCGATCTTTCCGCCTGATTCCAGCAAGGGAAGTTCTCCCCGGATGCCGGGAGGAATTTTTTCCTCGTTGAAGAGTTTTTTCAGGCTCTTGGTGCAATGTCTGCCTGCGGGAGAAAAGCAGTCTCCTTCCCGGCGAAAGCGGAATACCGCATGGCTTATTTTATCATAATCCAGACAATTTTTAAATACCTTTTCATCATAATTTACATTGTTTTTATCAATAAGCTCATTGTATATAGTTTTATCAATGATCGTCGTTTTTATTTTCTGACCGAACGGGGTAATTATTTCCCCCAAGATATTTTTAATAACCCATTTTTCGTATGAGTTTGACGTAGGAAAGCAATTTTTTGAAATATTTGAAAAAATCAACTGCTTACCCCGCACTCTGAAAAAATGATTACCCGGAAGATTGACGCTGCCTGCTCCCCTGCTAAGGGAGTCCATCATGGTGGAAATATGCTTCTGCTCCGGTGTAATGCGGCATTTTTCACGACAGATATGCATCAGCGCACGACTGACGACCGCAGGGGCTTCCGTAAACAGTCTGTCCGCACTGCCTGTCAAAAGATATTCCTCCGAGATTTCCGCCGCAAGCCTGTCGAGAAACGCGTCGTCCTCACGCGCCGATGCGGATAGCCGGCTGATCGATTCATCAACCGACGGGTTGATGGCACGCATGAGGGGAAGAATTTGCAGCCGGATTTTGTTGCGGGCGTAATCGGCGTTCAGGTTGGTAGAGTCGGTCATATAGGGGATGGAATGTTTCCGGCAGTAGGCTTCAATCTCATGCCTTTCGCAAAGAATCAAGGGACGGATGATATTGCCCCTGACAGGTGGAATCCCTTTCAGCCCGTTGACCGCGCAGCCACGGATAATGTGAAATAACACCGTTTCCACCGAATCGGAAAGAGTGTGCGCTGTCGCAATTTTGCCGCCCTGTTTCTCCGCATCCTCCTGAAATAACCTGTAGCGCACCTCCCGGCCGCATTCTTCCAGCCCTCTTCCCTGCTCCGCGGCAATTTCCGGAATATTTTTTGTGTAAAGCCGGAATGCTACACATAGATGCTTGCTGAATTCCTCCGCAAAAGTCGCGTCGCGCTCGGCTTCCTCCCCCCGGATCCTATGGTTGACATGCACGGCGGTAATACTGAGCGCATATTCCTCACGGATGGAGCAGAGGAAATGCAGCAGGGCGCAGGAATCGGCACCGCCGGACAGCCCGACAATTACCCTGTCTCCGTGGGAAAGCATATTGTAAAGTTCAATAGCTTGTCGACATTTATTCTCCACTGTATGATTCCTCCGCCGCCGTAAATCTGGTAGTGGCGCCCGACCAGTGAAGCGGAATTTCACAGGTAGAGCCGTGGCGGTTCTTGGCAACCATACAGATAGCGCGGCTCTGGTCGATTTCTTCATTCTGCTTGGGGTCGGACTGCTGATAGTATCCCTCGCGGTAAAGGAAGAGAATGATATCCGCGTCCTGCTCAATGGAACCGGAATCGCGCAAATCCGAAAGCATTGGCTTGTGTCCCGTGCGGGATTCGGTGGCACGGTTCAGCTGTGAAAGGCACATCACCGGAACCAGCAGTTCCTTCGCGAGAATCTTCAGGCTTCGGGTGATCTCGGAAACCTCCTGCACGCGGTTGGCAATCTTGCCGTTGCCCATGAGCTGGAGGTAGTCGATCACTACAAGTCCCACATCGCCAAGCCGGCGCAGCTTGGCCTTCATCTCGGTAACGGAAATATTGCCCGCTTCGTCAATAAAGATGGGCGCGCCGTGCAGTTCCGAAGCCGCCTGCGAAAGCCTCGCCCATTCCTCTGGGCTGAGCCGTCCGTCGCGCAGCTTGTACCCTTCCACTCCCGATTCGGTGGAGAGCATTCTGAGTGCGAGCTGTTCGCGGGTCATTTCCAGTGAAAAGAAGGCAACCTTCTTTTTATGAATGAGCGCGACATTGCGGGTGATATTCAACGCAAAGCTGGTCTTGCCCATGCCCGGACGGGCCGCCAGCAGAATCAGGTCGGACTTGTTCAGACCGGAAATCGTGTCGTCCAGCGACTTGATGCCGGTGGGAGTACCCACGAATTCATCACGCCGGTCGGAATTCATGAGCATGAGGTGATCGTAGGCTGCGATGAGGACTTCTCCTATCGGCTTTAGGCCCTGACTTCCTCTGGAATTGGCAATTTCGTAGATCCGCTGTTCCGAGCGGTCGAGTACCATCCGCGCATCGTTGGTTTCGTCGGACGCGTCATTGATAATCTCCTTGGCGGCAAGAATCAGCGCGCGCATTTCGAACTTTTCGCGGATAATTTCAGCGTAGGCTTCGACGTTCGAAACCGACGGAACGAGATTGGCCAATGTAAAGAGATATTGCTTGCCGGCTTCTTCGGTGAAGACACCGATGCCCACCAGCTCATTGAGCACCGTGATAATATCCACCGGCGACCCTGCCCGGAAGAGCCTGTGCATGGCCGAGAAAATCTCGCGGTGATTTTCATTGTAGAAATATTCGGGGCGAACAATGTCCAGAATGCGGTTCAGACATTCCGGTTCAAGCAGGACAGCACCCAGCACCGACTGTTCCGCTTCGTTGTTTGCCGGAAGAACCGTCGTTTTTTCAAAATCCACGCCGGTTATATTTTCCATGATGATGCTCGCCCCGTTCTGTCTTGTTGAATGAATGATTCCATCACATCATGTAATGCCATTCGGCTTTACATGAAATATGCTATTCCTTTACTACCTCGATGTTGATGTTCGCGGTTATTCCGGTGTAAAGCTTGACTTCGCACTCGAATGTGCCGAAGGTCTTGATGTCGGACTTGAGCGTGACCTTCTTCTTGTCGATGTCCAGACCGTACTGTGAATTGAGCACTTCCGCAATTTCCTTCGGTGTGATGGAGCCGAAGAGCCTGCCACTCTGTCCCGCCTTGCCGACGATCCGGACGCTCTTGCCGTGAATCTTGGCTTTTTTGGCTTCGGCGGCTGCCTTTTCCTCCGCAAGCCTGTAGGCAGCGGAACTTTCTCTGTTGTTCTTCTCGCTCATGGCCTGCGCATTGGCTTCTACCGCCAGCTTGCGCGGAAAGAGGAAGTTTCTGGCGTAGCCGTCGGAAACATTCACCAGATCTCCCTTCTTACCGGTGCCCTTCACGTCCTGATTAAGTATGACCTTCATATGAATTCTTTCCCTTCTCAAAAAAATAGGTACATTGTTTTTCTTTAGGCGTTGACCGTCGACTGGTCTCTTGCCTGTTCCGTGCGGAATTCGTCTATGGCGGCTTTCAGCTTTTCCACCGCACTGTCCACCGTGGTGTCATACAGCTGTGCGGCCGCCATCGTCATATGACCGCCGCCTCCCAGCTTTTCCATGACCAGCTGGACATTGAATTTGCCCAGCGAACGGGCGGAAATATTGACTTGACTTCCCATGACATACACGACAAAGGAAGCCGTCACGCCGTTGATATTCAGCAGTTCGTCCGCCGCCTGCGAGGCGATCACCCGTATGCCTTCCACTTCCTCCGAAGCAATGGAAACGGCGCAGTCGCCGTAGAGTCTGGCAGATGAAACAAGCTGTGATTTTTCGATGTAGGTCTGGAGCGAGCCGGAAAAGAACCGCTTGACTTCGATGGTATCGGCTCCCCTGCGTCGGAGATAGGCAGCCGCTTCGAAGGTTCTCGCGCCGGTTTTGAGCACAAAGCTCTTGGTATCCAGCATGATGCCGGACAGCAGCGCCTCCGCCTCTGGCCGCGCGATGGCCGTTTCATGCATGTAGGGCGCCAGTTCCGTTACCATTTCGCAGGTAGACGAAGCGTAAGGCTCATGGAAGAAGATAACGGAATTCTGAATTCTTTTGACTGACAGCCGGTGGTGATCGATGGTGACCACGGTGGATGCGGCATTGTAGACCGCCTTGCTCTCGATTACGTCGGGCGAATGGGTGTCCACGATGATCAGCAACGAATTGTCGGTCATCGCGTCCAGCGCCGCGTCGGGATTGATGAACCAATTCACTTCGCGCGTCTCACGGTAGGAATCGATCAGCGGCTGGGCGAGGGTCGCCGTTTCGTCCACGACAATCTGGACGGTGCGCTCGGAATCCTTCTGCTTTTGCAGAGCCGAAACAATGGCCGCCAGTCCGACCGCCGCACCGATCGCGTCGAGATCGGAAAACCGGTGCCCCATGATAAAGCACTTGTCGGCGGCATTGATGAGATCCACCAGCGCCTGCGCAATCATGCGGGTGCGCACCTTGCTCTGTTTCTCCACGGATTTGGAAACCCCTCCAAAGAAGGCGTAGCCGTCCGCGTCCTTGACGGAAGCCTGATCACCGCCGCGTCCCAGCGCCATTTCGAGCGCCTGATTCGCCCAGAATTCGCACTCGCTGAAATTGGCGCCGCCGTGTCCCACGCCGATGGAGAGCGTGACGGGGTTGCCCCCTTCAATAACAATCTTGCGTGCGTCGTTGAGCACTGAAAAGCGGGAGGAAATGATCTTTTGCAGATACTGTTCCTCCAGCAGAATAAAGCTGCGGTCGCGCGCGTTGATGCGGCATATGCTGTTGCAGCCGTCCACCCACTTGGTCAGCAGCGACTCCACGGTGGAAATCACCCTGACGCGCTCGTTCTCACGCACCTTCAGCAGTTCCTCCTCGTTGTCGAAAACAACCAGAATCACGGCCGGACGGCTCACGGTGTATAGCCCTTCGATCCGTTTCAGATCGGTAATGTCGTTGAAATACAGCACATATTGCTCGGTGTCCTCGATCATATGCATTCCGACCGAAACAGAGTAAACCTTTTTTTCTTTTTTGATTTCAAATTTATTGCCCGCCGTGAGCCAATTCTCATCAAAGCCCTTGAAGACACGCGGGAGCTTCACGCCCTGCGCGTCCGCGCCCAGAAGAATGACCTCGCGGAACATCTCATTGTACCATATGATCTCGCCCTGAATAGTCACCGTCACCGCCGGAACGGGGATATTGTTGAGCGCGTCCTTATTGGACGTGTCCAGCGCCTTCGCCACCTGCAAAACGTATTTGTAAACGCTCTGCCGGATGGCTCCCGAGAACATCACCGAAAGTCCCACCGCGACAGCGCAGATGGAAACGGCGATAATTTTCAGTCCCCAGCCCGGCTCCATGAAGTAGATCAGCATCACCATCAGCAGGAGAATACCCAACTGGATGTAGGAGTAGGGCGTAAGCAGCCAGTATTTATTGTTTTTCATCATACCACCACCCTGATTTTATAAACGCGGCAAACAGCTGCCATTTCGGAAATGCCGCGCGATAAATCAAAAACAGTTTCCGCCCGGAAATTATCAGACTTCCATAATGATCGGAAGAATCATCGGGCTTCTCTTGGTGCGCTCATAGATGAATTTGGAGAGATCGTCGCGCACTCTGTTTTTGATAGTGGTCCATTCTCTTATTCCTTCGTCGAAGCAGTCTTCCAGCGCGTCGGAGGCGATTCTCCGAGCCTCGTCGAGCAGCGGTTCAGCGTCTCGTACATAGACAAAGCCTCTGGATACGATATCCGGCCCCGCCACCGTCAGTCCCGCGTCGGAGCTGATCGCCATCACCACGATGATCAGGCCGTCCTGACCAAGGTGCTTGCGGTCGCGGAGCACCACGCTGCCGACGTCGCCCACGCCGAGTCCGTCCACCAGCACCTTGCCGCTGGGGACAACGCCGATCTTCCTGATGTGATCTTCGCACACTTCCACGCAGTCGCCGAGATCGGCAATGCAGACATTGTCGGAGGGAATTCCCACCGCCCGGGCAAGTCCCGCATGCTTGAGCAGGTGTTTCTGTTCTCCGTGAACGGGGATGAAATAGCGGGGCCTGATCAAACCCAGCATGAGCTTGAGCTCTTCCTGACAGGCGTGTCCGGAAACGTGAACATCGTACATTTTTTCGTAGACCACGTCGCACTTGTGCTTCAAAAGCTCGTTGACGACATTGCCGACATTCTTTTCGTTGCCGGGAATGGGATTGGCGGAGATGATAATGAAGTCGTCGGGGCCGATCTCGACCTGACGGTGATCGGAAAAGGCCATACGGGTGAGTGCGCTCATGGGCTCGCCCTGGCTGCCGGTGGTGATGAGCACCACTTTATTATTGGGATAGCGGTTCAGCATGGAGATATCGATCATCACGCCCTCCGGCACGTTAAGGTATCCCAGCTCCTGCGAAATGCTGACCGCGTTGATCATACTCCGGCCGCTGACGGCCACCTTCCTGCCGAATTTGTAGGCGTAGTCGATGATCTGCTGAATGCGGTAGATGTTGGAAGCAAATGTGGCGATGATGATGCGCTTGTTCTTGGCAGATTCGCTCTGGAAGAGCGTGTTGAAAGATTCGCCCACCGTGCGCTCGCTCATGGTAAAGCCGGGACGCTCCGCATTGGTGGAATCCGCCATCATGCAGAGCACGCCCTCATTTCCGAGCTGCGCAAACCTACCGAGGTCGATCATTCCGCCGTGAATGGGGGTGGAATCGATCTTGAAGTCGCCGGTGTGCACGATGACGCCGCCGGGTGTGTGAATGGCGAAGCCGACTGCGTCAGGAATGGAGTGGTTGACGTTGATGAATTCCACTCCGAAGCAACCCACATGGATGGTCTGTCCCGCTTTGACGACATTCAGCTTGGCGGAATCCAGCAGACGGTGCTCTCGCAGCTTGCCTTCCACCAGACCCAGCGTGAGACGGGTGCCGTAGATCGGCAGATTCATCCTCCGCAGCAGGTAAGGCAGAGAACCGATGTGATCTTCGTGGCCGTGGGTGAGGAAAATGCCCTTGATTTTGTCGACATTCTGCTCCAGATAGGTAAAATCGGGTATTACCAAGTCCACGCCCAGCATGGTGTCGTCGGGGAACGCCATGCCGCAGTCCACGATAATGGCTTCGTCGCCGTATTCAAACATGGTGATATTCTTGCCGATTTCATTGAGACCCCCGATGAAGGAGATTCTGACAGGCAGCGCAGCCGGTGCCGCCGCCTGATAGTGGGATCTTCCAAATCCCTTCTTTTTAATGCCATTGTAGTTATAATTACGTCTGAAAGGTACATCCGAAGAAGGTTCCTTGTCCTCGTTCTGATGGCGCGGAAATGACTTTCCGGTATATTTATGATTGTGGCCTTCCTTTTTGTATCGCGACGTTTCGGAATAGTCCGGGGACTTCCCGCCAGCAACATAGCCGTGCTTGCCGGAAGAACGCGAGCTGTCACGGCTGACGTTTTTTCTGTTGTTTTTGTTGTTTGTTTGCACAGATAAACCTCCATTTATAAAATGTATAGTGCTTTGATATGCCAAAAAAGAGCCTGTCTCGTAAAGTGACGAAAACAAGCCAATTGTTTCACCTGCATTGAATTTTTTCCGAACACGTTATTATACTATATTACATTAATATTGCAATTTTGTCAACTCCACAAATCTGAATATATTTTAAACGATTGAGCAAAGTCTTAGGGCAATGCAACCAGTTTTCCGCTTGCTACACGGTCATACAGTCAAATCCGTAGGACAGCATAAAGCCCGCCGCAAGTCCTCCCGCGGACAAATCCCTGTCGCGATTCAGCCCGTCCGCCAGAAGCACCGTCAACTGACAGCAGCCCGCCAGCATCAGCAGCGGCGTCAGAAGCGGGAATCCGCCCTCGCGCAGTCCTTCCGCCAGCGTCTCCGGAATGGCCGCAGCCAGCCCGCAAACCGCCCCGGCAGCCGGAAGCAGCCACCCGCTTTCTTCACCGCCGTCGGACGAAACCAGATACGCCGAACCCGCCAAAAGCGCAAACTCCGCCGCGCTCCCCACCGTGAAGACCGCCCTCTCCGGAATGACGCGCCAGTCGGTGAGCAGTCCCTTTCCCGCAAGGAACAGGGCCGCGCCGACAAACCGAAAGCAAGCCTTCCCGCGCCCTGCCCGAAGAATGTCCTTCACCTCACTGAAAAACGCAATTCCGCAGCCCAGCAGAACAATTTCAGCGACCATTCCCCCGAAAATTCCGGCAGCAGAGGCAAAGCCCCAGCCGCATTCCACTATTATACTTTTGACAATCGTGTAAAGGATTATTCCCACCGCCGCTGAAAAAAGTCTCCCGCTTTGTCCTGTACGGGAAAGAAACGGAGAAAGCAACGCGGTAAATGAAGCCGACAGCATCGCCTTTGCCAAGGAATATTGCATAAACATACACATCTCCCCTTTCTACCGACGATTTTTTTTCATTTAGGATTGTTAATTTGACAATCTTCTGTTATAATGGTACTGTACTGCAAAGATCGGTATATAATGACTAAATCGGAGGTAATTCCCATGATAAATCCATCATACAAAGCCCTGCTCAGCGGCAAGTCCATTATCCGTGAGCTGAGTGAATACGCCACTGAACGCGGCAAAGAAATCGGCTATGAGAATGTATTTGACTACAGTCTCGGCAATCCCAGCGTTCCCTGCACCCAATCCTTCACCGACGCCATGCTCGACCTGCTCCGGAACAGCGATCCGGTTTCCGTGCATGGCTACAGTCCTTCCCTCGGCATTACGTCGGTAAGGAAAGCGGTTGCCGAAAGCCTTAACACACGTTTTGGTACATGCTATGAAACCAAGCACATTTTTATGACTTGCGGTGCTGCCGGCGCGGTGGCACATGCTGTCCGATGTGTCACCGTTCCGGGCGACGAGGTGCTGACCTTCGCCCCCTTCTTCCCGGAATACACCCAGTATGTCAACCAGACCGGCGCCGTCCTGAAAGTCGTTCCGGCCAACACCGGGACATTCCAGATCAATTTTGAGGCGTTTGAGGAAATGCTCACCGAAAAGGTCGGCGCCGTGCTTATCAATACCCCCAACAATCCTTCCGGCGTGGTCTACACCTCCGGAACGCTCAACCGGCTGGCGGAACTTCTCCGGCGCAAGCAGGCAGAATACGGGCACGACATCTTCCTCATCAGCGACGAGCCTTACCGTGAGATTGTCTTTGCAGGCGTGGACGCGCCCTTTGTGGCGAAATTCTATGACAATACGCTCACCTGCTATTCCTTCTCCAAGAGCCTGAGTCTGCCGGGTGAAAGAATCGGGTACATCGCGGTCAATCCCAAGGCTAACGACGCGGACATCATCGCGGTCATCTGCGGACAGATCAGCCGAGGTATCGGCCACAACTGCCCTCCTTCCATCATTCAGCTCGCCGTGTCAAGGGTGCTGGGCGAAACCAGCGATCTGTCGGTCTATGAAACCAATATGAATCTCATTTACAACAAGCTGATGGAGCTGGGCTTCACCGTGGTCAAACCGGGCGGAACCTTCTACATCTTCCCCAAGGCGCTGGAGGAAGACGCGAACGCCTTCTGTATGAAGGCCAAGCAGTACGATCTCATTCTCGTCCCCGCCGACAATTTCGGCTGCCCCGGCTTCTTCCGCATGGCCTACTGCATCGACACCGAAAAGGTCATCCGCAGCCTCGATGTGCTGGAAAAATTCGTCAAAAACGAGTACAAATAAGGAACATCCTACCTGACCATCTACCTGAAAGATCTGTATCATCGATGTTGTGTATAACCATACTTCCCACGATTCGGTGCTATTCAAAAAACATCCGGAATTCTTCTACCGCAAGGAGGACGACAGCTTCGGCAACCGCTGCGGCGACTGGACGGACCTGCTCGACCTTGATTATTCCAACAGGGAGTTGTGGAAGTATCAGATCGAAACACTGGTGCAGTGGGCGGAAATCGTGGACGGATTCCGGGCGAGCACGTCACTGTGAAGGACGGGACTATCAGAACCGACGGAAAGCCCCTTATCTTCAAGGCACTTTAGTGGTCAGTGTTCAGTGTTCAGTGATCAGTGGTCAGTGAATAGAAAAACCGCCGGACTTTCGGGAATTCCGTCAGTCCGGCGGTTTTGATATTGTGTTTGAGAAAAGGATTATTGGTTTTGGAGATGGAAAATGGCAGAAATAGATGTGGTAATGCAATTTTTTCTCCGGTCGGGGCAAATGTATTTTCTTATACTTTCGCCGTATTGGTTGCGCCCGGGCTGTTTTCCCTTTTTCTTAACCTCCTACCTTCTACCTCCTACCTTGAAAAAAGCTTCTACCTGACAAGGCCGACCTTCTTGTAGACCTTCTCAATGGTGCGTCTGGCAATCCGTTCGGCGGAAGCGGCGCCGCTGCGCGCCAGCTCGTCGAGGTATTTCCTGTCCGCGGTCAGTTCCCTGTAGCGAATCTGGATGGGTTCGAGCACCGCAACCACTGCTTCGCCCACGGCGGTTTTGAAATCGCCGTAGCCCTTGCCCCGGAATTCGTCCTCGATCTGCTCATAATTCTTGCCGGTGCAGGCGGAATAAATTTCCATCAGGTTGTTGATGCCGTCCTTGCCCTCGGCGTAGCGCACACAGGCTTCGCTGTCGGTGACGGCGGAACGGAATTTCTTCATGATGGCGGCCGGTTCGTCGGTCATCAGAATGAAGCTCTTGGTGTTGGGGTCGGACTTGCTCATCTTCTTGCTCGGGTCGAGAAGATTGCGGACTCGGGCGGCGTTCTTCTTGATGTAGGCCTCCGGAACGACGAAAGTCTTGCCGTAAATGCCGTTGAAGCGCTCGGCGATGTCCCTTGTCAGTTCGAGGTGCTGCCGCTGGTCTTCGCCCACCGGCACCATGTCCGCCTGATAGAGCAGTATGTCGGCCGCCATCAGCGAAGGATAGGTGAAAAGCCCGGCATTGATGTTATCGGCGTGACGGGCGGATTTGTCCTTGAACTGGGTCATTCTGGAAAGTTCGCCGAACTGGGTATAGGTTTCCAGCACCCATGCCAGCTCGGCGTGCGCGGCAACCTGACTCTGGTGGAAAAAGATGCTCTTGGCGGGGTCAACGCCTGAAGCGATGAGCAGGGCGTAGAGGTTGTAGGTGTTTTCTTTCAGCTTTTTGGGATCCTGACGCACGGTAATGGCGTGCAGGTTGGCGGTGGCGTAGACGCAGTCGAATTCATCCTGCATTTCCACCCAGTTGCGGATCGCGCCAAGGTAATTGCCCAGCGTCATCTGACCGCTCGGCTGGATGGCGGAAAAAATCCGCTTCTTTCTCACTTGCGTTTCCGGCTGATTGTTTGTGATTTTGTTATCTTCCATAGTATAAATTCCCTCTCTGTGAAAAGAATGAATGCGCAGCAGCTAATTCAGCGTCAATTCAGTGTAGCGTGTAAGCTCCTGATTGCCGACATGTATAAAAATCTGGTACTCATCATTTTTCAGGTTGTACTTGCTAATATGAGCAGAAAATCCGTTGTCGGCATACGAATCTTCTTCCATAATCGGAAACGCTTCATAATAATACGACCTGTATTTGCTGTCACGAAGCTCGATATAAATGTTGCTTTCGGTGTCTAGATCCGCCCAGTCGCCTATTTCTCCGTTAATGATAAACGATTCCCCGTCGTCAATAAAGGAACACTTCTGCTCGACGTATCTTCTTCTGGAAACCTTCGGACTTTTCACCCTGACCGCATCCATAATCGGAGCAGAATAAAGCACATTCGGAAGATTTCTTTCCGCTATCTCAATGACAGCTATATTGTAATCTCCGCTCTTAGCGGCGTTAATGTCATAGGGGGAAGTCTTTGATGTCCGCGTATATCTTGCCTTTGCGAATGCGTTGGAATTGATGGGAATAAACGCGTTGAAGAATGAATCGCGATAGCAGATGATATTGTAATATCTTCCCTGACATGTCGTGTTAATCTCAGGATCCATCATATTGTTCAGCGGTTTGTCGGAGGAAAAACTCCTGATCAGCCCCAGTTCATACTGAACATCCGTCCTGGTCAGAGAAGGATACAGCATGGTTGTCAGATCTCCGCTGATCTCTGTCTGAGAAATATACAGCTTTGACTCATCAACAGGCATATAATCGTATTTCTTGATTCTGCTGTTGAGGTTATCCTGAAGCGCATTATAAGCGGCAAGCGCTCCGATATTGTTCCAATGGCTGTCATTTTTCAGGTAAATATACCTTGATTGATCCTGTGCGGATTTTTGAAGCACTGTTTTTACGTCAAGATAATACGCATCCTCTTTCATTTCCTTGCTGATCCTGTCAAGATTGCTCGGATAGGACGATTGTCTGATGTTCCACGGCATATACTCCGGGTAGATACTGTTTTTGTTAGGAGCGACAAAAAAGACAAAGGTAATATTGCTGTCTATCGAATATTCGTTTATCAGATCGAGCGTTCTTTTCAGTCGGTAAATGCCTCTCTCCGACAGGGCGGAAACGCCTGTATAATCGTCCAGCGTTTCACTCAGAAAATACCAGCCGTCCCTTCCCACAACGGTTTTTGAATTCGAGGAACGCCCGAACAGCTTTTCATTCATCCATGAATTGGCTGTCACCAGTTCCTGACGGAATCCGAAATTTTCCGAATAATATTCGCCAAGCTCGGAGGTGTAATTCAGATTAGGGTCAATTCTGTCTTCTTCCGCCGTATACAAGTCGGGCATGGCTGTCATGGTGCGGTTTTCAGTGGATTCTGCTCCCCAGCCCAGCAGCATTCCCACAAACGGAAGGCTGCATGCCGCTGTAATCAGCAAAACATATGCGCCAGCGCATATCTTATAAAATAATTTCATCTGCGCAGACCTCCACTGTTCAGAATCTGAAATAAATAAAGGGATTGTAGGACGAGGATGCAATGGACATCATGCACAGCGCCATCAGGAACACGCTTGCGCTGAATTTCATAAATGTTACAGCCCGTCGGATGTTGTATCTGGCAGCAAGAGCATCAGCTGTATCTCTGACAACAGGCGTCATAGCAACAAATGCGATTGCTACAATAAGGCAGTTGTAAAGAGTGATCATTCCCTGTAGCGTAATAACGCCGACATCCGTAAATCCGAATCCCACAATCATTTCTCTGATAATGATCAATGCCTGCCCTATGCTGTCCGCACGGAAAATTGCAAATCCCACGGTTACAACCGCCATTGAGTAAATATAAGCGAGCGGCCTTTTCCATCTGTCAGGGTGAATGAGATAGGTTTCAAGAAGCTGAAATACGCCATGGAACACACCCCAGACCACAAATGTCCACATAGCGCCATGCCAGATACCGGTCAGGAGAAAAACGCTCATCCTGTTGATTCCGGTGCGAAGTTCGCCCTTCCGATTGCCTCCCAAGGGGAAATACACATATTCCCTGAACCATGTGGTGAGTGAAATATGCCACCTTTTCCAGAATTCTCTGACCGAAAAGGATGTATACGGATAATTGAAGTTTTCAAGGAATTTAAATCCGGCCATCTTGCCAAGCCCTATCGCCATATCGGAATAGCCGGAAAAATCAAAGTAAATCTGCAAGGTATACAGAATGCCGGCAGCCCACGCAAGAAGAATATTCAAGTCAGAACCGTCGAGGGAATAGATATCGTCCACAATGCTGCCGACCGCATTGGCAATAAGCATTTTTTTCGACAGACCCACAATAAATCTCCTGATGCCGTCCGCGATTTTTTCTATATCGGTGCTGCGGCTGTCGAGCTGCTTTTCTATGTCGTGATATTTTACGATCGGGCCGGCGATAAGCTGAGGAAAAAATGAAACATACAGCATGAATTTTCCTATGTTTTTCTGAACCGAACAGGTACCGCGGTATGCGTCTATGACATAGCTCATTGTCTGAAATGTAAAGAATGATATACCCACAGGCAACGGGATCTGAGGTACAGGAATGGATGCTCCCGATACGGAATTAATTGTTGTGACCAAAAATCCCGCATATTTAAACAGACCCAGCGCAGTGAGATTGAACACGATCGAAAGCGACAGGAGCGCCTGTTTTTTTACACTGTCGCCATAACGTATTTTTTCGGCAGGAAGTGCAATCAGGTAGTTGATAAAAATAGACAGAAGCATCAGAAGAACATATACAGGTTCCCCCCATGCGTAAAAAAACAAACTCATGATGACAAGCAGAACATTACATGCCCTGATATTTCTTATCAATGAAACGACAGCAATATAAACGGGGAAAAAGGCAAATAGAAATACGGTTGAACTGAATACCATTTTTTCTTACCATCCTTTATGTAAATAAATTTAACCCATATTTCTGGCGCTGTAAATGCCCATTCCCTTTACGTTTTTCGTTTCAGGATCCAATGTAAAGTACAAACTGGGAACACCCGGGTCATTTGCTTTTCCTGCCCAGTATGTTATTCGTATGAATGACTTGCTTGGATGCTTTTCATCATCCACTCTTACCTCGGTGTAAAAATTCCCGTAGGCTTTGACCACTTCTTCAAAGCTGTCTCCGATTTTGATTCCTTTGGATGATTCAAGTTTTGCGTCCGTGTAGTTCTTGAATTCTATCTCGCAAATTGCGTCGCCGCCGTCGGCCAGCATAGGCACCGTTGAAATGGAGCATGAACCGTTATACATGTAGTAATATACAAAAAATCTGTCATATCCGTCGTATGCACAGCTTTGGGCAGGATTCATCTGAATATAATTGGAACCTAAATTTTTGAGAAGTGTTCTGACATTCTGGTTAATTGCAAATTTTTCACCGTTGATTGTAAGATACAGCAGGCTTTCGCTGATAGGCTGGTAATCGTCGTTGATTCTGCTGTTATCCTCTTCCATCCTTCCGCCGACATCCGGAGGCGCTTCGGATGTATCAACATTATGGACAATCACATTAATCAGCATGGAGGCGGAGAGATTGTTATCCTTTGTCGTGACAGTGAGGATTGCACTGCCGGTGCCGACCGCCCAGATGCTTCCTCCTGAAATTTTTACGATGGCAGGATTGTTGGTTGTCCAGTTCAGATCAATATAACCTGCGTCATCTGGGTTGAATATGATCTCCGGAGTATACTGCTCTCCCAGAGTCATTGTATGCTTTTCTTCACTGAAGCTGATATCTTCAAGTTCCTTTGAAGGATACAAAAACCGGTCAAGAGAAGGTGTGATCGACTGATTGTATATATAGACCTGTCTGTCAGGTGCAAAGCCCAGCGGAGAGCCTTCCACAATCTTTACCATTGTCCCTTCAGGACACAGCTCGTAGATAAAATACGCAGCCTCCGTTTCGGTGCGGAGACAGCCCGACGAACAGTTTGTCCCGATTTGCAACGCGGTACCGTTCAGCAGCGAACTGAACGTCTGGTTTTGGTAGATAGGGCCGTGAATAAACAGTCCCTTGTAAATATTGTTATTTTCATAATATTTAGTGGCATAAGGAGAATACGTGTGCGCGGGCCATCTGTGCCATTCCTCTTTGGCTCCCACCGCGAATGTGCCGACAGGTGTAAGCAGATTGGTCTTGCCGGTTGCGGTAATCCACGTATAGACCCTTTTTGTATATAAGCCGTAGCCGTCTTTCTCAAAGACCGAAAGAGTATGCGCACCCTTTTCAACATAAATGAAATAGGGAGATTCGCCTACAGGGAATCCGTAAATATTTAATTCTTCCAGCGCTTCGTTTGAGATGCCTTTGCTTACACTGGACTGATCCATTTTCAGAACCACTTTGCTGCCATGCACGTCTGAAAAGCTGACGATCGACTCGGCCTGCGATTCTTCACGTACAAACCAGCGATTGTAATGTAATGCAAAATAAGCCGCGGCGAAAACAAATACGGCTGCCATTGCAAAAGTTATCAAGGAAGAAATGATCCTGTCAGATTGTTTCATCGCTTTTCCCACCTGTCTTTCAACCATCATTCAAATACAATGGAAATTATTATATCACATTCTTGTCAGAATGCCAATAGGTTTAAAGAAATTTAATAAAAATTTACACTGAAATTCCGATATCTTTTCGCTATACATTGACTTTGCCTCCTGAAAAGTGTAAAATCATATCAGCGTGAAATGTGTAGTGCTAAATGTGAAATTTCGTGATCACAGCAGCACTTACGCTTGCCAAAAAAAGGATGTGCTTTCAATGAATTCGCTTTTTATGCTAAGAATAAAGCTCTCAACCCTGTCCGTCTATCACGGATTGCTGGAAACCGAGCTTATCTCCTGCCTTTATGACCTCATCGGCTCGACGGACAGTCCGCCCGATGTGTTCGCCATGAGATGGGGAAAATTCTTTTCCGCTCTGAGCCGTGAGGAAAGCCGCGCCGAGTCACTCAGCGACGCTGTCTACAACAAGGTCGTCTATGACGACAATGTGTTCACCCGTGCCGCGGCGGGCGGTGCAACCGCCGATTCCTCCGACAAGACCATGGAAGCGGTCAGGAAAGATCTTGACACCCTGCGTGAGCTTTCCATGCTGAAACCGGAGGACATTATCGGCGCTTACCCCCGCAGAGCCGAATTCGGTGAGAATCCCCTTGACCTCCTGCCGGCGTGGGAATGCGGCTCGACTGCCATTACCGCCGAGGACATCGTGCGGTTCCACAGGGCGAACGGTTGCGGGGAATTCGCCAGATACATCGCCTTTGTCAGGCGGGGAGGCAGATGTGTTCCTATACCCAATCCTGATCTTGTCGCGCTTGATTCGCTGAAGGGCTACGAGGAAATACGGCTGCCGGTAGTGGAAAACACTGTTGCGTTCCTCGATGGCCTGCCCGCCAACAACTGCCTGCTTTACGGCGACAGGGGAACCGGAAAGTCCTCCACCGTCAAGGCGCTTCTGAATGAATACTGCGACAGAGGACTTCGTCTCATAGAACTGCCCAAGATGTATCTCAACGAATACCCCGACATCGTGCAGGAAATCGCCGGACTTCCGCTGAAATTCATTATCTTTATCGACGACCTTTCCTTCCGCGCCGACGATGAAAATTACGCCGCCCTCAAAGGCATTCTGGAAGGCGGCATCGCCTCCCGCCCGGGCAATGCCTTGATCTACGCGACCACCAACCGCAGGCATTTCCTGAGCGAAACCATGTCGGCACGCAAGGGCGACGAAGTGCATCTCGCCGATACCATTCAGGAATCGCTGTCGCTCTCTGACCGATTCGGCATTCAGGTTTCCTTCCTCGCCCCCGACAGAAAGAATTACTACCGTATCATTCACGCGCTTGCGGAGGAACGCGGGTTTGAAATAGATCACAAGGAACTGGAACTGGCAGCCGAACAGTGGGCTATCAGAAAGGGCGGACGTTCCCCGAGAACCGCCGTTCAGTTTATCAATCATGCCGCCGCTCGGCTATCGAAAGGAATGGAACTGTAATGGGTAACGACAATTCCACGCTTCTTCTCGGCTCAGGCTGTGATCCTAAGCAATGCGGCAGCGATGTTCTGGCCTTTGTGGGAGACGGCGTTTTCGGGCTGCTGGTGAGGGAATACCTTGCTTCTCAGAGCAATGCCCACGCAGCCCAGCAGCACAGCCGTGCCGTGGCGATGGTGCGGTGTGAAGCGCAGGCGGAATACATGAAGCGTCTTCTTCCCCATCTCACGGAGGAAGAAGAAGGGGTCTTCCGCAGGGGAAGAAACTACCACACATCACATTCACCGAGAAAGTCAACGGCGGCCTACCATTCCGCCACCGGACTGGAAGCGCTTTTCGGATATCTCTATCTCAGCGGCAGCACAGAAAGAATCCGTGAGCTGTTTGAATACTGCAAGGACGAAACCGTTCCGGAAGAGTGAGGTGACGGATATGTTTAACATTATGGTGGTCGAGGACGACAAAAACACAAGGCGACTGATGGAAACAGTACTGATCCAGAACGGCTACAATGCCATTTCCGCCTGCGACGGGGAGCAAGCGCTTGCGATGATGGATAAAAAACAGGTCGATCTCATTGTGCTGGACGTGATGATGCCGGGGATGGACGGCTTTCAGTTCACGCGGCTTCTGCGGGAAGGAAACTGCTATATTCCCATACTGATGGTTACCGCCCGCGAAACCCCCGCCGACAAACGGGAGGGATTCCTCGCCGGAACCGACGACTATATGGTGAAGCCGGTGGATGAAGAGGAAATGCTGCTGCGGATCAACGCCCTTCTCCGCCGCGCCAAGATCGCCAGCGAGCGCTGTATCGTGGTGGGAAGCACCAAGCTCAGCTACGATTCCATGACGGTGGAGCAGAACGGGGAATCCTCCGAGCTGCCGCAGAAAGAATTCCTGCTGATATTCAAGCTGCTTTCCTATCAGAACAAGGTGTTTACCCGTCGACAGCTCATGGACGAGCTGTGGGATATGGACAGCGACACCGACGAGAGAACGGTGGACGTGCATATCAACCGGCTGAGAGAGCGATTCAGAAACAACCGGGATTTTGAGATCGTTACAGTGCGGGGACTGGGCTACAAGGCGGTGGCGCGTTCATGAGCGACCGATTTGTGGAAAAAGCGAAGGAAACCAAAAAGCGCATTCATTCCCTGCGTTCGCTCAGAACCGCTTATACCCTGCTGGTACTGCTCATTCTGGTATCGGCGGGCTTCATCACCGCTGGCATCTATCTTATTCTGTACTCGCTGGATTTCATTCCCTCCGCCGCGCTGACGCCGCTGATTCTGCCGGTCATCGTTATCTTTTCCTGTATGATCATCGGCACGATCATGGCGGTCTTTGTGGGCAAGCTGTTCATCAACCCCCTCAGAAGGATCATCGAGGCCAATGAAGCGATACGGCAGGGGAATTTCAAGGTGCGGCTGCGGGAGCATTCCGCCATCGGAGAGCTGAACAACCTCATGAACAGCTTCAACGGCATGGCGGATGAGCTGGAAGCTACCGAGCTTTTCCGGAATGATTTTATCAACAGCTTTTCGCACGAATTCAAGACGCCGATCGTGTCGATTCGCGGTTTTGCAAGGCAGCTGCAAAGGGACAATGACCAGCACACCCTTTCTGACGAACAGCGGAAGGAATACACCGACATCATTGCCTATGAATCCGACCGGCTGGCGCGGCTTTCCTCGAATATTCTCATTCTAACGAAATTTGAGAATCAGCAGATCGTCACCGACCGGACGGAATTCTACCTTGACGAGCAGATCAGACGCACCGTCCTGCTGCTCGAAAAGGAATGGACGGCGCGAAACATCGGAATGGAGCTTGATCTGAGCGAAATCAAATACAACTTCAACGAGGAAATGCTGGCGCAGATGTGGCTGAATCTCATTGGGAACGCCATCAAATTTTCCCCTCCCGGCGGCAGAGTAACTGTCAGACTCAGACAGAAGCAGGGGTATATCCGTGTCGACATCGCCGACACGGGTGACGGAATGAACGGGGAAGCGCTGCACAGGATATTCGACAAATTCTACCAGTGCGACACTTCACACAAATCCGAAGGCAACGGACTCGGATTGGCCATCGTCAAGCGTATTGCCGAACTGGCCGACGCCGGAATTACCGTCAAGAGCGAACCCGGCAAGGGCACCGTTTTCACGGTGAAGCTTACTCCATAATCACATGGTCAGATTTGCACCGCTGAAACTCTCATTATTAACATTGACTTTTTTATAAACAACTGATATAATGTAAGCAGTAGTCTTATACTACAAAAAACAGACAGTGAGGATTGATTATTTTGGTTAAGAATATTACCGATTCCGTTATCTACATCGGCTGCGACGACGCCGACCTCGATCTCTTTGAAAGTCAGTTTGAAGTCCCCAACGGTATGGCATACAATTCCTATGCCATCATGGACGAGAAGATCTGTATTTTCGAAACAGCGGACAATCGCAAATCAGCGGACTGGCTGTCCAATGTCAAAGAGGCTCTCGGCGACAGGAAACCGGATTATCTGGTTATCTCCCACATGGAACCTGACCATACCGGCACCGTTCAGGCCATTGCAGAGATGTTCCCTGAGATGAAGATCGTGGGCAATGCCAAGACCTTCGCTTTTTACGACCAGTTCTATTCCTATGATATCTCCGACCGGAAGATCGTTGTCAAGGAAGGCGAGACTCTCAATCTTGGCTCCCGCACCCTGACTTTCACCATGACGCCCATGGTACACTGGCCGGAAGTCATGATGACCTATGACAGCAAGGACAAGATTTTCTTCACCGCCGACGCGTTCGGCAAGTTCGGCACGCTCGACACTGACGAGGACTGGGCATGTGAGGCACGCCGCTATTACTTCAATATTGTAGGCAAGTACGGCGCACAGGTGCAGTCTGTCATCAAAAAGGCGGACACGCTCGACATTCAGATTATCTGTCCGCTGCATGGCCCCGTTCTCACAGAGAATATCAGCTACTACATTGACAAATACCGTGTCTGGAGCAGCTATGAGCCGGAAGACAAGGGCATATTCATCGCCTACGCTTCCATTCACGGCAATACTGCCGCCGCCGCCATGCAGCTGAAAGAACTGCTGGAAAGCAAGGGCGCGGAAAAAGTTTCCATCGCCGATCTTTCCCGCGAGGACATCGCCGAGGCCGTTGAAGACGCCTTCCGTTACGACAGAATGGTGCTGGCCTGCTCGACCTACAACATGGGACTCTTCACTCCGATGGAGCGTTTCCTCAACCTTCTCAAATCCAAGGACTACCAGAAGCGTACGGTCGCCCTCATGGAGAACGGCACATGGGCACCGGCGGCCGCCAGACTGATGAAAACGCAGTTGGAAGGCATGAAGAACATCAAAGTGCTGGACACCGTCGTTTCCATCAAGTCGTCCCTCAAGGGTGAAATCCCCGATTCCATGGTCAAGCTCGCCGACGAGCTGCTCAAGTAACTTCCGATTGATTCAAACTGCATTTAAAAAGCCGGACAGGACATTGTGCCCCGTCCGGCTTTTTTCGTTATTGATAAATAAGCCATCAGTTCAGCTTGATAATATAGGCTGTCTTGGCGGGAATTTGCAAGGAACCGCCGAGACTGACCTTCTGACCTGTGATGAGATCGGTTCCGCTGCCTGCGCCGGCGTCGAAATGAGCGGTGTAGGGCGCCTCATCCATATTCACAGCGAAGACCACCCTCTCCCCTTCAAACTGACGGAGAAAGACAAGCTGCTTGGAATTGATGTGAAGCTGCTTGTAGCCGCCGCGGCAGAGCGCGGGCGTCGCGACCCTCACGGCATACAGCCGACTGACATACGCGGAAAGCGCGTTGCTGCTGCCTTTCGCCAATTCTGCCGAGAATTCCGGACGCAGCGCGTCGTCGCCCTGGCTCTTCTGGGCTTCCAAACCGAATTCGCTGCCGTAATAGACCGCGGGAATACCCGGCATGGCAAAGAGAAGGGAGTAAGCAAGCGGGAGATTGCTTTTGTCAGTGAGAATAGAGGCAATGCGTGTCACGTCGTGATTATCGGCAAAGCAGTAGAGATTCTTGCCCTTGTAAATGGTCCACTGCTCGTCGGCAAACTGCCGGTTGAGGGAATAGCCTATCTCATGCATGTTGGCACAGTTGAAGGAGGAATAGAGTCCCTTGTAGCACTCGTAATTAGTGACGGAATCCAGCATATCGTCGTTGCACCAGATATTGTAATCTCCGTGCAGGCATTCTCCCAGCAGGAAGAAGCCGTTCCATTTTCCTTTACAGAAACTGTGCAATTCCTTCAAAAAATCCCGGTCAAGGCAGTAGGCAACGTCAAGGCGCAGACCGTCGATGCCGAATTCATTGACCCAGCCTTCAATGCAGCTGAAAATATGGCGCATGACGTCGGGATTTCTGAGATTCAGCTTGACAAGATCATAATGTCCTTCCCAGCCTTCGTACCAGAATCCGTCATTGTAATTGGAATTGCCGTCGAACTTGACATTGAACCAGTCCTTGAAAGCCGAGTCCCATTTGTGCTGCTTGACGTCCTGAAACGCCCAGAAATCCCTTCCGACATGATTGAATACGCCGTCGAGCACGACGCGGATGCCGTTTTTGTGCAGCTCCGCGCAGACGTCGGCAAAATCCTTATTGGTGCCGAGCCGGCGATCAATAATTCTGTAGTCGGCGGTGTCGTATCCGTGCTTGGTGGATTCAAACACGGGGCCGAAATACACCGCGTTCGCTCCGAGCTTTCGGATATGCTTTACATAGGGAATGACCCTTCTGATTTTGCCGGTAGGCTGAGAGGAAAAATCATTGTACCGGTTTTCACCGCAGAATCCCAGCGGATAAATATGATAAAACGCCGCGTCGCGGTACCAGTCCGTCGCATTGCTCATTCGAACCGCCTTGGGAAGTTCTTCCGGAATATCTGCGATAACCGGTATCTGCACCTCCGGGGTGGATGGCGCGGCAGGTTCCGCCGGTTTCTGAACCCTTTCCGGAACGGTGGGAACGTGATTGTCCCCCGGATAGACCTGATGCCAGTCGGCGCGGAGTCTGTCGCATGAATCCAGAATGTCAAACGACATCCATGTGGGGTACATCGGGGACTCGGTGAGTCCCTTGTCAAGGCATTCAGCGACGTGGCGTATCTCGTAGCCGTATTTCTTTTCAGTGCTGTCGGAATCGCTGTATTCACGGATGATCTTGCTGTCACGGATCGCATAGGCCGTGCTTGCCCTTACAAAATCCGGCAGCACAATCACACCTTTTGTGCCTGTAATCTCCGCGTGGTTGGCGCTGTACTCCAATCCGCAGGAAACCGAAGCCGTACCGCCCTTGTAGAATTTCATGACCGCCGCTGACTGCCAGTCAATTCCGTTCTCACAGTGCACCACGGTGGACTTGATGTCGCCCGGACGTCCCCCCAGAAGCCACTGAGCCAGAAAAATGTTATACACGCCGATATCAAGCAACGCTCCGCCGCCCAATTCAAAGGAGATCACGCGGTCGGAAGTGTCGTATTTGGTCTTGCCGAAGAAGGAAGCGTTGACTTCCTTCACCTCGCCGATCAGACCCTCGTCGATCCACTCGCCTGCCTTGATAATCGCCGGCAGAAACCTCGTCCACATTGCCTCCATGAAGAACACATTGTTTTCCTTCGCCGCTTCGATAACGGCTTTTGCCTGACGGGAATTGAGCGCCATAGGCTTTTCACACAGCACCGCCTTGCCGCAGGCAATGGCTGCCAGCGAGCTGTCGGCGTGATCGGTATGGGGCGTACAAATATAGACAATGTCCACATTATCATCCGATGCAAGTTCCATCACATTGTCATACGACGCGGGAATGCCGTATTTGACGGCGAACTTCTTCGCGTTTTTCAGCGTGCGGGAGCAGACCGCCGTTATTTCGGCAATTCCCGACTGTGTCAGCGCCTTGCAGAATGTATTTGCCATTCGGCCGGTGCCGACGATTCCCCAGCGGTATTTCTTTACTTCTTTGCCGATTTTTGTGTTCTTCAAACACATCATTACAAAAACCACCTCATAATTATGACCATAAAAAAGACATCACATTTTCCTGCCGTAGTGACGCGAGTACTATTATAGCAAACGTCAGATACAATTGCAAGAGAAAGAGGGAAAATATTAAGAAATTTACCCGGAGACATTTTTCTGTGCCTTACTACCCGGGTGGTAATGATCCTAAACCTTTCCACAGGTGTTTTTGGTGACGGTTTTGTCACTCAATTGCAGAGAAAAGCAGCTTCCCTCGCCGGGGCGGCTTCTTGCGGCGATGGGAATTTCCAGCAGAGCGGCGGCTTCCCCGCAGAGATACAGCCCGAGACCGCTGGATTTGTCATTCAGTCGGCCGTTTGCGCCGGTATAGCCTTTTTCAAAAATACGCGGCAGGTCTTCCGGCGCGATGCCGATGCCGGTGTCCGCGACCGAAAGCACCCCTTCCGAGACGGTAATGGATACTGTTCCCGACGGCGTGTATTTCAGGGCATTGGAAATGAGCTGCTCCAGAATGCAGACAAACCATTTCTTATCGGTCACAATAATCAAATCCGTCCCGGCATATTCCAGCCGGAGCTTTTTGCTGATGAAACCGGAAGCGTATTTCCTGATGACCTCCCGGATCAGCCCGTCGAGCGGATACTCCTGAATCATCAGGTCGTTTGACTGACTCCCCAATCGCTGGTATGCAAGCACCATCGCCGTGTACTGTTCGATGCGGAAAAGCTCCTCCCGAAGCGCCTGTCTGTCGGGATGATCGGACGCGCCCAGCCGGAGCTTCATCACGGAGATGGGCGTTTTGATCTGATGCACCCACGCGGTGTAAAAATCCTCCGTTTTCTTGCGTTCCTCGGCAAAGGAAGCGGCAAGCCTTTCGTTTTCCGCGCCAAGGGACTGTACCATCTTCCGGCAGTCGCGCTCCGCAAGGGATTCTCCCTCCGGCAGCATATTCCAATCGGTGAGAATACTTTCACATTGATAAAAACGACGATCGGCTTTCCGTTTCTCCCTGAAAAGGAAGGCTGCAAAAGCCACGATAAGGACAAAAAACGATACCGCGAAGGCATATCCGAAAGGCTCCATATCCAGTCCGTACAGCCGGAAAATGGCGTAATTCAGAGCATTGTCAAGCAGGAAGAAGCCTGCGGGGATTTTATATCGCCGCAGGCAGTCAAGAAGTATTTCGGTTTTTCTGTTCTGTGTGTGTATGTGTTTCATACGATCATATACCCGCTTCCCGGCTTTGTCACAATAACGTCGCTCAGCCCGTTTTCGCTCAGCTTTTTGCGAAGACGGGCGACATTGACGGTAAGTGTATTTTCCTCCACATACAGATCGCTTTGCCAGAGGGCATTCATCAGATCGTCCCGGCTGACAATCCTGCCCTTGTGCTCCAGCAGTATCTGTAGAATACGGAGTTCGTTTTTGGTGAGCTCGATGTGCTTCCCGCCGAAAATCACCGATGCGTCATGAACATTCAGAAACGCGCCGTGGAATTCCGGCATGCCGCCGGCTTCGCTGATTTCGTATGCACGGCGAAGCACAGCCTGCACCTTTGCGTTGAGCACGGTCGGGTCCACCGGCTTGGATATGAAATCGTCGCCGCCAAGACCGATGGCGGTGACGATATTCATGTTGTCCGACGCGGAGGAAATGAAAACAATCGGCACATTGGATATTTTCCGGATCTCACCGCACCAGTGGTAGCCGTTGTAATAGGGCAGCATGATGTCCAGCAGCACCAGATGGGGCTTGTATGAGCTGAATTCCCCTGTCACATTGCGGAAATCCGTTATGGTTCTGACCTCGTTCCCGTAATCGGTCAGGGTTTTTTCAATTGCCGCGGAAAGGGCAAAGTCGTCTTCCACAAGTAAGATACGGTACATATTTTCTCCTTTTTTCAATGAATCAGTGAACGATCCGGTAGTAGGTTCTTGACGTTCCGAGGTAAATCAGGGTGTAGACCAGCGCAAAGACCGCGAAGGTGCCGAGCGAACAGAAAACAAACAGCTTCACGCTGAACAGCATCAGCACTCTCAGTATTCCCGTCAGCATCGGAAATACCACCGCCATGTGAAGTCCCGCGACCGCCAGCGGCAGGAAGAATACCAGCAGCACCTGCCTGCGTATCGTGCGCATGACCTCCTGCCGGCTCATGCCGATTTTCTCCATGATCTGAAAGCGGCTTCTGTCCTCGTACCCTTCCGAAATCTGCTTGAAGTAGATGATCAGCGCCGTGGCGAACAGACAGACGGTTCCCAGCAGAACGCCGAGAAAGAGCAGCGTTCCGAACATTCCCAGCATGGCTTCCTTGGCTTTCCAGCGTGTGTCGAGGCTGTACGAGATAACCGCGTCGTCACCCGCCTTCTTTCGCAGAGCCGAGCGCAGGTCAGCATCCAGAGAATCGCCCGCTGCGGCAGCCTTTTCGCGGTCGGCAAAGGTCACGGCAATCCGCTTTGTCATTTCGGAGGCATACTGTCCGTTGGCTTCCTTCTGCTTAAGATAAATGCCGTTCAGCGCTTCTTCATCGGAAACCACCACGCCGTAGCAGGCAAAGGAAGACGCAAGGTAGCTGGCGGAAATAGGATAATGATACAGATTCTGCCTGATCTCATATTCCTCGCCGTGAATAACGAGCGTTCCGGTAAGTTCTTTGATTCCCGAAGGATTATAGATGGAGCAGACGGCGATCTGATTTCCTCTGAGGTCGATATTCTCCCCCGAAAGCCTGCGGTAGGCTTCCTGGGTGATAAAGAAGTAATTGCCCACATCCGTCAGGTCGTAATCGTCCGTTTCGCCTGACACATACAGCCTGTTGTCCTTGAGAAGATAGGCGGCGTAGAGATATTCGTTCTGTTCGACGGTTTTTATTGTTACTCCGTTTTTTTCGGCGGCTGAGCGCAGCATGCTTTCCAGCTCGTCGGGAGGAAAAAAGGTTGTTTGGTTCTCGTCATTGGAAATACCCGCTTCAAAGTATAATTCATGCGGATAGTTCTTGTCAAGCACGCCTTCCATTCCCGCGTAAAGCGTGATGGTGGTGGAGATCATGACCAGCACGCCGGTGGAGAGAATCGCGATGGAGGCAAGCCCCACGGCATTCTGTTTCATGCGGTAAAGAAGACCCGCGACAGCCGGCATATTCTGCGGACGGTAATAGAATTTCTCGTTTCTCTTGAGCGCTTTCAGCACAAAGATGCTGCCCGACACAAAGAGGAAATAGGTGCCGATGATAATCAGCATTACAGAAAGGAAAAAGAATTCCAGCGCTTCGAGCGGCGACTTGGTTGTCAGGGCTATGAAGTAGCCGGCTCCGAGCATCATCACGCCGAGCAGCAGCAAAATCCACCGCACCTTCGGCTCCTTCTCGCCGACGCTGCCGCCTTGCAGAAGTTCCACCGGCTTCATCAGCGCAATGCCGACGCGGTTGATCAGAAAGACCAACGCGTCCACCAGCAGAAAAAACGCCGCGGTGGGAAGGACTGTCGTCGGCGAGACATAATAGAATCCCGCCACAATACCGGTTTGCAGCAGCCGGCAGATCAGCAGCGAACACAGCTTATAGAAGATCATTCCAACCAGAAGCCCTCCGGCAACCGACAACAGACTGCTGAATGTGTTTTCAAAGAAAAGCACTCTTCCCACATGGCGCTTTTCCATGCCCAGCACGTTATACACACCGAATTCACGCTTGCGCTGCTTCATTAGGAAGCGGTTGATGTATAGCATCAGCACGACCGACAGCAGGGCGAGGATTGCCGTTCCCATCCACATGAAAGTGGGAATGTAATTGCCGCCTTTCACGCGGCTGATTCTGTCATCCAGTGCCAGCGTGAGCATGATGTAAAAGCAGGTAACCAGTCCGGCCTCCGTGCCGATTCTGGGTAAAAAGAAGCGGGCGTTTTTCCGGATGTTCTGTGCCGCCATTCTGGAATACAGACTCATTTTACCTCACCGCCTTTTTTCAGCATGGTAAGCGTGTCGGAGATTTTTTGATAGAACTGCTCATTGGAGCAGTTCCCTTTGTAAATTTGGTGAAACACCACGCCGTCCCTTATGAAAAGCACACGGCCGGCATGGGACGCCGCGTCGGTAGAATGGGTCACCATGAGAATGGTTTGTCCCTCGCGGTTGATTTTTTCAAAAACACGGAGCAGGTCGGACGCGGACTGTGAATCCAGCGCCCCGGTCGGCTCGTCCGCGAGAATGATCTTGGGATGGGTGATCAGGGCTCTTGCCGCCGCGGCCCGCTGTTTCTGTCCGCCGGAAACTTCGTAGGGGTATTTGTTCAGGATGTCGCCGATTCCCAGAGATTCCGCGACGGGAAGAAGCCTTGTCTTCATTTCGGAAACGCTCTTGCCGCTCAGCACAAGCGGTAGAAGAATATTGTCCTTCAGCGAGAAGGTGTCCAGCAGGTTGAATTCCTGAAAGACGAAGCCGAGATTTTCACGGCGGAAGGAAGCCAGTGCGGCGTCCTTCACCTCAGAGAGATGCTTCCCGTCCAGCGTCACGCTGCCGCCCGTCGGCTTGTCGAGCGCGGCAAGGATATTGAGCAGTGTGGTCTTTCCTGAGCCGGATTCGCCCATGATCGCCACATATTCGCCCTCCTCCGCCGAGAAGGTCACGCCTTTGAGCGCCTGTACCTGATTGCCGCCCAGACGTGTGGTGTAAGTTTTCTTCAGATCTTTTACTTCGAGAATGGTCATTGCTTTCGCCCTCCTGTTTCATTTGACGGTATCATTATACCAGACCGAAACCCTTTCCGACATCGATTGAAGTGACATTCATGTGACATTTTTGTCATATCGGAAACAGGCGATAGAAAGACTATTTGTCGATTGAAAGATGATAAATGATTCGGGCTTTTCCGCGATTGTCTTTCCAATCTACAAACATCCCCGCTTGCGGTCAGGGCATTTGCCTTTTTCCGAAAGCGGGAATTCTGTTTGATACTACTATGCTTTTAGATTCAAAGATATGTATTATACCATGGACTGTCTGATGGCGTCAAGCAATTCATCGTAGGTGTCATACGCCGGAACATCAGGATTGTCTGCAATGATCTTTTCGGTGCTGCGGAATAGAAAGCCAGCCTTGCTGGCCTTGATCATGCCAAGGTCGTTGTAGCTGTCGCCGCTTGCGATGGTATCATATCCGATGGACTGCAAAGCGCGGACGGTGGAATATTTGGAATTCTCCACCCGCATTTTGAAGCCGGTGACTTCTCCGGAATCGGACACAACCAGCGAATTGCAGAAAATGGTCGGCCAGTCCAGCTTTTTCATGAGCGGAGTGGCGAACTCCTTGAAGGTGTCGCTGATAATGATAACCTGTGTGATGGAACGTAGCTCATCCAGAAATTCCTTCGCGCCTTCCATCGGTTCGATGGTGGCGATGACGTCCTGTATTTCCTTCAGGCCAAGCCCGTGCTCTTTCAGGATGGCAATGCGGTACGCCATGAGCTTATCATAATCCGGTTCATCGCGGGTGGTCTTTTTCAGTTCGGGAATACCGGTAGCCTCCGCAAAAGCAATCCATATTTCGGGCACCAGAACGCCCTCAAGATCAAGACAGGTGATATACATAAATGCTCTTCCTTTCGGAGTTTGTTTTTCATGTGCTATTATATCATCAATCACTTGTTTTGTCAATCAAAAATCCCTCTCTGAACATATAAAATGCACAAAGAAGGATTCGATTTTTTGTATAAGATTATATTACAAGGTGGCTAAAAAGATCGTAACAGCAAAGTACAAGACAATTGATACGATTGAAATGATCAAAGAAACCCACGCCAGCTTGGATTTAGAGCAGGTTTTGATGGCCGCTCCGGAGAAGAAGATGGGAACGATATAGAACCACCATGCCATCAATACCAATCGATTCAAGAAGAATATGACAAATAAGAAAATCACCCACATAAGTATGACAATGCCGATGGCTGCCATGGCGGTTTTATTGGCAGACTTTCTTCCTAGTGTTTCCAAGTCTTCCCCTATCACTGTAGAAGTAGGCGTATAATTGAAAGCCGCTGTATTTGTGGCAGGGGTCGCCTGAGGCTGTGCAGGATTTGCAGTCTGTACCGGAGCAGCGGTCTGTACCGGAGCAGCGGTCTGTACCGGAGCAGCGGTCTGTACCGGAGCGGCGGTCTGTACCGGCGTTGTGGTATAGGGCTGTGCTGTCTGTACGGGAGTTCCATAATAGGGCTGCTGAATACCGGCATAAACCGTCTGGGTACTTTTCCGTGATCCGAAAACGGTCAGCAATATGCCGATCAGCAGGAAGAAGCCAAAGAAAATATATCCTACGGCCATAGTGGAAGGATCCGAAAAACCGTTGGCGGCATCTCCGATGAAAAGCAACAATTCCAGCAGGACATTGATGACAATAAGTATAATACCGAAAACAAGCGCCACAATACGGCCTGCGGAACGCTTTTTAACGGTCAGAGCCTGAGGGACGGCAGCCTGCATATAAGGAACATTATTCACAGGATAACCGTAAGTCTGCGTCTGCGGAATTGCCTGAGCGGGCTGAATCGGCTGAGCGGCCTGTGCCGGCTGAGCGGCCTGTGCCGGCTGGGCAGGCTGGATGTTGTTCAGATTCGGCAGATCAACCGTAGGAAGATCAGGAATGGTGTTGAGCGAAGGTATTTGGTTATTTTCTGGCTTCGGATTGTTTTCCATAATAGAATACTTCCCTTCAAAAATTATTAGATGACTTCCGTGTACAAATGTTGATTCATTGTGTACATAATACTATAATAAAATAAATTTATTGAATTGTCAATATAAAAGCGGAACATTTTTGTTCTTCATCAGCAATACCATCACGGAAGAAAATCCTTCAGTTTCTTACTGCGGCTGGGGTGTCTCAGTTTGCGGAGTGCCTTTGTCTCGATCTGACGGATACGTTCACGGGTGACGTTGAATTCCGCGCCTACCTGTTCAAGAGTGTGATTCTTCCCGTCTTCAAGACCGTAACGCAGTTTAAGAACAGCCATCTCGCGTGGCGTAAGCGTGTAGAGAGCTTTGTTCAGCTGCTCCTTGAGCATGCTGCTGGAAGCGGCATCTTCCGGATCCTCTTGGGTATCGTCTTTTATGGTATCTCCGAAGTGACTCTCCCCTTCATCTCCGATCGGGGCTTCAAGAGAAACGATATCCTGCGAAACACGCAGGATTTCCACAACCTTTTCTTCCGGAATACCGGCGTACTGAGCAACCTCCGCGTTGGTGGGATCCTTTCCGTATTCATTCAGCAGATGCGCCTGCGCCTTCTTCACCCGATTGATATTCTCCACCATATGCACCGGAATTCTGATCGTCCTGGCCTGATCTGCGATAGCCCGTGAAACCGCCTGACGTATCCACCATGTTGCATAAGTGGAAAATTTAAATCCCTTGGAAGGGTCGAACTTGTCCACAGCCTTGATCAGGCCGAGATTTCCCTCCTGAATCAAATCAAGCAATGGCATTCCTCTGCCGATATATCTCTTGGCAATACTCACAACCAGCCGGAGATTAGCTTCACTGAGCCGTTTTTTGGCACTCTCGTCCCCTTCCGCGATCCGGCGGGCAATATCATGTTCCTCCTCGGCAGTAAGCATCGGAATACTGCCGATTTCTCTCAGATACATCTTTACGGGATCGTCAATGATACTGTTGTCATAAGAGTAAGCCTCCTCCTCTGACGCCAGTTCTTCCATATTTTCATCTTCTAAGCTGTCTTCTACTATTTCGATTCCGTTTGCCTCCAGCTTTTCATAGAGCTTTTCCAGCTGCTCGGGACTGAAATTGATTTCGGAAAGAGCGTCGAGAATTTCCTGATTGCTCAGGCTGCCCTTTTCCCTGCCCGTTTCGACAAGTTTTCGCAGCGTTCCCTTTTTATCTGTCGGATGCAAAGCTACTCCCTCCTATACCGTGTATCGTCGCGAAAAGATACATTCCGATTATGTATATCCGTTCAGCTTGTTTCTTCTTGTAAACTGCCTGAGCTTTCTCAGCGCCTTTGCTTCTATCTGCCGGATGCGTTCACGTGTCACATCAAATCTCAGACCGACTTCTTCCAGCGTATGGCACCTGCCGTCAACCAGGCCGTATCGCAGGCGGATTACCTCCGCCTCCCTGTCGCTCAGGGTTTCCAGCACCTCGGAAATCAGGTCGTGCAGCATCATGTTGCTTACCACATCCTCCGGCGCTTTCTGTTCATCGTCCTTGATAAAATCACCGAGATGGCTGTCTTCTTCCTCGCCGATGGGGGTTTCAAGAGAAACCGGCTCCTGAGAAATGCGAATAATCTCCCGCACCTTTGCCTCGTCCATTCCAAGCAGGTCGGCAATGTCCTCAGGGCGCGGCTCTTTCTCATTTTCGGCGAGAAGCTGAGCCTTGGCACGCTTGACCTTGTTTATATTTTCCACCATGTGAACGGGAATACGTATGGTTCTCGACTGATCCGCGATAGCGCGGGTAATCGACTGCCTGATCCACCATGTCGCGTAGGTGGAAAAGCGGAATCCCTTTGTCGGGTCGAATTTTTCCACGGCTTTGATCAGACCGAGATTGCCTTCCTGTATCAGATCAAGGAACGGAAGTCCGCGATTCATATACCTTTTCGCTATGCTGACGACAAGTCTCAGATTGGCGTCGCTCAGGCGCTTCTTGGCGCTGTCATCCCCTTCTGTTATTCTGCGGGCAATGTCCTTTTCTTCTTCGGGGGTAAGCATTTCAATGCTGCCTATTTCCCTGAGATACATTTTGACCGAATCATCGACCAGCACTTCATCACTTCCGGGGTCGGCGGAAATATCGTCCATTACGTCTTCCAGTGAATCCTCAACGATTTCAATGCCGTTTGCCTCCAGCTTGTCATAGAGCTTTTCGAGCTGCTCGGCACTGATATTGACGTCGGCAAGGGTGTCGATAATTTCTCTGTTGCTGAGACTTCCTTTGGCTTTTCCCGATTCAACGAGCTTACGAAGTGTTTCTTTTTTTTCTGACGTACTCAAAATACGATCCCTCCCTCAATAACACAAAAAGATATTATGTAAAGCCTTTGAGCTTGCTGCTGCGTGTAACATGTCTCAGCTTGCGAATTGCCTTTACCTCTATCTGTCTGATTCTCTCTCTGGTCACATCGAACTGTTTTCCGACTTCCTCAAGTGTATGACATCTGCCGTCTTCCAGACCGTATCTCAGACGGATCACCTCCGCTTCCCGCTCGGTAAGGGTGTCGAGCACCTCTGAAATCAGGTCGTGCAGAATCATATTGCCCACAGCGTCTTCCGGCGCCGCCTGATCCTCGTCCTTGATAAAGTCACCGAGATGGCTGTCCTCCTCTTCGCCGATAGGAGTTTCGAGCGAAACGGGTTCCTGTGAAATGCGGATGATTTCACGCACCTTTTCGGGATCCATGCCAAGCAGCCGTGCAATTTCCTCAGGACGCGGCTCTTTCTCATTCTCAGCGGTGAGCTGTGCCTTGGCGCGTTTCACTTTATTTATTGTTTCCACCATGTGAACAGGTATGCGTATTGTCCTTGCCTGATCAGCGATGGCCCTTGTAATGGCCTGACGTATCCACCACGTGGCATATGTGGAAAATTTAAACCCTTTGCTGGGGTCAAATTTCTCCACCGCCTTGATGAGTCCCAGATTTCCCTCCTGTATCAGATCAAGAAATTGCAGACCGCGGTTCATATATTTCTTGGCAATGCTTACCACCAGCCTGAGATTTGCCTCGCTGAGCCTTTTCTTTGCCTCCTTGTCGCCCGCCATGATTTTTGCGGCAAGCTCCTTTTCTTCATCGTTGGAGAGAAGCCTGATTTTTCCGATATCCCGTAAATAAGCCTTGACGGGATCCTCAACATAAACGCCCATTGCTTCGGCATCATTATAGTAACTGCTTCCTCTTTCTTCATCGTCTTCATCTTCGTTGATTTCAAGCGATTCAATGGAAAGACTTTCCTCGTCGTTTTCAATAATCTCGATTTCCATGCTTTCCAGCTTCAAATAAAAGCTCTCGATGGTTTCGGGATTAACGTCGACGTCCGCCAGAGCGTCCATAATCTCCTGATGAGAAATGCTGCCGTTAGCCTTGGCTTTTTCGGCAAGTTCCTTTAGAATAGACTTTGCGTTTGTTGCTGCCATGTGTTTAATCAACCTTTCGTTGCTTTGGGAATTTGCATATTTAACTTCCGTTATTGATATAATGATGGAATTCTTCAGCCTGAACCATCAGTTTTTCTTTTTCTTGAGCCGGTTCATCTGCTCAAGAAGCTCGTCCGCCGACAGCTTGGCCGCGTCCTGCGGTTTAGGCGTGAAATGCTCGCTCTTGATAATTCCGATGAGAGTGTCAAAATCATTGGTTCCCACAGTGTCGTAGGAATTGATGACGCGGACAATCTCGGCGGATTCCTCCTCGCTGAACTGCGTGCTCAGCAGTGACATGCTGACTTCCTGACCGGAAGAATGAATCTCGATGAACTGCTGATAAATCCTCCTTCCGAATTCTGTGACAAATTCCTCGGGAGGAAGGCGGGTCATCGCTTTTGCTATCAGATCCTGATGCAGAAAAAGTATGGAAAGCAGCGAGTATTCGGCATTGGAAGCCCGCAGATGCAGACTGCGATCCGGATTGATTCTGCTTCCTATGCCCGCGGTATTTTTTGCCATTTCGCGAAATTCCTTTTCCTTCTCCATTTTGGCTCTGCGGCGGGCGGAGGCTTCCGACTGGCTGATGACGGCGGATTTTTCTATGTGCAGCTTGTCCGCGATTCTTGAGGCATACACCTCGCGTTCCAGAGACCCCAGTTCACTGAGATAGCCGCAGACTTCCTGTAAATAATGCAGCCTGCCGTCATCGGTCGAAATGTCGTATTTGGATTCAATGCGCAAAATGCTGTATTCTATATCGTTCGAGCATCCTTCCAGAAGTGACTTGAAGCGTTCGGGGCCGTATTTCCTGATGAATTCATCGGGATCCTTTGCGCCGGCAATCTGGAGCACCCGCACATCAAGCCCTTCCTCCTTCATGATGGGTATGGAACGGGCAATTGATTTCTGTCCGGCTTCATCGCCGTCCTGTGAGAGCACCACTCTGTCGGCGTACTTGTGAAGGACACGCGCCTGCTGAGGGGTGACGGCGGTGCCCAGCGCCGCGACGGCATTGGTGAATCCCGCCTGATGCAGGGCG
This sequence comes from Clostridia bacterium, assembly GCA_017441385.1. Lineage (GTDB taxonomy): Bacteria > Bacillota > Clostridia > Oscillospirales > Acutalibacteraceae > RUG762. Next base: position 9,634 of record JAFRXY010000062.1, on the reverse strand, counting down.
ATCACGTCCATATACCCTTCGCAAAGGATAAGCTCCCGCGACTTGCTGTTTTTGGCAAGATTCATGGCAAAGAGATGATTTGTCTTCTTGTAGATCAGCGTATCACTGGTATTGACATACTTTCCCCCCACCGCGTCGTCGGTAAATCTCCTTCCGCCGAACGCCAGAACATTGCCCTGCAAGTCTATGATCGGGAACATCACCCTGTTGCGGAACCTGTCGATGATTCCGCCCTTCCGCGATGTATAACCCAGATCCGCCGCCAGAATTTCGTCACGTCTGAACCCCAGTTCCTCCAGATGACGCGCCAGCTGATCCCAGCCATCGGGAGACCACCCCAGCCCGAAATGCCGGATGGTTTCATCGGTCAGGCCGCGGGAATGAAAATAGTCCAGCGCATGCCTTCCCGCGGGAGAATAGAGCGACCGGTAAAAGAACCTTCCTGCTTCGCGGTTCTGTTCACGGATCCGGTTGCGCATGTGTGAAAGGCCGTCATTCCGGCCTTCTTCGGGAACCGCCAGTCCGGCGCGGTTGGCTAGGAACTTCACCGCCTCGACATAATCAAGATTCTCAATTCTTCTGATAAATCCGATGACGTCCCCTCCCGCCTGACATCCGAAACAGTAGAATGACGCCGTGTCGCCGAACACCGTGAAGGAGGGCGTTTTTTCCGAATGAAAAGGACACAGTCCCTTGGAATTGCGTCCGCTTCTTTTTAATGTGACATACCCGCTTATTACATCGGTAATGTCATTTCTGTCCTTGACTTCGTTGATAAATTCCTGCGACAGCAAGATCTGCATTCCCCTCCCTGTATAAAATAATCAGGAATGAACTTCCCAGCCCCTCGGTATGAAGATTTCCTTGTAAAGCTCTATCACATAGGTGTCGCTCATTCCCGCGATATAATCCGCCACCGCCCGGTTGACTCCTTCTTCCCTCATGATCTGTCGGTATTCGCCCGGAACCCTGTTCGGGTGGTTGCAGAGATAATTGAACAGAATCTCGATCAGTTCTTCCGCCTTGCCTTCCTCAACCTTGGCCGCGCTGCCCTTGTAAACATGGCGGTAGAGGAAGGAGTGAAGTTCATAAAACGCCTTTGAGAATTCCTCCGACATGCCGATATTGCCTTCATGGCTGTTCCGGTAGACATTGAGAATCATGTTGTTGATGCGTCTGGAAGAGCCTGTCCCCAGAATTTCCCTGAGGTGGGCGGGAATATCCTCCTCGCTGAGAATGCCGGCTCGGATGCTGTCGTCAATATCGTGATTCATGTAAGCTATCTTGTCCGCGATTCTGACGATCCTGCCTTCCGGCGTAAATGCCTCCGGGCCTTTTGTATGGCACATAATGCCGTCGCGGACTTCCTTGGTAAGGTTGAGACCCTTGCCGTCGTTTTCCAGCTTTTCCACCACACGGACGCCCTGTTCATAATGCCGGAATCCCCCTGACGAGGCAAGCACAATATCCAGCACGCGTTCACCCGCATGTCCGAAGGGAGTATGCCCCAGATCATGACCGAGAGAGATCGCTTCGGTCAGATCTTCATTCAGACGCAGCGAACGGGCGATGCCCCGGGCAATCTGGGAAACTTCCAGCGTATGCACCAGCCGTGTCCGATAATGGTCGTTGCCGGGAGCGAGGTAGACCTGCGTTTTGTGCTTCAACCTTCTGAAGGCCTTGCAGTGGATGATTCTGTCCCTGTCCCGCTGAAATACCGTCCGCATCTCGCAGGGAGGTTCCTTGCGGTCGCGTCCGAGGGATTGACAGGAAAGAGTCGCATACGGGGAAAGAATCAGTTTCTCTATCTGCTCGGTCTGTTCCCTGATTCCCAGACTGTCATCAAGCACCGTCTGTCTGATTGGTTCATTCATAAGACCGGTCTCCCCCTTTCCCTTCTATTATATACGAATCAAAAGGGATGATTCCCTTTGTGAAATTGATCAGTTTACAATTTGTTTACAATAATTCCGGAAAAGTGTCTATTGTTCTTTTCCAGTGCGCTTTATTTGATAAAATACATGAAGGCCGCAAGAGCAAGATACATCGCGCTCACACCGGAATACAGCAGTATTGTATACTTGATGACATTGGTGCGATGATAGAGCAGACTACAGCAAACGCACTGAATCAGGGTGAAACACACTACCAAAAAACCGTAATTCTCGATATGGTTGGGGGTTATCCCAAGCATGGCAATGGCCATTACCACGGCGCTTGATAAAGTAAGCGGCAGCTCCGCTTTTTCTTTCGTTTCCGAAACCGCCGTAAGCAGCATACGTATCACCGATGAGGGAAGAACGAGAAACAGCAGCACATTCCCCGCCGGGACGATGACGATCATGGTGAAGTAGTAAAGGCACTGCGACAGAATACTTCCGCCTGCGCGGAAAGAGGATCCGCTGATGAAATGATTGATCAACAGATAAATGATACCGCTGCCGAAAGCCGCCGGAAGGATGAATCTGATGTCCCTTCCCCAGACTTCTCGCGGTCTGCCATGTCCCGCATAATTGATATCGAGCGCAAATCCGAAAAGGAATGCCACCAAGGCAAAGAGAATCAGATGCAGCAGCCCCGTTTCCATATCGGATAAGAATCCGGAGGAATTGTCAACCCCGCTGAGGTAAGCGTTTAATTCAGAAGAAAGATAGCTGACAAGCCTTCTCGCATAATAGAACGCAATCAGAATTACAGCTCCCACGCCAAAGGCAACCATGTAATTCACACAGGCGTACAGCGTCTTTTTCGAAACGGGCTGTGGAGGCAAGACCGAATCTATGCGCTCCTGTTCTCTCATCCGCCGTATCTGCTCAGCGCTCATACCCGGTGTTTCTTCATTTTTTTTGTTACTCTTCATCTTTGTCACCAATCCTCTCATTCATGTAGTCGGCGTCCTTCGGAGGTATTTTCGCATTGAAAAAACCTGCGCTTCCGACCGGACATGCCTTCATGCAAAGACCGCAGACCGCGCCCCGCCCGATATGTCCGAAGGCTTGCTTCATGTGGCGCGAGCATTTTTCCGCGTCGAATATTTCTTCCCTCGCCATGCCCCGGACATAATTCCTGCCGAGAATCGCCCCTGACGGACATGCCTTCACGCAGAGCGTGCATTCGCCGCATCTCGATTCCATCGGCCCGGCATCGCACGGAAGCTCCGCGTCGGTCAGCACCGTCGCAAGCCGCACCCGGGGGCCGTGGCGGGGAGAAACGAACAGGGCGCTCTTCCCTATCCAGCCAAGACCGGCGGCAACGGCTGCCGATTTGTGCTGATAGATGCCGGTGTATTTATCGCCCCTGTCGTGAACGCTCTGGGAAGCGGCAATGGGATAAGCCGCGGCCCCTTCCCTCCTGAGCATTTCACAGGTGATCAGCGCGCACCTGTCCATTAGGGCGTTGGCTGCCCTGTAATGCTGGAAATAGGCATAGGTGGGAGAAGATTCCATTTCGTCCACCACCGCGTCAGACAGGCGGTAGACCAGCGTTACAGCGTAATTGTACTGCGCAAGGTCGGGCGGAACGGTATCCTCTATCCGGCTGAAACCCACATCACACAGGCCTTCAAAAAGAAGTCTTTCGCGAAGTTTTTCCACGAAGCTGTCAGTCATAATCATTCCTCCAGTGGGCGTTATCAGAGATCATTCAATAAACTTACAGTTGACAAAATCCGCCGCTCCGTCAAACGGAGAGAAATAAATTCCCGATACAGTGGGACGCATTACAAAATAAGTGACTTCATAATACACAGGATAAAAAATCACATATGTGTTCAGATATTTCTCCGCCGCCGCCATAGCCGCCAGCACGTCCTCCGTGTTGCTGCGGGTGGAAGCCATTTCCACCAGTCGGTCATAAGCGGGGTGCTTCATAAAAGCGGGATTGGACTGATAATCCGAAGTGAAGCGGTTGAGCGTATTAAGCGGATCATCCTTTGACGGTGCTATCGGATAGAACGCAATCTGATAAGAACCGAGATTAATGCGGTATTGCAATGTATTCATATCGAGCGGTTCGATGTTCACGTAGACATACAGATGAAGCTGCCACGAACGCATGATTCTGTGCATCAGCGCAATGATCTGTTCGTCGTCGGGGCAGATCAGGGTGATATTGGGCATTCTCCGGAGTTCCACCGACGCCAGAGCCTTATTCATATTGGATCGTGCGGTTTCTGTGCTGAATGTTTCCTTGAAGCCGCCTCCCGCAAGTTCCCGGTAGAGCTGACCGTTGATGTGGGTCGAAGGAGGAATAATGTCATTCGCCGTTTCAAATCCGTAGGGAATCAGGCTGTTGCCCTCGTCGTCAGTGCAGGCTTCATCGGTGACACACGCCATGAGGGAGCGTCGGATGGCGGGAAGTTCCAGCGCGGGTTTTTCCACATTGAAGAGGAATCCCCACGTGGTATCGGTGACCGTGGTGTACTTGTAATCGGTTTCCTCCAGCTTGCTGATATTCTTTGTTTCAATGACGGCGGATTCCACCGTTTCATTTTCCAGCAGCTGGAAATAGTCCGTGTCGGAGCTTCGGATTCCGAAATAGAGCACGCGGGGAGCAACGCTGTTGTAACCGGCATAATTAGGATTGCGAAGGGTGCGCACGTAGTTGTCATGGTTCCAGCCGCGCTTTGCAAGCACGAACGGACCGTTGCTGATGATGTAGTCGTCGTCCAGTCCGTAATGCCCTTTGGTGGTAAGGAAGAAGGCTTCATTGCAGGGCATGAAAACAGCGTTAGGCGTTTGCAGTACGAATTCGGCATAGGAATAATCCATAGAAACCTTGAGGGTATAGTCGTCTATGACGGTCACCCCCAGCGATTCCGGCTTCATCTCTCCGGCATTCACGGCGCGGGCATTCTTGATCGGGAAAAGTGCGGAGCATGTGGTTGATTTGGTGGCGGGGTCGAGCGCTCTTCGCCATGCGAAGACAAAGTCGTGTGCGGTAACGGGAGACATTTCCTCGTCAGACCATACGGCGTTTTTGCGCAGATTAAACGTATACTCGGTGTAGTCGGCATTGGCGCTCCAGTTTTCCGCCACGCCGGGAATGATGCTGCCGTTCTGGTCATAGCGGGTAAGACCTTCAAAGATATTTCGTATGACGAGAAGGGAATTGTTGTCCGACGCCATCTGCGGATCGAGATTTTTCGGCTCATCGGTGAGCGAATAGCTGATTGCCTTGTCCGTGCCGTCATCCCGGCTGCATGAAGCGAGCAAGGAAGTCAGCATGGCAAATGACAGCATCAGAGCTGTGATTTTTATGATAACATTCATTGTTTTCATATGATTCCTCCGGATAATGTACCCCAAAATTCCTTTAGAATGATATTGTAATACAGTTGGCGGCTTACTTCAAGGGAAATAATATAAATTTTCTTCCGCGGATGCCTGACGGAAATTCCCCCGGCTTTTTCAATATAATATACAACATATGGATAGATGCGTTGTTTGTGACATCTGACAATCAATCACTTGATGTTTTGTAATAAAAGTCAAATCCCTATCGATAAAATATAGCAGTATTGCCGTTTTTACGTAATAGAATAATCATTATAGTCTTAATATACTGAATAATATTTTATTATATATCAATCATCCGATTATTTGCTTATATAATCGGATTTTTTGTTTGCCGGAGAATGGTTTTGAGAGTGTAATTGTTACAAAAAATAAAAATTATCTATTTTTTAGTGAAATTACGTCGCTCTGATTTGAAAGTATTATACAAAACCGCTTCTGAATAAGGACGAAAAATGTGCAAAGGCCCGAAAGTAGCTCGAAAGGGTTGATTATTTGGAAGTCTTAGGTTATAATGATGTTAATCTTTTGTAACCTTTGTTACTTGGCTGAAACTAAACGCCCGCAAAAATGTAACCGACTGTTACCAATCGAAAACAAATCAGTAAACACTTTATAGACTGTTCGTACCGTTGTGAAACGGACAGGAAGAGAGGGAATTTAAGATGAATAGTTTCAAAAAGAAAGTTACAGCACTTATACTTATCTTAGCGACGGTTGCGCTTATCGTGCCTTATTATGAATTCACGCAGGTCTACGCTTCGTCTGTTGTCAAGGAAGCCAAGAAGATGAACGCTTACGACTACACCTCTTCACCGGCGCTGGCCGCGAAGCTGACACAGGTTTTTGAAGGCAATATCGGTCTTTATTCCAGCAGCAGTTTCAGCAAGCAGGTCAAGGCCCCACTCGGCTGTTCCAAGCTGACCGGCAGAAATCATTATTATATTAAGGCTAAATCCACGGGCGCCACCAACAACGGCTGGCAGTGCTACATCTATGCCAATGCCGTTTACAACACCCTTTACAACGAATGGGTCGGCAGAGCCGGTTCACTCAAGAATTCCAAGGTGGTCATCAAGGGCGGCAAGACATTCTCCTACAAGCAGTTCGTCAAGGCAGGCGTTAAGGTCGGCGCTTATGTCCGCACCACCGGCAACAAGAACGGTTCCTACAGCAGCAGAGTGGCTCATTCCTTTGTTATCCTCGGCTACAATGAGGAAATGGTTACCTATATCGAAGGCAATGCGGACGGCAGAGGTCTGGTAAGAGTGACAAAGTCCACATGGAGTCAACTGAACAAGGCGCAGACTTCCGGCAGAGGACGTTATATCTGCCATGTTGTGCAGCCCACTGACAAATATTATGAATCGCTTTATGGCGGTAAGGTTGCTTCTTCCGGTTCTTCCAGCAATTCTACGTCCACCTCTTCATCGGCTAAGTCCGGCACAACCGTTGACCCCGCTAAAATTAAGGTTAATTTCAGCAGAACTCTTTCCTACGCCAAGAGCAAGAAGGTTCTCAGCGGCAACGACGTGCTTTACATGCAGACAAGCCTGAAATATCTCGGTTATTCCGTCAGCACCAACGCAAAATATGACAGCAGCACAGCTGCCGTAGTCAAGAAATTCCAGAAAAGCAAGAACATCACGGTTAACGGAAAAATCGGCAAGGTCACATGGGCTGCCATTGAAAAGGCTGTTGCTGCCAAGAAAAACGTCAAGAAAGTCACTGTCAAATTCAACGCCAACGGCGGCAGCAATGCTCCTGCCAATCAGAGCGTTACGGCCGGCAAAGCGACCGCTCTGACAAAGAATCAGCCCGCACGCAGCGGTTATGATTTCCTCGGCTGGGCAAAGTCCAAAACAGCGACCAAGGCGGATTACAAAGCTGGCGCCAATATCACCGTAAAGACAGACACAACGCTCTATGCGGTATGGGCTGAACAGAAGCTCGCCTTGACCGCACAGCCTGCCAACGCAAAGGCCAGTTCAGGCAGCAAGGCGACATTCAGCGTGAAGGCTTCCGGCCTTGATCTTTCTTATCAGTGGTACTACAAAAAAACCGACAATGCCGACTGGGTTCTCTGGGAAGGTCACAACACCGCTTCCACAACCGGCACCGTCAACGGCACATGGAATGAAATGCAGGTTTACTGCAAGATTACCAACGGCAAGGGCGAAAGCGTTTCTTCCGAAACAGCGACATTTACACTTGCGTAAGTACCTTTCTCATACAAACAAAATACCAACTGAATTCATTATGAGTGAATCCGGTTGGTATTTTTTTCAGATAAAAAAATTACATATCGACGCGCTCAAACCGATTCATTGCCACCTTGCAGGAAATTGCGGTGACGATTCCGTAAATAACGAATGCCGCCACGAGAATCATCCACATAGACGTGTTGCAAAGGGTGTCAGTCTCATTGAGGAATTCCAGTCCCGGAATGTGGTGGAGTACTTCAGCAACGGTAATCAATAGGAATGAGAAAACAATAAAACGAACGAAAGGAGCGCCGAATTTGTATGCCGTCTTGAAGAAGCCGCAGATAAACAGCCAGTTGAACAGTGCGAAAACAAGCAGAATGTAGGCAAGAAATGCCTGATTGGCATTCATCATGGGATTGGTGACGTATGGCGCTGCCTTTGTCATGAGGGTCATGCGGAGCATTGTAATAACAGAGGTGATGCCGAAAGCAATCATCTGAATCATCACGGCAAAGCGGTATTTTGCCTTCACAGCGTCGGTTTTGCTGACGGGCAGCAGCACCGTGTAGAGAATGTCATTGTTCTCCCGGCCGCTCTGAAAGCACTGAAAGATGCCGAAGCAGATAAAGAACGCGCCGACCAATATAGGATATCCTGGAATGAACGCCATCAGCGCAAAGGAAATAAACAGCCATGCAAGCGGCGAAGCAGCGAGTTTAATCTCCTTGCCGAGCAATTTACGCGAATTTTTCATGCAGATTCTCCTTTTCAAAGTGTATCATAATTTCTTCCAGCGTTTCCCCTATTCCCTCGGCTTTGCACTTCTTGATGTAATCGGACATAGAGCCGCTGAACTGAAGCTGTCCCTTTTTGATGTAGGTAATGCTGTCGGCACACTTGTCAAGGTCAGATGTAATGTGAGTGGAAAAGAGAATGGCAACGCCCTTCTGTGCCAGCAGCTTGAATATTTCCAGAAGCTCGTCACGGGAAACCGGGTCAAGGCCGCTGGTAGGCTCATCGAGAATCAGCAGCCTGGCACCGTGAGAGAGCGCCATGGTGAGATTGAGTTTCACTTTCATACCTTCCGACAACTCGGAAGGGGACTTGTCCTCGTCCAGCTCGAAAAGTTCCATGTATTTCCGATATTCGTCATCATCCCACCCGGAATAAAATGTCTTGGTGACCGCGATGATTTGTTTGATCTTCTTTTTCTTGTAATAATCCACCGCGCCGCCGGCATAACCGATCTGTTGCTTGATCTCCGCCTCGTGCTCGGCGAGATTCTTGCCGAAATACTCGATTTCGCCTCCGGAATTGTGAATGAGATTGAGAATGGACTTGATGGTGGTGGTTTTCCCCGCGCCGTTCCGTCCGATCAGCCCCATGATCATTCCTTCCTCGATCTCGAAGGAAATGTTCTCCAGTGTGAATTTTGGATATTCCTTCCTTAGATTTTTTACAGACAAAACTGTCCCCATAGTATGCCGCCTTTCTGTTGGTTGATTGGTTATTTTCATTGTAGTACAATTTTACCATAAAGTCAATATGAATATAAATGTTTTTGAAAACTGCCTGAAAATTTATCAAAATGATGTATTGACATTTTCTGAAAGCTATGATAATATATAATACTCACAGGAAGAATGAAAAATCTGCGAGTCATACACGGGGGCGCAATGGTTTCGACAGGGATTGCGAGTCACCGTAAGCGGGTAGTGATCTCAGGCTCACTTCAAAACTGAAAACCTTAAAATTAACTGACAACAATACAGTTGCTCTCGCTGCGTAATTAAACGCGGCGCGTCCTATTGCGGAGTACCGCGACCGCATGTGGGCGTCGATCAGCGGTGAACGTGCATGGATGAGCCTCCTCGTAATTCATCACGCATCAGAGGATACTTCGGGATTCAGCCTGTCTGCCGGCTCCTTCCCGGGGGAATGTCATAGACAGAATACACCCGTAGAAAGCGATGGTAAGCGGTTTTTGGACAGGAGTTCGATTCTCCTCGCCTCCACCAGAAAGGTTGCATAAAAAAGATGCCACCCCCGTGAAGCCCCTACAGTAGGGGCTTCACGGCATTTTAGGGGGCAAAAAACACAAGGGTTGTACCGTAGATGACATTGGGCATTTTT
>JAFRXY010000006.1 GCA_017441385.1 Clostridia bacterium | reverse complement strand
GTTGTCGGACTGAAATAATTGCCCACGTCATTTTGCAGAATCAGCACAGGACGGATATTTCCCTGCTCACTTCCCTCTACGGGATTAAGCCTTGCAAAGTATATTTCGCCTCTGCGCACATCGTGATAAACATTTTCCGTAATTATCACATCCTTTACTTTTCATCAAAACAAAACAGCCGCCGCTCCGGCTTGACACAACGCCGGAAGAGGCATCCGCGCCTTGTCGGAGCGACGGCTGCCAATCAATCATTCTGAAATCTGACCGATATTTATCCTCGATATCCCTCGGTCAGCGGGAACATACCGGACGGTCATGGCCTTGACCTTCATAGGACTTGCACCTCTCTGTGGTTCTCACGAGCCGCCCTCACTGCGTGACCTCATTGATTGAGACTGTGACTGGACGGAAGTATCATTATCCTCTCTGCCTGTCATCGCCATCGCCGCTGTTCCTTGCGGCGTTAGATCTGATCAATTGGCTCGTCCACGTGAGCAGACAACAGAGAGAACGTATCCGGTATGCTGGTATTCAATTGTCAAGGTACTTGGAAGTATTTCAAAACTCTCCGCTCTTTTGTTTGACCAAGAACAATAAGGGCTTCAAAAAAGCCTTCCAACTATTACCTCACTTAGATGCGATTTTTTACACCTGTTTTGAAAAATACTTCAAATTTTTTCAAAAATATTTTATTTTCTTCACTTACACGTTCTATGACATTAAAATCAGAGTGAACAGCGAACGGAGGAGTTTTCCTTTTGTGTTATGGCGAATTAATTCTTACCAATTGTGAAATTTGAAAAAGTGGGTATTATTACGCAAAAAAAATGGCGCAAAAAAAAAATCACTCCAACTTTGAAGTTGAAGTGATACGCGTATTGTTGTTCTTTTGTAAAAAACGATAATACTTTACTATATTCACGCTTCCATAAAAGAAGCCTGTATCTGCCGGAGAAATCTCTCTGAAATAGGAGAAAAGGTCTGGTATTTCTTCCACACGAGAAACAGCTTGGTTTCAAGCCTCGGTGTTAGCGGACGGAAGGTAAGTCCGCTTGCTTCTGACGTATCCACCAAGCGGTCAAATGTCAGCAGATACCCAAGATGCTCCTTCGCAAAAATAGAGGCGTTGTAGGAGAGACGGAAGGAGCCTTCTAAATGCAACTGATCCATTTTATCCATCGCCCAGTGAGGAATGTCCTTTTCCCAACCCTGTCCCGAACAGAACAGAGGAAGTCCGATGAGATCATCGACCTGGATGGCTTGTTTCTTTGCCAGCGGATCATCTGCCGGCATGACAATGCCCCAAATATCCGATTCGGGGAAAACCAGCGACTTGTATTTTGTCGCATCGGGTATTTCCGCCAGAACCGCAAAATCCAGCAGTCCCTTGTCCAGTTTCTCCGCGACCTGCTCTGTATCTCCGCTTGTGATATGATACCGAAGGTCAGGGTACATCTTTTTAAATGTGTGTATCTCACGGGCAAGAAAGCTGATCTGATAGGATTCCGCTAATCCGAAATACAGATCGCCGCCTGTAATATCGTCAAGCGACAGAAATTCTTTTTCTATTCTGTCCGCCATGCTCACAAGATCTTCGGCACGGTTGCGCAGAAGGTTTCCTTCTTCCGTCAGTCTGATGCTGAAGCTATGCCGTGTAAACAGCTTCTTTCCCAGCTCGTCTTCCAAGGATTTCAGTGCCTTGGATAGTGTCGGCTGTGTGACATGAAGCGTTTCCGCGGCTCTTGTCATGTTTTCTTCCCTTGCCACCGAAAGAAAATATCGGAGTGTCCGAATTTCCATCCATCTATCTCCCTTTCAACGAAAATGATATTCTGAAACAGAATAGTATGATATTCATTATAACCATTAGCGAAATAAAAATCAAGATGGTATAATAAAAATCAGAATTGAAAACAAATCATTACCATTAAGAAAGGCGGCATTGATCATGATGAAAACAGAAGAACTGAAACTGACAACCGAGTGGGATAAGGTATTTCCCAAAAGCAACAAGGTAAGCCACCGGAAGGTGACATTCGTCAATCACTTCGGCATCACGCTTGCGGCGGATATGTACGTTCCCAAGAACGCGGAGGGAAAACTGCCGGCGATTGCCGTCAGCGGTCCCTTCGGTGCCTGCAAGGAGCAGTCCTCCGGTCTGTATGCGCAGACGATGGCGGAACGCGGATTTCTCACCATTGCCTTCGACCCGTCGTTTACGGGAGAATCCGGCGGTTTTCCCAGAGCCATGCATTCGCCCGACATCGATGTGGAGGATTTTCAGGCGGCGGTCGATTTTCTCTCCGTGCAGGAGAATGTCGATACGGAACGCATCGGTATCATAGGCATTTGCGGCTGGGGCGGCATGGCTTTGCAGGCAGCCTGTATTGATACGAGAATCAAAGCAACAGTCACTTCGACCATGTACGATATGTCGCGTGTCGCGGGCAACGGGTACTTTGACGCTGACGACAATGAGGAATCGCGCTACCGCGCACGGGTTGCGGTCAACGCCCAGAGAACAAAGGACTACCAGAGCGGAGAATACGCAAGAGCCGGCGGCGTGATCAACCCGCTGCCGGAGGACGCTCCTTATTTTGTCAAGGACTATTACGACTATTACAAGACGCCTCGCGGCTATCATCCGCGTTCCCTCAATTCCAATGACGGTTGGACGGTCACGACCGGAACTTCGCTTATGAATACCCGGCTGTTCACTTATTCCAAAGAAATCCGCTCCGCTGTTCTTATGATTCACGGTGAAAAGGCGCATTCCTGCTATATGAGCCGTGCCGCTTACGCAGATATGGTCAGAGACAGCCGCTATGCCGACAACAAAGAACTGCTGATCATTCCTGAGGCATCCCACACAGACTTGTACGACGGCGGCAGCAAGGACGCGATTCCGTTTGACAAAATCACTGCGTTTATGGAGGAGCATCTGAAATAATGGCTATCAGTTCGGCAAAAATCTGGAATAAGTCACTCACGCTTATTTTCGTTTGTATGTTCAAGTTTTTTCATTATCACTTTGCGCTGATAGATACGATTTCCTTCCCAATTCTCTCCGCATATCTTCTCGCCTCATACTAAGAGCCTGTCCAGTATCTCTCCGCGCACGTCCCGCTTGCATCTTTTCCGCCAGATGAAGTGAAATTGCCTTGCAATACGAAAGTATGGCGGCGGCAATTTCACTTCATCTGGCTAAAAATCTGACGGCGCGGTATGCACACGCCGAGATTCTAAACAGGCTCTTATCGGAAAACATACGACGCAGAGCAGCCCTATCGGGAAAAAGATTGCTCTGCGGCTGATTTGGTTTTATTTGTTTTAAATCTGCGATCGGAGAATCTCCGCCAGCTCGTCGGCCGTGTCGGCTTTCAGACGGAAGACGCAACGGAAATCCTTCGCAAGCTGTTCGTCCATGCCGTGTTCCAGCCATTCTATTATCACACCGAAAAAAAGACACTTGTAATAGACCACAATCAGTGTCTTGTTGCGTACTATGAGGGATGGGTCAATTTCGCCGCTTTCCGCAAGCGCGTCGATGTATCGGGAAAGAAAATATTCGCTTGTCTTCATCAGGTACCGCTCGAATACATCCCGGCTGACCGAACGGTAAATGTGCATGATGGCTTTTTTTCGGTTGGAGGCAAATTCCTCGATCGCATCAAAGCATTCCACAATGGAATTGACCGAAGAATATTTTTTAATAACCGCGTCTGATTCCTCCCGGATGATTTCTTCCAGCAGCGAGGGAAGGTCCTGAAAATGATAATAGAAGGAATTGCGGTTAATGCCGCATTCCTCAACGATGCTTTTGACGGTTATATCGCTGAACTGCCGCTCCTCCAGAAGTTTGATAAACGTGGCTTTGATCGCCTCTCGCGTGAAATTTGCCATATTTTTTTATGAAAGCTCCTTTCAGAGATAGTATCCGTGTTGCGATTATACGCTACAGTGCTGTCATTTATGCTGTTATTAAGAAATTATTATAAAACCTTTTATAATGTAATTCTATCATACTTATGTAAACATTTCATAAACGTCCACAAAATGCATAAAAAATCAGACACTTACCCCGGCTGTGTCTGATTTTTAAGCATTTTTTTAATAGCTGTCTATTGAACATCCGAAAAAATGAACATAAAATATCACCACAAACAGGTTGTGATAACAACCGTGTTTCCTGATTCATTTTTGGAGGTATGGATATGAACGGATTTGGGAATCTGGTAGTAAAGCACAGAAAGCTGATACTGCTTTTCGCTGTGATACTGCTTGTTCCGTCGGTGATAGGTATGGCGCTCACCAGAATCAACTACGATATGCTCAATTACCTTCCCGACGACATCGAAACCATGAAAGGACAGGCGATTCTGCAGGAGGATTTCGATAAAGGCGCGTTCTCCGTTCTGATGGTGGAAGGAATGCAGCCTAAAGAAGTGTCCGAGTTGAAGGGGCAGATTGAAAAGGTCGATCACGTTACCAGCGTCGTGTGGTACGACAGCATTTTCGGCTCGGATATTCCGATTGAATTTCTCCCCAGCAAAATCTACGACAAATTCAACAAAGGCGACACCACGCTGATGGCGGTCTTCTTCGACACGTCCACCAGCGCGGACGAAACCATGGAGGCAATCACTTCCATCCGACGCATTGCCGGCAGCAAATGCTTTGTCACCGGTATGTCGGCAATGGTAACCGATTTAAAGAACCTATGCGAGAAGGAGGAACCGATTTATGTCGGTATCGCCGTGCTGTGCTCCGTCGCGGTGATGACGCTCTTTCTCGATTCCTTTATCGTTCCGCTGGTGTTTCTCGCAAGCATCGGAATGGCGATACTGCTCAATCTCGGCACCAACATCTTCATGGGCGAGGTTTCCTACATCACGAAGGCGCTTGCGGCGGTGCTGCAACTGGCGGTGACGATGGACTACTCCATCTTCCTCTGGCACAGCTACAGCGAAAAGAAACAGCGATTCCCCGACAACAAGGAGCAGGCAATGGCGCAGGCGATTTCCGCCACCCTCACTTCCGTGATCGGCAGCTCCATCACCACGATTGCCGGATTCCTTGCGCTTTGCTTCATGACCTTTACGCTGGGACTTGACCTCGGTATCGTGATGGCAAAGGGCGTTGTCTTCGGCGTGATAGGATGCGTGACGACGCTGCCTTCCATGATTCTTCTCTTTGACGGACTCATCGAAAAGACCCGTCACAAGCCCCTCATGCCAAAGATGGACGGCGTTGCCGGAGGCATCCTGAAGGTGTTCCCGGTCTTCATCATCCTGTTTCTGGTCATCGCGGGTCCCGCCTTCTACGGACAGAGCAACGCGGGCGTGTATTATGACCTCGGCGCGACGCTGCCGGAGGATATGGAATACGTTATCGCCACCAACAAGCTGCAGGATGAATTCGATATGTCCTCCACTCATATGATTCTCGCCGACGCAAATCTTCCGGAGAGCGACGCGAGGGACATGATCAATGACATTAAGGGCATCAAGGGCGTCAAAACCGCCATGGGACTGGATTCGCTTATCGGCAGCAGAGTCCCTGAAAGCGTCATTCCCGATTCCTTTCGTGAAATACTCAAGGGCGACAGGTACCAGCTCATGCTGGTGACCTCCGAATACAAGGTCGCAACCGATGAAGTGAATGAACAGATCGACCAGATCAACACAGTCATCAAGAAATACGACAGGAACGCCATGCTGATAGGCGAAGCGCCCTGCACCAAGGATCTCATCAGCATCACCAACCGCGATTTTCAGGTGGTGGACGCGATTTCGATTGCGGCGATCTTCGTGATCATAGCAATCGTCCTGAAGAGCTTTACGCTCCCCTTTATCTTGGTGGCGGTCATTGAATTTGCCATCTTCATCAACCTCGGCATTCCGTACTATACCGGCACGCAGCTGCCGTTCATCGCCCCGATCTGCATCAGCACCATTCAGCTTGGAGCGACGGTGGATTACGCGATTCTCATGACCTCACGCTATAAGCTGGAACGCACAGGCGGCGCGGATAAAAAGACCGCCATCAGAACGGCGCTCTCCACAAGCATCGGTTCGATAGCAGTGAGCGCTCTGGGATTCTTCGCCGCCACATTCGGCGTAGCGATGTATTCCGACGTGGATATCATCGGTTCGCTCTGTATGCTGATGGCGAGAGGCGCACTGATCAGTATGTGTTCCGTGATACTCGTGCTGCCTTCGCTGTTCATGGTATTTGACAAGCTGATCTGCAAAACAACGGCGGGCATGAGAGAGGTAGCAAATTAAGAAAAAAAGCAAGCGCGCAGCGCCGAACAAGCGAGCTTGCGAGCGTGGGAGTCCAGGGGGAACTTGTTCCTCCTGGCAGGGGTCTGGGGGCAGCGCCACCAGCGGGAGTCTGAGGGCAGCGTCCTCAGGAGCGAAGCCTTTGGCTGAGCGAGCAAGACGCACCCGGGTACGCAATAAGGTCAGGCGAATACCGCTCAAGCTCCGATCACAAGCAAGACCAACCCCGAATAATATGTGATTTATTGAACGTTTGAAGGGAGAAATCAAAATGAAAACCAATCTTTCTGAAAAGATAGAAAAAATTTCCAAAAGAACAATGGCAATCGCACTTGCGGCGGCGCTGATTCTTTCGGCAGCCGCAGGAGCGGGTATTAGCGCATTGATTTCAAGCAGCGAAAGGACTTCCGTCGTCACATCCCAAGAGGTAAAGGCAAAGAACGAGGAAACCGCCGAGAAGGATGAAACGGTCTACGTTATTGCCGACGCAAGCGGCACCCCCCAGAAGGTCATTGTCAGCGACTGGCTCAAAAATGAGCAGAAGAACGCCGGCATTGCCACCATCGGCGAGGACGGCAACGGGGGTTATACCATCGACCAGGGCAATTCCTATTCATGGGACGCTGAGAGCGGCGAGCTTGACGAAGCGGCGCAGCTTCCCGTCAGCGTGAAGCTGACGTACCTGCTGGACGGCAAGGAAATGACCGCCGAGGAAATAGCCGGCAAGAGCGGAAAGGCGACCATCCGCTTTGATTACACCAACAACCAGAAGCAGACCGTTTCCATTGACGGCAAGGACACGGACATCTACGTTCCCTTCACCGTTGTCACCGGCGCGGTGCTGGACGACAGCGTATTCAGCAATATTGAAGTATCAAACGGCAAGGTCATCAACGACGGCACGAGAACGATCGTCATCGGATTCGCTCTCCCCGGCATGCAGGAGAGTCTTAACTTGAACAAGGATTCCATCAAGCTCCCAGACAGCATAGAGATCACCGCGGACGTAAAGAATTTCTCGCTCACCACAACACTGACAATGGTGACGAACGACGTATTCAACCAGGCGGCAGAGGACATCGAGGAAAAGAAAGAGGAAAAGGGCGGCGAAGACGTTTCGCTCGACAAGCTCACAGGCGGCATCAATCAACTGACCGACGGCACTTCCGCCCTCTATGAAGGCACCAGCCAGCTTCTTGAAAAGTCCGGTATGCTGATTTCCGGCATCAATCAGTTGGCGGCAGGCGGTCAGCAGGTCAGCGGCGGTGTGAATACCGTTCGTCAGACCCTGCAGCTTCTTTGCAGCAAAAATTCCGACTTGCAGGGCGGTGCTTCGAGAGTATTCGACACGCTTCTCGCCACCACCCGCAAGCAGGTACAGGCGGCAGGAATGAATTGTCCCGAATTGACCAAGGAAAATTATGTGCAGGTTCTCGGAGCAATCAGCAGCTGTCTGAGCGAGGAAAGCATACGCGCGCTGGCGGAGCAGGCAAGACCGGACGTTACCGCGCAGGTGGAAAGCGCCGTGCGTGAGAATGTCACCGCACAGGTAGAGGCAAACAGCGACGAGATCAATCGGCAGGTCACAGCAGGAGTGGAACAGCAGGTGCGCGGACAGGTGCTTGAAGGCGTACTGGCGCAGCAGGGCTTAACGGCCGAACAGTATCAGGGCTTGGACGAAGCCACAAGAGCCGCCATTGACAGCAATGTGGACACCATGACAACTCAGCAGATGCAGTCCGAGCAGGTGCAGCGGACCATTCAGAGCACCGTTGACAGCCAGAAGCAGCAGATTGTCGAAAGCAAAATGAACAGCGACGAAATCAAGGCGCAGATCAGCGCCATTGTCGACAGCAAGATCAATGAGGCGATTGCCCAGAATCTGCCGAAAGCACAGGACGGACAAAAGAGCATTGAAGCGGCTATCGAGCAGCTTAATGCCTACAATGAATTCTATCAGGGCATACTCGCCTACACAAACGGCGTGATAGCGCTTTATGACGGCACAGCGGATCTGCAATCCGGCGCGCAGCAGCTCAGCAACGGACTGGATAAACTGAATGGCAGCACAGACGCGCTGACCGATGGTATTACCCAGCTCAACAACGGCGCAATGCAGCTTTCCGACGG
>JAFRXY010000061.1 GCA_017441385.1 Clostridia bacterium | reverse complement strand
TACGTTAACCCAAATATTTTTTCTCTCTGACGGTAATAATTACTTCCGTTGAATAAGTTCTTCACCTGTCACCATGACAGGTACCACCTGTCACTTGCAAGAGGGCATAGTACTCCCTTGCTTGTGACGGTGGTACTTTTTCGCGTCACTGCGCGTCCAGCTTGTAGAGCAGACTGCTCTTGCCGCCGTTGTCACGGTACCGCTGTTCAGATTCGATGACGCCAGCCTTGCGCAGATCCCGCAAGGCTCGCCGGACAGTAGACGGGGACAGCTTCAGATCACGGGCAATGGTGCTGATGGCCGGCCAGCACTCGCCCTGCCTGTTGGTTCTGTCCGCGAGATAGACATAGACTGTCACCGCACGATGCGGCAGTTCCTTCTGATAGATATCACGCTTCTCCATTTGGTTCACCGTCCTTTTCGTCAGCCGATACCGTCGGTTCCAGCTTGAGATTCTTTTCGCCTGACGCTTTGGCCCTTTTGGTCTTATCAGCCTTCTCGGACGTAGTGTCACCTGCGGCTTCGGATGCTGCCGGTTGTTCTGTCGGCTGTACATCTGCCGGCATTGCGACGGGCGGGATTTCCTCGGTCTGGTAATCGTCGGCGTGATACTTCGCCATGATGCCGTCGATGATTTCTTCCTTGTCGGCATAATGAACCTTGCGGTTTCCTTTTTCTTCGACAGTATAAGGCTTTTCAAAGGTGATGCCCCATTCAAAGAACAGCCGGAGCTTGACCTGCATCGGGTGGAAACCCGTTTTCATCACAATAAATGTACCTTTCGGTAAGGACTTCAGTTCATCGGGAGTCATCAACGGACGCTCTGTCATCTGCAATGACTGCGACGGATCATTCCTTCCTCGGCTGACAGAACCGGTCAGGACGGTGCGGTTTCCGAGTGATTTTGATAGAATTTCGGCTGATGAAGAATTGGGAGCGAAGCCGCCGAACAGCGTTAATTGCACATTATCTATGATAATGTCCGCGCTCTCTTTTCCGTAATTTCGTTCCAACTGCGCAAAGGACTGTATGACAGGGACGATCTGCAAACGCCTTGAACGCGCCGCCGAGAACATCATCTCGGCTGATTCTATTTTAGGCAGCGTCCCGAACTCGTCGCATAAGAAGACACATCTATTCTTTAACTTACCGCCTGTTTCGTCCGCAACCGACAGGATTTCACGATACAACTGCTGTATAATCAGCGATACCATGAAGAAGGTGTGCGGCGATTCCTCCGGCATAATCAGAAAGATGGCGGACTTTTCATTGCAGAAGGTTTCCGCGTCGATCTCCGTATCGAAGCACAGAAGCTGCTCCAGCTCGGTGTCCAGAAAGGCATTCAGCCTTGACAGTGCTGTTGACATAACAGAAGCCATCGACTGCTCGGCTGTATTGAGCGCGGCACCTGCGAACCATTTCGCCTTGTGGTCATCGGGAAGAAGCTGCATGAGCTGCTGAAACTGATTCTTTCCTTTCTTTCCGGCTGGTGCAAGAAGCTCTTGGATGATCTTGAACACCGACACAATATGCCGTTTGCTCGGTTCACAAAACTCTGCTACAAGCAGAATTGTGGCGGTGAGAAGACCTTCAGCGGAGTCATAAAAGTAGGCGTTCGCACCGAAGCTCGATGCGTCTGAACCCGAAAGAATAATGGTTTTGGCGATGATCTTGGCATATTTTTCGCTTTTTGCCTTGTACACCAGTTGGTCAGGATTTGCCTTGTATAAATCCATGTAGCGATTGACCAGATACAAAAGGTTGTTGCCGTTGGAACGGGTGGGATTTCTCAGGTCAATGACGGAGACATTGTAGCCGTAATAGTTTTTTGCTATTGTCCCGTAATTACGCATTACGTCTCCTTTTGTGTCAGTCGACATGAATGACATACCGCTTGCACAGGCGTATTCGATGCAGGGATAGAGCCAGAAGGCGGTCTTGCCGACGCCTGCCGCGCCGATCATCAACACATGAACGTCGCCGGTATCCACAATCGCCGTGACAGATTTCTTGCCGGTGCAGCCCACCACAATGCCCTGCGGAACAGGCTTGTCACCGACAGTCGGGGCGTGACCTTCCTTCGCCTGACCCCGCCATTTCTGCGGCGTGAAGGGAACGTGCTGATAGATACGCATGATTTCTTTGCTCGTTGCCCATCGAGCAGTGCCGTGCTGGCCGTCGCCGACGGTCTTGCTCTTGATGTTGTTGAGCGTCATGTTGTTGGAGAAATAAGAAACCGCGCCGAGAATGCCGATCATTAACATTCCCGCGATGATCAGAGTGACAGAGCCATCCATAGTTCTTCCTCACTTTCTTCCGTTTCCGGTTCGGGCTGAACCGCCCCACAGCCGGACGTTAAATCTTCATTCCAGTCTTTCATTGTCGGAACAAGGATTTCATATTCAATACCCTGCTCCCGCAGTTTATTGGCAATACGTCTGTCAGCTTCCTGCCCCGCGCTGTCGTTATCCATGCAAAGAAGCACCTTATCAATGTTCCCGATGTCCTTCATGCACTGGAAAAGCACATGGTCAGAGACGGAACAGGCTGCCGCGTAGCTGTGCTGCTGCCAGTTATTCCTGTGCATGGAGATGAAGGACAGCATATCTATCGGCGCTTCAAACAGGTAGAGGCTGCCACTTGTGCCGTTCCAATGGAAGCTGAAGGCGGGATTACTGCTGTCCACATTGCCCTTGAAGCGGCTTTGACTGCATGAGCCGCGCTTGTGAGCGTGTCGGGCAATGCCGTCCTTGTCGTATCCAACGAACACCGCGTTGTGGTAATCGGCGGATTCATAGACCATATTCCTGCGGACAAACATGTGCAGCACATCACGGTCAATCCCCCTGCTGCCGCAGAGATAACCGAACACACGCCGCATCGTATCGTTCTTGGGAGGCAGTGCGAAGGGCTTTTTCTCCTTCTCTGCCGGTAAAGATTGAATCAGTTGTGCGGTACTGCCGCCGTTGAGAAAGACAACCGCTTCGGGGAAGGTCTTTCC
>JAFRXY010000060.1 GCA_017441385.1 Clostridia bacterium | reverse complement strand
TTGAAGTAACAAAGTCATGGGGGAGCTACGACCCAAATGATGTGGGCTTCATTATGGGAACCTGCCGTGCAAAAGAAAAAGACAGTTCCAACAAGAAGGCATGCAGTGTGAAACTTGACCGTGAAGAGAAAAACACTTGTCAGATGTTATAAGACTAATTGATCCACACCACATCGGAAAAACAAAGCGCATTTCTCGGCGTTTTTTACTCATTCCTACCGACTGCTTTACAATTCCGGGTTCTACTCCTAAGGGCTAGTTGAGGGTTCGATTCCCCCAAGCGGTGCCAAAAGAAACCGCCGGAGATCATTGAGAAAGATTTCCGGCGGTTTTTTATTCTTTTACTCATTCGGAAGGAACGGGAGCGGCAATGGAAATAAAAATGTATGAAGAGCGGTATCGCGACGATATGATCTTTATGGTTCTGGAGGCAAAAGACGCACTGGGAAGAATACCCAGTATCAATGAGGACTTGCTGGATATTCAAGGGAATTATATGAGCCGGGGAGATTTGTTCTGGCTGGCGGTGGACGATAACGATCGGGTTGTGGGCTGTATAGGATATTCTACAATCGAAGGAACAACAGAAGCGTTTCTTCACAGGCTGTATGTGAAAGCAAGTCGAAAACATACAGGTATCGGTTCCCTGCTCCTGCACACCGCAGAAACCTCCATGAAACAGAATGGCATTACCGTTGCCAGAGTGCATCTTGGCACACCGAAGGAACAATGGTTCGAGTCGTATGCCTTCTATCCCAAGCATGGTTATTCAGAATACGCGCCAAGATATATGAGGAAGAAACTGTGAATAATTGCAGAAAGGGAATGGTATCTCTCTCATTCGAAAAGGCGTTCGCCTATAAAATGCTTACATTTTCCTGTCATAGCAGGTCAGATAATCTTCAACAAGCCGTCTTGCCGGCTCTTCCTCTCCGTAAAAAAGCGGATCGCTTGCAAAGCAGAGTTTTATGGAAGGCTGGTCGTGCCGGATGCCGTCGGGAAGATTTTCCCACAGGGAGTAAAGGCGGTTGGCAAAGGCGGAAATTTCCGTGTCCTCATAAACTTGCCGAAGCAATTTTGTCAAAACCCTGCCGAAATCGTCCGGAGAAATAATGGGGTATCCGTTGCCGGCAAGAATCGCGTCGGCGCTTTCCTTTGCGCCGGAAACGCCTTCCAGCTCATTGAAAAAGCGGTTGTCCGGCATTTTTTCAAGAAGCCGGTCGAGCGCGTCGGCATATTCGCCCGTGTAAATATCATTTGCGTCCGGGAATACCCGCATGACATAGCCGTAGGGGAGAAGTGCCTGCGTGAACATTCCATCACGGATGATTTGCAGCACGCGCAGTTCCCGCTTGATCATGATCTCATCGAAAGTGTCGCCGCTGTGAAACGCATCGTTGACCCGGATGGCCTCGTCGATGCCGACCCATTGAAGGGTGAATTCCGCTTCCCGTTCGTAATCGTCGAGTTTTTGCTGAGCGACTGTATCTTCCACACGGCACACATAGTAAAAATTCTCCTGCTCAAAGACGGTATCGGATTCCATATTGCTCCTTTGCCTTCGCATGACGCTGCCGAATTCGGCAATGCTTTCGGGAATGACCGTCAGTCCTACTTCCTCCATGACCTCGCGGGTAAGGGCTGTTTTTTTGTCCTCGCCGCCGTGAATGCCGCCGCCGGGGAATTTGTAGTATTTTTCCCTGTCGCTGTAGACAAGGGCGATCTTCCCGTCCCGGACAATAATGCCCCTCGCGGAAGGACGGCTGAATACCTTCGTGCAGCCGTCATAATCGCGCAGATCGATTTCAAAAAGTTGTTTCATCGAGTGACCTTTCATTCTTCATTTTTCAGTCTTAAGTCTTCACTTAGCGGCACGCATGTGCCGCGCATCAGCTTCCGGCGCTTTCGTAGGCGTCAAGACCCTTGTGCCAGACGATGAGGGCGACGGTCATCAGAACGACCGCCGCGACGACGGGTGCGAGAATGCTGAAAACCGGCTGGGTGTGCCGGAGCAGATAGCTGGCGGGATAGTAGGAGGTAAGGGCGAAGGGAATGATGTAAGTGACCGCGCCGCGTACAGCGCGGCTGTAGATGCTCACGGGGTACTGCGAGAACTGATTGAGGTTGTAAGCCACTTCGAGGATGTGTCCGCTTCGTTTGGTCCAGAAGGCAATGGAGCCGAAGATGGTCTTGATGGAGGCATAAATCAGCATACCGAAAATAATTGCGATGATTGCGAGAGGAATGTCGTACCACACAAAGGGCAGGGTAATGTGCCGGAGCGAGGTGACGATCAGGGCGATTCCCACGATCAGCTTACCGAAGGAGTCCACCTGAAATTCCTCCACCGTGACGATGAGCAGGGTGTTGATGGGACGGGTGAGGTACTTGTCAAATTCCCCCTTGCGCACCAGCCAGTAGGCGACATTCCAGATGTTGTCGAAAAGGAGGTGATCCAGTCCGTTGGGAAAGAGGGAAAAGCCGTAGATGAACAGAACCTCGTAATATCCCCAGCCCTGCAGCTTTTCCACCCGGCCGAACACGATGGTGAGGAAGGCGATGTTGATCACCTGCTCCACCAGAAAGCCCACCGCGCCGATTACGAAATCGACCTTGTATTCCATCAGCTTTTTGAGGTGCAGAGCCGCAAACATCCTTTGCAGCCGGAAAGCCCTGTGTATTTCTTTGAAAAAATGTCTGATCTTCACAATATCCCTTCTTTATTCTTTATTCCAGCGCGAAGCGCTCCAAAATTATTCACTATTCATTATTCACGCTGACGCTTGCGTCAGCTAATTCACTATTCACTTAGCGCAGCATTGCTGCGCGCTCTTAGCCTCCTTGGACGGAGACATGGCGGAGGGCGGCGGAGAGAATGAGCTTGGAGATGAGGTAGAAGCCGATGACCCAGCCCAGTTGAATGGCAAGCCTCAGAATGATTTCGCCGTAGGAATATTTGCCCATATAGATCATTACCGGCGTGTAGCAGAGGGAGGAAAAGGGCAGCCATTCCAGCACATTCCGCAGCGCGTCAGGCATCAGGGCGATGGGTACGACAGCGCCGGAGACAAAGCGGAGTATGCCGGATTTGATGATGTTGAAGCCCCAGAGATTCTTGAGGAAGAACGCCATGAAGCCAAAGCAGACGTTCATGTAGAAGGAGAAGAGGTAGCTCATCATCATGCTTAAAAGATAAATCAGGAAGATACCGATGTGGAAGGAGAATCCTCCGTAAGCGGAATATTTAAAAATTTCCACGCCGACCACTACCGGGACAAAGATCATGCCGAAGACCAGCAGCTTCCAGCCCATTTCGGTGAAAAGGAAGGTGCTGTGAAATCCGACCGGTTTGATCAGGCGCATGGCGATATTGCCGTCCTTGATTTCCTCGCCCACGTCGTAGGAACCGTCGCTGTCGGTGAGGAAGTTGGTCAGCGCGGTGATAAAGAGAAAGACCGTCATATCGTTCATGGTAAAGCCGTTGATAGCGCCTTCACCGGAGGAATTGTAAACCGCCAGCCATATGTAATACATCACAAGACAGTAGACAATGCTGCCGATAAACCACGCGAGGAAATTGGAGCGGTAGACCATTGCCGCCTGGATGCCCGCCCGGGTAAAGGGAAGGTATGTGTTGAGATATTTTTTGGTCGCTTTGATTGGGTGCATTTTTTTATATAGCTCCTTTCTTTCAGGCTTCTACCTAGATATTACAGTCCGTATTTAAAGATTGCCCTTTTGAGGGACTCGTCAAAAAAGAAGAAGTCGTGTCCTGCCTGCCAGTCCTCAAAGGTGTAGTCAATGCCGATTTCGTCAAGTTCCTTGGTGAAATGGACGTGATCGGGATGGAATTTGTCTTCCGTGCCGCAGGTCATGTAGATTTGGGGCAGAATGCCCTTCTGCCTGGCTGCTTTGGCAAGCTCGGTGAGTTCGTATTCCGGCTTCCATTCCAGATCGTCGCCGAATATCGAGGGAATGTCATTGGCAAGCTGCGGCCCCCAGAGCTTCGCGGCGGCTTCGGCTCCATGCTCCTTCATGGCAGCGAGGTCATTCTTCACGAAAAGACAGCCGGAGGAAAAGGCGGCGCACAGTCCGTACTGCTCCGGCTTGGTCAGGGCGCACTTCAAAGCCCCGTAACCGCCCATGGAAGCGCCCATGACGGCAGTGTGTTCCCGGTCGGCGGAAATATGGAAGACACTCCGGCAGATCTGCGGCAGTTCCTCCGTGAGGAAGGTGAAATAGCGGAAGCCGTGCTGCATGTCGGTATACATACTGCGTCCCGCGTCGGGCAGAATGAAGATCGTATGGCTGCCCATGGCGTAGACCGGCAGCATGGAATAATCCAGCCAGCTGCTGGAATTGCCCCTTAAGCCGTGAAGAATGTAAGCGACATGGTAGGGTTGATCGCCTGTCAGGTTGTTGGGGGTGACGATGGAAATGGGCGTGTCCATTTCGAGGACGTTGGAATAGATGGTTCCGCTGAGTCTCATAGCGTATTACCTCCGAGTGATTGGATGCGTATTTTTTCGATATTTTCGCTTTTCAGCGCTTCTGGGAAGGTCATGGAAGTTCCTTGCGATGAAAATTTCTGCGGGTTGACGTAGCGACGGTTATGATTTATAATGTATGCAGAAGCAAAAAATGCCTTCAGGGAGGATTGAAACAATGGGTATCATCAAGGCATTCACCGGCGCGGCCGGCGGTACCATGGCGGATCAGTGGCTGGAAATGTACTGCTGCGACAGCATTCCGCAGGGAATTCTCGCCTATCGCGGGAAAAAGCAGGTCAGCGAGCGCAGCTCCAACACCAAGGGGGACGAGAACGTCGTCAGCGACGGCTCGGTCATTGTGGTGAACGAAGGGCAGAGCGCCCTTGCCGTGCAGCAGGGCAAGGTGATCGGCTGCTACACCCAGCCGGGGGAGCATATCTTCCACGGCGGCAGTGCCAGCCTGTTTTCCGGCGGCGGCGTGAAGGGGATAGGGAAGGAAATCTTTCAGCGCGTCGGATTCGGCGGCGACGTCGCCATTCACCAGTTCATTCTGTATATCGACATGAAGGAGCAGATGGGCAATCCCTTTTCGGTGAGCTTTCCGATCTGCGTGACCGATGAGGAAATCGGCCTGCAATTGACCGCCGCCGGATATGCCAAGGGGGTATTTTCCTTCCGGATTACCGACCCGATGACCTTCTATCAGCGGATCTTCCGGGGCGCGAACGGCACCATGTCGGTGCAGGATGTTCTTCCACAGTTGCAGGCGGAATTCGCCACCGCCATGACGGAAGCTGCCGGGAATCTCTTTGCCGGTTCGCTCCGGCTGTCGGATATGCCGGGGAAGGTGGCAAAAATCGCCGATGAAGTGAGCCGGTGCATGACTGAAAAATGGGTAGGTCTGCGGGGATTCACCGTGGTTTCCACCGCGATGGAATCCCTGACGGTCTGCGATAAGGACAGGCGGATTATCCAGACCATAGAGCGCGCCAAGATCAACCGCGACCCGGCCATGGCGGCAGCGACGGTGACCACCGCGCAGGCGGATGCCATGACCGACGCGGCAAGGAATGAAAGCGGCGGTCTTTTCACCGTCAGTGCGGTCTATCCCGCGGCTTCGGTTCATCCTTCACCGCTGCCGAATGTACCGTCCGCACCGACAGCGCAAAAAATCCCCAATGTATCGGCTGCTCCAAACCCACAGCCGACACAGAATATTTTTCTCGAACCGGACGACAGCGAAAAACCGCGGCTGTGGTACTGCCCGAACTGCCGCAAAATGCTCACTTCCAAATTCTGCCCGGATTGCGGCGCAAAACGGAAGAAATAAAAATCATTCCACCGTGAATTCCGTCCATTCGATGTGGTTGTACTGCATCACGTCGTCCGAGAACTTCATTCCCAGACTTTGGTAGAAGGGAACGGCGTTCCCGTTGGCAATCAGATACACCGCGATATCCTTTTCACCGCCCGCGAGCTCGTGGGCGGTTTTCATTAACGCCCTTCCGATTCCCCGGCGGGTGTAGTCACGGTCAACGCCGAGGTCGGTGACGTACAGCCAGTAGGCGAAGTCGGTCAGACCCAGCAGCGCGCCGACGATCTTGCCCTTTTCATCCAGCGCGGCAAGGCTGATTGACACGTTGACCAGCAGCTTTGGAATTCTTTCCGCAAAGCGTTCCTTCGGATACTGGGAGCCGAGGTCGGTGCGCTTTAAGAAGTCGATGTATTCCTCCGGTGTGAACCGGTGGTTTTCGATTCTGATTCCGTTATTCACTGGCTGAAGCTGCCTCCTCTTTGACCTCGCCCTTGTAAAGCCGCCGGATAATCTCTTCGATGTCAGCGTCCTTGAGGTTCACATCCTTGACGTGTATTTTTCCCAGGGTGTAATTCAGCATTTTTTCCACCGGAATTTTGTCTGTGTTGAAATTCACAGTGAACATCGCGCCTTCCGTCTTTACAGTGAGGTCGCCTTCCTCCAGCCCGCAGTCGCCGAAAGCTGTCGCGTAATCCAGTTTGTTCGCTGCGGACTTGTCGGCGGCTTCAAAATTCAGCTCGCGCATGTGTCCGTACTTCTGCTTTAAATTGTAAAGGCTGCCGTCGTAGACCTTCTTGCCGTGGTCGATCATGACGATCCGCTTGCAGAGAGTGGAAATGTCGTCGAGGTCGTGGGTGGTGAGAATGACGGTGGTGCCTTCCTGCTGGTTGATGAAGGTGACCGCCTTGCGGATGTTGTCCTTGACCACCACGTCCAGTCCGATGGTCGGCTCGTCGAGAAACAGCACCTTGGGATTGTGCAGGAGCGACGCGGCAATGTCGGCTCTCATGCGCTGACCGAGTGAAAGGGTGCGCACGGGGGTCTTGATGAAGGATTGCAATTCCAGCACTTCGTCGAGAAACGCCATCTGCTTTTTGTAGCGTTCGTCGTCGATTTCGTAGATTTCCTTGAGCACGGTGTAGGTTTCGCCCAGCGGCAGATCCCACCAGAGCTGCGTCCTCTGTCCGAAGACCACGCCGATTTCCTTGACGTAGCGCTTGCGGTTTTTGCGCGGGTCCTGTCCGTTGATAATGCAGCTTCCGCCGGTCGGACTGAGAATGCCGGTGAGCATCTTGATGACGGTGGATTTGCCCGCTCCGTTGGGACCGATGAAGCCGAGGATTTCCCCCTTGTCCACATGGAAGGTGATGTCGTTCACCGCCTTGACGATTTCGGTCTGAGGGCGGAAGAGCGACTTGACGCTTCCTTTCAGCCCCGGCTGCTTGACGGTCTTCTTGAAGTATTTTTCGAGATTCTGTACCTGTATCATAATTGCCTGTTCACCTTTTTTCGTATGTGTTCTTACCTCTTACTATAACAGTTAGCCGATGGTATTGCAAGCATGTGGAAAAAACTTAATCTTTTTTTAAGGAAAGAAAGAAAAAACCGCAGAGCCTTCGGAAAAATCGGGGCTTTGCGGTTCTGTTTGTGATTTATAACTGATCTGTGAAGAGAATACTGTCTGCTTCTGCCGGACTGACGCCGTAATTTTCTGTAAGCTGACGGCGTATGGCGTCGTTGTCGCAGTCCATGCTCCTGAGCATATCGACGGTGCCGAGAATTCTTCTGCGTCTTGTCTGTTCGGCACCCTGCATCATTTCCTGCATCATGCCCGTCATGGTTCTCCCGGTTGTTTCCCTGCCGACGCAGGGCGTAAGAACCTGGCGTTCCGTGTCATGCTGCGCAGCGTCGGACAATGCGGTTTCCATTTCGATTTCGTTCTGCATCATCTTTACCCCCCCTCTGTTTCTATTGTATCAAGGGAATATGAAATTTTCAACCGTTCGGGGCATAAATATATAAAGAAGCCGCAAAATTATTTTCCGATTTGTAAAAAAGTTTGAGAAAAGACTTGCAAAACAGAAATTCATGCGCTATAATGATAGCAATTTATACGATAATGAAAAGAGATCATGAGGTGAAGGGCATGGAACGCGCGGATAAAGCGATCAATTTCAAGCACAACGGCAGCAACTGCTGTCAGGCCGTTATGATGGCGTACGCCGACAGAATGGATATTTCGGAGCAGCAGATCATGCGGCTGGGCGCGACCTTCGGCGCGGGAATGGGCTGCTTTGAATCCACCTGCGGTTCGCTCTGCGGCGCGCAGATGGTGCTGGGAATGACCGGGGGCAATATTCGCTCCGCCAAGCTGCTGGTGGAAGGATTCCGTTCAAGGGCGGGCGGTTCCATCATTTGCCGGGAACTGAAGGGGATAGGCACCGGCAATATGCTCTGCTCCTGTGATGACTGCGTGAGATACGCCTCCGAATGTCTTGACAATCTCATCGGCAAATGATGTTTTCAAAATCCTGTATGATTTTAAATCAGCTCCGTTTCCGTGATGACCGGCAGACGGAGTTTTTTCTTTTTTCCGGAATGGCTGTATAATCACAGACAATCCGAGCCATACTACTATCGAAGCTGAAGGAGTAAGCCTGATTTATTCCAACAGCGAAATCATACGGAGGTGGTTATTATGATAACCGAAAAGGAATTGCTCTATGTGCAGGACGCGCTTGGTCACGAGCAGTATTTCCAGACCCAGTGCAGGGAAACCTCGGCGAAGATCCAGGATCCCGAACTGAAACGCTGCATTGATGACATGGCAAGCAAGCACCGCGAGATTTTCAACAGCTTTTACGGGCTGCTCTGAGGGGAGGATTTTTTAACACGATGAATGACAGAGATTTGATGGAAAACATGCTGCTTCTGGAAAAGGGAAGCTGCGACCTCTATCTGCACGGCACGATTGAGTCGTCCAACCAGAATGTATCCCGCACCTTCAACAAGGCGCTGGGCGATTCGCTGAACATGCAGAGCACCATTTACAGCAAGATGGAGTCAAAGGGCTGGTACGCGCCGCAGCAGGCGGAGCAGAACAAGATCGACTCGGTCAGACAGCAGTATTCCGGCAGCGGCAGCATGTAATTTCTTTTACGAAACCGCTTTAAAGTGAAGGATTGAAAAAAATCCCCGCGTGATTGTCCTGCAGGAAACGATCCGGACAAATCCCGTGGGGATTTTCTTAGAGCCTGTTCAGTATCTCTCCACGCACGTTCCACTTGCATCTTTTCCGCCATATTTTGCCAAAATCCTCGTTAATACACAAAGTATTGCCTGCGGTTTTGGCTTCATATGACGAAAAATCTGACTGCGCGGTACGCACACGCGGAGATACTGAACAGGCTCTTACTTATCCAAGCATCATAACATGCTTTACTTCAAACTCTTGTATTCAGAATATTCCACCACGCCGCTGATGTGATCGCGCGCGTTTTCGCAAAGCTCTTTGACCATCATGCACTCGACGGCTGGAAGTCCTACGCTTTCTCCGGCGACAATGCCGTAATCGGCGGAGGTCTTAAAGCCTCTGCTTCTGTAATTCTGAGGATTGCCCTCCACGATCACCGCCTTGAAGCCTATTTCCTTTGCTTTTTCAAAACCGTATCCGATCAGTTCCTTGGAAATGTGCTGACGCTGCAATTCGGTCTTGACCGCCACGGGAGAAAGCAGCAGCAGCTCGTCCATATATTTGCCGCCGAGGTGGAATCGGGAAAACATGGCGTAGCCGATCACCTCGTCGTTTTCGTCCGCCATGATCAGCTCCAGCTCGGGTACGTAGGTGCTCATGGAGCGGATTTCCTCTATAAGATCGACGACGGTCTGCGCGTCCTCCGCGGTCTCGGAGTTGGTAAAGGTTCTTCGCACCATATCGAGCGAAGGCTGTCTGTACTTTTCTTCCATTGCTTTGATGGTTCTGCTCATCTCTTCATTTTTCCTTCTTTCTTCATTTTTCTGCTGTAAACGCTGACAGACTTCGCCCACTGTTCTTTCTGCCGGCGATAGCTTTCTTTGTCGTCGCTGTATTTTGCTTCGGTCTTGAGTTTGTTGTAGCTTTCCAGGCGGCTCTCGTCCAGCTCTCCGCTCTCGATCGCCGCACGCACCGCGCAGCCGGGTTCTCCCTCATGCTTACAGTCGCGGAATCTGCACATGGAGGCATATTTTTCTATGTCCGAAAATGCCTGCCCCAAGCCCTCTGAAATATCCCACATGCCAAGCTCCCGCATGCCGGGGGTGTCGATCACCATCGCGCCGTTCTGAAGCATGACAAGCTCCCGGTGGGTGGTGGTGTGCCGCCCTCTGCCGTCGGATTCCCGGATGCCGCTCACGTCCATGATTTCCTCGCCGGCAAGGGCGTTGACCAGACTGGACTTGCCCACGCCGGAGGAGCCGAGAAAGACCAGCGTCCTGCCCTTTGTCAGGTTTCCATAAGGATACTTATTTATTTCGCTGGGATTTGCGGACAGACGGGCATTTCAGGCGATTGCCCATCTGCCCTTTCTACTTTACTCGTCGGTTTCTGTAGCCATTTCGTCCAGTTTTTGCTGTCTGTCA
>JAFRXY010000005.1 GCA_017441385.1 Clostridia bacterium | reverse complement strand
TTCAGTTCTTTCTTGATCTGCTTGGGATTCATGCCCGCTTCGGGTCGCCATGTTTTCGACTTCGTGATCTGTTTTCCTGACATCTCAT
This sequence comes from Clostridia bacterium, assembly GCA_017441385.1. Lineage (GTDB taxonomy): Bacteria > Bacillota > Clostridia > Oscillospirales > Acutalibacteraceae > RUG762. The sequence continues at coordinate 14,139 of JAFRXY010000005.1, read as the reverse complement.
AACCGAGGGATACTCTGATGAGGTAGGATACTTCGCCGGATTTGCTGATTCTTTCTGTAATTTGTGCCATTATGGTTATCTCCTTATACTCAATGAAGGAGAGCTAACCCTGTTATCGCAATTATAATAGCACATCAGCTTAGCAAAAAGCAAATCTACATTTATTAATTTTTTTCTGCCAACACAGTAAACCTCAATTTCATCGTTTTCAACGATTCTGCGAATCTCTTTCATCGTGATGCCCGTGTCAGGGTCTTCCTCTTTAAGAAGTTCGTAGGCTTGTTTCAAGGTTCTCATTCGTGGAAGCCTTTCTGTGTTTGTGGATGTAACGCTGTCATGCTCAAGATTATTCACAATTGTTAAACCTCCTTGGATTGAAACGTCATTTTTATTTACCTGTTAGCTATGAATAACTATTTGTCTGCCTATACCTATGGAAATTGCCAATGCCTGATCGACCGCTGCCATAAGGCAATCCGGCAGACTGCCGATGTATTCTTTCAGCCGCAGCTTGTCGATGGTTCTGATTTGCTCTGTAAGGGCGGTAGAATCGTTTTTGAGCAGTTCCGGCATTCTTACCTCTACATGAGTGGGAAGCTGTTTCTTGCCGATTCTACGGCTTGTGATGGGGACAATCACTATGACAGGACTGTACTGATTTCCAATGTCATTGGATACGACCAGAACCGGACGAGTACCTGCCTGTTCCGAACCGACGACCGGATCAAGCTCTGCATAATAGAGGTCGCCGCGTCGTATCTCCTTGTTCACTTGCTTCTTCCTCCGTTTTTTACGTTTTACAACCAATATCAAGGCACAGGGCGGCTATCTGAATTGACTCTTGTTTTGCCCAAACCGTCCTGTGCCTGATTTTTGCTATTGGTAGTTGCATTCTATTTGTCCGCGGATACGACATAGGAGTATCCGTTGGACGCACCGAATGCCGGGAAGTCGTCAAACGGTCAGCATTTACTGACGCCACGGGAATCTCACCCTGCTGCTCCTCACAGCACCGCATCGCGGGAGTACCATTGTCTACCTTGCGGGTTATCGCGAAAAGAATCGGGTACTGCCCGATATTTTAAGTCGGTGGTTGTCGCTCGCTGCCGATTGGCAGGTCGTGGCGTACCGCTTCACACGCTGTTCTATCTCAGATCCGCAAGGGGGAAGTATTTGACGAATGATAGGTTGCCATAAGGATAACAATAAACACACCCACCTACACAACCGATTGAGAGAAAAAACTTCATATTCATAATAAAAGGGCAGAAGGTCGTTAAAAAATTGCGAAACCTTCTGCCTTGATTTTTGATCAGATTTTTTACTTTGTAAGATCAAAGTGACAATTTTGTCACCGTGTGATTCACCGTCATGTCATTTTCGGGAGGTAGAATGGTAGTGAGATAAAAAACAGGAGGAATCAGCACGCATGGAACTATTACGATGTGAACATCTCACCAAAATTTACGGAGCGGGAGAAAACCAAGTGACCGCGCTCAGCGACGTATCCTTTTCAGTGGAAAAGGGGGAATTTGTCTCGGTCATAGGTCCGTCGGGAAGCGGTAAGTCAACCCTTCTGCATATTCTGGGGGGTGTAGACAAGCCCACGTCCGGCAAGGTCTTCATCGACGGCACGGACATGCACGCGCTGAAAGAAGATCAACTCGCCGTATTCCGCCGCCGACAGATCGGCTTGGTCTATCAGTTCTACAACCTCATGCCGGTACTCAACGTAGAGGAAAACATCGCGCTGCCGCATTTGCTCGACGGACGTGAACTGGACAGGGAACGTCTGGATTCCATCATTGAGCATCTCGGTCTGACCGACCGCCGGTATAACCTTCCGAGCCAGCTCTCCGGCGGACAACAGCAGCGGGTTTCCATCGGACGGGCGCTCTACAGTCACCCTGCCGTTCTTCTCTGCGATGAGCCGACCGGTAATCTTGACCGCAAGACCGGCGAGGAAATCGTCGGGCTGCTCAAGGAATCCAACCGCAGCCAGAAACAAACCCTCATTCTCATCACGCATGATGAAGCGCTTGCCATGCAGGCCGACCGCATTCTCTATCTGGAGGACGGAAAAATCGTGAAGAACGAAGTCCTTCGCCATCAGGTATGACGTGAAGGAGGAATGCTTTTCATGAACAACAAGAAAATCATCTTTCACGTCACGCGGCAGTATATGAAACGCAACAAAGGACGCACCGCTGTCACATTCACCGGCATTGCGCTGATGGTCATGCTCATGACCTGCGTCTTTGTGGGCAAGGATACGGTGCTGCGTTATCTGGAAAAAGTGGCTTCGCTGCATGCGGGAAGCTGGCACATGACGGTGTACGATATCCACGCGGAGGATTTATCTGTCATCAAGGAGATTGACGAAGCGGACAAAATCGGATTTATTTGTCGTCAGGGATTCACTGATTATCCTGCGTCTGCCAACAAAGACAGACCATATCTCGAAGTCAAAGCCTATGCGCCTGTCGCTTTTGACCTGCTTGGAATTCATGTGACGAAGGGACGGCTGCCGGAGAACGAAAAGGAAATCATCATCTCCGAAACAACGTTGACGGACGGTTCTTCCGTCAAGATCGGCGACGTGATGCAGGCGAAATTCTTTGACCGCTCCATCACCGGCATCAATCCGGAGCTTTCGGAGAGTGTCTTTCCCTATTTCGGAGTTTCGGTAAAATACGGCGAGACCGTCGACGTCCCGCTGAACTTCCCCTATTACCCTGAAAACGACGATTTCCGTCAGAATAAGGAATATCGCGGAACCTCCGGAACCTACACGGTGGTGGGATTCATGGAACCTCCGGCTTTTGAAAGTGAAGGCAGCGCTGGCTATCCTGCCATCACAATTCTACCGGACAATGCGGTGCTGACCGGCGGCGAAACATGGAACGCCGTCATGACCTTTCGCAACACCGATGCCACAATTCCCGTTAAGGGGCGCATTGAAGCAGCCACCTCCTGTTCTACCGAAACAAACGATATGGTGCTGTCATTTTCCGCAAACGGTTCGGATTCCGTTATCAGCGGCATTACCGTCTTTATCGAAGTCTTTTTTGTAGTGCTGATTATTGCCGCGTCGCTGATTCTGATTTACAATGTGTTCCAGATGTCCTTCCGTGAACGCACCAAATATTTGGGTATGCTGTCTTCCGTAGGGGCGACAGGTCGTCAGAAGCGGTTCAGCGTCTATTACGAAGCCGCCGTTCTGCTGGCAGCCGCGCTGCCGACAGGCATATTGCTCGGTATGGGCGTCATCAAGGTCGGATTGCTGCTGCTTAAGCCGCACCTCAACAAGCTGATTGAAATTTTTCAGGCAGGACGGTTCGATGATATTCCCGTGACGCTGTCTGTCAATGTCAACAATCTCCTCCTTGTAGCAGCTTTCAGCATATTTACTGTCATGCTGTCCGCGCTGATTCCCGCCGTAAAGATGGGGAAAATCGGCCCTGTAGAGAGCATTCGGGGCAACGTCAGCGGCAGACACAGGCGTTACCGCAGCCAATTCCGTCTGCTTGGCAAAAGGGGCAGCGGCATCTGCCGGCTTCTTGCCGTCAACGGAACGCATCGTCTCCCCCATCTCACACGCGGCATTGTGCGGAGTATCGCGGTGTTCGGTATGCTGACCGCTGTCACGCTTTACGGTGCGCAGTCGGTCATCCGTGTGGTCAATACCAAGCTGAGAACCAATCATTATCTTTTCAATCTGACAGGCTACGATTATGTGCTGATCAGCGACGCGTATCATGATGATCTTTATCAGAGTACCGTGGAGCGCATTACCAAGGACAGCGCGGTGACACAGACCAAGGAAATTTTGGATTATAGCTTCGGGGTCGATCTGAGCGGCAGCCTACTGAGCGACGAATATATGCAGGCGTATGAGGAAATCATACGCGCTTATGTCCCCTCGGATGAGGCATATGTGAAGGAACTGCTGGATGAGAAAAGAGACTATTCTAACTGGATACTGATGTTTTGCATGGAGGACGAAGATTTCAAAAAACTTGCCGCAGCCGGCGACGCGGATACATCCATCGCCAATGACCCTTCCCGTCCCGCTGTCCTTCTGTATCGCAAGGTGGAGCTGTCCACTGATAATATCATGATTTCGGGATATGAAGCGGATTATCATTTTCATGAGGTGCAGAACGCTTTCCGGTGCGCTGTCGGGGATGAACTGCCGTTGATTGTGGAGAACAGCGGCAGCGAAGAAAATAAGAGCGTTTCCCTGACTGTGGCGGGATTCCTTGATGAAGCCGATTTAGCGCCCTATTTCAGCGTGCACAGTGAAAAACCGTTTGCCGTCGTCAACCGGAGTGCCGCCGCGCTGATCGAGCAAGCGGCGGAAAGCGACGAAGAGCAGACGGTGAACAACGGCTATAAGTATTTTCTTTTCGGCTTGATGGACGGCGAGGGAGCTTCCTTGCTGAAAGAACTCTCCCGGAAGGAGGAGCAGGTGAACGGAGTGTATCATATTGTCTCCTATGACGCTATCAACGGAGAAAAAGGTTTTTATGGCGCTATCGTGAGCATCATCCGCATTCTCGCCTACTGTTTTACCGCGATGATTTCCATAGTGTGTCTGCTCAATCTCTGGCACTCCGTCAAAGGAAGAGCGGGGGAACGCCGCCGCGAAATCGCCATGTTGCGCTCGATGGGCATGACCAGCCGGCAGCTTCGCCGTATGCTGAAAATAGAAAATATTCTGATGACCGGAACCGGACTGCTGATTGCAGCCGCGCTGTCCTCTGTCTTCATGCTGCTCCTGAATCGCGCAATCACTGGGTGGATCGGCAGGATGACCTTGCCTGTTCCTTATGGACTGATCGGCGGCATCGTTGTCGCGGCTTGTATCGTCATGGCGCTCATGACGCTCGTGTGTTACCGGTATTCCGGCAAGGAAAGCATTGTAGAGGACATTCGCAACGAAACGGTGTAGTGGGGAGCAGTTAAAAGTACCGCATGGTCTTGCATTTAGCGCAATCATGCGGTACAATCATATCAGAAGGGGTGACAGTGCTGTGAAAATTCTTGTAGTAGAGGACGATCCCATCATTCAGGAAGGACTGCGCCTCGCGCTGGAGCAGGAAGGCTGCGACATACTGTCGGCGGAAAGCGTCAGCAGAGCCAAGCAATGCCTGCACGAAAACCGGGACATTGATCTGTGCCTTCTTGATATCATGCTGCCCGACGGAACAGGCTATGAGGTCTGTACTGAAATCCGCGCACAAGGCGATATTCCGGTGATCTTTCTGACCGCGTGCGACGATGAAGTGCATACCGTCCTCGCGCTGGAACAGGGCGGGGACGATTACATTACCAAGCCCTTCCGTATGCGGGAACTGATGGCGCGAATCCGCGCGGTTTTACGGCGCACCGGTCATCATGAGGAGAATAACACGGTCCGCGTGGGTGAAAATGAAGTGAATCTCCGTACCGGCAAAATCTGGCGGGGCAAGCAGGAAGTGCTTCTGACCGCGATGGAATACAAGCTGCTTCTCATCTTTCTGAATCACCGAGGGCAGATTCTGTCACGCGGACAGCTGCTTCACCACATCTGGGATGTGGCGGGAGACTATGTGACCGACAATACGCTGACGGTCTATGTCAAGCGTCTGAGAGCGAAACTGGAGCCTGACGGCGGAGAAGCCGTGATAGAAACCGTGCGCGGCAGAGGATACCGTATGCCATAGGTACGAGAGAACGGGAGAAAATAATGACAATTCTTTTCAGGTTTTTCAAAAGATACAGCGTTTTTATCCTCCTACTGACAACGGTGCTGGTTTGCATGATTCTGAGAAACGCTGTCGGCATCTGCGTTGTACTTGCCCTTTGCATTATCGCGCTGATGGCATTGCGATGTGCGGAACAGTGGCAGACCAATCGCAGCATCAAGTCATTGACACGCTATCTCTGCACGGTACAGGACCGCCTTTCGCTGCCGCCGATGGCAACCGACGAGGAGAACGAATGGGGCGTCTTACAGAGCGAAATCTACAAGGTGGTGGCGCTGCTGCGGCAGCAGTATTCCGAAGAAAAGCGACAGAAGCAGTATCTGGCGGATATGCTCTCGAACATTTCCCACCAGATCAAAACGCCGCTGACTGCCATCAGCCTGATGACGGAGCTGCTGGAGCAGCCTTCTCTGACGGAAGAACAGCGGCTGGATTATGCAGGGAAAATCGATACGCAGGTAACGCGGGTCACATGGCTGATCCGTCATCTGCTGACGCTCTCCCAATTGGAAGCGGGAGCCGTGGAGATGAAGCATGAGGAAATCTCTCTGCTGTCCGTCATGGAACAGGTGCGCGATTCACTGAGCGTATTGTCGGAACTCAAGGGCGTGGAAATCCTCCTTGACATTCCGCAAGATATCACCATAAAGGGCGATCGGCACTGGCTGAGTGAAGCTATGATGAATATTGTGAAGAACGGTATCGAACACAACGATAAACCGGACGGCGGTTCTTTTGCCTATGTCCGTATCACCGCGACGCAAACGCCCATTTTTGTCCGCGTAAAAATCGAGGACAACGGAAGCGGCATTGACGAGCAGGATTTGCCGCGTATTTTTGATCGGTTTTATAAAGCAAAAAACGCCCCGCCGCAGAGCATTGGCATAGGCTTGGCGCTGGCTAAACAGATTATTGTGAACTTGAACGGAAAAATTGACGTGCAAAGCCAAAAGCAGCAGGGCAGCGTTTTTACCGTGACGTTTTACAGCGTATCGTAATGAACATAATGGTTCATAGTCTGCTGTTCCACCACCTCCGTGGGAATGTCCTATGGCATTTCTGCGAAGGTGGTGTTTTTTTCGGCAAAAGAAATAGTCATGGAGCCGTTACAAAAATAATCAGAGCAAATAAGCTCAGATTATCCTGACTCCGCCCATGCCGAGGGCGGTTTTGATACCGACGCCGGCATACTCCCCGAACAGCAGAAGCGCGTTCCATATCGTTTGCAGCGGGGCGGCAAGGCGCGATTGGAAACGAATCACGCCGGTAAAGGCGGGAATGGGCTGTCCCTTTATGCGGTAGGTGGTGCTGGACAGGCGGTAGCCGACGATTCTGATGCCCTCCGTCAGCATTCTGAGCATATCCTCGTCATCAAGAGTCACTTCGTCAGCGGCAGCGTTCCAGCTTGCCACAAGGCTTCTGATGACCAATGACGCGCTGGGGAAAAGCACATATTCGCCCGCCGATTTGAAGGTAGTGGGGGAGATCAGTGTGATCTCGCGTCTGGAGAAAGCGTCTGTCTGTCCGGAAGCTTTTATCAGAATCTCTTTCGGGGTGGTCTGACAGACCTCGGGCGCGCCCTCTGTGTGGAGCGTAAGGTCTCTGACGTCCAGTGAAACGGAAGACACGCTCTCCAGAAAAGGCGCGATTTCCTGCTCTGCCCATTCTCCGAACAAAGTCACATGCCACCGGATCGAATTCCCGTCAATCCGCTCGATATACTGTGACAGAGGGGTAAAGCCCTGCTCGTGCGCCATCTCCCCGAACTCCTGCGACACCGACCGCATGATCTCTCCGTAAAGGGGATAAGCCAGATCGCTCCGGAAGGGGATTGCCTCCTCGCTCCGCAGCGTGAGATGATATTGCCTGATCAAGGCTACTTCACCTCAATTCCGCAAATGCCGAAGTGCATCAGATGATTCTGGTATTGTGTGCAATTGAGAGTGTGCGGGACAATGGGGTATTCATATTCATGCTTTCCTTTCGGAAAGGTGCTTTCAAACCATTCCGCCGCATACAACTTCGCATCTTCATACCGGTATAAATTGTAGATGACGGTCTTTGAAAAGAATCCCGCGCCGCCGCCCAGCAGAAGGTTGTCGGTACCTTCGGGAAGCGCAAAGCCGGTCGGAATCCTGAATTTTGGAAGATAGGTTTTCCGGTAGAAGTCAAAGAAGCTGCGCACTGCGTTCCTGACGTCATCGACGGTCACACCGTCTATGCTCCTGTCAATCGTCAGCTTGCATTTAATTGTTGTGCCGGGTCTGACACATTCGCGCAGGACGTTGATTTTATTGATGCTGCCATTATACAGCAAATCCGTTTTCTTGCAGATTATCATGCTGTCGCTACTTAAAGGCTCGCTGTCGGAAATGGATATGGATTTCATGATGCTGTTGACCGCGTCGCGGGGGCGTTTGGGGTTGATTTTCAAAGTGTTGAATACGGCTTCTCCTGCCTGTTTGTCACCAACGGTAGTGCGGAAGACATCTATTTTTCCGTTCGGCTTGTAACTGATTTTCAAAAAATCGCCCAAGTCGGTATCATCTCTGCACAGCGTAGTGAACAGGCAGGTGCGCAGCGCGCCTTTGAGACTGCTGCCAGGAAGATAGGGTCTGCCGTCCTTCAGGCGGATAAACTGGGCGATCTCATTCTTCGGCTCTTTGGGTTTGCGCCCGTAGCCGCCTGACTGAGCGGCGGGCTCCTCGAATACGCCCTTGACGCTGCATGTGTAAAGCGTCAGCCCGTCTATTTCGGAAGGGGTGAAGGAATTGGCTGCTAAAAACTCGCTCAGACCGCCCTTGTAAGCGCCGCGGATGATAAAGTTTTCATATTCCGAAGCAAGCCGCTTTTCCGCCAGCATTTGCAGAAAGCGATCCATGTCGATGATTCTGACAGTCTTGGAGCGCGGGTCGTAGGCGTATTCCTGCTTGTTGATCACATGACCGGAGCCGATGTGCAGGGGAGTACGGACAGTGAGAATGATGTCGTATGTCTCCAAATGTCCTGCTTTCATCATACGTTCACCCCCAGAAAGATTGGTTTGGCATAACGGTAGACCGGGTGAGGCATGTCGATACCCACATCGCACAGACCGCCTTCAAATGTCTGCCCGAACACCGAACCGGCGGCGAAGAAATACTGTGTCCGCTTTTTGACAGGATTGGAAATGCAATCGGACTGCACGAATCCCGCGCGGCGGATCAGCGTGTACTGCGCGTTTTCCATCGCGGGGGCAAGCTCGTCTTCTCTGGGAAGCGCGCTCGTGAGCAGTATGTAATGCGAAGCGGCGTTTTCCCGCAGCATTGCTTCCAGCGGCTTCAATGGCTCCGGCTCGGAGCCGTCGAGCAAAATCTTTTCCGCAAGCCGGAATTTGCCGAAGCCGGCGGAGATTTTCCCCCCGATGCCCTCCGATTCCAGAAGGCGGATCAGGCGTGCGACGCTTTCCATTATCTCCCGCGAAGTAAAAGCGGCGATGAAGTACAGCCCGCAGCCGTCTTCAAAGCGGAACGCGCCCACAGAGAACGGCTCCGCGTCCTTTGCGCCGCCTGTTGCCGGGTCGGCTTCTCTGGCGATCGACACCTTTTCATTGGCAAAGCTCTCTCCGAAGCCGGTTCTGACCGGGGCGGGATCAAATGCCGCGCCGCCGCGCAGGGAATCAATGAATCCGGGCAGCAGGGAAAGCGGCAGATAGCGCAGCTTCTTCATGCGCTTGCGGAGGGAAGGGTCGCTGTCAGCGTGCTTGGTTGCGGGCAGCGCGGGCTTGGGAATGTAAAAATCCTCCCTGGAGAAGGGCATGGCATCGGAAAGCAGCAGACCGCCTCGCTTGGCAGTGTCAATCAGCTCGTCCATGCCGCCCGCCCGCAGCGCCTTGTGGCAAAGCGCCGAGAAAACCGTATCGGCGCAAAACGTCATACCGGCGGATTCCAGCGAACGTGCGGAATCACTCGCGCCGAAATGCACCGGTGTGAGAAATTCGAGCTTAAATATGCAGTAATTCATAGCTTTCCACATCCTTAAAGAGCTTGTTCAGCTCCGGAAGCAGTATGTTCATCTCATCGTCGCAGAAAGAGGGTTGCAACTGGATTTCCTCAAAGCTGACGCGCCCGCTGCCGCGTGTGCCGTGACCGCCGAGATAATCGAGCTGGAGCAGCTTCATCGCCTTGGCGATATTCTCCATGTCCTTGGTCAGTTCTGCCTTGGCATCCTCGACGGAAACCGATTCATTCGCGTATTCGTATGTAATTTTCACCTCGAATTTCACGCCGCTGACCACGCGCTCAATCTGCCTGGGATTGGCGACAGCGTTGTTGCGCTGAATGTAATTCTCCCATTTGACCTCCGTCAGACCGACGTCCGCCAATTCCGCCTCATTGCACACAAAGGCATCCGCAAATTGCAGACGGGAGCGGATCATGGCGGGCTTGGTACTGCCGAAGAGACGCTTGACCTCGTCGGGGTCGTCCTTAAAATCCGGCAGATTGGTTTCGGGGAAGGATTTAGCGACCTTGAAGGAACGCACCAGCAGCGTGCGCATTTTGCCTTTGAGACTGCTCCCGGGCACGATGGGCTTATTGGTGAAGGGATCGCGAATCACCGGGCTGTCCACCGCTCCTATCGGTGAGAATGTGCCGGAACCGCCGATATGCAGTCCGGTCAGCACTTTCAGCTTGCTTGCAATCATGATTTTACCGTACATAATATCTTACCTCGCAATCATTAATTTTCATGACCGCCGTAGAAGCGGTGATAGGCGACAAGGGCTTCCATATAGCGCGCGTATCGGATGAATTTTTCCCGGTCGTCGCCTATATCGAGCAGGTAACTGATGAGGTGGGATTTTATGATAAATGGCTTGACATCCGTCGGATTGCGGCCATATTCATAGACCATGCGGATGCGCAGCAGTTGCAGCTTGTTGAGGCTGGTGCTGCTGAGCTTTTTTTCGGCGGAACGCCTGCTCTCATCGTTGTAAATGTCGCTGATCATAGAGAGAATGCTGCGTATCTTGCTGGTCGTGATTTTGTTTTTTTCATTCTGATACTCGGTCATAATCGTCTGCGCTTCGCCGACGTAATCCGCCGGAAGGGTCTTCGGTTTCAACTGTTCCTCGTCATTATTCTGGCGGTTGCCGCCGTTCCGGTTGTCCCCGTAGCCGTTGCTGCGGTTGCTGTTGTAGCCGCCGTTCCGGTTGCCGCCGTAGCCGTTGCCGCGATTGCCGCCATAACCGCCACGGTTGCCGCCGGAATAATTGTTGTTATTGTATGCCATGATTGCCTTCCTCCTCATTGGTTGCCGCCGGATTCTCTGATCGAATATACATAAATGAGTATCGCTAACATCAGGCTCTTTCTGTCCCGTTCGTTGAGAATCCAGAGGTACATTTTTTCCTGAAATCTTTTGTAAATCTTGTTGTAAGTCTCATCCGTTTTTTCATCTTTTCCGTCCGGCGCAAGCCGCGCCAGCATATAGGCGTAGCGGGCGATGTTGATTTTGTCGTCAGCGCCGCGCAGCAGCTCCAGAATTCTGTACAGCATACTCTTGCCGCGAAGGACTGTATTGGGGTCCTGCGCGCTTTTTTGATAGTTGAACAGCTCTGAGAGCTGTTTTATTTTTGCGCGCACGTCGGTTTCCCATTGATCCCAACTAAAGGTATACACGTCCTCAGGTGAGAAGAAACACACCGCGTCCTTGGCGCGTCCGGTTGCCGGATCGACAAACGCCTTCGCCTTGTCCTCCAGCTCGGCGGTGCTGCGTGCCGCCATAGCGACGGGGAATTTTTCGGGGAAGATGCCGATTCCCGCCGATAGGGTGAGCGCGCCGCCGCAGTATTTTTTGAATGCGTTGCGTAAGCCGACAGCGACATTAATGACGTCGCTCCAGTTGCCGATGAGGAACACGTCGTCGCCGCCGGAATAGACGATGTTGAGCCGGTAATTTTTTTCTTCCAGTATGAGATTGATGTAATAGCGGAAGAAAACCGACATCAAGCGCGAGAAGGTCGCCGTGCGGGAGAGCGTGACAAAGCGGTATTTTTCTTCATCGGTTACCGCGTCGGGTTTTTCAAAGCCGGAGATGAACGCCTTGCCCAGATTGTCCACGTCGGCGCGGCAGACCGCAAGGCGCTTGACGCCCTTGCCCACCGCGAGCTTGGAAATGTCAGGATCGTCCGGATCAAAAACGTAATCCCCCATAAAGATATGGCAGGTTTTCGGACGGGTTTCAAGCGTGACATTCTTGACATATACGCGAATGACGTCGCTGTTTTCCGCAAGGTGTTTGTCAAGATCGCCGCGCAGGAAATTCATGCAGACGCTTCCGTCAACCGCCGGAAGCTGTATGGCAACCGCACCGGAAACCGGCTTGTCCGGCGTGACGGAGATGATGAGATCGGACTTGGTGATGAGATTGCCCAAATCAATAAAGCACTGGCACATCCGGCAGTTTTCTCCGTTGGTCAGGTTATCGCTGCGTCCGCAGATTTTGCATTCCCGTTCGCTGTCGCCCTTATGACGGTTGAGAAGCATTATTTCTTCCGCCGTATAACGGCGCATTTTCTTCTGCGAGAGCTTGCGGCTGAGTTTGATGAATACGTCGCTGTAAGGCGTTTTTTCGTATGCTTCGCCGTCGGTGGGGGTGTTGGTGAGGTCGTTCGCGGAACATTCCTGCCAGTCAAAAGCCATATAGAGCGAAATGCCGAAATGCTCCGTCAACCATTGATTGAATTTCCCGCCGAAGCTGTCGCAGGTCTGGCGCACGTCCTCTGTATTGGGAAGGAGGATGTAACAATGTCCGCCGCCGCTGTAGATCAGATTGGCGCGGGAAAGACCGCAGCCGTCAAGAAGCTCGTCAATGAAATGCTCCATGAGCATTTCCAGCCAGAAGGAACGGCTGCGAAGGCTTTTCATCGCGCCCTTGCTTGCAATATTGTAGATAAAGCTCTGAATGCCGGAGATGTCAGCCGAAAACAGCAGGAACGCCTTGCGGCTCCAGAATTTTTTCTCATGGTCAAACAAAACCCTCCGATAATCCGCCATTCCCTCTGCCAAGCAATATTCGTTGATGCAGGCGGCAAAGGCGGCGGTGAGCTTGACATGATCGTATAGCGAGATGTCATGCACATGGTTTTTGGCGGTGTCGGAGGGCAGGAAGCCGCAGTAATGCTGCATGACCGACATGACGGCATTGACGCCTTCGCGGGTAAAGGAAACCTGCCGCAGACTGTCCAGAAGTCCCGTGTGAAGATTGGAAACGTAGGTCTGAAACGTGTCCTTTTCCACCGCCGCCTTGTCCGAAGAACGCGGATAGACGACTTTGTCCCCGCGGAAGGAAACGGCGGGGTAGCAAAGCTGATTGAGCCTGCCGGTCATGGTGCCGAACACCGAGGAAAGCGGCATAGTGAGATCGTACCCGCCGTCAGCATCGTCCGAAAGATCGCGCCGGTCAGCGCGGGAGGCGATGTTGTCGGCAATATAGACCGCGTAAGCCGGCGCGTCGCGTGGAATGTCGATGTCCTGCATACGGTCGGCGTGGTGGTAGCGCACGCAGTCGAGGATGGTTTCGTCGGAAACCAACTGCCGCAGCGCGTCATATCCCAGTGCGCTGTGGTTGCGTCTGTCCTGACCCATACGATAGGTGACCTTGCCAATGTCATGCAGAAGTCCCCCGACAGTAGCCTGCAGGGTTGATTCCTTCATTTTATTCATTGGCGTAATACACATCCTTTCTTAATTTGTGTCGTCCCCGTGAGGGGTGTGAGATGAATCGATTGAAGCAATCGGCGCAGATGAAAAAATCGACGGTTTCCGTCCCCGTGAGGGGTGTGAGATGAATCATTCCAGTATCTCAAATAAAGCCGTATGAGAATAAGTTTCCGTCCCCGTGAGGGGTGTGAGATGAATCCATAAAGCAATCAGAGAGCAGAAAACCGACACAAAGTCGTTTCCGTCCCCGTGAGGGGTGTGAGATGAATCCCGAATTGCGGGGCGAAAATGGAAAGTGAGGATAAATAATGGTTTCCGTCCCCGTGAGGGGTGTGAGATGAATCAAACTCAGCCTTTGAGAACATTTGCTCATCTTGTGTTTCCGTCCCCGTGAGGGGTGTGAGATGAATCGGCGCAGATCGCACATATGATGAGTATTCAGAAGAGTTTCCGTCCCCGTGAGGGGTGTGAGATGAATCTTAATTATGAAAACATTTGAAGAAATCATGAAAGGTTTCCGTCCCCGTGAGGGGTGTGAGATGAATCATTTTGGAAGGAGCGTGAGTGATGGGATTTGCAGATGTTTCCGTCCCCGTGAGGGGTGTGAGATGAATCGATTGAAGCAATCGGCGCAGATGAAAAAATCGACGGTTTCCGTCCCCGTGAGGGGTGTGAGATGAATCATT
>JAFRXY010000059.1 GCA_017441385.1 Clostridia bacterium | reverse complement strand
CGTTATTGATTCTGCTATACTGTAGTAATATCCATCGTATTCTCGCGTGATCTCTACTTCTTCAAAATATTCTGTGATTCCGTTATTTTTCATAACTTTATTATATCACAGTTCTTTTCATTTGTAAAATTGATTTCCCTGTGCCCGGTTGCCCTGTTCAGTTTCGCCGGAACGCCTGTTCAATTTCGCCGGTCAAGGTGTTCAGCATCAAACGGTCAGGGTGTTCAACGCCGCCGGAATATTCAATATGATGGCGCCTATTTCAAGAGGAAAATACTTTTCGTAGATGTGCCAATTGCCGCAGAATTGCCCCTTCTTACTTCTGCTTAAGCATTCATAAACCCGGTTGTGATATGAGGTCGAATGCCATAGCCGGCTGCTGAAAAATCTGCCGCACTTCCCGCATACCATTCTCTTGGTTATGAGATCACTAAATTCCTCAACGGTCTGGTCAAAGGGCGTGTCTTCCTCCAGGAATCCCAGCGGCGGATTGAATCGTTCAATCAATGTGCGATTGACCTCGCTTTCATTCAGGTTCATTCCCCGTAAGCGCAAATCGGCTAAGAGTATTTTCGTGAGGCGATAATCGACCTCTCCGGACATATTATTCAAATCGCATACCTCCATGTACTGGCGTTAAGCCATTCATCACTCACGAAGCGGCGAAAGTCAAGGAAAAATTGCCGTGTTCACGATTTTTTATCAATTACCCTGCGCTATTGTCACGCTATATCCGCACTTTCGGAGCTATATTCAAGCTACATTCACGTTCTCGGAGCTATTGTCATGCTATATCCACGCTCTTGGAGCTATTGTCATGCTATATCCGCACTCCCGAAGCTATATTCAAGCTATATTCACTTTCAGCAAGGATTTTGAAAGCCTATATCCATTTGCCTTGGGTGTTGTCACGAAAATATCCTCAAAAACTTAAATTGATTTTCCCGATGTATTTTCATATTCCCGGACATAAAAAAAAGAAGCGCCCGAGAGCCGCAATCGCAGGCTTTCGGACGTTTTGTTCATAGTGCTTCGTATCATTCACGGATACCACATTTCAGCGTAAATATCGGCGAGAGTCCGTTCGGATTCTCGCCGATATATCGTGTATAATATTCTACCTGTGCGTCAAAGGAATAGTATACCAATATGCAATCATGCGGTGTCTTTGCAATTAACGACTTGCTTTTTGCCGGACAAGCGCGAATAGATAAATCCCAAGCAGAATGACCGCAGCTGTCGCGCCGAAGAGATAAGACACAGTCTGCCCCAGCCGGAAGCCTTCGTCGGCCATAAGGATATAGGTCAGGCTCACCGCCGTCATGAACGTCGCGGGAAGGGCTGTGGCCAGAGAACCGAAGCGGTACTTTCCGTTTTTCAGCAGATAAGCGGTAGATACCCACAACGCAATCATCGCAAGCGTCTGGTTGCTCCATGAGAAATAGCGCCATATCGTCTGAAATCCGTTATCATTCACGATTGCGAACCATGTCAGCAGACCGCCGAGCATGAGCAACGGAATCGTGATGATCAGACGGTTTCTGATGTTTTTCTGATCGAGACGAAAGATCTCCGCGAGAATCAGACGGGCACTTCTGAACGCCGTATCGCCGGAAGTGATCGGACATACGACCACGCCCACAACAGCCAGAATGCCGCCGACCACGCCCAGTACGCCGGTGGATATTTCATAGACCACATTTGACGCGCCGTTTGCCAGCGCTTGACTTAAAAGCTGTGTCGTGCCGTAAAATGAAACGCCCGCGGCAGCCCATACGAGTGCAATCACCGATTCGGATATCATCGCTCCGTAGAAGATTTTTCTCCCTTCCTTTTCGGATTGGATACATTTGGCGATCATGGGGGATTGGGTGGCGTGAAATCCCGACACGGCTCCGCAGGCAACCGTAATGAACATATACGGCCAGACTGGTGTGCCGGCAGGGTGAAGATTGTTTAAAGATATTTCGGGGATGGTATATTTCCCGCCTGAGAACAGAATTCCACCAATGACCGCGCCCGCCATGACGATCAGCAGGACGCCGAAAATCGGATAGAGCCTTCCTATCAGCTTGTCCATAGGGAGCAGGGTAGCGAGCAGATAATAGGCAAGGATCACGAGCGCCCAGAAGGTGCCGTTCATCCATGGCGGCGTGAGCTTGTCGAGGAGACCGGCAGGACTGGTGACAAATACCGTGCCGCACAGTACCAAAAGAACGACGGAAAAGATTCGCATGACCCATTTTGCCAGATTACCCAGATAGGTTCCGGACAGTTCGGCAATAGAAGCTCCCCCGTGACGGCAACTGATCATGCCGCTCATATAGTCATGCACCGCGCCGCCCAGAATAGAGCCGAAGACAATCCACAGAAATACGACCGGTCCGAACACCGCACCCATCAACGCGCCGAAGATGGGTCCGGTACCGGCGATGTTCAGCAGCTGTATCAAAAACGCCTTCCATGTTTTCATCGGCACACAGTCCACGCCGTCGTTGATGGCAACGGCGGGCGTAGGTCTGTCATCGGGGGCAAATATCTTTTCTGTGACCCTGCCGTACGCGAAATATCCGATTATCAGTATGGCAAAAGAAAGCAATAATGAGATCATATGCAATACACCTCTCTTTTATATCAGCAGCGTATCTGTTTTATTAAGTAATTTCAGAAGCTCGCCTCTCCAGAAGCCGAATTCATGACTGCCTGTTTCGGTTTCATACTCCCTGTGGCGGATGGAACGGCTGAGAAGGCGGGTATAGCTTACGATGCGGATTTTTCCCTCCGCTTTCCGTATTTCGGCTTCATCCTCTGTTTCCAGATAGGCGGCCAGCGCTTTAGCCCAGAAGGTTTGGGCGGTTTCAAAATCATAGCCTTGAAAGCGTTTGATATGCTCGTGATCCCACTCGGAAAAACCGATCAGACAATTGTAAATATGCGCCAGCTCAAACACGGGATTGCCTACCGAAAGCGTATCCATATCGATCAGCAGCACTTCGTCGTTTTGCAGCTCGATATTTTTGGTGTGAAAATCTCCGTGAATCATGTGGTTGTCGTGCGGTACAGCCTGCACGAGCGTCAGCAGCTTCTCCGCCGCCTCCGCCGGCAGACAGCTCTGCATGGTGGATACCCAGTACAGTACCTTTTCTTTGATAT
The DNA here is from genome assembly GCA_017441385.1 of Clostridia bacterium. Taxonomy (GTDB): domain Bacteria; phylum Bacillota; class Clostridia; order Oscillospirales; family Acutalibacteraceae; genus RUG762. Next base: position 1,491 of record JAFRXY010000059.1, on the reverse strand, counting down.
CTTTGAGCTTACCTTCGGGAACAACCGTGCCGTGGATTTTTTTGAGTAATTTTACAAATTCCCCCACGTACCAATCCAGTTTCTGAGGCTCGTCTGTCAGAATTTTGGTGAAGGAACGCGCGTTCAGCAGTTCAAATACCGAGCCGTAGCTGTTTCCGACCTTTACCACATCGTAGGAGATGGCGGTGGGAATGCCGAGAATCAGCGCCAGCTTCGCCATCTCGCGTTCATGACGGATATCGTCAAGCGCGTCGGCGTTGTTGTAGACCTTCACCACATTGTCCTGATCGATGCGATAAATCGTGCCGTTTGCGCCTCGCCCGATTTCCTCGCAGCCGTCGATGGAAACAGTCCTGTATGCTTTTTCCACCGTCATCATCTCGGTGAATCCCGTCATTTCCAAAATTTCGTAAACGGCGGAATTGACGCCTGTCAAGGAAAGAGCAGGGTGATCTTTTTTCAGCCGCAGCAGCACGCGAAGTCCGGCGCTGGAAATGTATTCCAGTCCTTCCGCGTCCAGTTCCACAGGTACATTCCCTTTTCCCGCGAGCTGTGCCTGTATCTGCTTTTCGGTTTCCGCGGCATTACTCATGTCAATACGCCCGACCAGCGGGATTTTTACAGTTGATGCTACCATAACAGTCTCCTATATAGCTTACTCGATGGTTAAGATATCCGAAAATCCGGTAACTTCAAATATTTCCATAATCGTTTCGTTGACGTTATGAAGCGTCATATTGCCCTGCGAGTTCATTTGCTTCTGGGCGGACAGCAGTACGCGCAATCCCGCGGAAGAAATGTATGTGAGCTTTTCAAAGTCGAAGCGCAGTTCTGTGATGCCGTCCAGCGACGATTTGAGTTCCTTTTCCAGATCGGGAGCGGTAACGGTATCCAGACGCCCTTCCAGCGCAAAATCCGCTTCGTTGTTTTTGATTGTTTTGGTGATGGTCAGCATAAGTAATTCCTCCAAAAATTTTTATTTCAGTGATAATATCGCTGCCTGAAACAGAATGTGTTCCGGTTTGCTTAACCATTATTATTGCGGATAATCGTCCAAAGACCCATACTGTTCGATCCACACATATTTTCGCCAGTCATCCTCGTTCAAAAAAAGCCTTGCCGCCACATAAGGATGCCTGCGTCCCGCTTCGGCGCTCATGACTTTATCATACATTTGTGCCCCTATACACGTTTTTAAGAAGGCGTCGGCTTCTCTTTTGTAATTACCCGGAAGATACTTTCCGTCGCTGAAAATTTCCAGTTGTTCAGGGTTAAGCTCATAAAGGTCATTGGACTTTTTCATTCGTTATTTCACTCCTTTCACGGTGGTTTTCCACTGTACAATTATTTACTCAAACTTCCCACACCAAAAATGAGCCTAAAGCCCGCCGTTAAGGGCAAAATGGGCAATCCAATATCACGCAGCCTGAGCAATATGCAAAGAATCACGCAAATAGGCAGGTAAACGTGAGACAAAGTTCGCGAGCAATG
>JAFRXY010000058.1 GCA_017441385.1 Clostridia bacterium | reverse complement strand
TCCCATGTTTGCCGACTGAACCTCCATAAATTTCATCCGGCTGCATTTTTTTCAAAATTACCTCTTGACAAATCGCCAAGTGCTGATATAATTGAAATAAAGCTGAATACCAAAAAGACTGTGAAGGGAACAAGACACAGCCTCGGCGTCTCAGAGAGTCGGCGGTTGCTGCAAAGCCGATGTCACGAGCTGTGTGTATAACTCATCCCGGAGTTTTCCGTCCGATTTGTGAAACCGTAGGGCGGAACGTCCCGGCAGCGTTATTTGCCGGAGCCTTGCTTGAGGCTCGCTGAGGAAGCTCTTTTGCAAAAAAGAGCCTTGCAATCAGGGTGGTACCGTGTGGAATGTTTTTGATTGAGAAAAAAATATTCTTCGCCCCTGCATGCCGTGAATGATTTGCGCGGCGGCAGGGGCGTTTTTGTTGCATTTGTGAAATTCATATAGTCCGGGCATTCAGTTTTGCATTATAACATTTTTCAGGAGGCATTATTTATGAAAGGATTTGAAAAATACACTCCTTTCGGACGTGTGACACAGCTCAAGGATCGCAAATGGCCGGACAATCTCATTGAAAAAGCCCCGGTATGGTGTTCCGTCGATATGCGCGACGGCAATCAGGCGCTTGTCGACCCCATGAATTTAGAGGAAAAGATCAAGATGTTCCGCGAACTTGTGCGGGTCGGCTTCAAGGAGATTGAAGTGGGCTTTCCTTCGGCAAGTGAAACGGAATACGAAATTCTCCGCGCACTGATTGAACGCGACCTTATTCCCGATGATGTGACGATTCAGGTGCTGGTGCAGGCGAGAGAACACCTCATCCGCAAGACATTCGAGGCCATCGACGGTGCAAAGAACGTCATTGTGCATTTTTACAATTCCACTTCCACCCTCCAGCGCAAGGTGGTCTTCCACAAGGATATGGACGCAATCACCGAAATCGCCGTGAACGGCGCGAAGCTCATCCGCGAGCTGACCGACAAGATGGACACCGCCGGCATGAATATCCGCTTTGAATACAGCCCCGAGAGCTTCTCCGGCACGGAGCCGGAATTCGCCGTATCGATTTGCAATGAGGTTGCCAAGGCCATCGGCGCGGATCAGGAACATCCCATCATCTTCAACCTGCCCTCCACCGTGCAGCTTTCCACCCCGAATATCTTTGCCGACCAGATCGAATACTTCTGCCGCCACATTGACAACCGCGAGGCAGTCATCGTCAGCGTTCACCCGCACAACGACCGCGGCACCGGCGTCGCCGACGCGGAGCTTGCGCTGCTGGCGGGTGCCGATCGCATTGAAGGCACTCTTTTCGGCAACGGCGAGCGCACCGGCAATGTGGATATCGTCACTGTCGCGCTGAATATGTTCAGTCAGGGAATAGACCCCATGCTGGATTTCAGCGACATCAAGCGCACCCGCCGCATTTACGAGGAATGCACCCGCATGCGCGTGCACGAACGAACACCCTATGCGGGTGATCTGGTCTTCACCGCCTTCTCGGGATCCCATCAGGATGCGATCAAGAAGGGCTTCGACTACATGGCGGAAAGCGGCAGCGACAAGTGGGAAGTTCCCTACCTGCCCATTTCTCCTGCCGACGTGGGAAGGGAATACGAGCCTGTGATCCGTATCAATTCCCAGTCGGGCAAAGGCGGCGCGGCCTTCGTCATGCAGCAGATGTTCGGCTACAACATGCCCAAGGGAATGCACCCCGAATTCGGTTACTATGTCAAGAAGGAAGCCGACACAAAGGGCAAGGAACTTTCCCCGCAGGAGATTTTCATGCTCTTTGACAGGCAGTATCTCCACGCCCGTTCGCCCTACGCCCTCGGCAAGCACGAGCTTTACAACACCACCGCAGAGAATGACGAGGAATCCGTGACCACCTTTAAAGGCACGCTGAAATGCCACAATCAGGAAATTGCCATTGAAGGCACCGGCAACGGTCCCATTGACGCCTTCTTCGACGCCATCAGGAAGCAGGGCATTCCCAACTACAGATTTATCAATTACTACGAGCACGCCATCGGCACGGGAGCCGACGCCAAGGCCTGCGCCTATGTGGAGCTGCTCACCCCCGAAGGCGCCAATGTGTTCGGTGTGGGCGTGCACAGCAACATCAACATTGCCTCTATCAAGGCGGTGGTCTGCGCCGTCAACCGCGCCCTCAACCTCAATCACGTCTACAACGAGTGAATTTCACAGGCAGATTTTGTCAGGTAGGAGGCTTTTTTCAGGTAGGAGGTAGGAGGTTTTCATAGATATCGAAATCTTAGAGCCTGTTCAGAATCTCCGCGTGTGCGGATGGCGCCGTCAGATTTTTCGCCAGATGACGCCAAAACCGCAGGCAATACTTTGTGTATTAACGAGGATTTTGGCAAAATATGGCGGAAAAGATGCCAGCCAGACGTGC
>JAFRXY010000057.1 GCA_017441385.1 Clostridia bacterium | reverse complement strand
TGCAAAATGAGGGATCAGGGATCAAGGATCAGGGATCAGGGATTGTAGGGGGCGGCGCCTTCGACGCCCCGCCGACGTCGGAGCAGGCATCCGCCGCGCCATGCTCCGATGCGGCAACAGGGGACGGGGGAAAACGGATTCTTCGCTTCGCTCAGAATGACAGGATCGAGGCGCTGCGGGAATTGTTCGCCCGGACGTCGCTGATTGTGGAAAAGCACAGCAAAAAGGGCGACGTGGAAATGGACATTGCCCCGATGATTCGGGAAATCCATGTAGGGACAAGCATTGCTTGTCCGCCCTCCGCGCCGGCTGACGGGCAGCAAAATGAGGGATCAGAGGATACGCGGACGAGCGATGCTCGCCCCTACGGCGCTCAGAATGACAGTGGGCAGAATGACAAGGGGGAAACCGTCGTGATCGAGGCCGTCGTGGCCGCGCAGAACCCGACGCTGAACCCGCTGCTGCTGGTGACGGCGATCGAGAAATACCTGCCGGAGCACAAGCCGGATTTCGTGCAATGCCGCCGGCTGGAAATCTACGACGCGGATATGAACGTGTTCCGATAAGCAAAAACGGGAAGCACCGAAAAGGCGCTTCCCGTTTTTGCTTCATGGGGGCTCAATCGTCCACGACGATGCACTGGGCGCAGAGATACTTGTCGATCACGTTCCCATCCGTGCGGTAATAAGCCTGCTCCACGCTGCCGTCAGGTTTGGTAAACTTGACCGCGTAAACCTGCCTCTCCTCCACCTTCAGGGGAAAGTAAAAATAGTTTATGGCGGACCAATAGGCCGTGTCCTCATCCGCGTAGGGGCAGTCCGCAAGGTCGTCATAGGCATTCTCCAGCCGCCAATAGTCCATGCGCAGCATCCCGTCGCTCTGTAAATATTCGTCAAAGCCGTAATAGGTGGCGTCGTATTCCTTGCCCCGAACCTCCATTCGATCCGTTCGGAGCAGATCGACGTAGCCGATGATCTCCGCCTGAATGGCGTCGCCGCCATAGGCCAGAAGCTGCTTCGTCATGGTATCCACCTCCCCGGAGCATCGTTTGTCATTGACGGTGTGCGCCGAGCCGTAGATCCCCATGATATTTGCGCCGGACAGCGCTCCGTACTCCCGCAGAAAATTCTCCGCCATACAGGTTTCCCGGTAGACCTTGTCCGCGGAACCGCTGCCTTCGGAAAGCCGGTATAACGCCTCGCCCTGCTGATTGTTTTCCAAAAGCAGCAGGTATTCCTTCGTGTTTTCCTTTCCGGCTCGCTCCAGCTCCGACTTCAACCGCGCGCCCACCAAATCATAGTCTTGTCCCACGTCCGTTCCGTGAAAGACGGTTTCCGGATAGTTCTGCTTGATCTGACGGTAATAGTCCAGATACGCCGGCGAGTGCGCAGACGTTCCTTCCCAGCAATCGTACAGCCAAGTCAAGAGCTGATCGGAATCCGCCTGCATCCATTGGTTGAGATAGTACGCGTCGGCGTAGCTTATCTCTTCAAACAGATCCCGCCAGCCCTGCGCGTAGCGCTCGCCCCAAAGCGCCAGCTCCGCCGTTAACATGCTTGCGTTGCCGTGCTTCCATTCCCCGCAGAGGTAAACCTGCCCCCATTGGATGTCCTCCGGGGCGAGCGCCGCAAGCGTCTCGGCGGGTTCCGTGCCTGCAGCGGCGGTCTCAGTGTTCGTGACGGCAGCTACGGTGCTCGTCTGCGCCGACGCCGTGCTTTCCGCCCCGGCGCGCATCGACGTGCTTTCCCGCTCCGCGGCCGCGGTCGTCCCGCCTGTCGCTTCGCCGCATCCGGCAAGGCACAGTCCCACCAGAAGCGCCGCCGCCAGCAGGCGGCGTTTTCCTGTTTGTTTCACGTTGTTTTCCTCCGTTTCTCTTGGTCTTACCATTCCGTTAATGTCACCCAACGGAGAAATGTTACAGAACGAAGGTCTAAAATTTTACAATGATTTTCTTGCGATCGACACACGCGGCCGGAAGCCTAAAGAGATGGATTTGCTTCATATCCCGAAAGCGGTTGCATGCTCGTCTGCGCCGACGCCGTCCTTTCCGCCCCGGCGCGCATCGACGTGCTTTCCCGTTCCGCGGCCGCGGTCGTCCCGCCTGTCGCTTCGCCGCATCCGGCAAGGCACAGTCCCATCAGGAGCGCCGCCGCCAGCAGGCGGCGTTTTCCTGTTTGTTTCACGTTGTTTTCTTCCGTTTCTCTTGGTTGTGACAATCTGTCAAGTTGGTACACGGGCTTTTATAAACGGTTCTCAGCGACAAATCGTCGCTGAGAACCGTTTCGTTTTCATGTTAATCAAAAATAGCTGAGACCCGAATCACGGCGGGCAGATTGCCCGCGCTACAGACTCTGAACCCTGAACGCTGAACTCTGAACCCGCCTTGATTCCTGAGCCCTGATCCTTGATCCCTATTTATGGAACAAATTCTTGCTCTGATACTTGGGCGTGCAGGTGACGCGCATGCCGAGGCGGGCGTAGGTGGCGGCGTCCTGCTCGCCGAGGATGACCGTGGAGTGCACCTCGCACTCGCGCAGACGGGTCAGCTTCTTCATGGCCTTGGCTGCCTCCTCGTCGGTGGCGGCGGAGATGGCCAGGGCAATCAGGATCTCGTCGGAGTGCAGGCGGGGATTCTTGCCGCCCAGGTACTTCGTTTTGAGACTCTGGATGGGCTCGATGGCCTCGCGGGTGATCAGATGGCGGTGCGCCTCGGTGCGCGCAAGGGACTTCACCGCGTTCAGCAGCGCGGCGGCGGCCGGGCCCATAAGCTCCGATACGCCGCCCACGACCAGCTCGCCGTTGGGCAGGTGGATGCAGACGGCGGGCTCGCCGGTCTCCTCCTCGGCCTGGGTGGCCCGGGCTACCACGGGACGGATGGCGGGGGTTACGGAGGCCTGCTTCATCAGC
>JAFRXY010000056.1 GCA_017441385.1 Clostridia bacterium | reverse complement strand
ATGCTTTTTTAGTACTATTCATCTTTTTGATTTCAAAGAGGAGTTTAAAACTATTTCATCAAACTGCTCTGTTGAAAAAAGAAAAGATAGTACTAGGTTGCAGATGTGTTCTCTTTCTTTAGGTTAGTGCATATGGGGCAGCGCCCTCGAGAGGGAGGCTTTAGCCGACCGAGCGAGACGAACCCGGACACACAACAAGCCCAGGCGAATACCGAAACAGCCCAATACTGTGATTTGCCTTGCCCAGACCGGAGAAAAAGCCCTCTTTTCCGGATTATCAAACCCTCGTATTTACGCCGCATTTCAACTTTTACAATCGCCTAAATTCACGCAAAAAAACAAGGAGGAATCATTCAAATGAAAGACTTCAAACAGATCATCGGGAATGTTATCCCATTACGTCGCAAAAAATTCAATCCGAAACAGAGAAATCTTGTCAAATTAGGCTGCGCGGCGCTCGCGCTGGCGCTGGCGGTCGGAAAGGTGCCGTTCCTGCGCGGCATTGCCGCTAAGGAGGACAGCGTATCCGGAAGCGACATCGTCAGCGGCAGCGACAGCCTTGTCGTCGGCGGCGATGCGGTGGAGATGAAGCAATATGATGAAGCGGGCGTACAGGAGGGAAGCTGCGGCGACAACGCGACCTATACCCTCGATGAGAACGGCACGCTGACCATCAGCGGCAGAGGCGTCATTGACAGCAGAGCGCAGTTTTTCAATCTGGCTGTTACGCGGATCGTCTTTGCTGCTGACAGCCATATTACCGCGCTTGGAAGCAATGTTTTCAACAGCATACAGGGACTCCGCGAATTGACCATTCCTGACAGCGTGACGTCCATTGAATCCAGTGCGGTGGAGAACTGCCGTTATTTAACCCGTCTCAACATCGGCAGCGGCGTGAGTTCTGTCGGAAATAGGGCTTTTTTCGACTGCATTTCTCTGGAAACCCTTACCATTCCGTCGAATGTGCGTACCATCGGAGAGAAGGCGTTCGGAATCGATACCAACGAAGGAACCGTCGGTCTGAGCGGTCTGATTGACTTTATCGGTGATTCGCTTGCTTCAGGCAGCTTTCCCTACCTGAAGCCATCCACGACCGTGCGGATTCCCGAAGGATTCTCCATCGGAGGCACGGTTGTCACGCAGGAAAACAAGAGCAGTTTTTTCGGCAGCGCGACGGTCATCATGCCCGGAGCCGACGAGCCTTTCATGACGCTCAATGAGACAAGCCTGAATCTGTATCTTACCTCCCGCTATCACCAGGGCGTGATCCTGGAGCCGGTATTTGCCGACGGCGTGAACAACCGCCATGTTTCCTGGTCGAGCAGTGATCCCGGTATTGTCAGAGTGTTTTCCAACGGCATTGTAGAGGCAATGTCAGTGGGAACAGCCACCGTCACCGCGACGAGCATGGGCGGTCAGACCGCCGAGTGTGTCTGCAGCGTCACAACTCCCATGGACATTATAGAAGCGCCGGATCAGGATAATCTCCCGGTGCATGCGACGGAAAACCATCCCGGTTTTCTGAGATGTGAGCTTCTTCTTTCAGGCGAAGAGATTTACTGCACGGAACACAACACGCCGTCCCTTGAACCCAATCCGTATCAGACGGAATTCGGATATGTTTCCGGCAAAATGACGTATACATGGGATTACAGAGGCGAGGACACAGACGTGGACATTCAGTTTATGTATGTCAATCCCGAATACGGCTTTGAAAAAATGGAGGTCACCGTCACTCCGACCGGCGGCACGGATGCCGGATTTGTGGAATTCGGCACATTTGAACCGGTCAGAAAAGGGTCGTTCTACCGTCTGCCCCTGACCATCCACGGAGCGGGCAAGGCGTCTGTCAATGTCAAATTTTACGCCAACGGACTCACCAATTACAGTGGAGAGAAATACAACCTGGTTGTCAATGACTGCACCTACAAGGATCCGCAGTGGAACTGGGCGGAGGACAATTCCTCTGTGACGGTCAAATGGACGTACAGCTTTGACGGTTCGGTCACCGAGCCTGTGCAGGCGGTTCTTTCACGGGAAGTCACGCTTGAGCCCACCTGCGTGGATGAGGGAAGCGCTGCCCTGACCGCCAAGGCAAATGACCCCAACGGAAAGGAATGGAGCGACGAAAAGAGCGAACCCGTTGAGGCGACCGGCATTCACACCTTTGAATGGGTGACCGACACCGATCCGACCTGTGCGGAGCCCGGTGCCCAGCATGAGGAATGCACCGTCTGTCACGCGACACAGAGCGAGGGAACGGAGATTGATCCCACCGGCAATCACACATGGGAATGGGTGACCGACACCGAACCCACCTGCGGTGAGTCTGGCGCGAAGCACGAAGAATGCACCGTCTGTCACGCCACACAGAGTGAAGGAACGGTAATTGATCCCACCGGCGCGCACACCTGGGAATGGGTGACCGATACGGAACCCACCTGCGGTGAGTCTGGCGCGAAGCACGAAGAATGCACCGTCTGTCACGCCACACAGAGCGAAGGAACGGTAATTGATCCCACCGGCGCGCACACCTGGGAATGGGTGACCGACACCGAACCCACCGAGACTGATCCCGGTGAAAAGCACGAGGAATGCACCGTCTGTCACGACAAGCGGAATGAGCATACTGAAATTCCCGCAGAACCTGACAATTACGCCTTCACCGACGACAGCGCCTTCACCGACGACAGCGCCTTCAAATGGAAGAAAGGCAGCAAGGACGGTCTGCTGATGGTGATCAAAAACACCTCTAATCCCGCCGCCGACCCCGCTACCTTTGAGAAACTCGTAGCTGTCTATGTGGACGGAAATAAGCTCAACCCCGACACCGATTACACGGCCGTTTCCGGCAGCATCAGACTCACGCTCCTGCCCGGTTACCTCAACAAACTCAGCACCGGTGAACATACGCTGAAGGTGGTGCTGACCGTCACAAACGTCGAGCATACCTTCACCGTTGCCGCCCCTGCCGCTTCCGACACCCCCGCCACGGGTGAAAGCGGCAAGGCTGTCGCGGTCAGTATTGCCCTGATGCTGCTGGCGGCATACGGCGGCGTCTATGCGGTTTCCCGCAGAAGAAGGATTGGAACTGTGCAGTAGACAAATTCTCATTTGACGGCTTAATATTCCTATGAGCAAAGTCTGCTGACATTCTTCCGGTTTATAGGGGGAACGACGGCAGACTTTTTGCTTGTATCGGAGGATAAAACGCTATATCATTTCATGATTCATATTTATAGAAAATAATCAAAATATAGCCGGATTTGCGTGTATTTTTTTGAACATACGAATACTATTCATACTACATTTTTGGAAAAACATATGCTATAATACAGGAAAGAAATACCGGTTGCATATTTTCCGGTGGATCACTTTTTATTTTATTCGATGGTTAAGGAGGTATTTCGGTAATGAAATCTATCGAAACACTCAATCAGAAGCTGAACCCGCTGCGGCATTTCAAACCGAAACAGAAGCAGCTTTTCCGGCTCGGCTGCGCGGCGCTGGCACTGGCGCTGGCAGTCGGGACGGTGCCCTTCCTTCGGGGATGGGCAGCCAATGAGCAAGCCGTCGTCTCAGACAGCGACAGCGTAAGCGGAACCGACACCGTCATCACGAACAGCATCACGGTCGAGCCGAAGCCCGCCAAAAGCATGATTGGCGGCATCAACTGGCAGCGGGCGGATTCTCTCGATGACCTGAACAACGCGGCACTATCCTCAAAGAGCGCGATTACCCTCTCCCTGGTTTCTAACTGGGTAACCGATCATCTTGACACGTTTGCGGAGGAGAACGGATATGAGGATCCTTCAAAACTGTGCTTTGTCAGTGATTATACCGGCTCGCAGATTACCGTTACTTACAGAAGTCAGTACGGACTACAAATGGTTTCGTCGGCTCCCGGCAATTTCTCGAGTTTTACCATTTTCTACATCCCCCGCATTCCCTCGACAAGCTTCACTCTTTCCCACACACGCCTGGATCTGAATGTAGGCGATGTCGAAATGCTGACGGGAGAATTTCAGCCTGCCGATACAAACGACAAAGTCGTTTGGTCATCCAACAGCAGAACAGTCGTATCGGTCGAAAATAACGGTGAAGTGACAGCGGTCGGCTGCGGCAGCGCTACGATTACTGCCAAGGTATATAACGACGTCTATGAGATTCCGGTGACTGTCAGCGGTCATGCCTACATTGATCCTTATAATATGGAAGCCAGTGATTGGGTCAGAGCAACAAGCTGGGAGGATCTCGCCAACGCCGCTTTTCTGGGACGGAGCAACGTCAACACATGGCGCGCCAGCAACCAAAGAGCCGTAGTCGGCGGTGTGCCGGTAAAGGCGGCATTGCTTGTTTATCAGTATAATTCAGCCGACGGAGGAACCGCTTATTATGTTTCTACCAGGTCAGGCACTGTGACAGAAGCAACTTTCGATACTACTAAGAAATATTTCTATATTCCCAAGCCCGCGGCATCCTACACCTATCACCCGGCGCAGCCGGCGACCTGCACGCAGCACGCCACAATCGCCTACTGGACGGATCAGTATGACAGCAAATTCCTCGACTGCAATGGGAACAATTCTATTGATTCCATTTACGACGAGACCAGTCCTCTCGGCGATCATGTCTGGGGCGAATGGGTGGTAACGAGGGAGCCGACCTGCGGCGAAGCCGGTGAAAAGAAGCACACCTGCTCGGAGTGCAATACTTTTGAGACAGAACCGATTGATCCCGATCCGACCAAGCATTCTCTGACCCATCACAATGCCGTTGCCGCCACCTGTACCGCCGCCGGCACAAAAGAATATTGGGAATGCTCGCTCTGTCACAAGCAATACGCGAATGAAATGGGTACCGAGGAGCTGACAAGCCTGACCGCCGATGCCCTCGGACACGAATGGGGCAGCGAAGCATGGAATTGGGCAGCCGATTACAGCAGCGCTTCCGTCACTCTGACCTGCGGCAGATGCCATGCGGAAAAGACCTTGACCGACAACGCGCCGCATATCGGGACAGTCGTGTCGCAGCCCACCTGTACCGAAAATAAGGTGGTGCGGTATGTTGCCAATGTGCAGGACGATGAAGACGACAGCGTTTTCTACTCCGCCACTTCCGTCGACGTCGAAGTGGCAAACACCGCTCTCGGTCACACATGGGAATGGGTGACCGACACCGAACCCACCGAGACTGATCCCGGTGAAAAGCACGAGGAATGCACCGTCTGTCACGCCAAGCAGAATGAGCATACCGAGATTCGCGCACAGCCTGATGATTATTCGTTTACCGACGACAGCACCTTCAAATGGAAGAAAGGCAGCAAGGACGGGCTGAAGATGGTGGTTAAAAACACCTCCGGCGACGACAGGAAAACCTTCGGCAAATTCAAGGATGTCTATGTGGACGAAAAAATGCTTACCCGCGACACTGATTACACAGCCCAAGCGGGCAGCATTGAAATCACGCTTTCAGCGGCGTATCTGGAAGGGCTTTCCACTGGCGAGCACACGCTGAAGGTCGAACTGACCGTCACAAACGTCGAGCATACCTTCACCGTCGTCGCCCCTGCCGCTTCCGACACCCCCGCCACGGGTGAAAGCGGCATGTCTGTCGCGGTCAGCATTGCCCTGATGCTGCTGGCGGCATACGGCGGCGTCTATGCGGTTTCCCGCAGAAGAAGGGTCGTTGGATAACGCTTCTCATTATCCCTTAACCTGATAACTTTGGGGCGGATCGGGGCGGATACGGAACGGGCGTGTCGCGGCAGGCGGCAGCGCTGCGGCGGACCCCCCCAACTAAATCAAAAAACGCGCAGCTTCAGGAAAACCCTTCGGGTGACAGCCGTGCGGTTTTTCATATCTCCTCTTCTGTAGTCTTACACAAAACCTTCACCCATATTTTTCTCAAAAAAGACCGGATCACGCTACCATTGCCGCCGGAAGCATGATATAATAGTGTCAGACACGGCGTCAATTGACGCAGACCGGTCCATTTACGCCAAAATCATAAAGCAGGTGATGACAGATGAAAAAGACAACCCTTTTTATTTCACACATTCTTACAAAGCGGAAGAAAGGCAATCCCCGCGGACGGCGCACGGCAATGACTTTGCTGCTCCTCCCGGCGGCGGCAATGCTCCTGATACCGCTGCTCTCCGCGTTTTCCGCCTTTGCGGACGGGGAGGACTTCAGTTATCAGATTACCTCGGTGAGTCCGACGAGCGGAAGCGTGCATTATAATCAGCATTTTGACATTATGTACGGTGATCCGCTGGTGCTGGATGTCTCTGCCAGTCAGTCCTGTAAGCTGGAAATTATTATGCTGGGATTTGCCTCCCGCAAAATTTCGCACCAGATAACGAAAATCTCCGATACGCAGTACCGGGTCACCTTCTCCCCGGATGAAAACGTCAACTATGAGGGGGACAACGCAGCATATCTGTATTTCAGTGACGCGGATGACAACTTATTCGCCAACTTCAAGCTAAGTCTCAAGGCAAAGGCGTTTGAGGTAAGGAGCATCACGATCAATAAACATAGCATTAAGCTGAGGGTGGGCGAAAGCTATCCGCTTCAGGCGGTCACTGATCCCGTTTCCGCGCCGCCGGAAGTCAATATGCACATTGAATGGGAAAGCGACAATCCCGGTATTGCGGAAGTTTCCGCGGACGGCGTCCTCACTGCCAAAGCGCTGGGACACGCCACGATTTACGCGTTTGCCCATCCCAATCTTCTCCATCCTTATGATATTTGCGGGGTGGATGTGGTGGAAAGCATTCCCGCTGAGAGCGTTGCCATCGGGTATGTGGAAGGCTCCGGCGGCGGGTTTGCCGACGGCACGCTCACGCTCACCGAAGGGGAAAGCGCAAGCCTCACTGCAGAACTGACCCCTGACAATACCTGGGATACGGTACAGTGGGAAAGCAGCGATCCCAGTGTGGCAGCGGTGGACAGCAACGGCGGCATTACCGCCGGTTCCATGGGAAACGCGACAGTGACCGTCAGAGCGGGAGAGCAAACCGATTCCGTTGTGGTGCGGGTGCTCAGGCATGTTGCAAGCGTTTCGGCGGACTGCACAAACGACGGCAATAAGGAACACTGGCAGGACAAGGACGGGAATGCGTATTCCAGCAGCAAAGGCACTTCCCGGATTTCCGATATACGGATTCCGGCACTGGGTCACAATTGGGGCGCGTGGGAAGTAACGACCCCCGCGACGTGTGAAGAAGCAGGCGAGGAAACGCGCACCTGCACCCGTGACGCAAGCCACAAAGAAACCCGCGAAATAGCCGCCCTCGGTCACAACTGGGGCGAATGGACGGTGACAAAAGAAGCCACCGAGACCGAAGCGGGCGAGGAAGAGCGTGTTTGCCAAAACGACCCAAGTCATAAAGAAACCCGCGAGATTCCCGCACGCGGCGCGGACGATTACGTATTTACCGCCGACAGCGCCTTCACATGGACAAAGGGCAGCAAGGACGGTCTGCTGATGGTGATCGAAAACATCTCCAACCCCGCCGACGACCCCGCTACCTTTGAGAAACTCGTAGCTGTCTATGTGGACGGAAATAAGCTCACCCCCCACACCGATTACACAGCGGAGGCCGGCAGCATCATACTCACGCTCCTGCCCGGCTATCTCAACAAGCTCAGCGCCGGTGAATATACGCTGAAGGTTGAACTGAAAGTCACCACCATTGAGCATACCTTCACCGTTGTTGCTCCCGCCGGCACTGATACTCCCTCTACCGGCGAGAATGCCATCATGATTGCCGTCAGCTTTGTGCTTCTCACATTCGCATTGGCAGGATGTGCGTTCTCCTTCCTCCGAAAAAGAAAAGCTCAGACGTAAAAGTCACCTGCTATT
>JAFRXY010000055.1 GCA_017441385.1 Clostridia bacterium | reverse complement strand
TTACCCATGCCTGTATATCCGTTCCGGCTGATGTCCTGCAAAAGCTGATTGATTTTTCTCAGCGTCTTTTTATCCTCTGTCTGCCATGATAAATATTCCTGCCATGCCTGTTCTGAAAATACGATGTTACCCATTGGCAATCGTTTCCAATTCGTCTAAGCTCTTGACAACGACCTTGCCGCTTGCCGCCTGCTCCATGCTCTTTTGGAGTGCTGACATATTGGTTTCCGAATAGAACGGATCGACAGACACATCAAAAGGAATCCGCTTTTCCCGTGTTACCTTTTTGGCAAAAATCATAATCGCCGTACTCATGTTCATGCCTAACTCATTGCATACGCTGTCAAAATTTCTTTTTAATTCTTCGTCCATGCGTACATTTATCAGCGTTTGTGCCATTGCTAACACTTCCTTTCACGCATATTATACCACATTGTAAAGATAATGTCAAGATAATATATTTACAGTTTTTGAAAATTTTTATGAAATTAACAGTAAATATATATTTTTATCCGGATTATGATGTATACTATCAGGTATGAGCCTTTGCGGGACAGGAGCGATGGAATACAATGATCTATGTGACAGGCGATATGCACGGCGCGGTTTCACGCTTTGAGGAAAAGCCCTTCGCCAAGCTGCACGCGGGAGATATCCTCATCATCTGCGGCGACTTCGGATTCATCTGGAACGGCGACGGACAGGAGGAAAAGATTCTCCAGTTTATGGGCAGGCAGAAGTACAGGATACTCTTTGTGGACGGCTGCCACGAGAATTTCGACAAATTATACAGCTACCCCGAGGAACAGTGGTGCGGCGGTAAAGTCCACGTCATCAACGACAATGTCCTTCACCTCTGCCGGGGTCAGGTCTTTGACATCGAGGGACAGAGCATCTTCACCATGGGGGGCGGGTTCAGTCCCGACGCGGATATCCGCACCAGCAGGGGCATGCGCTGGTGGGAAGAGGAAATGCCCACCGTACAGGAAATGGAACAGGCGGCTACCGAGCTTTACCGCCATTCGCTGAGGGTGGATTACATTATCACCCACGAATGTCCCACCAAGGTCAAAAACCTGCTCTCCCACAGCCAGACCAATTTCAATTCACTTACCGCCTTCTTTGACGATCTGTGCGACAGGGTAACATACAAGCACTGGTTCTTCGGCTCCATGCACAAGGACAGACACATTTCCTCCAAGCACACCGCCGTCTACCTTGAAGTGCTGCCCCTTGAGGTGCCGCAAAGCTCCTTCTCCGAGCCGCTCAACCGGTATTTCATGCGCAGGAGGAAGAAAGACGACGAACCGTACAGTTAATCCAACTTGATTCATATACAATTTTTTTTGAAGGGTGATACCAAATGAAAAACAATACCACTACCAAACTCATTGCCGTCATCTGCGTCCTGATCGTCATCATATTCTGTCTGGCCGCCGATATTTTCGCCAACAGGAAATCCGGCGACGGCGACGAAACCATTCAGAACGGCCCTCTGCCCGAAACCTACGTCGGAAGCTGGGCGCTTCCCGCCGACAGCCATGTGCTCCAGTCGCCGCGAACCGCCGACATGACCGAGGACGAAGCCCTTGCCGATGAAAATGATTTCGGAATTATGCTTACATACGGCATTTACAGCAGTCACAGAGTCGGCAGCGTGAGCAATCCCACCTACAAGCTCCAGAAAGACTGCGGCACGGAGGCCATGGACGAACAGGGAATGCAGAGCAGCGGCATTATGGACGAATTCAGCAGCAACGCCTCCATCAGCAAAATTGAAGTATTCAATGAAAAAGGCAATCAGCTCTGCGACACCGTCTTCATCATCGACGACCAGTACCTCGTCTATTACGGCACCGGCAATTACGTATTCTGCGCCGTCAAACTCGACGCGGTAGGCTGAGGCGCTCGCGTTCGCTCGCTAAGTGAATGGTGAATAATTTCGGAGCGCACGCGCAAGCGCGGCGCTGGAATATATAAAATATTTTGAGGAGAAGATTTATGGCTGTTAAGGACATTATTCTGGGGCTTTCCAACGCGAACGGCCCTTCCGGCGCGGAAGGCTCCGCCGCCCGGCTCGCGATGGAGCTGCTTTCGGATTATACCCCCGTGGTGAGGGATTCGCTGGGCAACGTGATGGCGGAACTCGGCGACCCGAATTCGCCCAACCACATTCTCATTGACGCGCACATCGACGAAATCGGATTGGTCGTCACCGACATCGACAACGACGGATTCCTCCATTTCGCCCGCTGCGGCGGCGCTGACCGCCGCGTCATGATGGGCAGCGAGGTCTGCGTCATGAGCAAGAGCAAAATCAACGGCATTATCTGCTGCCGTCCTCCCCATCTCACCGTCGGCGAGGACGTTTCCAATGTGCCGGATTTCAAGGACATGGCTGTGGACATCGGCTATTCCGCCGAGAAGGCGCGGGAATTGGTTCCCATCGGCACCCGCATCGCCTTCCGCAGCAGACCCGCTTCCCTGCTGGGGAACAGAATCTCCGGCAAGGCGCTGGACAACCGCGCCGGCGCTGCCGCCATTATCCGCACGGTGGAACTGCTGGAACCCAAATGCGCACGGCTGGACTGCCATGTGACGGCGCTGCTTTCCACCCGTGAGGAAGTCGGACATCTCGCCGCCGGGTGCGCGGCCTTTACGGTGACGCCCACACAGGCCATCGTGGTGGACGCGGGCTTCGGGCAGTACCCGGGCTGTCCCGACGAAGCCTGCGGCAAGCTGGGCGAAGGCCCGATGATCGGCTTCTCTCCTGTGCTCAGCCGCGCCATTTCCAAAAAACTGGCGGAAACCGCCGACGGACAGGGCATTCACTGGCAGTATGACGTTTGCGGCGGAATAACCGGCACCAATGCCGACGACATCGCCGTGACAGCCGGCGGCATTCCCTGCGGGCTGCTGTCGGTTGCCGTCCGGAATATGCACACGCCGGTGGAAACGGTGGACTGCGACGATGTGGAAAAGACCGCGCAGCTGCTGGCCGCCTACATCAGAACCGGAGGCATAGAAATATAATAATAAGGAAAGAGCGAAGCGCCGAATCAGCGAGCGAACGCGGGGTGCAGGGGTCTGGATCCCTGCCGGGTCTTTTTCCAAAAGCAGAGCCCTCGAGAGGGAGCGTAGCGACCGAGCGAGATAACTATGGATACTCAATAAGCTCAGGCGAATACAGATACGGCTTACTACTCAGATTTCCTTGCCCCGGACAGGAGAAAACGCTTTAAATTTCCACATTGAAAAAACGTTTTACGCAATTCTTACCCTTTTACAATCACCTAATAAAACTGAGGAAAAGGAGAATAACGGAAAAAATATGCTGCGTGACACACTTGCAAGACTCTCGGAGCTTCACGGCGTTTCCGGCGTGGAGGACGAGGTCAGAAATTACATTATAAAAGAAATCAAGCCCTATTGCGATGAGGTAACCGTGAACAGCACCGGCTCGGTCATCGCCTTCAAGAAAGGCAGGAATACCCCGGAAAACAAGCTCATGATCTGCGCCCACATGGACGAAGTGGGGCTTATCATTACCGACGCCGAGGAAAACGGACTGCTGAAATTCGCCGCGGTGGGCGGCATCGACGCACGGGTGCTCTGCGGAACCCCCGTGCTGGTAGGCGAGGACAAGCTGCCGGGTGTGATCGGCGTCAAGCCAATTCACCTGCTGGAAGACGACGAGAAATCCAAAGCCCCCAAGACCAAGGAAATGCACATCGACATCGGCGCACTCAGCCGCGAAGAAGCGCTTCAGCACGTCCTTCCCGGCGATTACGCGTTGTTTGACACCAATTTCGGCGAATTCGGCGACGGCCTGCTCAAGGGCAAGGCGCTCGACGACCGCGCCGGCTGCGCCTTGCTGATGGAAATTATCAAGCGCGACCTCGACTGCGACCTGTACTTTGTCTTCTCCACCATGGAGGAAGTCGGACTCAGAGGGGCGAAGTGCGCCGCATTCAGCCTTGCGCCCGATATGGCGATCGTGGTGGAATCCACCACCGCTGCTGACATTCCCGGCGTGGACGAGTGCAGCAAAGTCTGCGAGGTGGGCAAAGGCGCGGTTATTTCCTTCATGGACAGAAGAACCATCTACGACAGAGGACTGCTGAAGCTGGTGCAGAGAACCGCCAACGAGCGCGGCATTCAGTGGCAGTTCAAGAAGGGCGTGACCGGCGGCAACGATTCCGGCTCCATTCACAACAGCCGGGGCGGCGTGAGGACGGCGGCCATTTCCCTGCCCTGCCGCTATCTGCATTCCCCCTGCGCGGTGATTGCCGAGAGCGACCTGAACGCCACCTGCGAACTGGTCTGCGCTCTGGCCGAAAAAGCCGCCATGAGCAAGTGATTCCTGAAATCCATGCAGAAATTCACACCAAACAGAGCCATCCGGCTGCTGCTCTTTGACCTGGACAGCACGCTGCTCGACAGCCGGAAGCGGATTTCCGACAGGAATCTTGCCGCCATTGCCGAATGCCGCAGACGCGGCATTCTGATCGGCGTGGCGACCGCCCGGAGCGAATCCACCTGCGCGAGATTTACCGACATCCTTCAGCCCGACCTGCTGATTTCATGCAGCGGCGCACTGGTGCGGCTGCGCGGCGAGGTGATTTTCCGGGGAGGGTTCACTCCGAAAGAAGCCGCCGCCCTTGTCGGCGCGGGAGTCGCGGAAGGCCGCGGCATTACCGTGGACTGCGACGACGTGACCTATTCCAACCGGAACATCGAATTCTTCAACGACCCGGGGATTCAATACTGTGATTTCACCGGCTTTTCCCGCGGCTGCTTCAAAATCTGCATTGAGGGGACCGATTCCGACTTTGCCCGACGCACGGCGGCGCTGATTGACAACTGCTCGTGGCAGGCCTTTTCCGACTGCGACTGGTTCCGATTTTCCAAAAGCGGCCTTTCCAAAGGGGACGCGCTGCGTCATGTGACAAGCGCCACCGGCATTCCGGCGGAGGAAATGGCGGCATTCGGCGACGATCTGGCCGACATCGAAATGCTGGCATTCTGCGGGATTGGCATCGCCATGGGCAACGCGGTGGAGGAAGTCAAGCGGCACGCCGACAGGGTCATCGGCGACAACGACAGCGACGCCATCGCGGATTTTTTGAATTTTTATATTTTGTAATTTTATGATAGTTAATTACAATTCGTATTTTACAGAACGACTATTTCCTGTAAAATAATACTAATCGGAATTTTTATGGCAAAAAACAACCAATAGAAAGCAGGCGTTTCTATGATTAAACTGATAGACCAGAGCAGCCTTGAGGCGGCCAAGGCCTACTGCCTCGGCGATCCCTTCGGCTGCCGGATTCTCGCGGCCATGCTGGCCTACGGCACCGACAAGCCCTTTGCGCTCTTCTGGGCGCAGTATGAGGGGGACAGCCCGATAGGCGAAATAACCGCCGTCATCTCCCGGCTGGACACCGCCATGACGGTCTGCGCCAAGGGAGCATATGACAAGGAAGAACTTGACTGCTTCATTCAGGCGAATATGGGATACACCGGCGCGCTCCGTCCGGCGCGGGAAGGCGAAACCGCCAACGGCCTTGTCATGCGGCTTGCCAGAAGAAAGAACGTCGTTTCCGCTTCCGACGCGGAAATCAACCCGGAGATTTCCGACGTCTACGCCGTCATGGAGGAATGCGCCGGCACGGGCTTTGAAGTGCCGCGCTTCGACGATTTCTACAGCGACATGATCTACCGCAAGAAGGCCAAAACCGTCCTCTCCGCCATTGTCCGCGCGGAGGGAATGCCGGTGGCCTGCGGCGCGGTTCATCTCTCTCCCGGCACCGCGCTGCTCACTATCTGCGCCTGCGTCCCTGAGCAGCGCGGCAAGGGCTACGCAAGCAAGGTGGTCAACGCCCTTCTGGAACGCTGCGCCGACCGGGACGTGTATCTCATGTGCATGCCCTCCCTGCACGATTTCTACGCGAAGTACGGATTCCTGACGGTGGGCGGATTCATTTACTGATTTTTTTCAAAATAAAAACCTGCCGCATGACTTCCTTCCGGTCATACGGCAGGTATTTTTATGGATTTACTCGAATTTCACCGCGTTGATGAATTTCTTGAATGCCTTCTTGGATTCTTCGGAACGGCTGACAATCCAGCCATTGCTCACGCCCTTGTTCTGGACAACATAAACGTCGTCGCCCTGCTGCACATAATAATTGTAGTGGTCGTAGGCGTCGGTCTTCTTGTCGCCCTTCTCAAAGGTGTAGGTCACGCCGGCGATCTCTTTTTCCGTATATTCCTTGCCTTCTTTTTTCATGTCTTCCAGCTTTGCGTTGATGTGCTGCTCAATGCCGAAGCGATACAGAACCTTAGTGGTATCATTGGCATATTTCCAGACAATGGCCTTCTTTACGACGGTTCCGTCCGGTTTTCCGACAAGAGTGGTGACTTCGGAAGCCACAGGGACATCTGTCTCAGTGGTATATTTCACCTTGTCAAGGGTGAAATCGTTTGTTTCCGTTTCGGTCGCGTCGGTCATTTTGACATTCCGGAGGATCTTGTCAAACTCATCGTCGATGGTTTTTTCATCAGAACCCCTGTACTGGATCGCGTAAACGTCTTCACCCTTCTGACAGAACGCCATAGATGTTTTTTTGCTGGACTTATACAGAATCAGTTCGGTGCCGTTGTACTCTTTTCTTTCCACCTTCATCTCACCGAGTTCGTCCTCCAGCTTGTGTCCGTCGGCAATGGTATAGGCATACGAAATAGTGACATTCTCCGAAACGGTATAACTCACGGTCTTGGTGACAAGGCTGCCGTCAGTGGTTTTCTCGACGTCTCTTTGCACGGTTTCATAGGCTTCGGGAGCGGAAAAACTCATTGCCAGAACGGAAGTATCATCGGCAACGGTCTTGGGAACCTCCTGCTCTTCCTCCTTGTCCTTTCCACAGGCTGCCAGAGCAAAAAGCATCAGCACAGCCATCAGAAACGCAAGCGCTTTTTTAGTTGATTTCATAAAAACAACCCCTTTTCCTGATTTCGAATATAATTTTAAAGTCACAACCGACTTCCGTACCAATTGTAGTACATGTCGCCCGCTATGTCAATAGCATTCTATCAATATTCTATCCGCAAATACGGGTCGTATTGTTTCTGAAAACAAAAAAAGCCAACCGTCCTATTGGACAGATTGGCTGATGTCAGCGTCTACCTATTTTCCCGGATCGTCACCAATCAAGTATCGTCGGCACAAGTGAGCTTAACTTCCGTGTTCGGAATGGGAACGGGTGGACCCTCACCGTCATCAACACTGACTATTTTCTTTGCTGTCGCCTGTCTTCCGTGACGACTTCAATATGTTACCACAGCGATTCCGATTTGTCAAGTCTTTTTTTCAGATTTTTTTGATTTTTTTAATTTTTTTCGGAATGCTTTTCGGACAGGGAAATCCATTTTGGTCGCTAACCCTTTGGAATTTACTTGGCTGCAACGCAAATCGAGGAAAAGCGATTTCGGATTGGATCTGTTTTCTGTTGCGCCCGGGTTGTATCTTTTTCCGGGGGTATCGTAGCGAGGGGCGCTGCCCCTGCCATTTCACATTTCATGTGAAATGGACTACCCCGCAAGGGCGCTGCCCTTGACCTGCAAGGAGGAACAAGTTCCCCCTTGACTCCCGCGCTCGCGTTCGCTCGCTGATTATGCGCTGCGCGCTTTCCGTGCGGTTCGGAAAAAATTCTGCGGCTCATTATTGACATTTTTTTAACAATCATTTCCGGTTTTTTGTTCCATATCCATCATAATAGTTACAAAGCCGGCTTCGCTATTGACACGGAAAAAAATAATTATATAATGAATGTATAAAAGTTATTTAAAGATTTTGACAAGGCATTGACGGGCAGGAGGTTATTTTGATCATGAAGAACAAAACCGTTACCAAAGTATTGACAATGATTGCGTCAGGTGTGCTCATTGCAGGCACCCTTCTGGTTTCCTCTGTCAACGGAGGAAATACCGAAATCAAAACAGTGAGGGAAAAATCGGCTGCCAAAAGCGGTTCGTTTGCGTACTCCAGAGAAATCTCGGTCAAAAATATGAATTACGACAGTCTGCTCACCAAGAATTCCGGGCATTCCCAAGCCGCCACACCTGCCGGGGAACCTTCCGCCACGTCGGCGACTGCCTCCCCGACGACAGCCCCTTCCGCTTCCAAGGCCGCTTCCACGACGGCGGCGGTTCGCACCACTGCCTCCACTTCCGCCCCCTCCACCACCAGGAAGACCACTACCACCACGGCGAAAATTCCCACTGACGAGTCCAAGAACATTCAGTACATAAAGGATCCCGACTACAAATCCCCCTATTATATTGTGGTTTATACCGGCAGCCAGTCCGCCGTCGTGTACGGCAAGGACGAATCCGGCGCTTACAACAGAATCATCAAGGCGTTTACCGTTTCGACCGGCAGACATAATGTTTCACCCACCCGCAAGGGCGTTTACAAGATCAGAGCCAAGTACAGATGGCGCAAGCTCATGGGCGACTGCTACGGTCAGTACAGCAGCAGCATCAGCCCGGATTACCTTTTCCATTCCGTTCCTTACGCCAGACGCAGCCCTGACTCGCTTTACAACGCTTCTTACAACAATCTCGGCAGAGCCGTTTCCCACGGCTGCATCCGCATGTGCGTCAGAGACTGCAAGTGGATTTTCGACAACTGCCCCATCGGCACGCAGGTGCATGTGGTATGGGAATCCGGCCCCAAGGGGGCGGGCGTGCCCAGACGCAAGAGCGATTCCAGATACAGCGGCTGGGATCCTTCCGATCAATGGGCATCCGGAAATCCCTACTTCAACGGCGTTTCCACCACGGAGAGCAAGCCGGTTCCCACCGTGAAGACCACAAAAACAACCACCACAACCACTTCAACCACTACCGCCGCTTCTACCGCCACCAAGAAGTCCTCTGTCACCGGTTCTTCCGCAAGCAGCTCGGCTTCATCCTCCAAGTCCACCCAGACGTCGACGCAGAAGACTTCCGCGTCCGATTCCGCTTCCACCAAGAATTCCACAACCGCTTCCACCACCCAGCCCGACACAAGCAGTGAAGTCGCTGTGGGATAAATCCATTCCGCGAATTGATTCAATAAAGAATTCCAATAGGAAAAATCACCGCTCTGCCATGGTAAACAGCGGTGATTTTTTATCTTTAACCAGTGGAATTATCGGGAAGTTTGTGGTATAATAGAAACAGGAGATTTATTTAGAAGGGAGAAATCCATGCAATACCTCGGTGAATTTTTATCCTACATACTGATCGCCGTTTTCGCCCAGAATCTGCTGCTCGGCAGGGCGGTGGGAATGAGCGACATCATCACCGCGACAAGGCACAGACGGTCGCTGCTCATGCTGCTGCTGCTGGTGGGCAGCTGGTCTACCGCCGGCATTATGCTCATGTGGCTGCTGTCAAGGTTTGTCACGGAAATGGACGACTATATCCTCTTTGCCCTGCTGCATTCGCTGGTCTGCGCGGTGGCCTATTTCGCCGCCGACAGACTTCTGTCGCGCTTCAGCCCGCGGCTGTATGAATCGCTGGGGGAAGTCATGTCCTACGCGCTGATCAACGCCATTGCGGTGGGCGCACCCCTTTCCGCTCTCGCGTCGGGAATTCCCGACGGGTTTGCGGCATTCGGCTACGGAATCGGCTCGGCGCTGGGATTGGGACTGGGCGTCATCATTATCCGCAACGGTCAGGTCATTCTCGATCACCCTGACGTTCCAAAGGCATTCCGCGGCATTCCCATCATGCTGATCTACATCGGCATTCTCTCCCTCGGATTCTGCGCGTTTTTGTAATTTTTGCCGCATTATAAACAATCCGGAATATTATTCCCGCAATTCTACCAATAGAAAAGGAAGGTAATGGACATGCAATGGATAGAAACCAACATATACACCACCACCGACGGCATTGAACCGCTCTGCGGCCGGCTGTACGCGGTGGGTCTGAACGGCGTGCAGATCACCGACGCGGCCGATTTCAACGACTTCATCGAGAACGAAACGCAGTACTGGGACTACATAGACGAATCGCTCGAACCCCTCAAAACCTGCGAAACCCGCGTCACGGTCTATCTCACCGACGACCCGGACGGCAGGGAACTTCTCAGCCACATCCGCGGCACCGTCGCGGAATTGAAGGCACTCGACGCGGAGGGGACATTCGGCAGACTGGCCATCGAACTGAGCGGCATCAACGAGGAGGATTGGGCGAACAATTGGAAGAAATATTACAAACCGTTTACTTTGGGTAAAAAATTACTGATTAAGCCCGAGTGGGAGCAGCTGGAGGAAAGCCAATCGCAAGGCAAGGTCGTGCTGAGCATGAACCCCGGCCATCTTTTCGGCACCGGAACCCATCACTCGACCCAGCTTTGCATGGTCGAGCTGGAGAAGTATGTCCGGAAGGGCGACAGGGTGCTTGATCTGGGCTGCGGCAGCGGCATTCTCTCGATTCTCTCGCTGCTGCTTGGCGCGGAAAGCGCCGTTGCCGTGGACATCGACCCGGCCGCTCCCGCAACGGCAATGGAAAATCTCTCCATGAACGGCATTTCTCCCGACAGGTACAGCGTGCTTGTGGGCAACGTCATCGACGACGGGGCTTTGAGGGAAAAAATAGGCGGGGATTATGACGTGGTTGTCGCTAATATCGTGGCGGACGTTATCATCGCAATGAGCCGCACGGCATATTCTCAGACCCGCAGAGGAGGGGTATTCATCACCTCCGGCATCATAGGGCCGCGGGCGGACGAGGTGAAGAATGCCCTGACCGAGGCAGGCTTTGAGATATCCGATATTCACGAACAGAGCGACTGGGTGTGCATTACAGCTAATAAAAACTGACCAAAATGACGAATTTTACGGATTTTTGGTTGTTAGCCGTTCTTGACATTTGGTGAGTGTCACAAAATCCCCGATATTCGGTATAATGGTTATAGAGACATATAGGGGGATTTACATGTTTATCAACAAATCGTTCGACGGAAAAAACAACGTATGCGGCAGGAATGTTGCCGTCATGCGCAAAAGGCTCAATATTTCTCAGCGTGAGCTTGCCGAGCGTATGCAGCTGATGGGCTATGACCTTGACAAAAATGCTATCCAGCGCATTGAATCCGGTCAGCGCTTCGTGACGGACATCGAGGTGCAGGCTCTTGCAAAGGTATTCGACGTGGGGCTGCCCACTCTGTTCGACGAAAATCTCAGCGATGAATGAGTTTTTTGACAGAGCTTTTCAAACCCGAACCGAACCGTACAGCCTTTTTCACGAAGTCATCAAAATAAAATATCCAAAAAGCCGCACTGTCAGCAATTTAATGGTTGACAGTGCGGCTTTGTGAATATATAATTGTAATACTGAGAGCTTTTCAAAAAAATAGTCAATAATACAGATTTTCGGTGATCCAGTTTCTCGCCTGAGAGAGCACCTTCTTGTCGTTGTTGAAGCGGAAGGTCTTGACCGCCAGACTGTAGTCCGCCCAGATAAAGCGCTCGATCTCGGACGTCTGTATCACGATGTCCTCCACCGGCATTTCCGCCACGAAGAAGATCACCTGCTTGGTGATTCTGCCCTTCGGGTGGTATTCGCTGACCGTGCGGAACCCCTCCAGAGGTTCTATATTCAGACCCGTTTCCTCCCGCACTTCCCGCACGGCGGTCTGACGCTCGTCCTCGTGAATTTCCATGTGACCCTTGGGGAATCCCCAGTTGTTGCCCTTGCGGTTTTTGATGAGCAGATACTCCACATTTCCGCTGTGCCGGCGGAAGATGACCGCGCCGCAGGATTTTTCGTAAAGACAGGTGATGCGCTGGGGGGAAAAATCCTTCCTGCCCGACAGCACCTCCCGTATGAGAGGCTCATAGATCACGGTTTCTTCATCGGCGCATATGTAATAGATCCTGCCGCCCAGCTCGGTCACCGCCATCACCCGAACCCTGACAGAAGCGCATTCCAGCGGCCTGTCCGGACTGAATATCAATATATTGTGCAGCACATTTATATTGTGCAGCACATTGCCGCCGTCTGACGATATGCCGGAATGTACCGTGTAATGCCGGCCGCAATAGTCGCCGGCGTGGAATATTTCACGGTTTATCTGCACAGTAATCATATTGCCAAGCAATACATACCCTCCAGTCATGTTATTTTCTCACTATAATTATTATTTTAACTACATTCGGCGAAAATTACAATATCTCTTTGATATAATTTTCAATATTTTAAATTTATTTTTTCATTCAACGGAGGAATTACAAAATGCTTCATGTTTCTACGGGGGCGCTGGTTTCACTGGCTGTCATCATGCTGATTTGCTTCGTGCTGCCTTTCCCGCTGTTCTACCTGCTGTTCCGCTATGCCGACGGCCGGGTGAAGACCCTTCTGCTGGGCGGTGCGGCTTATCTGGGCTGCGGCGTCATCATTGACACGACGGTTGCCTATTTTCTCGAACTGTTGGGCGGATTGGACTCCAACGGCGCTTTATACATGCTTTATGCCGCCCTTCTCTCACCGTCGTTATTCATTCTGGTGAATTACCTCATCATCAAGCGCTTCGGCAGAGACAATATCCGGACGACCGGCGATTCCATGATGTATTCCCTCGGCTATTCCACAACATTCAACGCCCTGTCCACCGGCTTTGTCGCCATCATGTATTTCCTCACGCTGCTCGACATCAGAGGGAACGAAGGGGTTTTTCAGGTGGTGAGCGACGCCGACTACATCAGCATGTCGGACGCCGTCAGCGCCAGCAATCTGGTCAATGAGAGCATCTACAGGGAAATGGCGCTGCTGTGCGGCAAGCCTGTGAGCTATTACATGACATTCGTGGTGAGCACCCTGTGGGCCTTCGCCGCCTATGCCGCCATCATGCTGGTGATCTGGCTGGCGGTCAGAAAGACCGAAAAGGTCATTCTGCTTGCCTTTGCCTATGTCATCCGGCTGTTCATGACGCTGCCTGATATTCTGGAAAGATTCAGCATTATCCGGAATGCATGGGTCATACAGGGGACAAAAATCCTCGTCCTCGTGATCATCTGGGCGGCCGCCCTGTTCTGCCGCAAAACCTTCATAGACACACAGGACGCTTCAGAGAAGAATTAACAGAAAAAAATACAATTAATATCTAATGATATCTAAGGGGGGTAGTTTTTCATGAATTACTTTATAGACCGGAAAAGACTGGGAATTGCCGAGATTTTTTCGGCCATGCACCCTATTTTTTCGCCTTCCAACGATATGAACGCCAAAGAAACCGTGCGCCTGATGTGCGAACAGAGCTTCCGCACGCGGGCGAAAATTGCCGCCGGCATTAACCGCGCCATTCGCAGGCTGACGAGCGACAGCACGGTGGATGTAGAGGAATATATCAGCGACGAAATAAAAAACCTCGCCGAAACGCCCGTGAGGGCGGACAGCCTGAATGAACTGCTGCCCTTTATGAAGTGGCTCGCCGAACTTCACCGGCAGAATTCACTTGCGATAGAGCGCAGCCAGTACAGCCTGAACGACGCGGCCAATTACATGGAACGGCAGGCAGGCGAATTCCTCCGGAGCTGCTCCGGCAACATGACGTGGCAGAATATCTCCGTCACCGAGGAAGACGGCGGGCTTCTGCTCAGCCTCACCGAACGCTTCTGGGGCAGGGCGCAGCTCTTCTTCCCCGATGTGGAAACGTCATTTGAAGGCACCTTTCCGCTGGTCGGAATGCTCTTTTGCGTGGAAGCCGAACACACCGACGACGGATTTGAATTCTGCTTTGTGGTAAACGTGGAATTCGGCACCGACGACATGGAACTCCGCGCCCTCCAGAACCGCAACTGGGTCAGGCTGACATTCCGCTGCGGACGCCCCCAACTCCGGACTTCGCTCTTTGACTACGGCAGGTGTCTGAAGGACTTCGGCAAACGCGGACACGGATTCATCGAGGACTGGTGCAGCGAGGCAATCAGCAAGGAACAGACCCTCGGCGGCGCTTCCATGTCGGAGCGCGAACAGGAGCTTCTTCCCCTCGCCAAAATCATCCGGATCGCCTATCAGATGGCGGACATTCACGCCGAGGAAGGACGCGTGCCGGATCAGATCGCCATTCCCAACAAGGTGCTGGAGCTTCTGGGCAACCGCTACCGGTTCGGGCTTTACCGCGAGATTTTCACCCAGACGGGGCAGACGGAGCTTTACTCCATTCTGGAAAGGGCGGTCGAGGCATGGACCGAGGACGAAGCCGATACGGTTTCCGCCGAGCTGTGGAATTTCGCGGGCGCTCTCCGCGAAAAGGAACAGGGAGATGGCGTCCGGGCATTCTACGACACGCTGATCGGAATGATGACCCTTTGCACATCGGAATTTGACGGCGTGAGCAGAATTTACGGCAGCTATTCCGAAGCCGAGGAAAAGATGCGGGCCGTCATTGAGCCGAAGCTGCTGGAAAACGGCTTTACCGGCAGTTATCCCCATTACCGCCGCCGCAGGGGGAAAAAGGGCGAATACATCAGCGTACTCACCTCCAATGTCAACAAGCGAACGGTCAACGGCGTGATGACATATTATTTCACTATATCGGCGGCGGTCACCCCCCTTGAGCGCCGGGGAAAACGTAAATCTCCCGCCTATTTCGCCGCCGGAATGCCCTTTGAAAGCGCCGCCGCCGAGGATTGCGCCGCTGTCCGCGACAGGCGCACGAAATACGCCCAGCTGGGCGGGGAATACGACGGCGAGAGCATTGAAGTGAATATCGACATCTTCGAGGGCATGTCGGACGAAGAACAGACCTCCGACAGCGCCGGCGACCTGCTGCGGTATATCGACGTGGCGCTGAACGCCTTCAGGGGGAAGGCCATGCCGCGATGGTACCGCAAAAAACGCCGCGAGTCGTCGGTAAAGTACGATTACGAAACAACGACAGGCGGCGTATTCATGAAATATCTGCCCTTCGGACTGTATATTGCCGCCCTGCTCATGGGGGCCTATGTCGTATGCAGCAGATTCGTTGATCTGAGCGGATATATTCCGGTGGCCGATCAAAGAGACGCGCTGGTGATTTCCCTGATAGCAGGAGCCGCGCTGACATTCTTCTGCGCCCTGCTGCGTATGGGGGCGCTCCGCAGGCACATCTGGCAATATTGACGGGTCGGAATACCGGACAGCATTACATCAGAATGTAAAGAAGGGCAAAGAGAAGCCGTTCATCGGCGTTCTCCCGCATCAGAAGCAGCAGTATCGCGGTGATCAGCGCCCTTTCGGTATCCTCCTGCGACAGTTCCGGCTTCACCGGGTTTTCCTGCCGGTCGGGATTGCGCATTTCCTCCCGCCGGGGTTCTTCTCCCCTGTCCGGGTCGAAAAGGGGGGAGTCCGCCGGCGGTTCCGCCGCTGCCGGCAGCAGGGTTTGCGGCGGGGAATCCCGCATGGCCGCCTGCGCCCTTCTCTGCATTTCCATCACCCGCATGGCGGCGTCCCGCTGCATCTGGGCAAAGCTCTCAAATTGCTGCATACAGTCACCTCATTTTATTCCTCGCGCACCGTTCTGAGCAGCGGAATGACACGCATGACCGACACCATCCTGCTTGCCTCCTCCGCCCGTTTCAGCCTTGCGCCGCTCAGATAGGGCATGAGCGCGTGAATCAGTTTTGTCATGTCGTCCTCCTCATTCAGCTTGCCGAGAATCGGCGTCAGCTTTTGCAGGGCAGGCGCCAGCCCCGACAGGGGTTCGGCCGCGTCGGGAGGATTCTCCGCACGGCCGGCGCTTTCGGTATTTTCTCCGGAAGGCTCCAGACCGAGCATCCGCGCCGTTTCCCTGAGCTTCGCCATGGAATCGGGATTGCTCAGCACCGAGCCGAGAAGCTCATTGATATTCTCCATTCGCCCACCTCCCTCAGCCTTTCAGCTTTCTCAGCAGCGCCTGTGCCTTCGGCGCCGCGATCAGGCGGGAAAGCGCTTCCCTGTCGCTGAGCAGGGCGCTGATGCCGGCGATATCCCTGTCGGTGAGCCTGCCGAGGGCCTCGGCAAGGGCGGGATTGCTTTCCGCCGCCTTTCTGATTTTCTCCGAGGCATCCCCCTGCGCGCCGGTTTCTCTGAGCAGCTTTTCCAGCTTGGCGTCATTATACATGGTTGATCACTTTCCTTTGTAAAATATATGCTCCCACAGGCATATTATTCATACCGTGAGGCGACGGTTACTGTTGCATGATGAAAGGGGTATTGAAAAAATGAAAATTCTGGTTATGTCCGACAGCCACGGACGCAGCGATCTTGTGCTCAAATGCATTTTGCAGCATCCCGACGCGGAGGCTGTGTTTTTTCTGGGCGATGTGCTGATCGACATGAAGGGAATGGACAAAAGATTCCCTGACAGGCAGTTCTATTGCGTGAGAGGCAACTGCGATTACGACAGCGACGTTCCGATGGAGCGGCTTGTCACATTGCAGGGAATTCCGATGCTGCTCACCCACGGCCACGCCCACGGCATCAAGTACGGGCTGGACGGGCTGATCCGCAGCGCCGCCAATCAGGGGGCGAAAATCGCCCTGTTCGGTCACACGCATGTGCCTTACAACCAATATCACGACGGCATCTACCTTCTCAATCCCGGCTCCCTTACACGTCCGCGCGATTGCAGCAGGCCTTCCTACGGTCTGATCGAGATAACCCACCGGGGAATTCTCACAAACACGGCCGATTTCAATCAATTTCTGGGGATAGGCTGAATATTGGCCTTTCCCTTGTCAATTACTCTTTATTCCGGCAGGATTGTCCGGAATTTTTCGTTAAATGTTATAAAAAACAATGAGTAAAAAAGGTAATATTTTTATTAATCTTTTATTTACATTTGGGCAAAAAAGTTATATAATGAATTCTATATAGGGTCTTTCAGAAAAGCAATAAAAAGGAGGGGTATATAGTATGAGAAGATACCAATTGAGCGGATTGGAACATGTTCACATGATGCGGCACGTTCCCAGAAGCTACGATATGACTCGCACTCATATTCTGCACAAGGGCGTGAACAAGCACGTCGATGTTGTGCTGAGATGTTCCCCGAAGAACTGGAAGAAAAAGAAGGTCGCCGTGAGCGTTGTCAGGGGTGAAAAGAAAACCGACGCCGCCAGAATCCGGGCGAACGCCAAAAAGGGATATGTGGCGGTGCGCAAGTCCGCCAATGACAGGTTCGAAGCCGACCGCCTCGCGGCCGCCGCCGCTTTTGAAACCAATTACGGCAGACAAGCTGCCGGTTCCGACGCGCTCATTCACGACATGAAAAGCCAGATTTCCTCCATGGCGAAAAAGAGTGCGGATTACATCGACGAACAGCTCGCCGCCAAGTCGGTGAATCCCTGCCCCGATCCGCAGGTTTCCTCCGCCGCGGACAATTCCGCCGACAGCGCGAAGAACCTCATCAGCCCCGAATCCCGGAAAATATTGCAGGACGGCGGCTACCGCATGCCGGGCGACAGGCTCTATCCCAGCAACCCCTACGCCGCCGATTATCTGAAGAATACGTCGGACGAGGAATTCCACATTCTGATGAATTCCCTTGAAAAGTCGCTCGACGAAGCATGTAAAAAGTACGGTGTGCCGTCTGACGATTCCGAAACCACCGCCGGAACGCAGATCGCGCCGGAAGCCGAGCCGCCGGTGCAGCCTGCCGACGAAAGCGATGCCGGTCATTCCGACCAATCCGGAACCGCCGGCAGCTACAGCAGCTACAGCAGCTACAGCGATTACACGGGGAGTTACAATCTTCCAAACAACAGAAGCCTGAGCGTCAACAAGAAGCAGGAAATCAAGTCGGAAGAAAAAACCGAAGACAAAGAAGAACCCGAGCTGGTGCAGGAATTCAAGCCGGCGCTCACCTTCACCAACGGCGGGGAGCATTATATTCCCGACGTTCCCGACGACGAACTGTTTGACCGTGAACTTCACCGCCCCGGCAGGAGTTATGTTCCGCCGGCGCGTTATTTCGACGACCAACCAAACGGCGCGGACGATCAGGCCGGCGCGGATGTTCCGCTGCCCGATGTTGTGCCTGAACCGCCCCTTCCGCCGCAGCCGCAGGAGATATTCTACACCTTGGACGAAGACGGCGGCCCTGAGCCGTTCAGCGCTTTTGACGAGGACGAAGAAGCGGAACGGCCGCTTTATCCCCCGGTTCCCGCTGAGGAGCCGGATGCCGGAGCCGGTTCCGCGCCGGAAGGCTATCCGCGCGAGGACTACGAGCAGCAGCAGGTATTCTTCCCCGACGGGGAGGACGGCGACGGCAGGCTCTACAGCCAGCCGGAAGATCAGTACAGTTTCGCCGAACCGACGCTCTACAGCGATTCCGACGGGGAAGACGGCGGCAGCCCGGACGATGAGCCGCCTGCGGTATTCCCCGGCAGCGCGGAGGAAGACGATTCCGCGGAGGAACAGGACGGAAGTCCTTACCGTGACGACGAGGATCTCCCCCCTCCCATGCTCTTCCCCGACGACGAGGATCTCCCCCCTCCCATGATATTCCCTGACGAGGAGGAAGGCTACAGCCCCGCGCCGGTTTCGCCCGACCGCAACGAATACTTTGAAGGCGATCAGGGCGTGGTGGATCGCTCGGGCGAAAGGCTTTTCAGCCGCACGGGCGACCAGATCAGGAAGGTGATCGGGGTCATCAAGGGTTCCGGCGACGGCACGGTTCATTCCGAGAAGGCCGACGCTCCCCTTCCCAACCAGAATGTCGAGATCACCTATTCCGATGGAGACAGATATAACAGATAATGACACGATCCGCCATGAGCTGTGCTGCGCTGTCACTGCATCACGGCGCTATGGCGGATTTTCTTTAGGGAGTAGAATTGCCCCATGGATAAAAAAACAAGGGCTGTCGCGCTGCTTTTCTGTATCGCGGGCTTCGTGGTGTTTGCCGCCCTTGCCGTGTATGTCGCAGCGGGCAACCGCCGCGGCGGCGTGCTGCCGGAAGGGCAGCAGGTGAAATACGCGGCTGTTTCCCTGTCGGACGCGTCGCAGACAGCTTCCGCCGTGTCTTCCGCTGTCGCTGCCCCCGATTCGGATGACGAGATGGTGCGGGTAAGGGATTATGCCCCCGATATCCGGGTCGATCTGAAATACGCCGGCAAACGGAATATGACCGGCAAAGCGCTGTATGACTACAGCGACGCCTATCTCCGTTACGGCACCGTCAAAAAGCTGATCCGCGCCCAGAAAAAGCTCGCGCAGTACGGACTGGGGCTTGAAATCTGGGACGCTTACCGCACGGTGAAAGCGCAGAAGAAGCTGTGGGCGGTCTGCCCGAATCCCGCCTATGTGTCAGACCCTTCCAAAGGAACTTCTTCCCACACCCGCGGATGCGCCGTGGACGTGACACTGGTGGACAGCGACGGCACCGAAATGGTCATGCCCACCGGATTCGACAATCTCACCAAGCTCGCCGACCGCGATTACAGCGACATTGACGACGAATTTGCCCGTGAAAACGCAATGCTGCTGGAAAAAACCATGAAATCCTGCGGCTTCAACGCCTATCAGGAGGAATGGTGGCATTTCACCGACAAGGACAGCTATCCCGTGGTGAAGGATTTCGTCCCGCCGCGGTAGGAGCAAAATAAAATTATTATAGCAAAATTACATAATAATGCGTTGAAACGGTTGACCTTTTTAATTGTTTGTGTCATAATATAGACGGAATATTTTATGCTGAAATCTGAATGGCGGCTACGGTCGCTTCTATTGACGGAGGGAATCTGCATGGCTTTTTGTTCAAATTGCGGCAACGAACTGCGCGGAGGACTGAGATTCTGCACCAAATGCGGCGCGGCGGTCAGTCCTGATGAGGAAACCGGCGAAGGCGCTGCTGGCGGCACACATACCTCACAGGGAACAGGAGCGGGTTACAAAAGCGCCGGCGGCAGCGAAACCGAAGCGCTGGTGGATACCAGACCGCTCGCCCCGACCATTGTCATCGGCGCCGCGCCCAAAAAGGATCCTTCCAGAGGGGTAAAGAGCTTTGCCAAGGGCGCTCTGGGCTTCTTTGTGGCGGTGGCCATCATCATTATCGGCGTGTGGACGTCCGCGTGGGTGGTGAGCAACTTCGACAGCAATGCCCAGATTGAGGAAGTTGACAACACCAAATCCAAGCAGATGCTTGCGCTTGTGGACGACGTCCGCAACCCCAACTTCGACGACGTCATCGACGATCTTCTCTCCAAAAAAGGCAAGGCGGAGGACTACAGCTTTCTGGAGGAATACACGGCGAAATTCAATGAGATTCTGGGCGACGAATACACCGAGGAAGAAAAGCTCTTCTGCGACTGCTGCTATTACGTATGGTACACCGAGTACGAAGCCAAGCGCTACGAATGGCTTTCCAACAACAGCGGTCTGCTCAATTACCTCTATGTGGGCAAGGCGGACAGATACCGCAAATACGCCGACACCCTCTACGAAATGCTCACTTCCTCCAAATCCGACACCGACCTCAAGAACATAAAGATTTACTGCGTCGATCACAAGATCATCAACGATACAGAATCATAAAACGCGCGGATGGACGGTTTGTCGGCACATGATAAACCGAAAACATAGATTATTTCCCTAACGAAAGGAAGATTGTAGTATGTTCTGCAAAAAATGCGGCGCCGAGCTTCCCATCGGCGCGTCTGAATGCCCGAAATGCGGCAAGGCGGTCGAAACCATTATGGTGGCCGAGGAACCCAAAACCGAATCGGTCGCGACTTCCGCCCCTGTGACAGCCGAACCGGCCGCTTCCTCCAGAAAGAAGGCAAAGCCTGACAAGCTGCTGCTTCCGCTGGCGCTTCTGGTCGTTTCCGGCGCGGGTCTGGTTTATCTCTATCTGAGCAATACCTTCTCCAGCATACTGTCATGGTTCACTTCCACCGGAGAACAAAAGCATCTCAGACCCGAAATCAATACGGGTACCGATCCCATCGAGCTTCTCGGCAACATCGGCGCCATCGCTGTCACGGTGTTGTTGGTGATTCTTGCGCTGGCCGGACTGTTTATTCTCTTCCGCCGTCTCGGCAGAAAACTCTCCCGCAAGGACTGACGGCCGTCGGGCTGCCATACAATCAGGCAACAGCCGATCACACTATCTATTTATTACCATGAAAGCGAGGTAATGCGGAATGTTTTGTTCACATTGCGGTGCTCAGAATTCCGACAGCGACCTTTTCTGCGGCAGCTGCGGTCAGAAGCTGTCCGGCGGAACTTCCGGCACCCCCATCGAGGACGAGGAACTTCCTCCCGTTATGGACAGCCGCGCGGAATTCGCCATGCTTCGCCCGCCGGAGTCTGAAATGCGTCCTTTGACCAAGCTTGCCTATGACATACACGATTCCGAGCAGGCAAAGACCATCAGCGCCGTGCTGAGCGTGGTCTTCGTAGGGCTTTGTCTGGGAGTGATTGCCAATCTTCTGGCTATTTTTGAGAAAATGAACAACCTTACCTATTCTCTCAAGACCTCCAGCGGCACCAAGCTCTCCGATGAAATCTACAGCCAGCTCAGGGGCGACAACACCATGGATCTTGTCTGGCTCTGCGTGCTTTTCGCCTCCTTGGTGCTGCTTTACATTGTCGTGGGCAAGATCAAGCTCCGACTGAAGAAAATCTACCGCAAGGAAAAGAAATTCAAGGCGAAGGGTCTTTTTATCGACATTTGACGCTTCTCAGGAGCCGCTTCGGGCAGGAAGTTTGTCCGGTGCGGCTCTGTTTCTGACTTGAAAACATACAAAAACTGTGGTATTATGTAATTACAACAACAATGCAGGGGGAAGCAGAATTATGAAAATATCCACCAAGGGCCGATACGCCCTCAGACTCATGATTGATCTCGCGGAACATCGCGACGATGGATTCATTGCGCTGAAGGATATTGCCGAGCGTCAGGGCATCTCCAAAAAATACCTCGAACAGATCATTCCTATGATCAACACGCCGGAACTTCTCCAGACAAACAGGGGATTTCAGGGGGGATACCGGCTGGCCATGCCCCCCGAAAAATACACCGTCGGCATGATTCTCAGACTGACCGAGGGGAATATGGCGCCGGTCGCCTGTCTGGCGCAGTCCCCCAACAGCTGCGAAAGAGCCGAGGATTGTCCTACCCTCTTCATCTGGGAAGGGCTGAACAGGGTCATCACCGACTATCTCGACAGCATTACCGTTCAGGACATTCTCGACAGGCAGAGCGAAGGATATTCCAACAATTACGTCATTTGAATTGCAGAGGGGAGAGATGTCTATGAAGTGGTTGAAGAAGATGGCGGCGGCACTGCTGGCCGCGGCGATATCGGTTGCCGCCTGCGTTTCCTGCCAATCCGACAGCATTGCCGGCC
Organism: Clostridia bacterium; assembly: GCA_017441385.1. Taxonomy (GTDB): domain Bacteria; phylum Bacillota; class Clostridia; order Oscillospirales; family Acutalibacteraceae; genus RUG762. The sequence continues at coordinate 9,612 of JAFRXY010000055.1, read as the reverse complement.
GGCTCAGGCAGAACGGCGGCTTAAGGATAGGCTATTGCTCATGCTCCGCCGATGATGACGCGCCTTTTGTGATAGAAGACAGCAATCAGAAACAGGGGGGGATTACAGGGGAACCGGCCTCCAGAATCGCCGACTCCATGGGTGTGGAACCGCTTTTCTCCCGCCTTTCCTCGGCGGAGGCTTACGACAGGCTGATGAACGGCAGCGTGGACTGCCTTTGGAATTGCCCCCCTCCGGCAAAGGAACTGGTTTCTTCCGTCAGGACGATCGAAACGGGGCTGTATTACCGTCAGGTCATCATGACAACCGCCGACAGCAAGATCAGCCGGCTGGCCGACGTGAAGGGCAAAAAGCTGGCAGTGGTCAGCGGTTCCGACGCGCAGATCGAGCTTCACAACGCCTCCGTGATGGAGAGCAGCCTGAAAAAGATTGTTGTCTGCTCCGGCATGCAGCAGCTTCTCAGGGAGCTTGCTGCCGGCAGGGTGGATTGCGCGGCGGTGGACGAACCGCAGGCGCTCTACGCCGCGGCCAATTTCAAGGAGAGCGACGTCACATTCAAGTGCGTTGAAACGCCTGTGGCGGAATGCCGGCTGGTCATTGTGACACGCGCCGACGACGCCGACCTCTGTTCCCTCATTGCCGAGAAATACATTGAACTTTCGCGGCAGGACAAAATCAGCGGGCTTTGCGAATCTTTCAACCTCGATGTGCTGCTTTCGTCCTACATCAAGAACAATCCCGCCGAAGCAAGCACCTGACAGCTTTCTTCATAAAATAAAATAAGAACCGCGCGGTTGAATCCATCTGCCGTCGCGGTTCTTTTGTTTTGTTGTTTATTGCTTTGTCGCTTGGAATTAATCAGCGTTTGTTGTGCTGTCTCCCGATGTGCTCCTGTCAGTAGAACCGGCATTCTCACTGTCCGAAGAAGAATGCGAGGTGGCCGAAGGCGTTTCACTGCTGTGGGACGTGGTTGGCTTGGCCGTCGTGGTGGTCGGGGCTTCGGTCGCCTTGGTGGTCGGGGCTTCGGTCGCCTTGGTGGTCGGAGCTTCCGTCGTGGTCTTGTGGGTGGAAGGCGCTTCCGTCGTGGTCTTGTGGGTGGAAGGAGCCTCCGTCGTGGTCTTGTGGGTGGAAGGCGCCTCCGTCGTGGTCTTGTGGGTGGAAGGCGCTTCCGTCGTCGTCCTGACGGTGGAAGGAGCTTCGGTCGTCGTCTTGGTGGTTTCGGAGGACTTCTTGGTTGTGGTGGCAGTTTCGGAAGTCTTCTTGGTCGTCGTCTTGGAAGTTGTCGCGGTGGTTTCGGTGATCTTCTTTGCGGAAGTGGTGGTCGCCGCGCTTGTCTTCACTGCCGCCGCCGTCGCGGTCTTTCCGGTCGTTTTGACCGTGGTGGTCTTTTTGGCGGCGGTTTTCTGGGCAGCGGCGGTCGTGGTAATAGGCTTTGCCGCTGTGACAGCCGAAGTCTTTTTGGTGGTCTTTTTGGAAGTAGTGGTTCTGACGGTGGTCGTGGTTCTGACTTCCTCGTTATGGACGACCGGCAGCTTGGTGGTCACGGTGGTCATATAGAGGAACTGTTCGTCGATTTCTTCTTCCTCGACGTCGAGCGTTTCGGATGTATAATCCTCGTCCTCATCGTCGATGAATTCCACTACCGTAACGCCGTCCTCGATATTGACAAGCTCGGTGGTCGTCGTGGTGGCGGCAGCCGGCCTTTCGTATGGGATATCCTCCACATCGCTGTCCGACAGGGTATATTCCGGCGATTCTTCGACGGAAGTATCGCTGTAGGAGGTGACGTAGTGAATCTTGGGAACCGGCTGGAGATAGCTGTCGGTTGAGGTGCTGCTGCTGACAATACTGCCGCACACGAACACCGTGGCAAAGAGCGCAACAAACATCGACATGACGATCATAAACTTCTGTGCAACAGACTTGTCCAAGGCCAACCACCCCCTTACCGAAAAATCAGACAATTACTGACATTACTCCATTAAAATCATTAATAATTATACGACATAAATCTTAGATTGTAAAGAGGAAAATCATTAATTTTTTTCGAATTTATCAAAATCACAAATAAAAGAGACAAACAGGCGGATGGATTATTTCCTCTGCATATCGATCGTCTTTTCCAGCGCGTTGGCAAGGGCGCGGGCAATGGCTTTGGGATTGTTGATAATCCATCTGGCGGAATCGGCATTGTCGTGATATTCCACTTCGGCGAGAAGGCTGATCATGCCGTAGTAGGCGGGATCCCTCACCTCGGCGTAGCCCACATTGTCAAATCCCACCATGCCATCCACCGTCTTGCTGGCGACGGTCGGGGTGAAGGGGGATATCTTCCCCATTTCCTCCGCCATATTCTGCCCCAGAAGCCGGCTCTGCTCACATCCCGGGAAATAATACCCCACCGCGCCGTACATCGTGCGGGAGGTGTGCGCGTTGCTGTGGATGGCAAGATATACGTCGGCTTCCTTGAGATAGGCGTCGGTCGGTCGGCAGTTGAAATTGATCTTCATTTCGACAGGCGGCATATAGACCACGCAGAGATATTCTTCCTCCAGAATCTTTTTCAGCTCGTTGCCGACGCGGTACATCTGAGCGCCTTCGGTGGTGGAACCCGCGGCGTATTCATTCTTGGTCTGGCGGGAGGGAGAAAGATAGATAATCGGCACGCCGCCGTTCTTGAAACTGCGGTCGGGAATGCTGACATATTCATTCTTATATACCGACGTCTTGGTGCGGGCGATCCAAGCGTTCTTTCCGTTCAGGTTGAAGCGGTACCATGTGGCGTCGCCGGAATCGCAGTCCCATTCCAGCGCAAGATATTTTGCGCCGGCGCTCACGGTGCCGACGCTGGCATAATTCGTGCCCGGGCCGGCATAAACCTTGGTGCCGTTGCTGTTGACGGTGAATGTGCGGTTGATGTGGATTTGCTCGCTTTTTTTGGTGATCATCGCGAAGGTCACCGCGCTGTCGGCGGTTTCGCCGTTTTCGTCAATCACGCGGCAGAAGACCTGCATGGCGTGCCATGTGCAGTCCGCCACGTCGGAAATGGCAGGGCTGTTGCTGTCCTGCCACAGCGTCCATTCCGATTCGCCCGCCTTCTGGCGGTACCACTGATAATGCAGGCAGCTGCCCGAAGCGAGAATCGAAAAGGTGGCGGTTTCGCCCGCTCTGACTGTCACCATCGAGGGCTGGGTGTGAATAATGATGGCGGGATGAACCACCACCTTCGCCGATCTCGAATTGACGCTGGTGCCCGACTCGTCAGAAACGCGGCAGTAAACCTGCATGCCGTTCATTTCCATCGTCGCTTTTACAGACAGCACGGACTGCGTCTGTCCGAGCCATTTTTCCCATGATTTTGCACCGGGCATGCGGCGGTACCACTGGTAGGCATATTCGCCCGTACCGGCGGCCGACACGGAATTGGTCAGCTTTCTGCCGGCTGTAATGCTCTGGTTGGAAGGCTGGACTGTGATGGAAAGCGGCTGGTTGACTCTGATGACCGCCGTATCGGAATTCAATTGCGCACCCGATTCGTCGGTAATCTTGCAGTAGACCTGCATCATATTCCACGCGGAATCGGCATTGGCGGTAATTTCCGGTGAGGTCTGGCTGCTCCACTCCGACCAGCTGTTCGCACCCTGCTTTTTATAATACCACTGATAGGATATTTTGCCTGTGCCCTTGGCCGACAGAGAAATGCCCACCGGCTTATTCACCTTTACGGTGACGTTTTCCGGCTGCTGCACGATGGAAAGCGCCTGCTTTAAGGTAACGGTTGCCGCCTGCGACCGCGCCGTGCTTCCGGCTTCATCGGTGATTTCACACCACACCCGCATCAGATTGCAGGATTCATCGGCGTAGGCCGAAGCGATGGCAGTGGTATGTCCGCTCCAGACAGCGCCCTCACTCATGTCCGCCTTCTGGAAATACCACTGGTAGCTGAGTTGGCCCGTGCCAAGCGCGGATACCGTGAACTGCATTCTTTCACCCGGCTTTACCGAGATATTCCCCGGATGCGCCGAAATTTCTATTGGCTTTGCGATTCTGACAACGGCGGAATCGGACGACAACGTGCTGCCTGTAGCGTCGGTGATTCTGCAATAAACCCTCATCATATCCCATGAGGATTCGGCCGCTTCGGTGATTTGCGCGGCTGTTTTTCCTTCCCAGACGCTCCATTTTCTGTCGCCGGTCTTGCGGAAGTACCACTGGTATTTCAGATCGGTTCCTGTGGCTTCCACGCCGAAATTCGCCATGTCGCCCTCCCTCACGGTAACGTCCGAAGGCTGGGCGGTAATGACAATGGGAATTCCCGCCGAAAGAGCGGAATCATTCCCGCTGCTTTCTGCGTAGACTGCGGTCAGGCCCGCGGCGGGTGAAATGATATAGGCCGCCGCCAACGCAAGCGTCAGCAAAAGCGCAACCGGCTTCTTTGCCGACCAAAGGATTTTTGTGTGAATACGCATTCAATCTGCCACCCTTCTCAAATTATTATTTGATTGCATTCTATTATTATTTCCGGAAAAATTAAATGCGAACATATGAAAATAGTATGAAAATATTACACATTAAAGAGGAAATGCACCACGTCGCCGTCTTTCATGACGTATTCCTTGCCCTCCGAGCGGAGAAGACCCTTTTCACGGGCGGCCGCCAGCGAGCCGAGTTCCACAAGGCTGTCATAGTCGATCACTTCGGCGCGGATGAAACCCCGCTCGATGTCGGAATGAATTTTCCCTGCCGCCTGCGGCGCCTTGGTGCCTTTGGTGATCGTCCACGCCCTGACTTCCGGCTGTCCCGCCGTGAGAAAGCTGATCAGACCCAGCAGATGATAGCCCGCCCGGATCAGGCGGTCGAGTCCCGATTCCTCCAGCCCCATTTCACTGAGGAACAGGAGCTTTTCCTCCGGCTCCATGCCGCTGATTTCGGCTTCGATCTCGGCGCAGATGGGCAGCACCTCGCTGTTTTCCTCGGCGGCGATTTTTTTGACCACTTCCAGATGCGGGTTTTCCGCACCGCCGGAAAAATCGTCCTCGCTGAGATTGGCGGCGTAAATGACCTTCTTGCTGGTGAGCAGCGCGACGGTGGAGAGCATTTCCTCCTCTTCCCCGGTGAGGGTCATGGTGCGCACCGATTTGCCGGATTCCAGCACTTCCTTCACGCGCTCAAAGAATTCCACCTCGGCGGCATATTTTTTGTCGCCCTTCATGGCCTTTCTGGAGCGGTCGATCTTCCGCTCCACAAGCTCCAGATCGGACAGAATCAGCTCGAGATTGATGGTTTCTATATCGCGGGCAGGGTCAATGCTGCCTTCCACATGAATGATATCGTCGTTCTCGAAGCAGCGCACCACATGCACGATCGCGTCGCATTCCCTGATGTTGGAAAGAAATTTATTCCCCAGACCTTCGCCCTTGCTCGCGCCCTTCACAAGGCCGGCGATATCGACGAATTCCAGCGGCGCGTGGGTGACCTTTTCGGGGTGGTACATCTCGGCGAGTCTGTCCAGCCGCCTGTCGGGAACGTCCACAACGCCCACATTCGGCTCGATGGTGCAGAAGGGATAATTCGCCGACGGTGCGCCCGCGCTGGTGATCGCGTTGAATAGTGTGCTTTTGCCGACATTCGGCAGTCCTACGATACCTAATTTCATTTTGTTATGATTTCTCCTTTAACTCCAAACTACAAACTCCAAACTCATTTTAGTCGTTGAAGGTGACGCTGCTGCCGGAATCTTCCGGTTCCTCGGAGGAAACCGCCGCCGGCGCGTCCGAATCCGATACGGGGGCGACATTGGTGAAATCGCCGCTCTCTACCATGGAATTCGCGTCATTGATGTACCCCATCATTAAATTGAAGCTGGTGGAATCGAGAATGATGTACCACTTGTCCTTCTCCCGGGTGAGGTTGATCTTGCATTCCGTCGTGACGTGCTTTGCCTCGGACAGCTCGGATTCGCGCACAATTTCCGAGACAAGCGCCTCGCGCATTTCCTCGGCTGTCACTCTGGAGCCTTTCAGCACCGTATCCACGTAATTGTTGGTGACGGTCGAGGCGGCAATGGAATAAATCTCCCGCAGATCCACCGTCGTGATATTCAGCACGGCCGAGCCGTTGGCGCCGGAAGTCTGAATGTCGATGATCTCTATCTCCAGCGTCTTTGAAACGGCGTCCACAATCTTGCGGGTGCCGCTGCGGTCGCCGCTGTCAAAGCTCAGCCCGTCATATTCCTTCACATAGTCGAAAGCAGCCTTGTAACTGCAATCGTTCATCTTTTTGTTGAATCGCTTGATGGCCTGTTCAGGCGTTTCGGCGTCGTTGCAGGCGCAGAGCAGCAACAGTCCCGCCGTCAGCAGAAACGCGGTGAAAGTCCTTATCTTTGACCTTATCTTCAAATCAATCCATTCCCCCGATTATCTTGCGTTATACCGGTATATCAGTTTGCAGACGGCGCGGGTCAAAAAGCACGCACCGTCTGCAATTATGCGGGGAGATCAATTTTGGTTGGTAAACACGTTGCCGCAACGCAAATCGAAGCAAAACGATTTCAGATTGAATCTGTTTCCTGTTGCGCCCGGGTGCATTTTTGTCGCAGCCCGTTGCAGCGAAGGGGCGCTGCCCCTCTTTTGCGGTTTCACCGCAAAAGTACCCCGCAAGGGCGCTGCCCTTGACCCGGCAGGGAACCAGTCCCCTGCACCCCGCGCTCGCGTTCGCTCGCTTAATTGGCGCTGCGCGCTTTCTTTTTTCAAAATTGATTTCCGTCTGCAATTATTTGTGTATAGTCTTATCTTTCCTTCCTGCGGAGCATTCTGCGGAAATTAAGGCCTGTGTCCATGAGAATCAGCACCACCGCGCCCACAAAGAGCATCACATAGATGACCACGGAATAATTGTAGGCCCAGTCCATCTCCACAAAGAATCTCTTGCCGTCCACGCCCAGCAGATCCACCTTGGCTGCCAGCGTGTCCTGCAAGCCCAGCATGTACCACGCCTGGAAAAGCGAAACGCCTATGATCACGATGTCGCTCATCAGCTTGGGCAGAAGATTTCTCAGCGAAAGAAGAAGGAATATCACCAGCGGAACGATAATCAGCACCGCGTTGAAGTAGCTGCCTTCCAGCATCCGGTCGCTTATCTCCTTGCCGACGATCAGATCCCAGCCCGAAACGCCCTTGGCCGAATTGAAGAATTCCAGCGGATTGAGGACATTGCGCTCGGAATCGACGCCTGCATAATTCAGCGCGACGAGCACGCCCGCCATCGCCGCGAAGAGCCGCATTGCGGTGGTGAAAAGCCACATGTTTTCCGGTTCGTCGTCGTCCTCGTCCAGTCCGTCATCGTCCTTTGGGGCAATGACAACGGCGTTGGCCGCTTCCTCCGGGGTGACTTCCATCATTTGCTGGGTGCCGTCGGGCAGCTTGACAAGCGCCATGGTCATGACGGCTTCCATTTTTTCCTGCTGACGCTTTCTGCGTCTGCGAAGCACCAGCCCGCTGAACAGCATGATCACCGCCCCGCAGGCGACAATCGCTATGCCTCCCATCAGCATCACGAAAATCAGATTGATTCTCTGCACCTGATAGCTCACCGTGAAGGTCTGTTCGGAAATCGGGTGGGAAAATTCACTCTGGGATTTGCCCATGAGCACGTCGTTCTTTCCCTTGCCGGCGGCGGACGTCCAGCTCACGGAACTGGCCTCGCCGTCCCCCCTGAATCCGTATTCCGTCACGCCGGTGTACCCCGAAGCGCTGACGAATTCCGCGATGTCCACATTCACGGTGACGCTGCGCTTATTGAAGACGGCGAACTTGTCCTCGCCCTCTATCTTGACGGAATTGCCCTGACCGATATACTTCTGAAGCAGGGCGGTGGTTTCTTCCGCGGTGCCTCTCGGCGTGGTCAGCACAACCGCGTACTGCGAACGGGACGCGTTGAACGGCTCGACGGCAATGTCGATGCCGCTGCCCTTCATGGTTTCGTTGAAGTACTTGGCGGCAAACTTCGCCCCGGAATCGTCGTCGCCCACCTTGTAGGCAATGCTGATTTCCTGCATGACCTTGTCGTCGCTGCTGATGTCTGTCACGACATTCACCTTTGCCACGCTGTAGACCGATGAAGCATAAACGGTAATGTCGGCGCTGCCCGCCTTTTCATACATAACGACCAGCGTCTTGCCGTCGTCGTCGGTTTTCTTGGTGCTGCTGCCGGCGGCGGAGGACTTGGAATCGTCGAACCGGCTGCCGTCCATATTGACATAGGTGAAGGTTGCGTCGCATGTGCCGTCGCTCCGGCAGGGGAATTTGGTAAAGCTGACCTTCTCGGTCAGCACGCCTGTTTCGGAAAAGGCGGTATTCAGCGAGCCGTCGCTGACATACTGGAAGGAGCAGCCCTCGCCGAACAGCTTTGACGTGCAGTCGTTGATCACATCCGAACTGCCCTTGAAGGAAACGCGGTAGCGGCTGGCGCCGTCGTCGTCCGACTTCCACTTGCCGGTGGCGTTCTCGCCCAGACCGTTTTCCATGAAGGCCTGAATATTGTCCTTGCCCAGCGCTTCCACCGTCTTTTTGGGAATCTTGACGGTAACCTCGCGCTCGTAGACGGCGCCTTCCTTGTCCACATCGTGAACCGTGCGTATCTCAAGACTGTCTATCTGATACTTGGAGATCGTGTTGATTTTGACCTTCGCCGAGCCGAAATTCTCGTTGTCGTGGGAAACGCCGTCCATGGTGACCTTGACGGTGTCGGTCATGCTGGAAACGTCCTTCGACACATTCAGCTCATCCTTGAGCGCCGGCTTTACCCACGCCAGCAGATCCTTGGATTCAAAATCCTCGGTGATGGAAAAACCGCTGGCAAAGAGATCCTCCTTGGGATCCTTGTATGTAAACTGAACCGTAGGATTGCGCCCGATGAGTTCCTTCACCTTGGATTTGTAGTCGTCGATGGAGTCGAATTTCAGGTGGAACACAAATACCGCCTTGGTCTTGCTGTCGTTGGTGTATTTGCACTCAAAAGACATCTGAGGCGGGCATTTCTGGCTCAGCACATCGGCTGCTTCCGACACCTTGAACTTGGTGAAGAGGCCGTTCTGGTCGCTCAGCTCGTCGCAGGTGATGACGCGTTCGCCCTTGAAGCTGCCGTCGATGTTCAGATCGGTGTTCATGCCGCAGCCGGTCAGCAGCAGCGCGGCAAAGCAGCCCAGCATGACCAGCAGCAGCCGGACGCGGCTGTGACCCGGGCGGTCTGCGGCGGAAACGGACAATGTCTGCCTGTCGGATAAGATTTTTTCCATAGCAATCTCTCCCTTTGCAAGTGTGCAGGATTTTTTAAAGGAAATCACGCAGTAATTGTTCACGCAGGATACACCCGCGCAAATGCATCCAGATAGTCAAATATATTATATAATAAAAAAACGTCAACGTCAATCATGCAGGGGCAAAAACTAAAATTAAATTTTTGACGTTTTTTTAAGAGCCTGTTCAGAATCTCCGCGTGTGCGGATGGCGTAGCTGAACAAAGTTCAGCTTGCAGATTTTTCGCCAGATGACGCCAAAACCGCAGGCAATACTTTGTGTATTAACTAGCGAAACGAATGTTTCGCTGGGATTT
>JAFRXY010000054.1 GCA_017441385.1 Clostridia bacterium | reverse complement strand
TATTTCTAATTACATCATACCATAAATTAGGTTTAAATGCAAGCTTTTTCTCCCGTAATTATGCGGTTTTTCGCCTGTTTGTTGGTCTTTGATTTTAAATATTTCACCTGTAATTAGAAAAAATCGCAGGGAACTATAGTTTATTATTTTAGAAACAACGAATAAGGATGGAACAAAGTGTGAAGAAGTCTACAAAATACAAATTAAAAAGAAAGATGTATCAACCACAAAACAACCCAGAGGGAGAACAAGAAAAATAACGCCCGAAGACGATAAGAAAATCGAAGAATTAATCGCTTACAATAATAAAATTACGATTAAGAAAATCATTGAAGAACTTTCACTTGAAGTAACCGAGGAATCCGTAAGGCAGCATATCGTGAAAATGGGCTATCAATATGATCGAAAGAAAGGATATGCAAAGAAAACGGACGGATAAAAGATTATGCGCCGCAAGGAAATATGAGTTCTTTCCCAACCCGGCTCACTGCTATCGTGGACGCCCAAATTGTCCTGAACATTCTGTTTACTGCTTCAAGTAACGAGTCATCAAATTGACTTAATTGAAAGACATATATAACATATGGATCTTACCTTTACGCCGTCTACTATTTCGTAGACGGTTTTTTTATATATAAATGAATAATCGAAAATATAAACTGTAAAAGTCTGATTCATATGACACAAGAAAAAAAGCGCTTTTTCAATTTCGTCTATTAGTCGCTTATTTTCTTGGGTAAGTTTAGTAAGGATTTGTACTCTATATAAATGCTATTGCAATATTATAAGCTATAATGATGTATAATATTGGCGAAAAATAATCATATGGTTACATTCTCGTGCAAAAAGTGCTTTGGCAAAGTGGTGGATTTTTGGAACTAAACTCTGCTATGATATTTTGCGTAAACAGCTGCAGCGTTTATCAAAAAAACTTTTGGGAGGAATTTCCATGACAAATGATTCATCAAAAACGACTTTGTACCACCTTGCTGACGAGGAACAAAAAGCCGGACAATGCAGGATAATCGAAGATGCCTTGAAAGCCGAAAGAAGTGAGATTGAGGTTGCGGAGACAGTCTCACATAAGCAATTGAACACCACAGACTCTGGCGAAAAAAAACAGCTGTATTCTCTGGTGGATCGTAAAAGTCAAGAGAAGAAATTGTCAGTGAATGATCTTGTGCTTTCAATGGCTAAGCAACAACCTACTGTAAAACAATTAATTCCGAACGCTGATGTTAATTCTGTGAAGGCCCCGGTTCGAATTGATGTCTTTGAAAAGAAGGTAAATTTCGATATAGTGCTTAACCGAGTAAGCTACTTTTGTGAAGATACCACAGAAACTATCACGAGGCGACTGCTTGACCTTACCTTTTTTGTAGAAACCAAGCAGGGAATTATGCGTTATGATTTCAATCAGATTTCGCTTGGTGAAGCTGCAAGTCCCAAAATTATTGAGAAAATTCCAGGGGCATTATCTTTCTGCCACTGCCGTGGTGAATTGGGTGGATATTTGTATACAACGATAAACGCTCTTTTGCTGCATTATTCCGGCCCCATTTTTACGATATATTCTCGCCCCGGCTGGAAAATTAACATCAGAGATTACATCACGTCTGACGGTGCCATTGCTCATCCTGAACAGCTTGTTCGAGCGGATGGAAAGCTCCACATTGCGGATCGGTTTTCTGGAAGTATATTCCCTGAGTACCTCAAGATGTGCTCAACGATAAAGGAGCCCGGAAAAATGAAAGCAGTCCTTTCTTATGTGCTTGCAAGCTTCATTCACAGCGTTTTTGAGGACGCCGGCTTTCCTTTAAAACACGCTCTGTTCATAGTTGGTCCTCGAGGAAGCAAAAAAACGTCTGTTGCCCAGTGTTTCACGCAGCTCGGTGAGGATCGACGAACTGTCAAATTCAATTTCACAGCCACAGAATCGGGAATACAATACAACTTACAACATTACGCCGACCGGGTGATGCTCATTGATGATTTGGCGCCGTCAATGGATTACACTGACAAAAAACGTAAGGAAAAAATGCTCGAATCGATCCTTCGCCTGTGCGGAGATTCGGGTGAGCGTGTTATAAACAAAGCGTTTATGAAGACCGGAGCCGAGCAGATTGATTATCGCGTTCGCGGTGGCATTGTTATCACCGGGGAGTATTTTTACGGCACGGGAAGCGAGTCCTCTATTGCCCGTGCGGTGGTGGTTAGTCTCGAGAAGAATTCCGTGGAAAACGCCTTGCTTTCTCACTTCCAGACAAATCCAGAAATCTTCGAAGCACTAATTTTCCGATTCCTAAAATTTGTCGGCTTGAATTATGAACAAACTATAAATATCATTCGCAGCACTATGTTAGAGATAAGGGGAAATTCTGTGAAATATCATTTCTCTAATCCGAGATATGTGGAATATATCGGACAATATATTGTGATAGGTCGCATATTGCTCGGTTTGTTTGCGGCTGAAGGCAACACGTTTGACGGAAACGCCTTTCTTGCCGACTTCCACTCTAACATCATTAATCTTTTGGCGGATAACGACAAACAAATGAAGTCGCAAGCGCCGATAGACATATTGCTTTCTGCCATTGTGCAAGAAATGAATAACGGTGCTGTCGCCCAATGGGGTACACCGTTTTCAGAAGACATCAGACTCATACGTGGCGAAGATGCGATTTTTTTCAGACAGATGGATTTGCCGGGAATTGTGACCCATTATGCCAGGAAAAATAATCTTCCAGCCCTACCATTGAGCAGTACGGAACTCGGTAGGCTACTAGAAGTCCACGGGTATTGTTCCGCTGTGACGGAAGGCGGGCAGAAGAGGCGAGGTAAACGATATAAGGATTATGGCAAGGAACGTCTCATGTGCATTACAATTGAGAAAATTGCTGATTTCGAGAAATCCCATGATTATTAATTCATTATTATCCAAAAAACTACATATTTTTAACTGTTAGGAGGGATGACAAATGGAAAACCAAACCCAATACAACGTCAAGAGCAAAGAAATCCACGGTTTAAAGGTGAAGGAGTACGTACCCAAACGCACGCCTGAGGAAGAACAAAAGTTCAGCCAGAAGGTGACGCAGATTGTGTACAACGTACTGAGGCAGCACGGGCGAGTGCCATAATACTTAAATAGAAAGGGTGTGTAAGCATGATCGCTGTATATTGCCGACAGTCGGTAGATAAGAAGGATTCCATTTCCATCGAGCAGCAGGAGCAGGCGTGTGTCGCGTTTACATTCGGGTGTGAATACAAAGTCTTCAAAGACAAAGGGTTCACCGGCGCGAATACCAATCGCCCCGCGTTTGTGGAGATGATGAACCAAGTCCGCAGCAGACAGGTGACGAAGGTCATCGTTTACAAGGTGGACAGAATCAGCCGTTCCCTGCAGGATTTTGTCGGCATATACAGCGAGTTCGAAAAATACGGTGTGGAATTCGTATCCTGCAACGAGCAGTTCGACACGTCCAACGCGATGGGAAAAGCGACGCTTCAGATCATCATGGTGTTTGCGGAATTGGAGCGCAGCATGATTCAGAAAAGAGTCCATGACAATTTTTACGAGCGAGGCAAAAAGGGATTGTTTCTGGCTGGTGTTGCACCGTTTGGATATAAAAAAATTCCCGTCACGATTGACGGAATACACACCCACAAACTGGAATCGGACGAAGAACAGATCGAAATCGTAAAAATGATCTATTCGGAGTATTTATCGACGAAGAGCTTAGGTGCAGTCGTGAAAAAGGTGAATGCCTGCGGCATTTCCACCAACAGGGGAAAGAAATTTTCCTCTGTCACGATTGCACGGCTTCTCCGCAATCCGGTTTACGTCAGGGCGGACGCGGATGTTTACCTGTATCTGAAATCCAAAGGCGCTTCCATGAACCAGCCCATCGAGGATTATATCGGTGTGTATGGCTGCACCATCTACGGCGAGAGAAAGTCCAAGACCACACAGAAGTTCACCAATTTAAACGGTGATTCCGTCCAGATGAATCTCCACGAAGGCGTGATGAATGCCAGTGAATGGTTAGCCATACAGTACGAGCTTGACAAAAACAAGCCCCTTACCAACAGCGGTAAGGGGAGGAACACATGGCTTACAGGATTGACGAAATGCGGATTCTGCGGGTTGGGAATTTCGGTGGTGGGAGGTCAGAGAAACGGCAAACGCTACATCAATTGCGGTGGGCGAAAAGCGAAACACTGTTACGAGCGCACGGCGCATCTCACCTTTGATGACATTGAGCTTGTCGTCAAAGACAGCCTGCTAAAGCATCTTGAAGAGTTTGCCTTCTCGGAACTGAGCCCAAAAGACACCGTCAATCCCAAAGAGAATGAATGCAAAATCCGCCTTGCCCGGATAGAGGAGGAAATTCAAAATTTGTTAGGGCAGGTGGCAAAAGCCAACGAAACGCTGGTACAATACATAGGGCAAAGGATTGAGGCGCTGGACGCGGAGAAACGACAGCTTGAAGCAGAACTGAATGTCATCAGGACAAAGGAAACCGAGCTTCCTGATACCGCTTTGATTGACAAGGCGCTCACGTCATGGGACAGCCTGACGTTTGACGAAAAGAAGTCCATCGCTCAGACCTTTATCGAGAAAATCATTGTCTACAATGAAAACCTTGATATTATTTACAATTGATCGGAATCATTTACGGATTCTATCACACACTCGTGTTTTTTGCTGTCTTTGTCGTAGTTTACGCCGACCAGAAGCATCTGTCTGTAGCCCGACAGCACATCGGGGTAATGCTTCTCTTTGATCTGCCGGATGGCTGATTCCGCGGAATTGTTCCATTTCAGTTCCACCACCATCGGAGGGAATGCGATGGGATCGACAAAAGGTTTAGGAATAAACACTATATCCGCAGATCCGTCGCCGCCCGGCATTTCCTGAATGATGTCATAGGATTCCCTCGCATAATAATAGGCGATCAGAATAATAAAACGAAGAGACTGCTCATTGTTGTAATTCAGTATGGAAGAATTACGGCGGTGGGCAGTTTCTATTGCCTCGGCTACCTTTTTTGCGTTCCCTTTCAGCGTATCGGATAACAGTTGTCGCGAAGCAAGGACGGTTTCCATTGTCTCCTTCCACAACCCCGTCACCTTCATGCAGGATACAAATTCATCCGCTATTTCACGGTTGGGGATAAAGACCGTCTTGCGGTCGGCATGATAACCTAGATATCCGAGATGAATGAGCAGCGTCAGAATATCGTCCTTATTGGCGAAGGTAACCATGTCATTGGAAAAAGAACGTGTATCAACTGGCTGTTCTTCTCCGGCAAGAAGCTTTTCGACGGTATCTTTTAAACCGTCAAAGTTCATCGCAATATATTTTGCAAGCGCTTCATAGGTTTCGGTTTCGGTCCAGAAGCCGCAGAAACTTTCCGTATCAATGGCTCTGACAACGGAACGCGGACAGTACAACTCTTCGCCGTTTAACAAATAACCGTCATACCACGCCTTCATTTCTCCGAAATCCGCATGGTAATCTTCGCAAAGAGCCTTTACCTCGTTATTGGTAAATCCGATATACTTCTGCATTTTTAATGAATTCAGCATGGAAAATTCATCAAACATATTGAGGGCGGAATGGGTGCCGTATTTTTTGATGGGCAGAATGCCTGTCATGTAAACCAAAGCAACGTAACTTTGATCTTTCAGCCAGCCCCGGAGAAAATCGAGGTAGATTCTCAGTGCTTCTTTGTCATTCATATGCTCCCGCATGACGCAGTCCCATTCGTCAATCAGAATGACAAACGGAGTGCCTGTTTTATAATGCACGTCTGTCATCCAAAATACCAGTCCGTCATCAGGATCGAGGTCTAAATTCATTTTTGAAAAATCTTTCCATAGTCTCTTTTCCAGCAAAAGCAACATATCTTTTATGCTACTGCTAAAACTCAGAAACTGCTGCATATTGATATAGAGCACATTGTATTGATTCAGATGTTTTTTATAACTATTGTCTTTGGCAATGACCAGATTGTCAAATAATCCGCTGCTCTCGCACCCGCGACTGTAGTACGCCGCCAGCATACCCAAGTTCAGTGATTTGCCGAAACGACGGGGACGGCTGACGCAGATGTATTTGCCGGTTGTCCTCAGCCTTTGATTGGTGACGGAGATCAGACCTGATTTATCGACATAGATTGTGGAATTAATGGCTTCCTGAAAGAGATCATTGTTTGGATTCAGATAAATGCCCATGAAAGTCACCTCGTCTGGCGTTTGAATGAAAAATATATTTCGTATATTATTGTATACTAATTCAGATGAAAAATCAAGATACCAGGAGAATTCACTATTGCAATGGATGGGTTTTTCGTGTATAATACAAATAGATTAATCGGAAAGGTGGCTATTATCATGAGTGAAAGAGAAAGAGTAGCACAGATGGTGAATGAAATTCCGGATTATAAACTTGGGTATGTACTGGCTTACCTGCAAGGCCTGATGGCTGATGAAGCGGAGGACGATGCTTTCTGCGAAAGGCTTTATCAGGATTATCTCAACGACCCTGATCCTGAAAAGGACAAAGAGTATTCTTTAGAGGATTGCAAAAAAGAATGGGGTCTTGAATAATCATGTATCAGTTCATCATTAAGAAAAAAGCAAAGAAGTTTATTGACAAACTTCCTGCCAATGAGCGCAAAAGAGTTGTTTCAGCAATTGAGGGACTACCTTACATCGGAGATATTAAAAGCTTGAAAAACAATGAAGGTTTGTACCGTCTTAGGGTAGGAGATTATCGTATCATATATGAAATTGACAACGGGAAAATGATTATTTATGTCATTGACGCGGGAAATAGAGGGCAGATATACAGAGAGTATTAATCTGTCCTCTGTTTTCTTCTGTGACCTTATCATCCAGCAGCGTCTGCATAAACCAATCGTGATTGAGCCTGACCATTTCCTTCATGCGGGATTCGAGAGGGGAGAGGTTCGGCAGTTTGGAGGTGGAATGAACCGTGGCGAGGTATTTTTGCTGCACATATTCTTCCGGGTTGATCTGAGAGGTGAATTCCCTGCGGATGAATCCGGCACGGAATATTGTTGACTGCGCCCAAGGGAATCCGTTCACCGCCCGGACGGAAGGGTCGCGGTACCACGGATAACCTCCGAATATCTCGTCGGCGCATTCGCCGGATAGCGCGACGGTGACATGCTTCTTTATTTCGCGGCAGAAAAGAAGGAGGGAGGAATCGACGTCCGCCATGCCGGGAAGGTCACGGGCTTCCACCGCTTGAAATAACGCCCGCACCAGCTCAGGTGTGTCGATTTCAATAACATGATTATCACAACCGAGGTAATCCGTCATTTTTCCTACAAAATCGCTGTCGCTGTTCGGCTGGAATTTGGTTGCCTTGAAGAATCTGTCGTTGTCTCTGTAATTGACAGTGAAGGTTTGCAGTGTTCTGCCATCTTCCTTCATTTTCCTCGATGCAACGGAGGAAATAATGCTCGAATCAAGTCCCCCTGAGAGAAATGTCCCTATCGGCACATCTGAAACAAGCTGCCGCTTGATCGCGTCGGTAACAAGGAATCTGACGTGTTCGGCAGTCTGCTCAAAATTCTCTGTATGCTCCCTGTCGGTTAGATCCCAGTAACGGTGAAGCCGCATACCATTCTCGTCAAAGAAGCCGCAGTGCGCCGGTTTGAGTTCATCAATGCCCTTGAATACGCCGTATCCCGGGGTTCTTCCGGGACCGATGAGCATGATTTCCATTACGCCCTGCGCGTCGATTTTCGGCTGTCTGTCGGTGGCGGCGAGAATGCCCTTGATCTCGGAGGCAAAAATGAATGTGCCGTCCGAGACGGTGTAGAAGAATGGCTTGACGCCGATCCTGTCGCGGGCAAAGAAGAGCCTTCGCTTTTTCTCGTCCCACACGGCAAAGGCGAATATCCCGTTGAGTTTGTAAACGCATTCCGAGCCGAATTCAGCGAAGGCGTTGAGCACTACCTCGGTATCGGAATGCCCTTTGAATTCGCAGCCCCTCGCTATCAGCTCGTCGCGAAGTTCGGGGGTGTTGTAGAGTTCACCGTTGTAGACAATGATGTATCTTCCGTCCCGTCGAGTGCAGCTCATAGGCTGTTTGCCGTTCTCGATATCCACCACGCACAGACGGGTATGTACGAGTACGGCGCTGTCGCTGAGATAGACTCCTCCGCTGTCGGGGCCGCGCCTTTTGAGAACCTCTCTGACATGACGCGCCCTTTCTCCCGAAACTCCGCCAAGGGGTCTGATTTCTCCCGCAATTCCGCACATATCAATCAACTCCGCAATAAAAAAATAAAGAAAATGAAATGATCTCGCGATCTCATTTTCATTATACGCCGAAGTGAAAGATAGGTTACAATGGTCTACACACCCTATGAAAAAAAACTGCCCGGTCATCTGTGAATAATCAGAGATACCGGACAGGTTTTTATATTATTTTTTTACTGAGGGCGCATCGTCGGAAAACAGCTTCTCCTGCGTGGCCTGATCTGCTATGCCGGTTTCGGGAAGGCCGGCATTTTTCTGGAATTTTTTGATGATCTTGGTAGTAAAATCGCCGTAATAACCTGTGCAGCTGTCCTTGCCGATATACCCCAGTTCACAGAGTCTGTTTTGAAGATCCGTTACATTCTTTCCGCTGCTGCCTTTTTGCAATTCGGCATAAACGGGTTTTTCTTCCGGAAGCGGTTCCTGTGAAGAAACGGGCTGGGATTCCGCGTCGGAATTATCGGAATTTACGGAATCGGTCACGGAGCTGTCACTCGGGGAAGAAGGAATGGTATAGTCGCCATTGGCCTTTGAGGATTTCACAATTACAAGAATGCCCAATCCCACAATAATGGCTATCATTGCAAAGATGATTTTTTTGAACAGCGAGGAATCAAGGGAAGAATAACGTTTTTTGTAATCTTCATCCGATTGATCGAGATCCGGATTTTCGTAGTAATCATCGGCATTGCCGTCGAAATCGTCGCCAAGACCACCGTCGAAATCGTCGCCAAGACCACCGTCGAAATCATCGCCAAGACTGCCGTCGAAATCGTCGCTAAGATTGCTATCTAAATCGTCGCCGAAGTCGCTGTCGAAGTCGTCGCCGAGGTCGCTGTCATCAGCGGCATCGTCAATAGAACTGCCGCCTGAGTTGTCAGGATTGAAGCGGCTGCTTTTGGCAGGGTCAAAACTGTCGTAAGAATGTATCATATCGTTCCAGCTGCTGTCCGTATTATGCTTCAATAATTCGGACAATTCAATATTGGACAAATCCATTTCGTCCAGTTCATCAAAGCTGTCAAACGGTTCCGATTTGCCGCCGGATGAAAAAGAATTGCCGGTGTTTTCGGTATTTACATGTTTTCTGAACATTTAAACGTCCCTCGCACTCTGTTATTTTGTCTGAACGCCCCACGGCAGTCACAGAATAACCGGAAATTTCCGTGCGGCAATTACATCATACCATATGATTGGCGCTTTGTAAATATTGAACAGAAAATTTACAATTTTCAAAACTGGAAAATTCCCTCAGCCATTTGACAGAAATTTAGAAAATAATAAAAATACTGATTTTTCCTTGATTTCGGTTGAAAATAATTATATAATTATACATAAAGAAAGCCCTGCGGGAAACAATAAATCAGTGACCGTCAGGGTTTCTGTACCAAATCATCTATTGAAAAGAGGTAATTATGAATGAGTGTCATCAACAGCAGAAAGGTTGCTATCGTCGGCTGCGGATTTGTGGGTTCGGCATCGGCGTTCGCGCTTATGGAGAGCGGGCTTTTTTCCGAAATGGTTCTGATCGACGTCAGCCGTGAGAAGGCGGAGGGGGAAGCGCTTGACATCAGCCACGGCCTGCCTTTTGCCAAACCGATGAATATTTACGCGGGAGATTACAGCGACATCTCCGACGCGGCGATTATCGTCGTTACCGCCGGCGCGGGTCAGAAGCCGGGAGAGACTAGGCTTGATCTGGTCAAGAAGAATGTGGGTATCTTCAAGAGCATCATTCCGGAGATTGTGAGATACAACACCGAGGGCATTCTGCTGATAGTGGCCAATCCCGTCGATATTCTCACCTATACCGCCGCCAAGCTGAGCGGATTCCCCGAGAACCGCGTCTTCGGCTCCGGCACGGTACTGGACACCGCCCGTCTGAAATACCTCTTGGGGGAGCACCTCGGGGTGGACAGCCGGTCGGTGCATGCCTTTATTATCGGCGAACACGGCGACAGCGAAATCGCCGCGTGGAGCAGCGCGAATGTGTCAGGCATTCCGCTGAACAGCTTCTGTGAGATGAGAGGGCACTTCCAACATCAGTCCTCCATGAACGCCATCGCCGAGAACGTCAAGAACAGCGCCTACGAAATTATCAACCGCAAGGGCGCGACCTATTACGGCATCGCCATGTCGGTCAAGCGCATCTGTGAAGCCATCGTGCGGGACGAAAAATCCATTCTGCCGGTCTCCTGCATACAGCACGACAATTACGGCATTAACAATGTTGCCCTGAGTATGCCGGCCATTGTCGGGAAAAACGGCGTGGAAGCGGCTGTTCCCATCGAGCTGAGCGGGCAGGAGGCGCTGGCGCTCAGAAGCTCCGCCGATACCCTCAAAACCGTTATCGACGATATTTTCTGATAGTTTCGGTCTGTTATTCCGGAAAATTTTTTATTGAAATACGTTTTTTCCCTTGACAATTGCGATTTCATCATGTATAATTCTTTAAAAAGTGTATTAAATGATACACTTTCGGAACGGATCAGGGGGGCAGGGAAGTGAATATTACAGAGCCGCGCCCTGAGGATTGGGAGACAGCTGCCGGATGCGGCCTGTTTGCGGGCTGCGAACGGCAGGAGATCGATTTCTTTCTGGAAGAATCCGGCGTGACAATCCGCGCCTTCGCGGGAAGGGAAATTATTCCATATGAACAAAGGGCGAAATGCTGGAGCATAGTTGTGTCAGGCTCGGTCAGAATATACTCCGGGGATGACGCGGGTGGAGAGATACTTCTCAATGTCGTTGGCGCCGGTCAGCCCTTTGACATTGCCGCTCTTGCATGCGGGGAGGACAATCCCGTCCCGTCTGTGGTCAAGTCCGCGGGGAAATGCCGCGTTGCCTTCATCGGCACGATGGCACTTCCGCTGCTGATGGAGCGGTATCCGAAGGTCGCGGCCAACGTCATGGAATTCTTCTGCGGGCGCATCGCCTTTCTCAACCGCAAGATACACACGCTTTCGAGGGGAACGGCGGAACGCAGGCTGGCGGACTGGCTGCTGGCTGAATTCTCCGCCGACGGCGGCAAACCCGAAGTGACGGTCAGGAGCTGCTCCGAACTTGCCGTGCGCATGAATCTCTCCCGCGCCTCGCTCTACCGCGCTCTCGGCATTCTGGAACAGTCCGGCCTCATCTCCCGCACCGGCAAGCGCATCGAGCTGCTCGACGTCGCCGCCCTGCAAAACCTTTAGATCAGGTAGGAGGGAGAAGGTAGGAGGTAAAGAATTAGGATTCTGTGACGCTTCGGTCTTCCTTTACTCCGCACGCGAAAGCAGTAAGTTCTGCGGCTTTGCCGCATGGCTATATTAATTTTTTATTTAAGGAAGGAATTGTGATGATGAAAGCAATTTCAAGAGTTTCAGCGATTGTGATGTCGCTGGCAATGGTTGTTTCTCTGGCCGCCTGCGGTTCGAAGAAACAGGACGAAGTCTCCTCTGATCTGAAGGAAGTCAAGACGGTTTCCACCGAAGTGAAAGTCGGCGCGCTGTACGGCCCCACCGGCGTTTCCATGGCAAAGCTCGCCACTGAGAAGTCGACGATCGCCGACGCTTTTTCCGACGGAGAAAACCTGTACACCAACACCTATGCCGCCGATTACGTGGACGAGCCGACCCAGATGGTCGCCAAGATTTCCTCCGGCGAAGTGGATATCGCCTGCGTTCCCACCAATCTGGCCGCAAAGCTCTACAAGGTGACGGGCGGCAACATCAAGGTTGCAGCCGTCAGCACACTCGGCGTACTCTATATGCTCGATACCTCCGGTGAAGTCAAGTCGGTAGCCGACCTTAAGGGAAGAACCGTCTACGCTCCTTCCTCTATGCAAGGTTCCAACCCCGAGTATATTCTTAACTTCCTGCTGAAAAAGAACGCCCTCGACGACGCGAAGGTCAGCTATGAATTCACGGTGGATGAGCTGACAGCCAAAATGGTTAGCGGCGATGTGCAGACCGCCATGTTCCCCGAACCCAAGGTAACCGCCATTAAGGGACAGCTCAAGAAGGCGGAAAAGGCATTCACCGTCACCGATATGCAGGCGGAATGGAACAAAGTTTGCGACACCACCGTTGCGCAGGGCGTTGTGGTTGTCCGAACCGAATGGCTCAAGGATAACGAAGGTGCCTTCAAGACCTTCCTGAATGACTTCGCGGCCTCCTCCGACGCGGTTGTCAATGACCTCGACAACACGGTGGGCGACGTCGTGGAGCTGGGTGTCATTCCCAACGAAACACTCGCAAAGGCCGCCATTCCCAACTGCAATATCGTCTGCGTTACAGGCGAAGAGATGAAGAAGTCCGTTGCGGGCTTCCTCAATGTGCTGCTGGAGGCGGATCCCCAGTCCGTGGGCGGCGCTCTGCCCGATGACGGATTCTACTATGTCGGCTGATAAAAAGGCATTATTCAAAAAAATAGCGATGAAGGCGGCTGTCGCGGCGCTCTGGCTGGCGCTGTGGCAGCTTGTCTGTTATATCGTGCATATGGAGCTTCTGGTGGTATCGCCCCTGACCGTGCTGCGACGACTGGGGGAATTGTGCGTCACGGCGGATTTCTGGCAGTATTCCTTAGGCTCGCTGGGCAGGATCACAGAGGGATTCCTGCTGGGCAGCGCGACCGGCGCGGCGCTGGCCATGCTCTGCCATAAAGTAAAATTCGCGCGGGAATTCTTTTCCCCCGCGATCACCCTCATCAAGTCCACCCCGGTGGCCTCCTTCATCATTCTGGCGCTGGTCTGGCTGACGGGGCAGCGTGTGCCGGTCTTCATTTCCTTCCTGATGGTGCTGCCGGTGGTGTACGGGAATGTCTTTCAGGGCATACGGGAAGTCGACCCCAAGCTGCTGGAAATGGCGAAGGTCTACGGCATGAACCGACGCAAGCGGGTGACGAAGATTTACATTCCGTCGGTGCTGCCTTACCTGATGGCGGCCTGCCGTACGGCGCTGGGGCTGTCGTGGAAGGCGGGGGTGGCCGCCGAGGTCATCGGCGTGACCAAGGATTCCATCGGGCGTCAACTCTATTATTCCAAGATTTACCTTGAAACCGCCGACCTGTTCGCGTGGACGGCTGTGGTGATTCTCATGAGCGTCGCGCTGGAAAAATTCTTTGTATGGGCGATCGACCGGGCAGGGAAAAGATACCGCTTCAAGCGAATGTAAAGCGAGGGAGAAGGTAAGGTAGGAGGCGTAGCGACCGAGCAGGACGCGCCCGGATCTTTTACCGAAGGTCAGGCGAATACAGAAATAGCCCGATACAACGATTTGCCTAGCCCCGACCGGAGAAAATTCTTTATTCCTTACCATCCACCGCCCAACCGACTTCATAATCTCTTCATCAACCTGACTGAAAGGAGGAACGTCCATGCCGCTGCGATTACAGAATATTGATAAGTCATTCGGAGAAAAAAACGTGCTCACCGGCTTCTCGATGGAAGCGGAGGAAGGGGAGAGGGTGTGCGTGCTGGGGCCGTCGGGAGGCGGGAAGACCACGCTGCTGAATATCATCGCGGGTCTGATTCCGCCCGACCGCGGGGAGATTCAGCGGCCGGAGGGGAAGATCGCCTATGTCTTTCAGGAATACCGGCTGCTGCCGTGGCTGAACGCGGAAGAAAACCTTACCGCCGCCACCGGCTGCTCCAAGGAGGTTGCCCGCGAACTGCTGCGGACCATGGAACTGGAGAAGGAAATCCACGGCTACCCCGACGATTTTTCGGGCGGAATGAAGCAGCGGCTGAGTATAGCCCGCGCCCTTGCCTTCGATTCATCCGTGATTCTGATGGACGAACCCTTCAAGGGACTTGACCCGGAACTGAGGGAGCGTGTCATTGCCCGGGTGGACGAATATTGCCATGGGCGCACGGTGATTCTTGTCACTCACGACCGTACGGAATGCGACATGATGAAATGCACAAAAATCTATGAAATATGAACATCAAAAGAAAAATTTCGAGTATTAAAAATGTTGAAATCTGTCAGAATGCACAAATGTCCTTTGCCCTGCTAAATTGATAAAGGATATTGAGTCTTATAAAAGGACGAATATGCCCCGTTTATCGTTATTTAATAAACATTTATCGGACTTCGGCGATTATTTTTTGAAAGATTTGATAAAAATGCAAAAAACAAAAAAAATATATTGAAATTCGATAAATCATGTGATATACTATAAACAAAGTTAAGAAGAAACAAAAAGCGTTTGATGCCAATCAACTTATTTCTTCCAGCTTTGCTAAATTGTGATTGCAAGGGGGTCATTTGTCATGGTTAATGTGCGTGAGAATTATGTAGGCAGCTTTTATTTCGATGACACACGGATCAAGACAAAGCCTGTTTACACTGTTCTCAAAAGAATATTCGACATGAGCGTTTCGGCTGTCGCCCTGACGCTGCTCCTTCCGCTTTTCGCCGTTGTCGCCCTCCTCATCAAACTGGATTCCGAAGGCTCGGTGATATTCAGCCAGAACCGCGTTGGCAAAAACGGCAATCTTTTCAAGGTCTACAAATTCCGCACCATGAAGGTGAACGCACCTCACGAAATGGCTACCGCTTCACTTTCCGACCCTTACGCTCACATTACCCGCGTGGGCAGAGTGCTCAGAAAGACCAGCATTGACGAGCTTCCCCAGCTCTTCAACGTGCTCAGAGGCGACATGAGCCTTGTGGGTCCCCGTCCTCTTATTATGAGCGAATCCGACGTTCACAAGCTTCGTATGCGCGAAGGCGTGTACGATGTGCGCCCCGGCGTGACCGGCTGGGCGCAGGTCAACGGCCGCGACTGTGTTCCCGCCGAGGAAAAGGTATACTTCGACAAGGAATATGTCATCCGGCGTTCCGTGGTGTTTGACATGATCATTTTTGCCAAGACTGTTTCGGTTGTCATCGGCGGTCAGGGTTATGTGGAAGGACGCAGAAATTAAAGTTAATAATTCATGCAGCACAGTAGTAACGGCATTCGTTCCCGCTAGGGTTCGGACGCCGTTTTTTTATCTGAAAATGCTTATCATCAATCCCGTGCCGTCCGCATATATTTTATCAATCGGCTCGATACTTCATACTATTTTCTCGGGGGATTTGAAAATGAGAATCATCGTAAAAAAAGTCAGGCGGGAACAGCGAAAGAACTGGCGCGGCAGATGGCGCAGAACCGCCGCCTTCATCGGCGCGGCTGCGGCTGCTTTGTCGGCTGTGCGCTGGGCGGTTGACGAAACGTCCGTAAATGTAGCGGCGGACGCGCGTATATTTGTAAGTATCAGCGACAGATCTTCCGCCAAGATGCCCGCCGTTGAAGCTATGGAATTGGAATTGCTGCCGCAGGCAAAGAGCGGGGGCAATGAACCCGCAATCAATTCCCGCGACAGCCTGACGGTGGACGACGAACTGGATGATCTGCTGCTCGATGAGGAGATAGACTCCGGCGTATCCGCCAGCTATAACGGCAAGCTGGA
Source organism: Clostridia bacterium (assembly GCA_017441385.1). Lineage (GTDB taxonomy): Bacteria > Bacillota > Clostridia > Oscillospirales > Acutalibacteraceae > RUG762. The sequence continues at coordinate 2,211 of JAFRXY010000054.1, read as the reverse complement.
CGTTCCTTCCAACGTGCGGCTGGACAGACTGGACTTCGGCAGCGATTTCGTCAAGCCGCTCCGGAAGGCGCGTGTCACTTCCCGCTTTGACTACCGTGTGAATCCCGTCACCGGTCGCTATGTTTTTCATACAGGAATGGATTTGGGGGCCGCGCAAGGTTCGGATATCATGGCAATGAAGTCGGGCAGAGTGGTGAGTGCGAAATATAACGGAGGCTACGGGAATGTTGTTATCATCGAACATTCGGACGGAATACGCACCCTTTACGCCCACTGTTCAAAGCTGCTGGTGAAAGCGGGAGAGAAAGTTCGCAAAGGGCAGGTGATTGCGCGGGTCGGTTCCACCGGCAATTCCACCGGACCGCACCTGCATATTGAATTCCGCAAAGGCGGCAAGCGTTACGACCCCGAATGGGTGATAGGCGGTATCTACAATTGAGTTTTTATATTTTCCATAAGAAATGCCGGGTGAAGGTCAGCTTTTACTTCTTTGCGCTGCTGTGCGTCGCGGCATTCTTTGACCGAAGCAGGTTCATGATGTGGGGAATGCTTGCCTCCCTGCTGCACGAATGCGGGCATATCGCTGCCATGCTGCCGGTTCCGGAGCAGGTTCCGAGGGAAATTTGCATCACCCCCTTCGGCATCAGAATAGAGAGCAGCCCTCTTTCGGAATTCGGAAGGGGGCATTTCCTCATTCTGGCGGCAGGCAGCGGGGTGAATTTCATATGTGCCGCAGTGACATTCGGCTTCCTTCCTGCATTCGCCGCCGTCAGTCTTGTGCTGGGGATACTGAATATTCTCCCCGTGGAAGGAATGGACGGCGGCGGCATGATTCGCGTCGTTCTGGAAAGAATAATGCCGCAGAGTGCCGCGGATAGGATGGTGAGAATCCTTTCGTGGATGACCCTCGGCGCAATGCTTCTTATGGGGATATATGTGCTGGCGGTAACCGGACATAATTTCACACTGCTTGGCGCCGCTCTGATTCTGGTATTGACACTTCTGAGAAAAACGCCGTCAATATGAATCAGGGACTTTTTTGAGCGGAAAAAAAATTTTAAAAAGTACTTGACAATTCCAAAACCCGATGCTATAATACCTATGAAACTTATAGGTTTACAGGCTAATAGCCAATCAATTTGAGAAGGAGAACACCGTTATGAAAGTTTACGAAAGAATCACCGACCTTATCGGAGGCACACCGTTGCTCAGGCTCAACAATTACATGGAGGACAATGAGCTGAAAGCCGACGTCCTTGCCAAGCTGGAGTATTTCAATCCCGCCGGCAGCGTGAAGGACAGAATCGCAAACGCGATGATTGAAGACGCAGAGCAGAAAGGACTGCTCAGGCCCGGCTCGGTCATCATCGAGCCGACCAGCGGCAACACAGGCATAGGACTTGCGGCAGTCGCTTCATCGAAGGGCTACAAAGTCATACTCACTATGCCGGAAACCATGAGCATCGAGCGCCGCAATCTGCTGAAGGCATACGGAGCGCAGCTCGTTCTGACCGAGGGAGCAAAGGGAATGAAGGGCGCGATTGCCAAGGCGCAGGAACTTGCGGAAGAAACGGAAGGCAGCTTCATTCCCGGGCAGTTTGTCAATCCTGCCAATCCTGCCGCCCATGTCGCGACCACAGGCCCTGAAATCTGGGAGGACACCGACGGGAAGGTGGATATTTTTGTGGCCGGAGTGGGTACCGGCGGCACGCTTTCGGGCGTCGGAGGCTATCTTAAGAGCAGGAATCCCGATGTAAAGGTCGTCGCTGTTGAACCGGCCGGCTCTCCTGTTCTTTCCAAGGGAACCCCCGGCCCCCATAAGATTCAGGGAATCGGCGCTGGCTTTGTTCCCGATACTCTCAACACCGGCATTTACGATGAAATAATTGCTGTCGAGAATGAAGAAGCCTTTGCGGCGGGAAAGGCTCTTGCCAGAAGAGAAGGCTTGTTGGTGGGTATTTCATCAGGCGCCGCGCTTCATGCCGCGACCGTTCTCGCCAAACGCCCCGAAAATGAGGGAAAGGTGATTGTCGTTCTGCTTCCCGATACAGGCGAGAGATACCTTTCCACTCCCATGTTTGCCGACTGAACCTCCATAAATTTCATCCGGCTGCATTTTTTTCAAAATTACCTCTTGACAAATCGCCAAGTGCTGATATAATTGAAATAAAGCTGAATACCAAAAAGACTGTGAAGGGAACAAGACACAGC
>JAFRXY010000053.1 GCA_017441385.1 Clostridia bacterium | reverse complement strand
GCACGGGTTCTTCCTCCGGCGCGGGTTCTTCCTCCGGCGCGGGTTCTTCCTCCGGCGCGGGTTCTTCCTCCGGCACGGGTTCTTCCTCCGGCGCGGGTTCTTCCTCCGGCACGGGCTCTTCCTCCGGCGCGGGTTCTTCCTCCGGCACGGGTTCTTCCTCCGGCGCGGGTTCTTCCTCCGGCGCGGGTTCTTCCTCCGGCGCGGGTTCTTCCTCCGGCACGGCCTGTTCGGAATAGTCGTCTTCCGACGATTCCTCAAACCCTTCGGGATAGTCTTCTGACACTTCGCTTATGCTTTCTACTCTTTCGTCATTCTCGCTGAAATTTTCAATACTCATACTGTTCCCTCGTTTCCTTCCAAAAGCATAAAATCATAATATCCTATAGTTCTTACCGATGATAATTATAGAATAATTCACGATTCAATTCAATTGGACAAAACGCCAAAGATAATCCATTAATCCCCCGTATTTTGGAAATTAATCACTCATTATCTGCAATCGCCGAAAATCGGGCATTTTTTATATTTCAGTCGTCGTTTGCGTAATATTCGTTTCTCTGCGCAACCCAGTATTCCCTGTCCTTTTGGGTAATTTCGCGTATCACGCGGCAGGGATTACCCGCTGCCACCACATTGGAAGGAATGTCTTTGGTAACCACCGAACCGGAGCCTATGACGGTATTGTCACCGATGGTCACGCCCGGATTGATCACGGTATTCCCTCCGATCCAGACGTTGTTGCCGACGGTGATCGGATAGCCGTACCCCATTCCCTCGGCGCGGACGTCCGGGTCTATGGGGTGTCCGGCGGTGAAAAGGCTCACCTTCGGGCCGAACCGGGCATTGTCGCCGATCTTCACCCTGCCCACATCGAGAATCACACAGTCGAAATTGGCATAGAAATTCTCGCCGATGTAGGTGTTGCAGCCGTAGTCAAAATGAATCGGCGGCTCAAAGGTGCAGCGCTCCCCGCATTCTCCCAGAAGCTCCCTGAGAATCCGGCGCCGCTCGTCCTTCTCTTCCTCGGTAGTGCTGTTGAAACGCCGCACCAGCATGCGGCATTTCTTTACGTCCTTTTCAAGCTCTTTGTCCTCCCGGCAGTGATACAGCCTGCCGGAGAGCATTTTTTTCTTTTCGTTCTTTCCGTACATATCTTCATTCCTTTTTCAGGCCGCGTTCCTCAGAATATTCTCCTTCATTCTGGTCATAAATTCATCAACGCTCATGTTGCCGTTGCAGGCTTCTCCACCTTCCATGGAAAAATCGATGTTCATTCTCATGGTGCTGAAATAGCTGTACTTGGAAACCAGCTTGTCGCTGTAATTCATCTTGGCGGTGTCAAAATACTTCTGAAAATGCGCCTCTGTCATCCATTTGCTTTCGGCGATCTGGCGAAGATAGCCGGTATAGAGGTCGGTAAAATACCCGCCCCTGAGCACCGTCTGACGAAGCATCGGCACCTCCAGCATGGAATCGAAGCGGTAGTTGTATTCCAGATAGGGCGATTCCCCGGTGAGCGCCGACTCCGAAGGGCCCCAGACGAACGTATCTCCCATCACGATCTCATTGTCATAGGGAATGATGACCGCCTTGCCATCGCTCTTGCGGAAGTAGATATAGTGATTGTTGTAATTGTTGCGCATATCGTCCTGATTGCCCATAGCGAAATTGACCGCCTGCACGCGGGCGAGTTCGTCCATATCCATGACCGATTCAAAATCCTGCTTCGTGGCGTCCGGTTGATTGACGACCCGCAGAAAATGTTCCATCGCTTCGTGATGGCTCTCGTCGATATTGGTTTTCAGGTCAAAATTATAGGCCTCCGCCTTCTTTTTATTCCCGATTCCGTAGGTATTCCCCAAAGAATAGGTAACAGGAGATTTGCTGGTGCATCGCGCCTTGTAAAGGTCGCCGCCCCAGTCCTCCTGCGGGAAATAACGGCGAATGAAGCTCTCGTCCACCGGTTCAAAAAGGCGGTAAACGCCCAGTCGGCACCCTCCGAGGCTGAGCGAACACAGGCTGCAATTCTGCGCGGGGACGCCGTAATCCTTGAAAACATCCTGCACATACTTGTTGCGCACATAGGTATTGTCGGCGGTGATGTTCCATTTCAGTTCAAGGCTCTCCATGGTAGCAAACGTGCGGTTCTGGCGCTTTTTCTTCTCCGCCTTATCGTTCCATGTTCTTGTTTCCAGCCCGTAATCCCCGATATCCTCAAACGTGCAGCTGAAGCTGATGCGGAAATTGACAAGGTTGTAGATGCCCAGAATATCATTGAAAAAATTGCAGCGGGAGGAAGTACCTTTCAGACGGATTCCCACGTCATTGATGACATACTTCCTGCCGTTGACGGTAATTGTCACATTGTCACAGATGCGGTAGACCGATGAACGGGAATGTTTCTGCCGGAAATATTCCAGATCCGCCTGCATATTGGCAAGCTGCTCCTTCGAAATATCGACGGCAATGTCGATCACGCTGTCGGGGGCAAATATTTCTTGATAAAGAGCTTCCTGATCGATGCCGGAAGCGGTTTCTTCGTCATCGACATAAATGCAGTCCTCAGAAGCATGTGCCGGACGGATTCCGATGTAATCGATCATAACCAGCAGAATAGCGGCCACAAGCAAACAAGGAATGATTCTCTTCACAGTAATCCCACCTCTTACAGTAAGCCAACAAAATTACATCTTCATTCACAGCATTTTACGCTGTTTTCACGTTATTATATCAAAAAAGTAAGTAGACTTCAATTGATTTTAACGATTTGTCATAAAAGTTCATACATTCTTCATGAAATAGGATAAAAAATGAAAAAAGCCCGAAGTGTCCGAACCGCGGATCACGATTTCAGAAACTTCGGGATAGACTATTTCAAAAATAATAAAAATCAGTCGAGGAAGAATTCATAGAAGGCTCTGTAGGCCATATAGACATCGATTTTGGAAACGATTTCCCACGGTGCGTGCATGGAAAGCACCGGAACGCCGAGGTCAACGGTGTCCACGTCGAGTGCCGCGACGAATTTGGCGACCGTTCCGCCGCCGCCGACATCCACCTTGCCCAGCTCGCCGATCTGCCAGAGAACATTCCTGCTGTCGAGCAGCCGTCTGACGCGGCTCATGTACTCGGCGGAAGCGTCGGAGGTGCCGCTCTTTCCGCCGGCGCCGGTGTACTTGGTGATACACACGCCCTTGTTGAGGAAGCAGGCGTTTCTCTTTTCATAGACATCGGCATAGGTGGGATCGAAGGCCGCGTTCACATCAGCCGAAAGACACTGGGAAGCGGAAAGCGCGTCTCTGCCCTTCACCCCCTGCATATCGGCGAGATCATGAATGAAGTATTCCAGATAGGCGGATTTCAGACCGGTGTTGCCCTCGCTGCCGATCTCCTCCTTGTCCGTAAGAACGGTGATAGCTGTATGCACGGGATTGTTGCAGGTGAGCGCCGCCATGAGCGCGGGATAGGCGCAGACACGGTCGTCGTGGCCGTAGGCGCCGATCATGGAGCGGTCAAAGCCCACGTCGCGCGCCTTGGCCGCCGGAACGAATTCGATCTCTGCCGAGAGGAAGTCGGCTTCCACCAGACCGTATTTCTCATGGAGCAGCCGGAGGGTGTTGAGCTTGACCAGATCGCTGCCCTTTTCCTCATTGATGGGAAGGCTGCCCACCAGAATATTCAGATTCTCAGCGGGAATGGCGGTGGCAAGCGGTTCCTTCTCCTGCTTGCGTCCGAGATGGGGCAGAAGGTCGGTCACGCAGAACTGCGGGTCGCCTTCCTCCTCGCCGATACGCACTTCCAGCTTGCTGCCGTCGGCAAGGAAGATCACGCCGTGCATGGCAAGCGGAATGGTCGTCCACTGGTACTTCTTGATACCGCCGTAGTAATGGGTCTTGAACATGGCGATTTCATCGGATTCATAAAGGGGATTGGGCTTAAGGTCAAGCCGGGGGGAGTCGATGTGGGAAATCGCAAACCGCACGCCCTCGCTGACCGGCTTGCGGCCGATGACAGCCAGAATGATCGCCTTGCCGCGGTTGACGCGGTAGACCTTCTCCCCCGCCTGATACACCTTTCCCTTTTCAAAGGGAACAAAACCCGCGATTTCGGCAAGCCTGACCGATTCCGCGACTGCCTCGCGCTCGGTCTTGGCCGCGTCGAGGAATTCCTTGTAGTCGTCGCAGAATTCATAGGCGCGTCTGAGCTGATCCTCGGTGAGTTTCAGGCCGCCGTTCTTGGGATTGTAAGCCAGTTCTTCACGGAGCTTCTCCGCCAGTGTCTTTTCTTTCATTTTTTTCAAGTTCTCCTCAAAAATTTAATTGATAAAATCAAATTCAAAATCGTAAATGCTCACGGTGTCCTTCTCCTGAACACCCGCCTCGCGCAGACCGTCGATAATGCCGCTGTTATTCAGCACTCTCTCGAAATACTGCATGGACTCGTAGTCGTCGAAATTGACCGAACGCATGATGTTGAGCAGCCACGGCGCTTCCACGACATAGACACCGTCCTCCACGCGGATGCTGAATTCCCGCTTGTCTTCCACGGGTTCGGGAACAAACGGCTCCGGCTCGTAAATGACAATCGGCGGCAGCTTGGAAAGCATTTCCACGATCTTCGCGATCAGCTCGTCAACGCCGTAACGTATCGGCGCGGAAATGGGGAAATATTCGTACCCTTTACCGCGGATATATTCTTCGAAACGCCGCAACTGCTCATCGCTTGCAAGATCAATCTTGTTGCCCGCGACAATCATGGGACGCTTGGCCAGCTCTTCGCTGTATTTGACCAGCTCGGCATTGATGGTCTCAAAATCCTCGATAGGGTCGCGGCCTTCGCTGCCTGAAACGTCCACAATATGCACCAGCAGCCGGCACCTGTCCACATGCCGCAGAAATTCATGGCCCAATCCGACGCCGTCCCCCGCGCCTTCAATCAGTCCGGGAATGTCCGCCATAACGAAGGACTGTCCTTCTCCCCTGCGCACCACGCCCAGCACCGGCTCGACGGTGGTGAAATGATAATTGCCGACGACCGATCTGGCTTCGCTGACCTCGTTGATGAGGGAGGATTTGCCGACATTGGGGAATCCGACCAGCCCCACATCGGCCAGCAGTTTGAGTTCCAGCAGCACTTCCATTTCCTCGCCGGGAATGCCGGGTTTGGCGAACTTCGGCACCTGACGGGTCGGGGTGGCGAAATGGGTATTGCCCCAGCCGCCCTTACCGCCTTTGGCGATGACATGGGGCTGATCGTCCGAAAGGTCGGCGATGATCCTGCCGCTTTCCGCGTCGCGCACGACGGTACCGAGCGGCACCTGCACAAGCAGGTCGGCTCCCTTCCTGCCGGAACCTCGGCCGGGTTTGCCGTTGCCGCCGTCCTCCGCGCGGTATTTGCGCTTATAGCGGAAGTCGGCGAGGGTGGAAAGATGGGTGGACACCGCAAAGACGATATTGCCGCCCTTTCCACCGTCGCCGCCGTCGGGACCGCCCGCCGCGACGTATTTCTCCCGGTGGAAGGAAACCGCGCCGTCGCCGCCGTTGCCGGCTTTCAGTTTGATTTTAGCTTTATCGATAAACATGATAGATCACCAGATCCTGTCAAACTGATCTTCGTCCTTGCTGAAAACAATCAGAGGAACAAATACAAGCGTCATGATAACGATCACATACGAGCCGATCACAAAAAAAGCGGATCGCACGGTGGGCATTTCAAAAGTGAAGGGCACGAATTTTTTCAGTTCGCTTCCGTAAACGATGAGCGTATAAAGACCCAGAAGTCCGTTCGAAATGCCTATTCCGAGAGTAAACTGCTTGCATACATTGGCGCAAATTACCGTCGCGACAACCATCAGACCGAAAAGCAGCCACGGCACGAAGGTCGGCACATTCATGATGGCCGGGACAAACATCCTCGGAACATCGGAAGCGCAGAGGATTCTCGACTTGCCGTCGTACAGCGTGTCGCTTATCAGCACTCCGAGAAACAGTACCGCATAAGTGAGCGCCATGTAGCCGTAGATCAGTTTATAAGCGGATTTTTTCATTACAATACCCCCTGAATAATAATAATGAATCAAACATAAAAACCCGAGACGTAAATCAAAACGGTCCCGGGTTTTTGTCGGAATGTTTACAAAAGCCGTCTGACCTGATAAAAATCTTCGGTCCGACTATTGAATTACTGCTCTACAGGATAGACAGAAGCCTTCTTGCGGTCTCTGCCGAGTCTCTCAAAGCGAAGAATACCGTCGCATGTAGCAAAGAGGGTGTCGTCGCCGCCCTTGCCGACATTGGTGCCGGGATGAATCTTTGTGCCTCTCTGACGAACAAGCACATTGCCCGCGAGAACGAACTGACCGTCGCCTCTCTTGACGCCAAGACGCTTGGATTCGGAATCTCTGCCGTTCTTGGTGGAGCCCATACCTTTTTTATGGGCGAAAAGCTGTATATTTACCTTCAGCATTACTGATGCACCTCCGAAAATTTGATTTTGATCTGTTTGGGATACTGCTCCGCAAGCTGCTCCATATGAAGCCGCAGCCCGTCCAGTATCGCCTTTGCCTTGGAAATGCCGTCGCCGCTCACGGTGACGCGCATATATCCGTCGGACTCCGAAGCGTCGGCGTCAATGCCGAGTACCTCGGTGATGGTGTTGGCCGCCATATAACAGGCCGATGAAACCGCCGCGCAAACGACCGATTCCCCCCTCACGCCTGTATGACCGCTGACTTGGAATCCTACGGGAGCATGCTCCCGGTCGGAATAAAGCTCTACTGTGATCACAGCCGGAAATTACGCGATGATCTCGGTGATTGCGAGCTTGGTGTAGGGCTGTCTGTGACCCATCTTGCGGGAAGAACTCTTCTTGGGCTTGTAGGTAAAGACGGTAATCTTCTTTGCCTTACCGTTCTTGACGACCTTGGCCATGACCTTTGCGTTCTCAACGTCGCTGCCGACCTTGATACCGTCCTCACCGCCGAGAGCGATAACCTTCAGCTCTACAACGTCGTCTGCCTCAGCGTTCAGAAGCTCGGCATAGATTTCGTCGCCCTGCTCAACCTTGAACTGCTTTCCGCCTGTTTCGATAATTGCGTACATAATTTTACGGCACCTGCCTTATACAATAGACTCGCTGCTGCCGGGCGCGATTTTTCCCTAATTCAAAAGGGAAAAAGACCGACTTAAAAAAGCCCGCAACAAGCGGCCTAATGATTATAGCATTTTATATAGGCGGTTGTCAATAGTTTTTTCAAAATTATTATTCGGGCTTGATTTATTCGGCTTGATTCTCTTGCCGCTCAACTTGATTCTCAAAAGCCTCAAAATTCCAGCACTTACCGTCCAGACAGAGATTATCCCGGATATTGTCGCAGCATTCTCCGCCGTTTATCTCATAATTGGCACAGTGTACGCACCTATTCTTTTCCAAATCTGCAAGCCGTCTGTCGTACTCCTCACGGGGAAGCACGGTCACTTCACACTCCCTGAATACGCTAACCATCGCGGGATTGATGTATTTGCGCCCCACCTCTTCCTCAATATAATAGGGGTCAATACAGTTGTCGCTGCTGAAATAAAGCATTTCAACGAACCCGCCGGAATTGGCCATCAGAAACGCCCCAAAGCCTTCCGGCGTACTCACCCCGTCCGGGTAGATGTATTTGTCGTAGTCAATTTCCAGTACCTTCATGATCTGGCTCTCCTTTTGGTTTGAAATTTCTGCACCTGCCGATTTTTCCACGGCCGGATTGATGATCCACAATCATGCCGCAATCGCCGTTGACGCAGGCCTCTTCGCTGACAAAACGCAAGCAGTTCACACACTTTTCATTAATCGTGCGGCGAAGTGCCTGCGCGTACTCCTCCCGCGTCAGAAGCTCGCGTTCAAATTCCGTTATTTCGGAAATATGTGACACCCTGACATACACCCTGCGCAGGTTTTCCCTCACACAGTAGGGATAATCCAGTATGTCAAAGGCCGCATAACCGTTGAATTTCCCGTTGAGTAATTCGGCGGCTCTGCGCAAATGAGGCATTTCCCCGGTATAGGGGACACTCATGTATTTATCCTCATATTGGCAGAAATCCGGCATGACCAGTTCCATTACCCTTGGCAATCTTCCCGCTCCTTTCGCTTGGATATTCCATATATTATTGTATCATTTCTGTCGCATAAATCAACATCTTACGGCTCATCTTTAGATTTTCTTTATTCTTTCTTACCCCAAAAAAGCGAGTCCCGAATGAATCCGTTCACTCATTCAAGACTCGCTTTTTATTGACTATTGTAAATGCTTTTACTCCGCGGCGGATTCAGCGGCTTCTTCGACAGGAGCGGCTTCTTCCACAGGAGCGGATTCTTCGACAGAGGCGGCTTCTTCGACAGGAGCGGATTCTTCGACAGGAGCGGCTTCTTCGACAGGAGCGGCTTCTTCGACAGGAGCGGCTTCTTCGACAGGAGCGGCTTCTTCCACAGGAGCGGCTTCTTCCACAGGAGCGGCTTCTTCCACAGGAGCGGATTGTTCGACAGGAGCGGATTGTTCGACAGGAGCGGCTTCTTCCACAGCGGCGGCGGCAACTTCGCCCAAAGCTACGTCGGCTTCTGACGCAGAAGCTACATCGATGGGGAGCTTTGCCTGCTCAAAGAGAGCGAGCACTTCCTCGGAGGGCTTCTTGCTGATCAGGGTGACCAGCACGGCGGCAATCAGGCCGCAGAAGAAGCCGGGAATAATCTCATAGATACCGGTATTGTAAAGACCGACCTTGAAGATGCCGGCATCGCCGGTAAAGAGGACATACCACACCATATCGGCCGCAAAACCGGTCACGATACCCGCCACAGCGCCGGGATAGGTGAATCTCTTCCAGTAGAGCGCCAGCAGGATAACCGGGCCGAAGGAGGCGCCGAAGAAGCCCCAAGCGCATTCCACAAGTTCCATGATGCCTTCGCAGCTGGGGTTGGTGGCGATAAAGAAGGCGACAACCGCGATGATGACGACCACGATTCTGCCCGCCCACATCATTTCCTTGTTGGAGGCCTTCTTGCGGATGACCGCCTTGTAGACGTCAGAGGAAAAGGCCGATGAAGAAGCGAGAAGCTGAGAATCGGCGGTGCTCATCGCGGCGGCGATGATGGCGGAAAGCAGGATGCCGGCAACGAAAGCCGGGAAGAATTTGCGCACCATGGTGACGAACACAAGGCTCTTGCTCTCGGTGAGGCTGTCAGCAAAGAGATATCTGCCGAAAAGACCCACGACGGCCGACATGGTGAGAATAACAGCCGTCCAGCAGCTGCCGACGATCTGGGATTTCTTCATCTCCTTTTCGGACTTGATGGCGATGAATCTCACGATGATGTGGGGCATGCCGAAGTAACCGAGTCCCCAGCCGAAGCCGGTGAGAATGTCGGCGATGCTGGCCCAGTCAAAGGAGCCGCTGGAAAGCAGATTGTAGTAGTTTTCGGGGAGAACCGCTCCCGCGTCCGCCACATATCCGCCTGTCTTGACGGCCACGAGGGCAATGATCGGGCAGAGCATCAGGGCGGCCAGCATAAGCAGCCCTTGGAAGAAGTCGGTCCAGCAGACGGCGTTGAAGCCGCCGAGGAATGTGTAAAGCACGATAATGGCAGTCGCCACGATCATGGAAATTCTCGGGTCGACATTGAGAACCGTCTTGAAGAGGTCTCCGCAGGCCACAATGCTCGAAGCGGAGTAGACGCAGTAGACAATCACAAAGACAAGTGCGGAGATAATCTGCAACGCTTTGTTCTGCGTCAGAAAACGGTTGGTGAGGAACTGCGGAATGGTAATGGAATCCTTCGCGCGGATGGAATATCTCCGCAGCTTGGGCGCGACAAAAATCCACGCGCTGATGGTGCCGGCCAGCAGACCGACCGCGATCCACACCTTGCCGACGCCCGCCAGATAGATGGAACCCGGCAGACCCATGAGCACCCACGCGCTCATGTCGGAGGCTCCTGCGCTCAGAGCGGCCACCAGACCGTTCATGTTTCTGCCGCCCAGGAAGTACTCCTTTTCGCTCTCGCTCTTTTTTGACTTGACAAAGAAGAAAATGCCGATGCCTATGACAAGCACAAAGTAAATCGCGATAGCGCTAAGTTCGATGGTATTCAAACTTACATCAATCCTTTCCTGCCTTGATAAAGGCAATCATTTATGTTATGCCCGCAGCCTTTGCGGGCGAGGGTCTTTTCAATTATATTTTATATTTTGTACGATGTCAATATTTTTTTAGCAATTTAGTTTGCTAATATTTTAACAATTTAAATTTTTAAAGCGACAACGAGAAAATTTCCCGGCAAGCGAAGTCAATTTGAGAGTGCTCCGCTTGCCGGGGATTGGAACTATATATGAATTTTTCTGAAACGATTATCCTCTGCGTCCTCCGCGGCCGCCGCCGGGAGGATTGCCTCCGGGAGGATTGCCGCCGCCCATGCCGCCGCCGGAGCCGTAAAGGAGAGAATCCATCTTCACGCCGGTGCTGTCTGAGCCGGTCATCAGGGTGTAGGTGGAACCCTGTTTCACATCGGGAGTGCTGACAACCACGCTGTTGTATCCTTTCGGGGGAGTGAAGGAAGCAAGCGTCCTGCCGCTGCTGTCCTTGAGCACGATCTCGCTGCCGCCCTGCCGGCTGTTCACATTGACCAGCATGGAACCCTGTGTGGAACCGCTGCCGAAATTCTGCGCCATGCCGCTCATGCCCGCTGCGATGAAGGTGCCGCCGGTGATCGCGGCATTCCCGTTGAAGTCCAGCGCGGCATTGCCGTTGTCGGCGGCGCCGGACACATACACCTCGCCGCCCGAAACCGTCACGTCGCCGTTGGAATCAATGCCGTCGCCCGCCGCGTTCACAGTGACCTTCCCGCCGGAAATATTGATATAAACGCCCTCCTGCGCCGCGAATTTATTCTGACCGGGGCGGGCGTTCATGCTGCTCTGGTCATTGCCGCCCGCCGCGTTGAGTCCGTCATCCGAAGCCGTGACCGAAACCGTGCCGCCGCTGATATCGATAGTCATTCCTTCCAGCCCCTCATAGCTCTTGGAGACAGTCACGCTGCCGCCGCTGATCTTCAGCGAGGAACCGGCGTGAATGCCGTCGTCGCCGGAGGAAATGGTGACAGCGCCGTCGGCAACCGTCACCTGCGCGTCGGAGTGAATCGCGTCGTCGGAGGAATCAATGGTCAGCGTGCCGTTGTTGACGGCCACCGAGCTGTCGGATTTCAGTCCCTTGGCGCTCGACGAACCGGAATCGGAATTGCCCGCGCCCGAAACGGCTGCCGGCTTTGCTGCTTCCGCGCTGTCGCTTTCGGAGAAAGACATGCGTCGTCCTCTGCCGCCCCAGTTACCCCAGTTCCCGTTGAATCCGCCGCCCTTTTTGGTGCTGGCGTTGGCGCTTCCCCCGCCTGTTTTGATGCTGAATGCGCCGTTGTCTATCTGAATCACACCGCTTGCGTCCATTCCGTCGGTACCGGCCGTAATGCTGAATGTGCCGTCGGCGATATAGATGTAGCCCTTGGAAGAGTCCTCGTTTTCGCAGTGGAGCGCGTCGGTTCCCGCGTCGAGGTGGAAGGTGCCGCCCGCAATGCGGATGCTGTCATTCGCGTCCAGCGCCTTTTTCTCCGATGTAACGGTATAGGAACCTCCGGAAATGACCAGATCATCCTTGCCGACTACCGCGTGACCGGTCTTTGCGTCAACCGTGAGCCTGCCTTCGCCGTTGAGGGTGAGATCGTCCTTGGAAAAGATCACCGCGTCAGCGTCGTCGGAAACGGTTGCGTTCTCGGCGTTGGAAAGAATATTCTCGCTGCCCTTCGCAAGTGTAATAAAGACCTTGTCCGCCTGCCTGACGACGATTGCCGCACAACCGGCACTTGTGATGCTGACGTCCTTCAGAATGAGCCGCACCTTGTCGCTTTTGTCCGCGTCAACCACGACCGAGCCGCCGTTCAGCCTGCCGGTTATCAGATAATCCCCTTCGGAGGTAACGGTGACGGTGGTTCCCTTCACGCTTGCGCCGTCGCCCTTGACCGTCGCGGAGGTGCCGTTGAGCGTGATAACCGTGCATTCCGATTCGTCATAGCCCGATTCGATATCCCGGCTGCTGAACATATCGGAGGAATCCAGCAGCCTGACAGGCTCGCTCGATGTAGTATTGTTCCCGCTGCCCTTGCTGCACGCGGAGAAGGATGCTGTCACCAGTGCCGCCATGATGACGGCTGTGAATTTTTTGAGATTCATTTTGCATTACTCCCTTTCCGTACTTCCATTATATACGGTTTCCTGAGAAATTTCAATCATACATCAGAAACAAACCGGATTAAAGCTCGCCGACTTAAAGCTCGCCGGGAATGCTTTCGCGGCGGTGCAGGCTGATTTCCAGATTGCCGTTGCGGCAGCGGAGTTCGTCGATAAACGCCTTCTCGCTCGCATCCTCTTTGAGTTCCACATCATAGGAGAGCTTGAAGAGGCTGCCCATATTGGTGGTCTTGACATTCACCAGCCTGTGAGAAGCGGTGTACTTGTCAAAGAGATCGTCGAATACTCTGCTGTAGTCGAGATTTTCGGGGATGGTGATGCTGAGCTTCTTCTCGCGTTCCTCTTTCCTGTCGGTGCCGAGGCCGAAGAGTCCGAAAAGCAGCATCGCGCCGCACATGATGGCGGCAAAGGCTGCCGCGTAGCCGATGTAACCAACGCCGCAAGCAAGTCCCACGCCCATTGCGATGAAGATCGCGGCAATTTCCTTTGCCGTGCCGGGCGCCGAGCGGAAGCGGATCAGGCCGAACGCGCCTGCCACCGCCACTCCCGTACCGAAATCGCCGTTGACCAGCATGATGACCATAGCCACTGCCGCCGGAATAATGGCAAGCGTCACGAGAAAGCTCTGGGAGCTGTTGTTTCTGATTCTGTAGACCAGCGTCATGGCGATGCCGATTACCAGCGCCGAAATGATGCAGGCAAAAAAGGTGGAAGTGCTGATGGATGTGGTTCCCTCAAACATACTGCTGAAAATATTCTCTGTCATGGTAATTTCCTCCTGATTTTTTCCAGCACCGCCTACGCGGTGCTCCTTCATTATTCTCTATTCGTTATTCTCTATTCTTAGCGAGCGCATTGTACGCTCTGCCGTATTTGGAAAAGGTGGTCTTGAAGATGCCGTTTTCCGACATCACGGAAGTCATCCAGAGCGGAATGCCGCCGGAAGTCTTGACTTCCATGAGCGAAGTGTCCGGGGGCAGGATCTTCTTTCCGTAAGGACCCTTGGTAAGCGACAGGTCGCGATCTCTCCATAGAATGTTCTCGTCAAAGGTCACACGGAAACTGTCGTCCTCCCTGTCGTAAAAGGCTTCTCTGTCGTAGGAAATGAAAACCTTCGGGGCAAGTTCCCTGTAGAAGAACCGGAAATAATCTATCTCGCTGCCGATCTGTCCGTCGAGTCCGCCGTAAGCGTCGCTGCCGAGATAAAACATGGCTTCCCGCTCAGGCAACGTAATTCGCCGCTTGTAGACAACGTCCTGATACTTCTTTTTCAATTCCACAAAGACGTTGTCGCGTGAAGCCGCCGTGCCGTAGCTTCTCACTCTCAGCTTTTCCTTGTACACCGGCTTTTCCAGCGAGTGACGTATCAGGTAATAGTCGGGCGTATCGTAATACACATTGCATATCGTGCTCTTGCCGTATTCATCAGGCTTCATATATTTTTCCATAGCGTTCATGACGCTTCTTTTCTGCGAATTCGTCAGCAGATATTTTATCTCGTATCTTTCAAATACATTGTTGCTTATCATTATCCGTATACCTCCTTGCTTTTCTTTACATGTATGATTGTAAATCGGCAAACATAAATAAAGTTAAAATCGGATAAAGTTTTTTTTGGATTTGGTATGGAAATTTTATAAAAGATATGATATAATTGTTTTGAAAAAAAATCCGCGTCATGTGTCCGACATATGCGGCTGCATCTTATCTCAGAAAGGATAAATGTATATGATGAAAAAAATTTCTGTACTTTTACTTGCCATAGCCCTTTTGCTGAGTGTTCCGGCTTGTTCCATGCCTGACGCGATTTTCTCAGACGGTCTCGGCTCCGAAAGCGAGCAGGACGCGGCAAGGGAAGCTGCTGAGATTTACGGCTTTGAGTTTACACTGGGAGGCCAGAAGATGGCGCTTCCGCTGAAATTCGGTGTGCTTTCTTCACGGAAGTGGAGAATCTCCGAAGCGGTTGAAAATCCCGATGAAGATCAGGCGGCCCAGAAGAAAGACATCAAGGTTTATACGGCCGAATCCACGCTGGAAGCCGGTGAATATTCGGATTATCTCCCCCTGACCAACGATAATTCCGTCATCACCGCGAAATTTTACAACGACAGCAACAGCCAGAAGTTGATTACTGACTGTCCGGTCGTCGGCATCGGACTCGACGCGGCCTACGAAAATGTGCCTGAGTTCATCCTCCATAAGGACAATCTCTCGATCGGCGTCAGTTACGACGAGGTAATCGGTTCCTGCGGAAAGCCTTCTTTCATTGAAAAGACAGTCAAAACCACAGGCGAACTTGCCGCGATCAACGACGTTAAACTCATGGAAACGGAAGAAGACACTGTCAACACACTCTACTATAAACTGACCGACCATTCATTCATCGCGTTTGAGATCGACACAGTCAACGGCGTTTCCAACTGTATTTCCTCCATTATTATAGAAAACGACACGGACGTCTATAAGCCGTATGACTATTCTAAGGAACAGAAATATATTCCCGACAACATCAGCCTTTACAAAGGCCCCAATCTTCTCGGCAAGCAGTTTACCGATTTCGCCTATAAGTACGAAGGCAATCTCTACACACTTCCGCTGCCGGTGCGCAAGCTGCTCGACGACGGCTGGGTTTTTGTCAGGGATTACGGTGAAAGAATTCCCATGGGTACCACGGTGGACGGTCTTATCATGCGAAAGGGAAATCTTTCCATAAAGATGATGGTGCATAATTATGACACAAAGTACGCCCACACCGCCGTCAATTGCTATGTGGTGAGCATGGAGGCAGCGCTGACAGGCCCCAACGCGTCCATCCTGCTCTCCAAGGGCATTACCCTCGGCTCCACCGAGAAAGATCTCGTGGACGCACTGGGCAAGGACTACGCCAAAAAGCATCCTGTTGTGGACAGCGAAGGCAATTACCTGCCGTCTTCCGGACATGAGCGGTATGAAATACCCGATATGCCGGAAAATTATATCGAAAAAACCGTCGGTGAGGAATACACCGTTTATTCCGTTATTATGCCGGACGACGTTCCCACCATTACCCTTCCTGTATCCATCACCGACATAGGCGATACCGGCGCGGAGCTTCTGGGCGATATCAGAAAGCACATTGACGTGTATGTCTCCAACGACACCCGCCTCATCTACCGATTCTATCTCCAGAACTGTCCTGAATACGTGGTTGACGAAGCCAAGATCATTGAGGAACAGATCGAAGCCCAGCGAGAAAAAGAGCGTGAGGAACGAAAGAAGCAGCAGGAACAGGGAAACAACGGCTGATCGATCGGATTATCCATCATTAGCAGACAATTCAATATGAATCCTCATCCATAAAAATACCCCCGGGACAGACAAGGAAGAACCAAATCTGTTCCGGGGGTATTCTTGCTTAAGAGAACGCTCTATTTTTTAAAGACAAACTTCTTCTGAATGAAATAATTGAAGATGAACAGTATCGTATCCACGATGGCCTTGACAATTGTTTCATGCCAACCGAGCAGGCCAGCGAAAAATTCCACCGACTTGGCGGAGATGAGCATCTGCACCACCGCAAGACAGAAATATTTGACGGCGGACGATACAATATGTCCTTTTTTGTGGAACACAACATTTTTATTGACGATGAAATTGACGGTCGCCGAAATAACACGCGCCACGGCGGTGGCAAGCAGTATGCGATAACGGAAATCGGAAGGAATGACCAGTCTGGCCAGCAGGGTAAAGAGCAGCAGGTCAAGCAGCGTACAGCCGACAGAAGTGAAAATAAACGAGAAAAAACTGCGGAAAATCAGCCAGTAGATTTTGATGGAGTCGATAACAGGATTAAAGTGAGAACTGCTGTTTTCATCTATGTAGACCGTATCAATGGGAATTTCATAAATGCCGATTCTTTGTCTGCGGCATTCAATAAGCATATTCATCTCATATTCGAAGCGCTCGCCGGAGATTTTCAGCATACTCGGCACGATTGTAAGCGGAATGCCGCGCAGCCCCGTCTGGGTATCCATCAGCTTCTGTCCGAACATAAAGGCAAAAACCCATGAAGTCACCTTATTGCCAAAGGACGAACGGGCCGGTATATTTTTGGAATTGAAATTGCGTGCCCCCAGCACAAGACGGCTGTCGTCCCTGATCAGCTCTTTGGCAACACGAAGAGTATCCTTCAACCGGTGCTGTCCGTCCGCGTCACCGGTCACGATTCCCGTGCAGTCGGGGGAATGTTTCAGCACGTATTCCATGCCGGTTTTGAGCGCCCGCCCTTTCCCCCTGTTCACTTCATGCCGAAGCACGGTGCAATGCTCCATCGCGGCGATCTCGTCAAATATCCCGTCGGACTTTTGGGAGCTGCCGTCATTGATCACAACAATTTCTCTGAAATTCTCTGTCGCAAGCTGTCTGACATAATTCGTCAGCTTCTCATCAGGATTCAGAGCGGGTATCATGATAACGATATTCATGGCTTTGTTTGCCTGTTTTCTCAGTCTTTCCCGTCTTTTTGCTGCCTGGCTTTTCTTCATCTAATCATCGCTTCCAATATAATCTTATTCTTCATCCAGCTTGAGCACTGCCATAAACGCGTCCTGAGGAACCTCGACAGAACCGAGCTGTCTCATGCGCTTCTTGCCTTCCTTCTGCTTTTCCAGCAGCTTTTTCTTGCGGGTAATATCGCCGCCGTAGCACTTCGCCAGCACATCCTTGCGCAGAGCCTTGACGGTTTCACGGGCGATGATCTTGCCGCCGACGGCAGCCTGAATCGGCACCTCAAAAAGCTGGCGCGGAATGTGATCCCTGAGCTTGGCCGTCATCTTGCGGGCGCGCGGATAGGCGCTGTCGGCGTGAACGATAAAGGAAAGAGCGTCCACGATTTCGCCGTTGAGCATCATATCCAGCTTGACCAGATTGGAACGCTGGTAGCCCGCCGGTTCATAGTCAAAGGAGGCATAGCCTTTGGTGCGGCTCTTGAGCGCGTCAAAGAAGTCATAGATAATCTCGTTGAGCGGAAGGACATAGTGAATATCGACGCGGTCTGTATCGATATACTCCATTCCCTTG
Source organism: Clostridia bacterium (assembly GCA_017441385.1). Taxonomy (GTDB): domain Bacteria; phylum Bacillota; class Clostridia; order Oscillospirales; family Acutalibacteraceae; genus RUG762. The sequence continues at coordinate 36,472 of JAFRXY010000053.1, read as the reverse complement.
AACACCCCGCGTCTGTCCTGACACAGCTCCATGATATTGCCCACATACTCCGTCGGCGAGAAAATATGCGCTTCACAGATAGGTTCCTCGGCATATTGGATCAGAGAAGGGTCGGGATAGTTGGTGGGATTGTCAATGTAGGTGGTCTTACCGTCGGTTCCGGTAATTTTGTAAATAACGCTCGGCGCGGTGGTAATCAGATCAAGATTATATTCCCGTTCCAGCCGCTCCTGAATGATTTCCATATGAAGCAGTCCCAGAAATCCGCAGCGGAATCCGAAGCCAAGCGCAACGGAGGTTTCGGGTTCAAAGGAGAGCGAAGCGTCGTTGAGTTGCAGCTTTTCCAGCGCATCCCGGAGATCGCCGTATTTCGCGCCGTCAGCGGGGTATATGCCGCAGAACACCATGGGATTCGCCTTGCGGAATCCGGGAAGGGGCTGCTCGGCGGGGCGGGCGGCATTGGTCACGGTATCGCCCACCATTGCCTCGGAAACCGTCTTGATGGAGGCGGCGATGTAGCCCACTTCACCCGCGGCCAATTCCCTGACGGGTTCCAGCGAGGTGGTGCGGAGATAGCCGCATTCCACCACATTGAATTCCGCGCCGGTGCTCATCATGCGGATGGTGTCGCCGGGGCAAAGCCTGCCGGCCATCAGCCTGACATACACGATAACGCCCTTGTAGCTGTCGTAATAGCTGTCGAAGATCAGCGCCTTGAGCGGGGCTTCCCGGTCGCATTCCGGAGCGGGAATGTCGGTGACGATCTTCTCCAGCACAGATTCGATATTCAGCCCCACCTTGGCGGAAATCTGCGGCGCGTCCTCGGCGGGAAGGCCAATGACGTCCTCTATCTCATGAATGACTCTGGCCGGGTCGGCGGAAGGCAGGTCGATCTTGTTGATAACCGGCACGACTTCCAGCCCCGCATCAATGGCAAGGTAGGTATTGGCAAGGGTCTGGGCTTCTATGCCCTGACTCGCGTCCACCACGAGAATCGCGCCTTCACAGGCGGCCAGCGAGCGGGAGACCTCGTAATTGAAATCCACATGGCCGGGAGTGTCGATGAGATTGAAGGTATACACTTCCCCGTCGGAAGCCTCGTAATTGAGGGTGACGGCGTGGGACTTGATGGTAATGCCGCGTTCCCGTTCGAGTTCCATATTGTCGAGAATCTGATCTTCCATCTCGCGCTGGCTGACGGAATAGGTCTTTTCCAGAATGCGGTCGGCAAGCGTGCTCTTGCCGTGATCTATGTGTGCAATAATGCTGAAATTGCGTATCTTATCCTGTGGAGCTGACACTTTTATATAACACCTCAAAAACCGTAATTCGCAGGCTCTCAGCCGTTTACCCGGCGGCTGTGAAACCGCGGCATGGCCGCGCCGCCGGCGGTACCGGCACAATCTTCCCGCCGTATGTTTTTCTGATTATCGGGAGAGTCCTGTTGTTTCATATACTCAGATGAATACCTGTGTCCGGGGGAGATCAGGCTTTCATCAATACCGGCGGCGTTAACCGAGCCGGAACTGTTTTTTACGCTTTGCCCCGACGAAGACAGATGTCCCATTGCGATAAACTCGGAAGCGGACTTTTCCGGAGTGCTTTTTTCCGGTTCGGGGCTGTCGGAATGCTCATCCGCGGGAGAATCCAAGGCATGCAGCTTCTCCTCCATGCCTTCCGGAATCATGCCGTCCAGTCTGCCGGATTTATACAGCACAAAGGCAAGACAAAGCGCCACTATGATATAATCCAGAACAATCACGGAAATGTGATCGAAGGAGGCCGATTGGGGGGTCAGGAGCATAAGGACAAGTTGCAGCGTTGCGAAAAGGAAAAAAATCACGCCGGTAATCAGGCATATCAACGTATACCTGTCATATTTCCTGATTTGATCAGGAAGTTTTTTCATATACGCCCCTGCCTTGCCGAAAAAATCTGTGTTCGTATCGTTCTTCTTGCTGCTATTCATCATAAAGCACGTTCCTTAAATCTGCTTAAAATCAATATTTTTTCAGATTGCGGTAATATTTATTGGGAAGGAGTCTGTTTTCGGATCGCATGGAGCCGGATCCGCCCGCGCTATAACGCCGTCTGCTGCCGGGAGAAACATTCAGCTTCGGGGTGCGGCTGCGGATCACGACCGAGAACACATACCCCACCGCAAACAGTATCATTCCCCAGCCGATAAGCCCCAGAAGAAGCGAGGCGGCGCTGCTGTTCCTCCTGTTCTTGGCATATTCCAGAAGCATAGGATCCGTGGTCGAGGAATAAAGGTCAAGATCGGTATTGTCGCTGACGTCATCGACGATTCCCGCCCCTTCGGCGGAAGAAACCCTTTCGGACTGTCCCTCTGAGGCGGTTTCCTCCCTCTCCCCTACTTCGAGGACATACTTAGCGGAAATGGTGACCGTTTCCGACTTCGGCACCGTGGCGGTAATGGTGACGGTACCGCTCTTCAATCCCACCACCTTCACCGCGCGGTTGTCGATCTTCTGCACCGTGGCGATGGTTTTGTCGGACGTTTCAAACTGCGTGTGATAATCATATCCCATGTCCCTGATGGAAAGATAAAGCACCGTTGACTTTCCGACGGTAATTCTTTTGGTATTTGACTCCGAAAACCCTACCGTTCCGAGCGTCTGCTGGGGGTTGGAGGAAACGGTGACCTCCGACACATTCGCGTCGGGATCCGAAGCGCTGTCGGCGCTGCGCGTGGTGGACGCCGTCTGTGAGGAAGTATTCAGGCGACCCGTGGCGGACACCTCCGGCGCGGATAGAAAAACCCCGCAGATGGCAACCGCAGCTGTTATCATCGCGATCATGACAAGGTCGAAGCGTGTCCTGTCACAGTTCTTTTTCTTCATTCCGGTATTCCTCCGTTCCTGACGCCCTTGCGTTTTACCCGAAATATAATTCACGTCATTTTATTATATCAAATGATTAATGTGATTTCAAGTTTAAAGTGTATTTTGTGTGTAAAAAATGTATAAAGATTTGGTTCGCCTGCACGTCAAAAAGCCCCGCGCGGCATATGAATGCTTTGCGGGACTTCATGAAGAATTTATTTCGCTACGATATTGACCAGTCTGCCGGGAACATAAATTTCCTTGACGATGTTCTTGCCTTCGAGCAGTCCGGCGACGGTCGCGTCGGCTTTGGCAGCCGCAATCGCCTGTTCGGAAGTGGCGTCGGCGGGAATGTGGATGCGGGCGCGCACCTTGCCGGTGATCTGCACGGCGATTTCCACCGTTTCGTCCACGCACTTGGCTTCGTCGTACTCAGGCCAAGTCTGCTCGACGATCATGCCGCCGAAGCCCATGTTCTCCCAGATTTCCTCGCAGATGTGGGGCGCGAAGGGATCGAGCAGCATGAGGTAGACGCGGTATTCCTCTTTGGTGATGGAACCGCACTTCTCCACGTCGTTGAGCCATGTCATAAGCTGGGCAATGGCGGTGTTGAATTTCAGCGTTTCGATATCCTCGGTGACCTTCCTGATGGTCTTGTGAATCATAGACTCGAATTCCGGACGGATGCCGCCGTCGATGACCTTCTCCTGGAGGTTGAAGGTCCTGTCGAGGAAGCGCTTACAGCCCTTGATGGAATTCGGCGACCACGGAGCGGCCTTCTCAAAGTCGCCCATGAACATTTCATACAGACGCATGGTGTCCGCGCCGTAGGTCTGGACAATCTCGTCGGGATTGACGACGTTGCCCAGCGACTTGCTCATCTTGACGTTGCCCTCACCGAGAATCATGCCGTGACTGGTTCTCTTGGCGTAAGGCTCCTTGGTGGGAACCACGCCGATATCGTAGAGGAATTTGTGCCAGAAACGGCTGTAGAGCAGGTGGAGGGTGGTGTGCTCCATACCTCCGTTGTACCAGTCAACCGGCGACCAGTATTCCAGCGCTTCCTTGGAGGCAAGTTCCTTGTCGTTGTGGGGATCCATATAGCGGAGGAAGTACCACGAAGAGCCGGCCCACTGAGGCATGGTGTCGGTTTCGCGCTTGGCGGGGCCGCCGCAGCAGGGACAGGTGGTATTCACCCAGTCGGTCATCTTGGCCAGCGGCGATTCGCCGGTGTCGGTCGGCTCGTAGGATTCCACATCGGGGAGCAGCAGCGGAAGCTGCTCTTCGGGAAGCGGAACCGCGCCGCACTTTTCGCAGAAGACAATCGGAATGGGTTCGCCCCAGTATCTCTGACGGGAGAAGACCCAGTCGCGCAGCTTGTAATTGACCTTGGCGTGACCGATGCCCTTCTCGGTGAGAAATTCGATCATCTTGGCCTTGGCGTCCTCAACGCTCAAACCGTCGAGGAATCCGGAATTGACCAGAATACCGGTCTCGCAATCGGTGAAGGCTTCCTTCTGGACGTCCTCGCCGCCCTTGACCACTTCTATGATAGGCAGGTCGAACTTCTTGGCGAATTCCCAGTCGCGGGTGTCGTGCGCAGGCACCGCCATGATCGCGCCGGTGCCGTAGGACACAAGAACATAGTCGGAGATAAAGATCGGAATTTCGGTGTTGTTGACGGGATTGATCGCTCTGACGCCTTCCAGCTTGACGCCGGTCTTGTCCTTGGCCACTTCCGTGCGCTCAAAGTCGGACTTCTTGGAGGCGGCGAGCTGATAGGCTCTCACTTCGTCGATATTGGTGAGCTTGTCAGCCCATTTCTCAATGAGCGGATGCTCCGGTGAGATAACCATGTAGGTCGCGCCGAAAAGGGTGTCGCAGCGGGTGGTGTAGACCGTGATGGTGTCCCCGAGGGTGGAAGTGAAATCCACTTCCGCGCCGGTGGAACGTCCGATCCAGTTCTTCTGCTGCACCTTGACGCGCTCGATGTAATCCAGCTCGTCGATGTCGTCAATGAGCCGCTGGGCGTACTTGGTGATGGCGAGCATCCACTGGCTCTTGACCTTGTGAACGACCTCGCTGCCGCAGCGTTCGCAAACGCCGCCGACGACTTCCTCATTGGCCAGCACGCACTTGCAGCCGGTACACCAGTTGACCGACATTTCCTTCTTGTAGGCAAGCCCCTGCTTGAAGAGCTGGAGGAAGATCCACTGCGTCCACTTGTAATAGGACGGGTCGGTAGTGTTGACCTCGCGCTGCCAGTCGAAGGACAGGCCGAGGGCTTTCAGCTGGCTGCGGAAACGGTCGACGTTCTTCTTGGTGACGATCGAGGGGTGAATGTGATTCTTGATGGCGAAATTCTCGGTGGGCAGACCGAACGCGTCCCAGCCCATCGGATAGAGCACGTTGTAGCCTTCCAGCCTGCGCTTGCGGCAGACGATGTCGAGGGCGGTGTAGGAACGGGGATGTCCCACATGTAGTCCCGCGCCGGACGGATAGGGGAATTCCACCAGCGCGTAGAATTTGGGCTTGGAATGGTCAATCTCCACATGGAAGCAGCCGCATTCCTCCCATTTGTCCTGCCATTTTTTCTCAATGGCTCCAAAATCGTATTTCATTTTCTTTCATTCCTTCTCTCAAAAATATAGCTTCTGTTCGAAAAACGGTTTATATAGAATTTTAACTCAAATTGCGGGATTTGTCAATGATTATTTGAATAATATTCCTCCCGCAGAATCCCGTAGAAAGCGCGGTCATTGATGCCCTGGTTGTTCCAGCCGGACTGGCGGAGGGTGCCTTCGTAGGTCATGCCGCATTTTGCCATGACTTTGCCGGAATTGGGATTGTCAACGTCATGGCAGGCTTCAACGCGGTTCACGCCGACCTGCTCAAAGAAGAATTTGATGACGGCGGCAAGCGCTTCCGGCATGATGCCCTGTCCCCACCATTTGCTGCCGATGCAATAGCCGATGTGTGCAAGCTGTACATCATCTTTGACGTGAACGGCTCCGATGCTTCCGATAGGCTGTCCGATTTCCTTCAGCTCGATAAACCACTCGTAAAAATTGTCATTGGCATATTCATTGAGCAAGTAAGCGATGCGCCACTCCGCTTCCTCCGGTTTGGTATATGTCTGCCACGTCATAAACTTCGTTACTCTGTCATCACTCGCCCAGTTGCCAAACATTGCCTGCGCATCCTCCGGACGTGCCTTTCTCAGAATCAATCGTCCGGTTTCAATTGTCTGCGTACCCAAATGATTCAAAATGTATTCCTCCTCAAATCTCTATTTATTTCAGCACCGCAGGTGCTCCGATACTAATATCTATTATCCATTATCTCTTATCTATTATCTTGATAAAAACGCGGCTCCTCACAGGCAATAACGCAATTTCGTGAGGTCGCCGCGTTTTTGGAAATAATCGCAATTTCAATCAGTCAAAGTCAAGGGTGAGCTTCTCGCCGTCCTGCCAGAGCCGTTCCAGATCGTAGAATTCTCTGGCTTCCTCGCTGAAGACATGCACCACCACACTGCCGTAGTCCATCACAATCCATGAATTGGTGCCGTGGCCTTCTATGTGGCCGGGGAAGATATTCTCCTGCTTGAGCAGAAATTCCACCTCGTCGGCAAGCGCCTTTACGTGAGTGGAGCTGTTGCCGGTGGCAATTACGAAATAATCCGCGAGCGACGTAACCTCGCTGACATAAATGACAGACAGATTCTGCGCGATCTTGTCACTGAGTATCTTAGCGCATTTCAGTGCTAATTCCTTTGATTCCATGTATCGGTCTCCTTTTGAAAATATAGATTTTACGGATCGGGAAAATCAATGTCCCCCGCATGCAGCCTGTCGCTGTAGGGCAGCATATATTCATTGAGCAGTTCCACCGTCTTTTCCTCATCGCAGATATAGTAGGACGAGCGGTTGACGGTTCTGGCTTTCCCCGGAAGTTCGAACATATGCAGGTCATCGGACTTGCATTTTTTCAGGGGGGATATAAAGGACTTGATATTCGCGGGACTCATATCGGTCGTAAAGCTGCCGTTGGCGGCCAGAACCACATTGAATGTCTGCAGGAGCGACATATCCTGTACCTTCTCAAGAATGGCGTGAATGATCTGGCGCTGCGCTTTGATTCTCCCCAGATCGCCGTTGGCATATGTCTTCCGGTTGCGCATGAATTTCAGCGTCTTTGCTCCGTTGAGATGATTGGGTCCCTTGGGAAGGGTAATATGCTTGGATTTGGTATAATAGACGTCCATCTCATTCTCAAGCGTGATATCCACGCCGCCCAGCGCGTCGATCGCCTTCTCGAAGCCCTCAAAGTCGAACTTGACATAATAATCGACTGGCAGGTGCAGCTCGTTGTTGACAAAATAAAAGAGTGAACTCATTCCGGTGATCTTCTTTGTGGAAATACTGCCGCCGCAAAGGGTGTGTCGGCCCGATTCGATTTTGTCATCCGTGACCGCCCTGTCGCATGCTTCGCACCAGTTGGCGTCGGTCTTGCTTTCAAATATCGCGTTCGCCTTGTGGGGGGACATGCTGTATTGCCCGACATAGGTGTCGCGCGGTATCTGAAGGACATTCATCCTGTGGGCTTTATTGTCAAAACAAAGCATCCATATGCAGTCTGTCAGCTTCTTGTCCTTGTCCACTCCCACAATCAGGAAGTAGGTCACCTTGTCCCGGTTCGCGGCGTCGGTAAGCTCCTTGGTTCTGGCGGAGGTGTCCTCGCCGGAATGGCTGTCGGTCAGGATGCTGTTGGAACGGTACAGACTCATTGCGCCCCTGTAGCAGCAGAACAAAACGATAATTCCCAGCAGCAGACAAAGAATGACCCGGTTGCGCCTTCTTCCGAACAGTGTCTTCATACCGCCTCCTACAGCCAGAGCGCCCACATAGGAATAGGTGAGGAATTCCTCCCGGAAGGACCTCTTTTTGCTCTTTTTGGAATACCTCTTTTTGGAAAGGGGCTTTTTTCCGGCGGGACGTTTCTTTTTCTCCATGCTTGCCCGTGCAACCGAGGCGGTCGGTTTTTTCGCGGAAGGCGTAGGAGAAGTTCCGCGGGGAGCGTTTTTTTTCTTTTTCTTGGGTATGTTCTTCTGATTCGCCTGCTTTTGCGGATGGGAATCACTTTCGGAATGATCCGGCGCATCTTTATTCAACTGTGTTACGGACAAAGCGTACCGGCTCTTTCTGCCGGAACCCATCGGAACAAACCCGTCCTCTCCGTTGGAAGAAACGTCTGTTTTGCGCTTGGTCATAAACAGATTATCATATTCAAACATATTCTTTTTTTCACGAGGCATCGGACAATCGACCTCCCTCTTGCCTGTGACGTGTTGGAATTGTGGGGATTATTTCTTTTTCTGCGGCTTTGAAAGCATGATTTCGTTGTAGGCTGCAAACGTATCGGGATGAATGGCGGTGTGTTCCTCCGCCCGCACTTCTATGCCGAAGGCAAGCGCCTCTTCCATCGCGTACTCAAGGCTTATATTGCAGGCCTTGCGCATTTTCTCCACGCCCTTGTAATCCCGTTCCTCCGACGTGTAATCGGCAATATAGACGATTTTTTCAAGCAGGGACATGCCGGCTCTCGCGGTGGTGTGATAACGCACCGCGTTGACGATATCGTCATCCCTGATTTTCAGCACGCGCCTGACGTACACCGCGCCGGCAATGGCATGCCAGAGCTTGGACGCCTGCTGTTCCACATCGTTGAGCGCGACGTCATACTGCTCCAGCAATGCGAGCTGCTCCTTCTTGCCGGCATCCTTCATGACGTCGTGCAGCAGTCCCGCAAGCTCGGCTTTCGCCACGTCGCCACCGTATTTTTCCGCAAGACGCACAGCCTCCTTGGACACGTTCACCGAATGCCTGAAGCGATACTCGGACAGCCTTTCTCTGATGTGCCGGGTATAGAATTCCCTTTCCCTGTCCGAAAGGGTGGCCTGCCCTGCGGTGATATTTCTGACTACATCTAAAATACTCATCTGTAAAGCCCCTCCGATTCAATAAACCGTTCCACACTGACCGGAACAAGCCCGGTGACAGGCTGGCCTTCACGCACCATGCGCCGGATTTCCGAGGAGGAAATGTCCATCTCCGGCAGGTCGGCGACAAGCCCGTGACAGCCCCGTTCCGCGAGGTGAATCCGGTGCCGCTCCAGCTGCGCCGCGTCAATTCCGTCGCGCGGCACGGTGCAGAAGGTGGCGAGGGTTTTCAGCCGGTCGAAGTCGTGCCAGCTTTCCAGCGACACAAACATATCCGCGCCCATCACCATGAACAGCTCGCTGCCGGGGTAAAGCTCATGCAGCGCGGAAAGGGTAATGACGGAATAGCTCTTCTGCCCGCTGCGTCGCACTTCAAAATCGAAAGCCTCCAGCAGCCCGCCTGTTTCCTCCGCCGCCAGCCGGCACATTTCCAGCCGGATTTCACCCGGCACTTCCGCCGCCGCCTTGTGGGGAGGTGTGCCTGTGGGAGTTATGAAAAATCTGTCGAGCGTCAGTCGGCGGCTCCACGCAAGCGCCAGACCGATATGCCCGTTGTGCGGCGGGTTGAATGTCCCGCCGAGAAATCCTATTCTCATTTGCCGCGCTTCTCCTTCGGCAGTTCAATGACGGGGTTCTCCCTGTTCCTGCGGAAAAGCACGAATTTGCGGCCTATAACCTGCACCACATCGGCGCCGGTTTCGGCGGCAAGCAGCTCGGCGCATTCCCGCGCACCGGCGGGGGCGGTTTCCAGCACCTTGCCCTTTACCAGTTCACGGGCGGTGAGCGCGTCGTCGGTCTGTTTCACGATATTGTCCGCCATGCCGCCCTTGCCCACCATCACAATGGTATCGGCATCGGCAGCGAGCGAACGCAGAAAAGCTCTTTGCTTACTGTTCAGCATATTTTTACAATTCCTCCGGATGATTATTTCTTCTTCTTGCCCTCCAGCCAGAGCTTGACAAGCGGATAAAGGAACATGAAAAGCACAAACCCCGCCGCAATGCCGAGTTCTTCCGCGGCAAGTTCCACAAGCCCGAACGACCTGTTCACAACCACCTGCAATAATTCAACGGCGGCGGCAACGACCAGACCGATTGTCAGCGTCTTGACCTTGACGTCCTTCCAGAGCGTCGGCACCAGAAAGCCGAAGGGAACAAACAGAAGCGCACACACCAGCTTGCCTGTCAGCAGTTCTTCCCACGCGTCGGGGAAACCGAAATCAAATTTCCATTCCGACGCGGCAAGGCTGAAAAATGCGCCGCTCTGCCAATTGGATGCCTTGAACCACTCGGTCGGATAAATAAATCCGCCTTCCACCCACGGCGTCAGCATCACTCCGGCCAGCGTCAGGATATAGCCGCCGAAGAGAATGTATAAGACCGTCCATCTGAGTTTCTCGGACAGATAGTCCTTCAGAGCCGCGTAAATAAAGAACAGCACCACGCCTGCCAGCGTATACCAGAAGAACCCGCATTTAAAAAAGCCCATCAGATAATCCAATAAGTTGTCATACATTTCCGTTTACCTCCATGCTTCTGATTGCGATTGCTGTTACCTGCCGCCCAGCTTTTCGGCAAGCAGGCGAAGCGCCTTGCCGCGGTGGCTGAGAACGTCCTTTTCCTCGCCGGAAATTTCGGCGAAAGTCCTGCCGCTCTCGAAATAGAAAAGCGGATCGTAGCCGAAGCCGTTCTCTCCCCTGTATGCAAAGCCTATGCGCCCCTCGCACTCCCCCCGGACGGTGAAATATTCCCCGTTCGGGTAAGCGCAGCAGATCACGCAGACATACCGCGCCGTGCGCTGTTCAAAGGGCACGCCTTCGAGATTTTTGAGCAGGAATTCGTTGTTGTCGTCGTCGTTTCCGCCGGAATACCGCGCGGAATAAACCCCCGGCGCACCGCCCAGCGCGTCCACGCAGATGCCCGAATCGTCCGCCAGCGCCGGCATATGCAGCGACTTCGCGAACGTGGTCGCCTTTATAACGGCATTGGCTTCAAAGGTGTCGCCGTCCTCCACGGGGTCAATGGATTCCCCGCCGCACTGTGAAGGAGTGACGATATCGATAGACAGCGGCTGAAGAATGCGGGCAAATTCCTTTAATTTATGCGGGTTGTGGGTCGCCACAACGAATGTCGTTCTGTCAGTATTCATTGGTTCACTCATCTTCGTCACCGTCGCCGTCCTGTTCGTTTTGGTCTTCCTCGCCGAAATGAATGTCGAAATCGCCCACCTTATCGGAATTTTCAAAGAGCGCCGCCGCGAATGCCTTGGGGTTGAAGGGCTGCAGGTCTTCGATCTTCTCCCCCACTCCGATGTACTTCACCGGCACGCCGAGTTCCTCTTTGATGGCAAGCACAACGCCGCCTCGCGCGGTGCCGTCCAGTTTGGTGAGAATAATGCCGGTCAGTCCCGCCGCGTCCTTGAAGGCGCGTGCCTGATGGATGGCGTTCTGCCCTGTGGTGGCGTCCAGCACCAGCAGAACCTCCCTGTCGCAATCGGGCGCTTCGCGGTCGATCACGCGGTTGATCTTGGCCAGCTCGTCCATCAGGTGCTTCTTGTTGTGAAGCCTGCCGGCGGTGTCGCAGATCAGAATATCCGCGTTGCGTGCCTTGGCGGCGCTGATGGCGTCGAATACCACGGCGGCGGGATCGCTGCCTTCGGTATGCTTGACGATATCGCACTTGGCTCTTTCCGCCCAGATTTCAAGCTGATCGATGGCGGCCGCGCGGAAGGTGTCGGCGGCGGCAATCACGCACTTCTTGCCCTCCTTGCGGAAGCCGGCGCACAGCTTGCCGATGGTGGTGGTCTTGCCCACGCCGTTGACGCCGATCACCAGTATCACCGAAGGCTTGGTGCCGAGTCTGAGCGACATGTCGCCCTCCAGCATTTCCGAGATGGTTTCTATAAAAAGATCGCGCACTTCCTGCGGGTCTTTGGTGCCGGTTGATTTGACCTTGTCGCGAAGGATATCGCAGATTTTCTCTGAAGTGAGCATTCCCACATCCGCCGCGATCAGCAGTTCCTCCAATTCCTCGAAAAGCTCCTCGTCCACCTTTTTGAACCGCTTGAAGAGCGCGTCTATCTGTCCCATAATGCCGTCGCGGGTCTTTTTTAATCCTTCTTTAAGGCTCTTGAAAAATCCCATTTACATCATTCCTCCATATGCTCTCTGCAATTGCCGGATAAACAGCAATTCTATCATATAATTATAGCTGTAAGGCATTTAAATTGCAAGCATTTTTTTGGCCCGGAATGCATATTTTTTCCACAATAAGAAAAATAAAAAAACTCTTGTTTGTTGTACTGTTTTGTGATATAATTATTTTTATGCGATTGACTGATAAACTGTCAGCAGGGAGATGAGATAGTATGGAACTTAAAAGACCGGAATTCATCATGTTCGACTATGGACAGACGCTTATCAAAGAGGGGACTTATGACGGCGCCGCCGGCTTCGACCGGATTCTGCGCTACGCGTCGGCGAATCCTATGGGGGTCACGGGCGCCGATCTCCAGCGCGAGGAGGATAAGCTCAACAGCGAGCTGGGCCGATTCAACCCCTCCTCCCGCCACAAGCGGCTTACGGAGTATCCCGAGGAGAGCATCAACCGCTGGCTCTTTGCGAAATTCCGCGTGGAATTCCCTGCCGGAACCGACCTGCGGGAGCTGGAACCGGAATTCTGGGAAGCGGCCAACCCCTGCGAAGCCTGCGAGGGAATAGGGGAACTGCTGCGCTTTCTGCAATCGGAGGAAATTCCCGCCGGCGTGGTGAGCAACCTTTCCTTCTGCGGCAGAACGCTCGAAAAACGGATTTACAGCGCCATTCCGGAAGCGGACTTCGCCTTTGTCATATCTTCCTGCGACTACCTGTTCCGCAAGCCCAGCCCCCGTATCTTTGAAGCTGCGCTCGGCAGGGCGGGGGTTCCGGCCGATAAAGTCTGGTTCTGCGGCGACCAGTTCATTCCCGACATACAGGGCTCCGCGGCGGTCGGAATGACGCCGGTGTGGTACAAGGGCCATCTCAGGTATGACAGCGAATGCAGGATGACCGGCGGCATTGAAATTGACCGCTGGAGCGAACTGATTGACATCATCGGTTCGCTGGAATAATCATAACAGTAATTGTTAAGCAGGAGAGATGTAAAATGAAATTTGATTACAATGCCATGACAGACGAGGAATTGACCGGACTGGTACACAGTCTCGCGGCCGGCACCGATGAAGTCGAAAAATCCCCCGAAGAAGCGGCCGAAGCGGCCAAGATCCTCGCCGGCAGAGGCAATGCCGAGGGACAGTATATTTACGGAACATTTCTGATTCACGGCACCGGAGTGGAGAAGGACGAACAGGCGGCGGGAGCCTTCCTGTGTCAATCTGCCGAACAGGGTTTCGCGCCGGCTCTCAACCATCTGGGCATCTGCTGCATGGCGGGCGCCTGCGGTTTTGAAGAGAATCCCGCAAAGGCGGCGGCCTATTTTTCCGCTGCGGCCGAAAAGGGATTTGTCGAGTCAAATGTCCACCTTTACGGGCTGTATGATGCCGGCAAAGGCGTGGCAAAAGACAAGGCAAAGGGGCTGGCCTTCTTGCAGGCCGCCTGCGACGCCGATTATTATCCCGCCTGCGTCATGATGGGAATGGAGATTCTTCAGAAATCCGCTTCCTCTCCGGAAGGTCAGTCGGAAGGCGTTTCCTATCTGCTGAAGGCGGCGGAAGGCGGAGATCCTATCGGCCAGCTGTTGTACGGCTCCTGCTGTGAAAACGGAGTCGGAACGGAAAAAGACCTCTCCGAGGCCGCCGGATGGTACCGCAAATCCGCCAAGTCGGGCAATATTCAGGCGAACGAAGCGCTGAAAAATCTCGGCTTTCCGGGCGTGATGTAATGGTGGGGGTCGAAAAATGTTGATCTGGATATTGAAGCGAACGGGCATGCCCGACAGCCGGATGATAGAAATACTGGAAAGAATCACCGGCATCAAAACGGTTGTTTCCGCGGTGTTTTACACGCTGATGGTGTTCATCGTGATACTGGGCATTTCAGGCGACGTCTATGCCGGATTCCCCACAATTGCGCCCTACCTGATCATAGCGGTATTTCTCTTTATGGCCTTTGTCAGAATGTACCAGTGTCTGGTCGATGAAGGCTATGTCAGAAGAACCGTGGCCAAAAGGCTGGACGATCTGGAAAAAAAGCGCCTGAAAAAGGCCGAAAAGGCAGCGGCCAATGCCTCCGGGAAGGGCGAACAGGCCGCTTCAGGAAATCAATAATCATGCTGCCGGTGAAGCGGATGCAATTCAATCTGCTTCATCGGTTTTCTTCGCCCTGAGCTGCCGGAATACCATCATGGCCAGCGGCATGACGAAGATGCCGGAAATGCCGAAAAGCCTGCCCCCGATATAAACGCCGGCAAGGGAAAACACCGGATGAAGCGCCAGCCTGTCGGAGATGAGCTTGGGTTCCAGCAGGTTCCTGACGGTTTCGATGATTGCGAAAAGCGCCAGCAGCATGACCCCCGACACCGTTCTCCCCGAACAGATTTCAAAAATGCCCCACGGAATGAGCACCGTCCCCACTCCCAGCACCGGAAGAATGTCGATCAGCGATATCAGGAGCGCAACGGTAATGATATTCCCTGTCCTGTGGCCTGTCAGAGCCATGATCCCCAGTCCGGCAGTCAATTCGGCAAAGGTGATGAGCATGACCGTGCCGTAGGTTCTGATCAGCGCGGCGACCGTCCCGACAGAGACCGACAGGAGCAGCGACGCCTTGCGGACGGCATTTTCGGGCAGACAGTCCCTGACAGCCGCTTTGACGGCATCCAGCTCCCCGCAGGCGAAAAGCGCCGTCAGCAGCGCGAAGAGCGACGCGGTGAACAGCGAGGGCAGCCCCGCAACAAGTCTGGTCGACCGTGCCAGCACCGAGGGAAGATACTGACGGTAGTTTTCGGTGATCAGGTCAAGGAACCAGTTCGCACCCGAAGCGGCAAAGGCGGTAAATTTCTTCCACGAATCCCCTTCCTGCGCAGTGGAGGACGCATTGACGAAAACCCGCCTGAGCCGGCTCAGATGTTCCGGTATGCCGGGGCAGACCGACATGGCGCCGTTCAGGGCGGCACAGAGCGCAAGGTACAGAACTGCCGTGGCTGCGAAAATAACGGCGGAGGTCAGTATCACGCAGCAGGTCTTCCGGCTGAGCCGGGGAATTCTCGAGGAGAGCAGCGCGGCGGGCTTCTGTACGGCGGCCGCGACGCTCAGACCGATCACAAACGGCGCGGCAAGAGGAAGAAGATATTTTACGGCGATGTAAAATCCTATGACATACAGCACATATTTTCCGATCTTTTTTGAATCATTAAGCATGATCATGTCACTGCTCCCTGTTTTGGAAAATTTTCATGAAATTAAACTTGTAAAATGAAACGAAATGATATATAATACCATTGTGCACAAACGCACAATAACATTGTACCCTGAAAAAGGAGAGAAGTATTTGATTTCTGGCGGAAAAAACTTCCTTCGGAGAATCCTGTCGGCTGCCGTGGCGGCCTCCATGCTGCTTGTCATGCTGCCGGCGCTGAGTGCCTGCGGCGGCAGGAGCAAGATAACCGTCTGGGTGTATTCCGACGAATACCGCGATGAGCTGGAACATTTCCTGAAGAACACATCCCTTGACCTCAGCTTTGTGGCGGGCATCAGGGCGGTCAGTTCCGCCGATTTTGAAGCCGAGCTGAATAAGGCGATCAAAAGTGGCAAAGACATTCCCGATGTGTTCATGCTTTCTCCGGACAATATCAAAAAATACATAGAGTCAGACGTGACGGCGGAAGTCTCTGAGCTTGGACTGGAAGTCACGCAGGATATGTACTTCCCCTATGTGGTGGAAGCGGCCACCAATGAACGCGGCAGGGTCAAAGCGGTCGGCTGGCAGGCTGACCCGGGCATTTTCATGTACCGCAGATCAATGGCAAAGGTTTACCTCGGCACCGACAATCCCGATCAGATACAGGCAATGGTCGGCAGCTGGGACGGCTTTTACGATACGGCGATGAAAGTGTCGGAGGCTTCCGACGGCAAGACCCGTATGCTGGCGGGGCAGGAGGATATGCTCAAGCCCTTTCTCGCTTCGGACGACCAGCCTTGGGTGAAAGACGGCAAGCTGATTTTCAGCCCGCGCAAGCAGGCGTATGTCGATTATGTCAAAAAGATGTCGTCGGCTCACCTGATCTACACCGCCGAACAGTGGTCGGAGGCATGGCTCAGCGGCATCAGCGACACACAGAGCGTATTCGGTTATTTTTCTTCCGGCATCTGTATGCTGTACGTCATGAAAAAGGCGTGCGGCGGCAAGATGAAGGGCGAAGGCAGCTACGGCGACTGGGCTGTGGTGCCGGGGCCGGCCAATTACTGCTGGGGCGGCAGCTGGTTCGCCGCCTACAGCGGCAGCAGAAACAAATCGGCAGCGGGCGATTTCATCTCGCTCTTCACGGGCTGCACCGGGGACGAAACGCGGCTTGACCAGTCGATACGGTATTTCCGCACGACGGGGGAATTTGCCGCCAGCAGCCAGATCGTTTCACAGGTGCGGTTTGACCCGCAGTTTGAGGATTCCTTCATAGGCGGGCAGAATTATTACCAGCAGCTCTCGGTAGCTGCAAAGGGCATTTCACAGAGCTGCATGACGGTTTACGACAGCGATATCGGCGGCATATTCAATACCTATATGAATCAGTGCGCCGGCGGTCTGAAAACCGCAGAACAGGCGGTGAGCGACTTCAAAACGTCGGTCAGCGTCGCATTCCCGGAAATAGCGGTGAATTAGCCGGTTTCAATATTATCCGAATCATTTCAAAGGAGAGATCATTGATGAATAACAGATTTTGCACACGCTGCGGAGCGCTGCTCAGACCCGACGATACCTGCCCGAATTGCGACGGCGCGCCGAACGCGGGCCGGAGTGAAGGGGGATTCGATATCAGGAATATGGGCATGGGCATTTTCGACTGCGCCAAGGCGTTCTTTTCCAGAGAACCGCACAAGGCGGTGGACGCTGTCACCCAGAGCCGCTTCATGTGGATCGTTTTCGGAGTGGTGAATGTCATTTTCGCCGCGCTCGGCACATCGGTCATTTTCAGCAACGGCGTGGACTGGGCCATCAACAAGGTTACGGGGCTTGACGCCTCCATGCTGTCCAGCCTGATTTCTCAGGACGTCAATACATCGGGCGTCGGCATATTCTTCTTCTCCCTGCTCACAATGGCGGGCTGTCTGGCGGCCTTCGCCGGCATACAGTACCTCTTTTCCGTGCTGGAAGGACAGCGGCTGCCGCTGATCAGAACCTTCAAGGCGGTCACGATCTGCTTCTTTCCCATGACCATCATGAGCATTGCCGCCTTCCTGTTCTCCTTCTTCCTCTTTACCGTTTCGGTGGTGTTGGTGCTGATCGGTATGCTGGGCAGCATTACCATGTTCAACGACTATGCCAGGAGAGCCGGTTGTCAATTATCCTTCTGGGGCAGGGTGCTCTGCAACGCCGCCCAGATCGTCGCCGCCGCCATGATTCTCGGCATTTCCGTTTCCGTGTGATTCTTCCGTCATTCAAAGCTCCGCGCTTCGGCTGTTCCGGCCGCCGTGCGGAGCTTTTTTGCGTTTCAGCCATTATTTGTCTGAACGGCGGACGGGTTATTTTTTTATATCCCGGCAAAGACTAACGGTGAATGTCAGAAAGGGGTAGTGGACTATTTTGAAGAACGGAAAGGAATACGCGGGGGTTTTTGCGGCGGGAGCGGTGATTTACAGCCTGATCGAAATTCTCTGGCGGGGAAGGACGCACTGGACGATGGCGGTGGCGGGAGGCATCTGCCTGCTGCTGATTCACCTCTGCAATGAACGTCACGCCGATCTTGACCTGCTCAGCCGTTGCAGCCTGAGCAGCTTTTATATTACGGGGGTGGAATTTGCCGCGGGATGGCTTCTGAATATCCGGCTGCATATGACGGTATGGGATTATTCGGGTAAATACGGCAATGTCTTAGGGCAGATCTGTCCCGAATACTGGGCCTACTGGTATCTGCTGTCCATTCCGGCGATCATGCTCAGCACCGTCATTCTCGCCGTCCGCAAGGCAAAGGGCAAAAGCACGGTAGAGTGAAGAATTTATAATTTTGCACTTTACAGGACGGCGGAAATGTGGTAGAATATCTTTTATAGAATTATATCGGTTTTGCGCTTTACAAAAATTATTCAATAAAGGATATGATACTAATGAGAAGCAAGGTTATCAGAGAATATGACGAACTTCTGAATCAGGTAAGCCGCGTCCACTTCATCGGCATCGGCGGCTCCGGCATGTGTCCGCTGGTAGACATTCTCAGAGGGGACGGCAAGCGGATTTCCGGCTCCGACGTGGACGACAATTCCGACACCGTCAAGCGCCTGCGTTCCTTCGGCATTCCCGTCGCCATCGGCCAGCGTGCCGAGAATATCGGCGACGCCGAGCTGGTGGTCTATTC
Source organism: Clostridia bacterium (assembly GCA_017441385.1). Taxonomy (GTDB): domain Bacteria; phylum Bacillota; class Clostridia; order Oscillospirales; family Acutalibacteraceae; genus RUG762. Next base: position 18,122 of record JAFRXY010000053.1, on the reverse strand, counting down.
CGCCGCCATCGCCAAGGACAATCCGGAGCTTGTGGCTGCGCTGGAATCGGGCGTCCCCACCATCGAGCGCTCGGTGCTGCTGGGGGCTGTCTGCCGCAGGTACAAGCGGGATATCGCCATTTCAGGCACCCACGGCAAGACCACCACCACTTCCATGGTCACCACCGTCCTCATGGCGGGACAGCTTGACCCCACCGTCGTGATCGGCGGCAAGCTGGCGCTCATCGAGGGCTACGGAAGAGCCGACAGGAGCGACCGCATGGTCTGTGAAGCCTGCGAATTCGTCGATACCTTTCTCCAGATCACGCCCGAAGTGGCGGTGATCCTGAATATCGACGCCGATCACCTCGACTATTTCGGCACGCTGGACAACATCATCGCCTCCTTCCGCCAGTTCGCGGAGCAGACGACCGGCGTGGTCATTGCCAACGGCGACGACGCAAACACCATGAAGGCGCTCGACACCACCAAGGCGAAGATCATCACCTTCGGACTCGACCCGAAGAACGATTATTACGCGGTCAATGTGAAGCAGGCAAGCGGCGGCTTCTGGAGCTTCGATCTCATGCATCACGGGGAGAAGCTCACGGAAATCACCCTCAAGGTGCCGGGAGAACACAATATCCTCAACGCGCTGGCGGCGGCGGCGGCTTCCATCTATGTGGGCGCGACCCCCGACGACGTGAAGAAGGGGCTGGGAATGTTCTCCGGCGCGTCGAGAAGGTTCGAGATTCACACCGTTCACAACGGCATCACCATAGCCGACGACTACGCCCATCATCCCACCGAGATAGAGGCGACCCTCCGCGCCTGCAAGGAAATGGATTACAAGCGGGTCTGGGCGGTCTTCCAGCCCTTCACCTACACCCGCACCAAGGCGCACATGCAGGAATTCGCCGACGTGCTGCAAATTGCCGACAAGGTCGTGCTGACCGACATCATGGGCGGCCGGGAATGGGATGACCTCGGCATAAAATCCGAGGATTTACAGGCGCTGATTCCGGGCTGCTATCTGGAGCACACCTTGGAAGAAGCGGCTGAATTCGTGCTGGCCAACGCCGAGGAAGGCGACCTCATTATCACCATGGGCTGCGGCGACGTCTACAAGTGCGCCAAACTCATGAGCGCGAAACTGAACAGGCTCTAAGCTCGCTTAGAGAATAAAGAATAGAGAATAACGAATAATGCATAACGTCGGAAGCCCTGACGGGCTTGGAATATAAGCGCATGATGGATTCATCAAAAGCCAAAGGGGAAAAATTGAAATATGGAACTGATTGAAGGAATAAAAACCCGCCGCAGTATCAGAAAATTCACCGATGAAAAGGTGAGCCGCGACACAATCGAAACAATCATCGACGCGGCACGCTTCGCGCCCACATGGAAGAACAGCCAGACCCCGCGGTATGTCGTCGTTGACAGCCGCGAGGTGATGGAGAAAATCGCCCTTGAAGGCGTGATGGGCCGCGAGCACAACGCCGGCATCATCAGGGGCGCCGCCGCGCTGGTGGTGCTGACCTCCGTCAAGGGAATCAGCGGCTACAACGCCGACGGCAGCTTCACCACCGCCAAGGGCAACGAATGGCAGATGTTCGACGCGGGCATCGCGGCACAGACCTTCTGCCTTGCGGCGCATAATTACGGCGTCGGCTCGGTGATTATGGGCATTTTCGACGAGCGGGAAGTCGGGCGCATTATCGGGCTGGACACAAGCCGTGTCGTTTCGGCGCTCATTGCCATAGGCTATCCCGCGCAGGAGCCGAATCCCCCCAAGCGGGAGGACGTCGGGGAGTACGTTAAGTTTATTTAAAAAAACACTTGACATTCCGAAAAGCGTATGCTATACTTACCTAGACAATAAAGAAGCCGGGGGCATATTGCCTCCCTCACCTCCGTTCTGATGATTTCATCCAATAGACGGTCGGTCAATATTTTTCATGGCGGTTTCATTCTGACCGGCTCCTTCCGGGCGGTTCATTGTGAAACGCGTTTAACGCTTAGTTTATGAAAGAATGGCACGGAGGGTTCGGCAAAAACGCTCCGTGCTTTTTTGTGTGCAAAAATACCATTTTATTTGGGGGTGCTTGGTCATAAGCAAAGAACAACAGGTGCAGATCAACGAAGATATTCGTGACAAGGAAGTGCGAGTCATAGGATCCGACGGCGGACAGCTCGGCATCATGAGCGCGTCGGAGGCTCTCGACAAGGCGGCGGAGGTTAATCTTGATCTCGTCAAGATAGCGCCGCAGGCAGTTCCTCCCGTCTGCAAAATCATGGACTACGGCAAATACCGTTTTGAGCAGCAGAAGCGCGAAAAGGAAGCCAAAAAGAATCAGCGGATCGTTGATATCAAGGAGGTCCGCCTTTCGCTGGGCATCGACACCCACGACTTCGAGACGAAGGTCAAGCAGGCGGCTAAGTTCGTTCAGGGCGGTGACAAGGTCAAGGCGACCATCCGATTCAAGGGACGTGAGCTGGGTCATCCCGAGCACGGTCTGGTGATCATGAAGAAATTCGCCGAGGCACTGGCTGACGTTGCGGTAGTGGAAAAGCCTGCGAAGCTGGAAGGCCGCAGCATGATGATGTTCCTTGCGGCTAAGCCCAACAAGTAAGATTATATTAAGGAGGATATTTCAAATGCCCAAGATCAAAACACACAGCGGTGCAAAGAAGCGTTTCAAGCTCACCAAGAACGGCAAGGTTCTGCACGCTAAGACCAACAGAAGACATAAGCTCAACAGTTCAAAGAAATCCACCAAGCGCAAGAGAAACCTGAGAAAAGTCGCTATTACCGACAAGACCAATGTAGCTCAGGTCAAGAGACTTCTTCCTTATAAATAATCCTGACGGATTGGGAAGCATTCATTCATCAGACTATTATTGGAGGTAACATATAAATGGCACGTGTAAAGGGTGCTCTTGCCACTCGCAAGAGAAGAAAAAAGACATTAAAGCTCGCTAAGGGATATTGGGGCGCAAGAAGCAAACACTTCAAGATGGCGAAGGAAGCCGTCATGAAGTCGGGCAATTACGCTTACATCGGCCGCAGACAGAAGAAGCGCGACTTCCGCCGTCTGTGGATCACCAGAATTTCCGCCGCCTGCAAGTTCAACGGCATCAACTACTCCCAGTTCATGAACGGTCTCAAGAAGGCGGGCGTGACACTCAACAGAAAGATGCTTTCCGAGATCGCTATCGCCGATCCCAAGGCATTCACCGCTCTGGTCGAAACAGCCAAGGAAGCACGCAAGTAATTGCATATTATTTTAATAAATCAGACTGCGCCGCTGAATGAATTTCGGTTTCCGCGCGGTCTTTTTTATTGTATATTGTTTATTGTTTACCTGTGGAGGAACGGCACGATGATTACAATCACATCAAAGGACAATGCCGCCGTCAGGCGGGCGGCGCGTCTCATGAACAGCGCCAGGGAACGCCGCAAGTCGGGGCTTATCATCTGCGAAGGGGCAAGGCTCTGCAGCGACGCCACCGACAGCGGCGTGGAAGTGGAGGAGCTTTTCTGCACTCCTCCGGCCATGGAAAAATATGCCGATTATCTCGAAAAGCTCATTCAGACGGCAGGGGACGTCTATGAAATCACTGACGAAATAGCAAAAAAAATCAGCGACACCGAAAGCACGCAGGGTGTTTTCATCGTTGCGAAATCGCCCGCTGTGGAGAGCGACCTGAACCAATTAAAAACCACCGGACAGTATGTCCTGCTGGAAAACCTGCAGGATCCGTCCAACGTCGGCGCGATCTTCCGCACCGCCGAAGCGCTGGGCGTGGACGGAATCATTCTCACCGAAGGCTGCGCCTCCTGCTTTTCCCCCAAGGCGCTTCGTGCCGGAATGGGCGCGATGTTCCGCATCCCGATTTTTTTATCGAAGAACGCGCCGGCGGATATGGCTTTGGCAGCGGAAAGAAACATGCGTCCGATGGCGGCCGTTCCCCGCGAAGGAGCCGCTGACGTAACGGGCATACGCTTTTTCAAAGGGGCTATCATGTGCATCGGCAACGAGGGCAACGGACTTTCCGAGGCACTCATTGAAGCCTGCCCGGAAAAGGTCACCATCCCCATGAACGGCCGCGCGGAATCGCTCAATGCCGCGACCGCCGCCGCAATTCTCATGTGGGAAATGATAAGAAGATATAGATAGAACTTCTTTTGTTAATAAAAAGTTTATAAATTCACCGAAATAAAGCGATATACTATATAGTAATTGTATTTTGGAAAAAAGTCCGCCGGGGAGGTGTATCCAAAGAATGGGTGAAAATGACATTTACGGCGTGTGGCTTCAGCAGGCTCTCGGCGAAGGCAGCCGGAAGGTTCCTCCGCTTCTGGAATACTTCGGCTCCTGCAAGGCGGTGTATGAAGCCGACGAGCAGGAACTCTTGCTCAGCGGCCTGCTGGTGCCAAAGGAACTGACGAAATTTTTCAATACTACGCTGGACATGGCAGCCGAAATCTGCGAGGCCTGTCGGCGGCTGGGTTATTCCATTCTAACGCCCGACGATGAGGAATATCCGACCCGACTGCGCAACCTTCCCGACTATCCCGCCGCCCTGTATATCTGCGGCACACTGCCCGACATTGACGACGAGGTATGTATCGCCATGGTCGGCACACGCAGAGCAAGCCGCTACGGATATACCGTCGCGACCGACATAGCAAAGGATCTCGCGGCCTGCGGTGCCGTCATCATCAGCGGATGCGCCAGAGGCATCGACACGGCGTCTCATCAGGGTGCGCTTCTGTCCGGCGGAAAGACCATCGCCGTGCTGGGATGCGGTATCAACACCCGCTACAATATGGAAAACGAGGGGCTTCGCAGGATCATCTCCACAAGCGGAGCGCTCATTTCGGAATTTCCTCCGGGTGCGCCGCCGCTGGGCTTCCATTTTCCGATACGCAACAGGCTGATTTCCGGGCTGTCGCTGGGAGTCATCGTGGTGGAAGCCGGCGCGAAAAGCGGTTCGCTCATTACCGCCAATCTCGCGCTGGAGCAGGGCAAGGATATCTTTTCCGTACCGGGACAGCTCAACAGCTATTTCTCCAAGGGCACCAACCGCCTGATCATCGACGGCGCTGTCCCCATCGAATCGGCGGCCGACGTGCTGGATGAATACATTGGGAAGTTCCCTCACCGCATTGTGTCAAACAATCTGGGGGACGGCAATTCCCGGGTTTACGAGAAACATGTCCGCCCCAAATGGGATAATGAAGCCATCGGGGCAAAATACGGCATTCCGCCGGAGGATTTACCCAAAAAGCCTGCGGCGGAGAAATCCGGAAAGAACCGGAAGGCAGCACCTCTTCCGGAAACAACGCTGCCCGACAGTCCGCCCGCGCCTCCTGTAGGCATGTCCGAAAGCGCTCAGAGGGTGTGGAATGCACTCTCGGCGGCACCCAAGCATTTTCAGGATCTTATGAGGGAACTGGAAATGGATTCCTCCGAGCTTTCAGGCGGCATTACCGAGCTGGAACTTTACGGCGCGGTCAGAGCGCTGCCCGGAAATAAATATTCCAAAGGCTGATTATTTTCAAGATATTATCGAAAGGCATGATATAATTTGTCTAAGCTAGTTATCGTCGAGTCACCCGCCAAGGCCAAGACCATCAAGAAATACCTCGGCTCCGGCTACGATGTGATCGCTTCCATGGGGCATGTGCGCGACCTGCCCAAAAGCAGGCTGGGCGTGGACGTCAAGCACGACTTCAAACCCAAGTACGAGATCATCAAGGGCAAAGAGGAACTCGTGGACAAAATCAAAAGCGCGGCGGAGAAAAGCGACTTTGTCTATCTCGCGACCGACCCTGACCGCGAGGGAGAAGCGATTTCGTGGCACCTTGCCTACATTCTGGGACTTGACCCGAACGAACGCAATCGCGTCACATTCAACGAGATTACAAAGAACACCGTGCAGAGCGGCATCAAAAGTCCCAGAACCATCGACATGAAGCTGGTCAACGCCCAGCAGTGCCGCCGTCTGCTCGACAGAATAGTAGGCTACCGGCTCAGTCCCTTCGTTTCGCAGAAGATCCGGCGCGGACTTTCGGCGGGACGCGTGCAGTCGGTCGCCGTGCGGGTCATCTGCGACAGGGAGGAAGAAATCCGCGCCTTCGTTCCGGAGGAATACTGGACGATCGAGGGCAAATTCATTCCGAAAGCCGGCCGGAAGGCGTTCCCGGCCAAGCTGCACGGTCTGGCCGGCGAGGAGGAAAAACTCCGGATCACCGACAAGGCGCAGGCCGATTCCATTCTCGCCGAGCTGGACGGGGCGGAATTCAAGGTGGACTCCATCAAGAAGGGCACCCGCAAAAAGACCCCCGCGCCGCCGTTTATTACTTCCACGCTCCAGCAGGAAGCCAGCCGCAAGCTGAACTTCCAGAGCCGCCGCACCATGAAGGTGGCGCAGGAGCTTTACGAGGGCGTGGAAGTCGCCGGCATGGGCGCGGTGGGTATTATCACCTACATGAGAACCGACTCGCTGAGAATTTCCGACGACGCGAGGAAGGAAGGCACCGAGTACATCCGCAACCGCTGGGGAGAAAAATACCTTCCCGCCAAGCCCTACAATTTCAAGACCAAAGCCGGCGCGCAGGACGGTCACGAAGCCATCCGTCCCACCATGCCTTCCCTTGATCCCGACAGCATCAAGGACAGCCTGACCTCCGACCAGTACAAGCTCTACAAGCTGATCTGGTCGCGCTTCACCGCCAGCCTGATGGCGCAGTGCGTCCACAACACCGTCAGCGTCGATATTCTGGGCGGCCGGTATATCTTCAAGGCCTCCGGCTACACCGTCAAATTCGACGGCTACACGGTGCTGTATGAAGAAAGCAAGGATGAGGAAGAAGAAGACGGCAGCGCCCTTCCTCCCCTCGAAGAAGGCATGCCGCTCAAAGTCAAGGAACTGAGCGGTATCCAGCACTTCACCCAGCCGCCGGCGAGATATACCGAAGCGACGCTCATCAAGGCGCTGGAAGAAAACGGCATCGGCCGTCCTTCCACCTACGCCACCATCATCACCACCGTGGTGGGAAGGGAATACGTCGCCCGCGACGGCAAGTCGCTGGTGCCCACCGAGCTGGGCGAACTGGTCAACAAGCTGCTCAAAGAGCGCTTCTCCAAGATCGTCAATCTCAAATTCACCGCCGGCATGGAGCGCAATCTCGACAACATCGCCGACGGATCAAAGGAATGGGTCGAAACGCTGGGCGAATTCTACGGCGATTTCGAGAAGAATCTCGCCGACGTCAAGAAGGCGATGGAAGGCATCGACATGAAGATTCCCGACGAGGAAACCGACATCGTCTGCGAGAAGTGCGGCCGGAAGATGGTCATCAAGACGGGGCGTTACGGCAAATTCATCGCCTGCCCCGGCTTCCCCGAGTGCCGCAACATCAAGAAGATCGTGGTCGAAACAGACGCCGACTGCCCCAAGTGCGGCGGCAAGGTCGTCGTCAAGAAAACCAAGCGCGGCAAGGTCTTCTACGGCTGCTCCAACTATCCGGAGTGCGATTTTGTTTCATGGGATGAGCCGACCCGGGAAAAATGCCCCCAGTGCGGAAAAATCCTTTACAAAAAACAGACCAAGAAGGTCAACAAGCTGTATTGCGCCGAGAAGGATTGCGGTTACAGCGTCAATATAGATGAAAATGGAGAGAAGGCGCAATGAGCGGCGGCGTAACGGTAGCCGGCGCGGGACTGGCCGGTTGTGAAGCGGCGTGGCACTGTGCGGAGAGCGGCGTGAAGGTCAGGCTCTATGAAATGAAGCCCAAGAAATTCACGCCCGCCCACAAGAATCCCGACTTTGCCGAGCTGATCTGCTCCAATTCCCTCAAAGCCGCGCGGCTCGATTCCGCCGCCGGTCTGATGAAGGAGGAAATGCGCAGGCTGGGTTCGCTTTTGCTCAGGGTCGCCGACCAATGCAGCGTTCCGGCTGGCGGCGCACTTGCCGTGGACAGGAATCTCTTTGCCGCCATGGTCACGCAGGCCATCCGCAGTCACCCGAATATCGAGGTCGTCGAGCAGGAGCTGACGGAAATTCCGCGGGACGAGGTGGTAATCATCGCAACAGGGCCGCTGACCAGCGAGCCGCTTTCCAAGGCCATCGGCGAACTCTGCGGTGAGGAATTTCTCAATTTCCACGACGCTGCCGCGCCGATTGTCACCGCTGAGAGCATCGACATGTCCCATGCCTTTGCCGCCTCCCGCTACGACAGAGGGGACGAAGATTACATCAACTGTCCGCTGAATAAAGCGGAATATGAGGCATTTCAGGAAGCGCTGGTGAACGCCGAACGCGCTCCGCTTCATGAGTTTGAAGAACAGGGCGTGAAGGTCTACGAGGGCTGCATGCCGATCGAAATTCTGGCTTCCCGAGGGAAGGACGCAATCCGCTACGGCCCGATGAAGCCGGTGGGACTGACCGACCCCAACACGGGACACCGGCCGTGGGCCAATCTCCAGCTGCGCAAGGAAAACCGCGAAGGTACGCTTTACAACCTCGTCGGATTCCAGACCAATCTGAAATTCGGCGAACAGAAGCGGGTCTTCGGCATGGTTCCGGCGCTGCAAAACGCGGAATTCGTGCGGTACGGCGTGATGCACCGCAATACATTTCTGAATTCCCCCAGGCTCCTGAACGGCGATTATTCCATGATAGCCCACCCGGATATCTTCTTTGCCGGACAGATTACCGGCGTAGAAGGGTATATGGAGTCGGCGGGTTCGGGATTGCTCTGCGGCATTAACGCCGTGCGCACCCTTCGTGGCGAGGAACGTCTGATTCTGCCGGAAGTCACCATGCTGGGCGCGTTGCAGCGGCACATCTGCAACCGCGACACCAAGGACTTTCAGCCCATGGGGGCGAATTTCGGCATTCTCCCCCCCATCGAGCCGAAAATAAGGGACAAGCGGGAAAGGTACGCGGCGCTGAGCGAGAGAGCGCTGGAAGCGCTCTCTCACGTCCGTTCGCTCGCTAAATGAATATTGAATACTGAATAATGAAAAATAAATGAGCGCTGTGCGCTGAATATATGGATTGTCGGAAGGAGGGTGCCGGTATGCCGGTTTATGAGCTTGTATCTGTGAATCATTCGTCCGGGCTGGAAATATGCAAATCCATACGCCGCAGGGTATTCATAGACGAGCAAGGCGTGGAGGAAGGGCTGGAAATCGACGGGTTGGACTTTCTCGGCTGCAATTGCAGGCATTTTTATGCTTCTGTTGATTCCGTTCCGGCCGGCGCCTGCCGCGTCATGGACAGGGGCAGCGGAATCGCCAAGCTCCAGCGCTTCTGCGTGCTGCCGGAATTCCGGAAAGCCGGACTAGGCCGGTTCATGCTGGCAAAGGTGGAGGATATCTGCCGCGCCGGGAATTTTATCAAAATTGAAATGGGCGCACAGTGCCGCGCCGTGCCGTTCTATGAAAAATGCGGCTATACCGTGGTTTCCGGCGTGTTCACGGACGCGGGCATCGAGCATGTGAAGATGGAAAAATTTTTATAATTTCTTTTATTACAAATGAAAAAAACGGTGAAAGGATTACGGTGAAGAAAATGAAAATCATAGTTGACGCGTTCGGCGGTGACAACGCGCCGCTGGAAATCATCAAGGGCTGCGCCATGGCGGTCGAAAAATTCGACGATGTGGAGATCATTCTGACCGGCGATGAGGAAAAAATCAAAGAGGTCGCGGAAAACGAACAAATCTCGCTCGAACGCATCGAGATCGTGCATGCTCCCGACGTGATCGAAATGAGCGACCACCCGACCGAGCTGATGAAGTCCAAGAAAAACAGCTCGATGGCGGTGGGACTCCGCCTGCTGGCCGACGGCGGCGGCGACGCGATGATCAGCGCAGGCAGCACCGGCGCCATGCTCACCGGCGCGACACTCATTGTCAAGCGCATTAAGGGCGTCAAGCGTCCGGCTCTCGCGCCGGTCATGCCCAATGCCGACGGAAAATTCATGCTCATCGACTGCGGCGCGAATGCCGACTGCCGCCCCGAAATGCTGGTGCAGTTTGCCCATATGGGTTCGGTCTACATGAAGAACGTGCTGGGTGTGGAGAATCCCCGCGTCGGTCTTGCCAACATCGGCACCGAGGAAACCAAGGGCGACGAGCTTCGCAAGGAAACCTACGCGCTTCTGAAAGACGAGCCGAACCTCAACTTCATCGGCAATTTTGAAACCAGAGAAATAGCCGACGGCGGCGTGGATGTGCTGGTGGCGGACGGCTTCACCGGCAATATCATCCTCAAAACCTACGAAGGCGTGGCTTCCATGCTGTCCGGCAAATTCAAGAGCGTATTCAAGAAGAATATTTTCAACAAGCTGGGCGCGGCGGTTATGCTGAAAGATCTCAACGACATCAAGAAATCCATGGATCACAACGAATACGGCGGCGCCCCCTTCCTCGGCGTGAAAAAGCCGGTATTCAAGGCGCACGGCAGCAGCAAGGCCATTACCGTCTGCAACGCGGTCAAACTGGTGCGTGAATTTGTGTCAAGCGATGTGATTGGCAAGATAGCCGAGGACATCAGCGGCTCAGCCGAAACCGAAGGCGAAAAGAAAGAAGACTGAATTTATTTTAAAAGGGCGGTGCGGGAATATGTCCGTATTGAATGTATCGAGGGAAGGCTTTCCCATGAGCAATGCTGCTGTTGAAGGCATGATCACCATGCAGCCGGTCTGCGACAATTACGAATTAAGCTATATCGAAGATGTGGTTTATTGTGAGCGTCCCGAAGCAAGGCTCTGTTTACAGATCATTCTTCCCATTGACGGAAGAACCGACCGCCCGTTAATCGTCTACATTCCCGGCTCGGCGTTCCATTGGCAGAATGTCAAGGAACGCCTGCCGCAGCTTGCCTATCTGGCGCAAATGGGATTTGCCGTGGCGGCGCTGCAATATCGCGGCTCCGAGGTTGCGGCGTTCCCGTCCCAGACGCTTGACGCAAAGGCGGGAATCTGTTTTATGAAGCGTCACGCCGCCGAGTACGGCATTGACGCTGAAAAAATCGTTGTGATGGGGGACTCCTCCGGGGGACATACCGCGATGATGGCGGCTTTTACCTGTGGCATTAACGAACTGGAAGAGCCTGACGGTGAAATTGATTCATCGGTCAGGGGCGTGATTGACCTTTACGGCCCTGTCAATTTCACCTCGATGAATGATCAGCCTTCCTCTCAGAATCATTATATGCCTGACAGTCCGGAAGGCATGGAGCTGGGAGGTGTGAATGTGCTGGATTGTCCCGATCTTGCCCGTGCCGCCGCCGTGACAACGTATGTGTCACGGGAAAGAGATATTCCGCCGATACTCATTTTCCACGGCACCAATGACGAGCTTGTCCCGTTTGAACAAAGCTGCGAATTGTTCTACACGCTGAAGAAATCCGGCAAGGACGCGGTTTTTTATCGGGTAATTGGAGCGCACCACGGCGGCAGGGAATTCTGGACCAGTCAGGTGCTTGGCATTGTTGAAGAATTTATATGCAGGGTCACGAAATAATACTTTATGAAAGGAAGAATTAATAAATGTCAGAAAACACAAGCCTTGACCCGTCCTATCTGGAGGACACAATAGGCTATCATTTTAACAATAAGAAATATCTGCTGACAGCGCTGACACATTCGTCCTATGCCAACGAAGGAAAGCATCTGCAGAGCAACGAGCGTCTGGAGTTTTTGGGCGATGCGGTGCTTAGCATAGTGGTGTCGGAGCACCTTTATGCTAAGTTCCGCAGCAAGCAGGAGGGTGACCTGACCAAGCTGCGTTCCTCGCTTGTCTGCGAGTCGACCCTCTGCGGTTTTGCCAAGAAGATTCAGCTCGGCGATTACCTCATGTTCGGTCGTGGCGAACGCCATTCCGGCGGCGACAAACGCCCTTCCATCTTAGCCGACGCTTTTGAAGCGCTGATCGCGGCGATCTTCCTCGACGGCGGCATGGAACAGGCGCGGACATTCGTCATGGGCTTTATTCTGGAAGAGCTGGAGCATCCCAACCTTTACCGCAGCAAGGATTACAAGACCATGCTGCAGGAGATCATTCAGCAGAACGCCGAGGAACGTCTGAGTTATGTCCTTGTCGGGGAAAGCGGACCCGATCATAACAAGCATTTCGTGGTGGAAGTACATCTCAACAGCAACGTCATCGGCAAAGGCGGCGGCAGAAGCAAGAAAGAAGCCGAACAGAATGCCGCCCATGAAGCGCTCAAACTGATGGGTTACTGATATGGCGCAGAAAGCAGGCAGACATTCCAACATATCCATCTTCATTCCGCACAACGGCTGCCCCCACCGGTGCGCCTTCTGCAACCAGCGCACCATCTCCGGCACGGCAGCCCAGCCCACCGCCAAGGACGTGCGGAAGGCGGTCAATATCGCCTTGTCTTCCCCGGATTTTGACGGCGCAAACGCGGAAATCGCCTTCTTCGGCGGCAGCTTTACCGCCATCGACCGGCGCTACATGATACAATTGCTCGAAGCGGCCAATCAATTTATTGTCAGCGGCAAGGTGGCCGGCATCCGGATTTCCACCCGTCCCGACGCGATTGACGGCGAAATATTGACCATACTGAAACAGTACGGCGTGACTTCCATTGAACTGGGAGCGCAGTCCATGCGGGATGAAGTGCTGGAAATGAACCGCCGCGGGCACACGGCGCAGGACGTGATCGACGCTTCCCGGTTAATCAAAGAATACGGCTTTTCTCTCGGTTTGCAGATGATGACGGGACTCTACGGCGACGACAATGTCGGCGCGAGATACACCGCCCGCCAGATCGCCGCGCTGCGTCCCGATACTGTCAGAATTTATCCGACGGTGGTGCTGGAAGGCACGGAGCTTGCCGAAAAAATGCGTTCCGGGGAGTATTATCCGCAGGGGTACGAGGACGCGGCGAAGCTCTGCGCCCAGTTGCTCCGGTTCTTTGAGCAGAAGCGTATCAAGGTCATCAAGCTGGGACTTCACGCCTCCGACGGCGTGGAAGGCAGCATGGTCGGCGGCGCCTATCACCCCGCCTTCCGGGAGCTGTGCGAGGGTATTTTGTATTACAATCTGATCAAAGAAACGCTTCGGGAGCAGTACCCGGACGGAGGGGATTTTACCGTCTACGTTCCGAAATCGGATCTTTCCAAAGCCACCGGACAGAAAAAGCGCAATATTGCCCGTCTCGCGCAAGAAGGTTGGAAGGTCATCATAAAGGGGGAAGATGACATTGACGGAACAGAAAGACACAACACAAGAACATGTAAGATTGAGCCGATTCATCAGCCTGATTCTCCGGCACCGTCCGGAGATCATCGGCATTAAAATAGAAAAAAACGGCGGCTGGGCGGATGTAAATGAACTGATACAAGGCATTAACGCCAAGGGCAAATTTCACATAGACCGCCCGCTTCTGGAGATAATTGTCGCGACGGATAACAAGGGGCGGTACAGCTTCAATCCTGATGGCACCAGAATCCGCGCCAATCAGGGACATTCCATCGACGTGGTGATCGAGATGGAGCACCGGCAGCCGCCGGAATTTCTCTATCACGGCACCGCGTGGAAGTTCATGAACAGCATCATGGACAAAGGCCTGCTCCCCCGCAGCCGCCAGTTTGTCCATCTTTCACCCGATTACGAAACGGCAGTGAAGGTGGGGTACCGCCACAGCAAGCCCGATCAGCCGGTCGTGCTGAGAATCCATGCCGCGCAGATGGCGGCGGACGGCTATGACTTTATGATTTCGGACAACGGCGTGTGGCAGATCGGGGAAGTGCCGCCGCAGTATATTGAAATTTTTCATCAAGGAGAATGAACAGACTCATGAGCAAAATAAAACCCATCAAAAAGCCAATGAAAATCCGCTTCGCCAAAAAGAGCGAGCTGGAGGAAGTCAACGCCCTTCGCAAGCAGGTGCATAAGCTTCACGCGAACGGCAGACCCGACATCTTCCGCCAAAAATTCGGAAAAAAACTGGCACAGCATATCTATGATTTTTTCGGAGCCGAACATTCCAAGGTGGTCGTCGCCAAAAGGGGCGGCGTTATCTGCGGGTTTGCCTCGATTGAAATCATCCAAAAGCCCCGTTCCCCCTACAACAAGGCACGCAAATACCTCAGAGTGACCGAATTCGGCGTGGACAAAGCACACCGGCGGCAGGGAACCGGCAGGGCGCTGATGGAATTCATCAAGCAATACGCCGCGGAAAAGGGCGTCGACACCGTCGAGCTGGACGTGTGGGAATTCAACCGGGTCGCGCTGCGCTTCTATGAAGATATGGGATTCAGAACTTACCGCAGATTTATGGAAATAAAGCTGTAAGGAGCGAAACAATGCATTTAAAATCGCTTGACATCATGGGTTTTAAATCCTTCCCGGATAAGGTGAAAATGAGCTTTGTTCCGGGAATCACGGCGGCGGTCGGCCCCAACGGCAGCGGCAAGAGCAATATCAGCGACGCTGTGCGCTGGGTTCTCGGCGAACAGGCGACCAGAATTCTCCGCATCAAATCCATGGAGGACGTCATCTTCGGCGGCACGGCCCAGCGCAAGGCGCTGGGCTTCGCGGAGGTGGTGCTGACCATCGACAACACCGACCGTGCCCTTGACTTCGACAGCGACGAGGTCGCCGTCACCCGCCGGTATTACCGTTCCGGCGACAGCGAATACAGGATCAACGGCAAGGCGGTCCGTCTGAAGGATATCAACGAGCTTTTCATGGACACCGGCATGGGCCGCGACGGCTATTCCATCATCGGTCAGGGCAAGGTCGCCGACGTGGTCAACGTCCGTTCGGAGGAACGCCGCAATATCTTTGAGGAAGCCGCCGGCATTTCCAAGTACCGTTACCGCAAGCAGGAAGCGGAACGCAATCTCGCCCGCGCCGAGGACAATCTGGTGCACCTCGACGCGATCATGTCGGAGCTGGAAGGCCGCGTGGAGCCGCTTCGGAAGGAATCCGAAAAGGCGAAGAAGTACATGGAGCTGATGGAGCAGAAGAAGCAAATTGAAATCGGCCTGTGGCTCGCCACCCTCGACAAATCCGGCGCACAGCTCCGCGACTGGGACTACAAGGAGACTCTTGCCCGTTCCCAGCAGGAGCAGATCGACAAGGAAATCGAAAAGACCGAAGCGGAAATAGAAGCCAAATTCCAGTACAGCAACGAGCTTGCCGCCAGGCGCGACGGGATGATGCGCCGTTCCGCCGAGCTGGAAGAAGCCGCCGCGAGAATCGACGGCGAGGCGGCCGTTCTGGAGAACGACATTGCCCACCGTACCCAGCAGATCGAACGCCTGAAAGCCGATATCGAGGAATACGGACGCAGCGGCGACCTCATCTCCCGCGAAATGGAGCAGAAGCGGCAGGAGATTGCCGCCAAGCAGCAAATTCTCGCGGAAAAAGAAACCCTTGCCGCGCAGCTCCGGGAGCAGCTCGAAGGGCTTCGCACCGACGACAGCGAATTCAACGAGAAGATCAGCGGGCTGATGACCCGACGCACAGAAATCACGGGCGGCATTTCATCGGCGCAGGTGGAAATGGCATCCGCGCAGTCCCAGATGAATGAAATTTCCGCCCGCATGGAGAATGTCGACAGCGAGATCGAACGCCGTCAGAGCGACATTGAGAAACTGACCGAGAGCGAAACGCTCACCAAAGAAGCCATTCAGGGCGCGGAGGAACGCGTCGCGGAGCTGGACAGGGACAACGCCAAACTGGGCGAAAAGCTGCAATTGCTCCGTCAGCAGGGAGCGCAGGTCAGGCGGGACAGCGAGAACGAGGAACTGGACGCGAAGGGGCACGAGCGCAAGGCGCGCATTCTGGAAGATCTGGAAAAGAGCATGGAAGGCTACGCCGGCAGCGTCCGTTCGGTCATGAAAATGGCGGAAAACGGCACCTTGCAGGGCATTCACGGGCCGGTGTCCCGCCTGATCGACGTGCCGAACGAGTACGCCACCGCCATTGAAATCGCCCTCGGCGGCAACATGCAGAATATCGTCGTGGACAACGAGGACGACGCGAAACGCGCCATTGCCCAGCTCAAACAGAGCAAGGCGGGACGCGCCACCTTCCTTCCGCTGACCACCATCAAACCGGCGAAATTCACCGAGAGCGGTCTGGAAGGCTGCGAAGGCTATATCGGCATCGCTTCCGGACTGGTGACATACGACAAAAAATATACCAACATCATTTCCAACGCGCTGGGCAAAATCTGCATTGTGGACAATATCGACAACGCGGTGAATATGGCGCGGCGATACGGCTACCGTTTCCGCATTGTCACCCTTGACGGGCAGGTCATCAACGCGGGCGGTTCCCTCACCGGCGGTTCGCTTGCCAAGAACGCCGGTCTTCTGGCCCGCAAGGGGGATATCGAAGCCCTCCGGAAGAAAGCCGCCGACTGCATGGAAAGCAGCCGCAGACTGAAAAAGAAATTCACCGAGCTGGAGCAGCAGGCGGCCGACGTCAAGGCGCAGATGCGGGAGAATAACGAAAAGCGCACGATTGTCGGCAACGACAAGGTGCGCTTTGAAACCGACCTCAAGAACGTGTCGGCGAACATTGAAGCCCTGACTCTTGAAGTGGAACGCCTTTCGGACGAACGCGGCAGCGCGGGAGAGCGCACCGACGCCCTCGCCCAAAAGATCCAGTCGGCGCAGAAGACCGTTTTTGATCTGGGCGAACAGCTCGCCGCCATCGAGCAGGAGATTGCCGGCGTGGGCAACATCCGCGCCGAAACCGCCCGCAAGCGGGAGGAAATTTCCGCGAAGCTCAGCGACACCGGCATGACGGTCATGTCGCTTTCCAAGGACGTGGAAGCGGCGGAGAATTCCATCCGCGAGGCGGAAAGCCGAAGAGAGCAGCAGGCGCAGCGGGTGGAAGGCATGAAGGGCGAGATTGCCGAGTTAGAAGCCCTCAATGCCGAAACCACCGCGACCGCCAAGCAGATGCGGGAGACCGCCGAAAGCAACCGCGCCGAAGCAGCCGCTTCCAAGGATGGTATGGCAGAGCTTGCCATGCAGCGGGAACAGGCGGAGAAGGAGATTCACGACCTCCGCACCCTTTCCAAAGAGAAGTCCGCCGACAGGGAGAAGATCACCGGCGAACTCACACGATTGGAAGAACGCCGCGCGGCCGCCCAGAAAGAATACGACCTCATCATTCAGAAGCTGTTTGAAGAATACAATCTCACCCGCCGGGAAGCGCAGGAGCAATTCGAGCCGGCGGAGAATCTGCGGGATTCCGAGAAGAAGGTCAAGGAACTGCGCGGACAGATGAAGCGATTGGAGCCGGTCAATTTAGGGGCAATCGAGGAATACAAGGAAGTATTCGAGAAATACACCATGTACAAGACCCAGATCACCGACGTGCAGAAATCCAAAGCGGAACTCAACAAGCTGATTGAAACCCTGACCCAGCAGATGAAGGAGCTTTTCGTCCTGAAATTCGACGAGATCAACCGGCACTTCAAGGTGATTTTCACCGAGCTGTTCGGGGGCGGCAGCGGCTATCTGGAACTGACCGACCGGAACGACGTGCTGAATTGCGGCATTGAGATTCACGCTCAGCCGCCCGGAAAGACCATCAAGAACATTGACCTTTTCAGCGGCGGCGAAAAGACGGTCATCGCGGTTGCCATTTATTTTGCCATCATGAAGGTGAATCCTTCGCCCTTCTGTATTTTGGACGAGATCGACTCGGCGCTGGACGAGCGGAATGTCGATAACATCGCGGAATACTGCCGGAGAATGAGCGATTCCACGCAGTACATCATTATTACCCACCGACGCGGCACGATGGAGGTCGCCAACATGATTTACGGCGTGACGATGCAGCAGGACGGCGTTTCCAAGCTGCTGGAACTGAAGATTGACGAAATCAGCGACAAGCTGGGAGTCAATTAATAGAAGAAAAAAGCAAACGCAGCGCCATAACTAGCGAGCGAACGCGAGCGCGGGGTCCAGGGGACTGGTTCCCTGGCGGGTCAAGGGCAGCGCCCTTGCGGGAGGGTGAGGGCAGAGCCCCATATGCACTAACCTAAAGAAAGAGAACACATCTGCAACCTAGTACTATCTTTTCTTTTTTCAACAGAGCAGTTTGATGAAATAGTTTTAAACTC
>JAFRXY010000052.1 GCA_017441385.1 Clostridia bacterium | reverse complement strand
GCGATTGCCATACCTTGCGGAAATGCTCAGACAGCACACACCGAAATTAAAGCCCAAGCCCGCCAAAGACAGCGAGCTTTTTGCCTTTGCTGTCAATCCCGACTGGAAAGACAAGCTTGACCAGAATATTCTCGCAGCCGTCACCGCGTTGTTGAAGGATTACGAGGCGTGTCTTTCCAGAATCCGCGCCTGTCGCGCACCGATTAAGCACAAGGCCAAACAGAACGACATCGAGCGGATATTATACTCCCGCGGACAAGAGGAAGTATTTGATTCCGATACCCTGTACGCCGTATTTTCGGAACTGCATCCCAAGCGTGTGTCCGATATCCGCCGTGAAATAACAGAACGGCAGTGGCACATGATGGACAAGGAAGAACGGCTGGATTTTTTGAGTGACTTCCTGCCCGAATACGGGGAATATTATGATTTACTGTCCGATTTCAGATTTGGCGGTTATCGGATATTGGGCGATCTGATCTGCGACATTGACGATGAGAACAACGCCGAGGAGCGCAAGAAGCTGTTCCGCAGGACAGACTCAGAGGCGTTTACCGAGATGATGAAGGCATATCTGCACAAACCCTTTTCCCTGAGCTATCGGGAAGCGGTGGCGAAGGTCTGCCGGAGCCGTCTTGACAAGATCGTCAGACCGAGGCTTGCGGTGCAGTATGTGGTGGCAATCGGCAAGCGGAATCTGCTGTGGGATTTGCTGCCGGACAAGGTAGAACACACCGTTTTGGGGGTGAAGCGTCGTGATCAATGAGCGTGAGGAATTTCTCGCCTATACGGAACAGCCCATATATTCGGCACAGAACAAGCGAGACACAGCGTATATGGGACGGTTCACATTTGATATGCTGCTGGATTTTGAGGGTCTGTCGAGGGTGCTGACCATCGTGGCAAGAGGCTATATGTGGCATGGCGAGGAACCTGATATCGAACGCGCCGCCCGTGCGCTTCGGGCATGGTGCAGCGTGCCGGACAGCAAAAAAGCCAGCCCGAAAGAGGACTGGCAGTATCAGACTCAATTTTCCGATTTACACGGGGAATTCCCCGAATTGGTGGACGAACAGGGCGCAGGCTGGTTCTGCCGCCATGTTCACGGCATCTGCGATTTCGTAAAGGCGAATTCCGATATGACTAGCAAACCCGCGCATGAACATTGCAAGAAGCTGTCGCGTGGCTTCAACGACGCTTGGAGAAACAAGGTGCTGCAATTTCAGACCCCGATTTTCTCGCTCACGACAAGAGGCGCGTGGGTACTTCGTTTTGACGACATTCTTGCCGATGCAAAGGAACAGTGTCGGCTGCGCGACAGGGACATTCTTCTTTCTTCTGCCGTAAAACAAATCATCTCCGCGGAAACGCCGGAGGACGTTCCCACGGAGGTGGTGGAACTGCTCGTCAGATACTATTACGCCAACAAACAGGACGACAACGAGTGGGTTGTCCTGCCCGTCACCAATTTCGACGCCTATTTCGGAAACACCAATTTCAGCCGAAAATGGTGGAACAGAGTTCCCGACAGCATTATCGTGAAGCAAAGGCAGTGCTATGGGGTATGTCGGTATTCGCTTCAAGACACAATACGGCTGGCACAAGAAAAATAGTACTCCTGTCAATCGAACCCCAAAAACGGCTCAAATCGCCCAATTTAAGCCGTTTTGGGATAGATGGATACTTTTACGACTGATCGGATTCAATCGCTCTTAGTGCCACACGTGGGGGTAACAGGGGCGATTATTCGTCCTGCATTACATCAATCATCAGCTTTATGCCAAGCCTGAATCCATTGATGAACATATCACGTTCGGAGATGGACGATATATCCGTCACGGTTTCTATGAGCTTCTCCAACAGTTCCTTCTGCTCATCGGAGAGCGATTCTCTCAATAAATCCTCGTTCCTGTCCGCGAGAGCTTTCAGCTTCTGGTATTCCGGTGTGGCTGATATGCTCATCTCGTAGGGCGATATGCGTCCGTAGTACAGATCTTCTATGATTTTCATGTTGTTTCGTTCACCTGACCTTTCGCAACAACAATTATCACAGAAGAGCGCATAAGTCAAGACAAAAAGCTGCTTGCAGAGAAAGAAAAACGGTTCGGAAGATCGTTTTTCTTTCTTCTACCAAAAGCAACAAAACCACCTTCGCAGAAACGCCGGCATGACGTTTCAACGGAGGTGGTTCCATTACTGTTCAAATGCTGTTATATTATTTTACCGGCTCAGTCAACCACGCCGCCTTCGACAACAAGGCTGTCAGGATTGGCTGCCGCGCCGTAAACGGAGGCAAGGGTTGCGTCGTAATCCGCGTGGAAGAAGTTTTCATTGCCGAGTGCTTTGATTTCGTCGTTGAGCCAG
>JAFRXY010000051.1 GCA_017441385.1 Clostridia bacterium | reverse complement strand
TGGGCATCCTTACCAAGCTGAGTAACGGAATGTACCGGATCAACAGAGCCATTCCTGAAATACTGCCTCCGCTCACAGCCCTTCAGAGAACGGCTGTAAATGCTTTGTATGAGAGTTACCACGATGAACAGTTCAGTACGGAGATGGCAATGACGGTCATGCGACGCACAAAGGACAAGACCTATGTTCTGCTTCGTCAGCTCACCATGCTCGGCGTGCTGGAAAAGCAGGAGAGCAGCGCCTATACCTATCGTATGCTTGTCAATCCGAATGACAATCCGGAATATTTTGCGGAAGACGACATTCCGGGGCATGGTGACAATTATGAGAGAAACGATATGTATTCAGAACGCGTTTATGAGCAATTGGATATCCTTGCCAACTCATCCAGTTCTGTCAGAGACAAGCGGCTTGCCGAAAACCTGCGCCGCTGCCTTGCGAAAGGGACTTTGCTCCAAAGCGATTATGAGGCGTGGAATCACAGCGAATGTATGTGGAAAAACAACACTGATTTTGCCATGCAGCTCGGACTGATACGTCCGGATTCCTTCGGAGGTTTTATCATCAACCGGGAAGTCAGCCATGATCTTCCGGTACTCAGGCCGGGGCAGAAGAAAACCGTCACGGAAATATTCGATGCGTTCGGGTGCGACAATTTCTCCTGTGAGATGTACATTGCCACCCTGAATAATTAACTTTTGTTCAATTAGCATTTTTTTCCGGTCAGGAAAAACGCTCGGCCGCGAGGCAGAATGGTGCTGTCTGCTTTGCTTTACAACCCCCGCAGATGAATGGAGAACAGTTTTGATTGATAATATTATATAAAATATCTTTAATGGACTTGACGGATTAATTGTAGTTTGATACAATACCATTATGAAACGGCATCATGACAGGGGGGATTTGCCCTGTCATTAAGAGGAAAGGGAGGTGGCATGATTATTGAATCCGACGTTTATGATTGTTCCGTCTTCGTCGTGTCAGGCAAGCTGCAAATACTGTTTCGGACCTCACGCGGGAGCGGTGATGAATCAGGAAACCGCCGAAGAAACCGTGCATTTCATACACCGTATCGCGCAGGAACTCTGCATGACGCAAATATCCGTCATCTTTCACGGCGGCGAACCGCTGCTGGCGCCTGTCGGGGTATGGGAAACGCTGCTGGAAGGGCTGAGCCGTTCGCCCGGCGGTCTTCCCCTTTCCTTCAGCGTTCAGTCCAATCTTTGGCGTCTGGATGAGACGTTTCTTTCCCTTTTCAAAAAGTACAGGGTATCCGTCGGCACCAGTCTGGACGGCCCCAGGTCTGTCTGTGACCGCAACCGGGGAGAAGGGTATTATGACCGCACGATGTCTTCCGTCGAAAAAGCAGAACAGTGCGGCATACAGGTGGGCGCCATCGCTACACTGACAAAGCAGACATTGCCGCAAGCGCGTGAAATACTCACGTTCTTCAGGGACAGGGGACTCAATCCCGTTCTTCATGCCGCCGTAAAGTCCATGAACCGGGAGAGCGACCCGTATTCCCTCTCCGCCGATGAATACGCTGACGCCGTGATCGGTCTGTATCCGTGGTATGTCAGCAACCGCAAATACTTCTCGGTCCCGACGCTTGATAATTACTGCAAAGCCGTCGTTCTGGGGAATCCTCATGTCTGCACCATGTGTGACTGCCTCGGTATGTTCCTGGCCATTTCTCCGACGGGCGACATCACCGGATGTCAGCGCATGGCGGGAATGCCGGCGTTCCGATACGGCAGCATCTTTGACCGTCCTTCGATGGAGCAGCTTACGCAAAGCGACGCTTGGAAAAAGCTGGAAAAGCGTCAGAAAATGGTCTCGGAACAGTGCGGCGAATGCGTCTGGCTGGACATCTGCCGGGGAGGCTGCTATTACAACGCGCTTTCCGCGGGGGATGGTACTGTCGATCCGTTGTGCGGTGCTTACAAGCGGATTTATGCTTTTTTGCAGGAGCGTGTTTCGCAGGAAGCGGGCAGTGTGGAAAACATTGCCGCCATGAAACGACGTCCGCCCGAAAAGGATGAAAATCCATTCCTTCGGGACGGTCCGTATATTTCTCTGACCGGAAGGATGCACCCGTCCGCCGTTGCGGAAAACGCGCGATTGATTCTGGCGTCCTATATGCTGGGAAAATACGGTGATCCTGATGAAGCGGCGAAGGCGATGACGGATCGCCGCTTCTGCGCGGATCCTGCAAACACACGGATGATGCTCTCCGAAATGAAAAGCAACATGCGTCGAAAACGCATTCATTTCAACAACTGCTATATTCACACCACCTTCCGCTGCAACCTGCGGTGTACGCATTGTTATGCGCTGGCCGGAGAGAACGCGGCGGAAATGGAGCCAGACGACATGGAACGTCTGGGGGAGGAGGCTCTTGCCCTGGGGTTCCGTCAGCTGGTGATAACGGGTGGAGAACCGCTCTTCCACCGTGACCGGGAAAAGCTGATTGCGCTGTGCCGCAGGCTGAGAGGACGCGGCAGCAATATTGTGCTGCGCACCAATCTCACCGGCAGCTTTTCCGACGATCAGCTCAGGGACATTATGACCGCGTTTGATCAGGTGGTTGTCAGCGTAGACGGCAATGAGGAAACCCACGACGCACGCCGCGGCAAGGGAACCTACAGGAATGTCTGTGCCAACTGTGAGAGATACGCGGCGCTGGCACAAGAGGTTTCCCAATCAGGAGAGCTTTCGCTCGCCTGTGTGATGAGCGCGGAAAAAATCAACGGAGCGCCGGGGCAAAGTCTCCGTGCGCTTGGCAACAGGCTCGGTGTGGCGCGGGTGCGCTTTCGGCCTCTGCTTCCGCTGGGAAGAGCGGCACGGGCGGAAACGCTTCCGTTCAGCGAGTGCATCAGTCAGCATGAACCGATAGAAGACATCCTTCGTGTTCCTTTTCGCCCGATGATGTCATGCGGTATCGGGCAGAACATCTATATCCGTCCCGACGGAGAAGCGTATCCCTGCTATGCGTGGCAGACGGAACACTCCTACCTCGGTAATGTGTTTCGCAGCGGACTTGGCAAAATTATGGGAGAGCAACGCTTTACCCGGCTGAGGGACTGTACTGTAGACACCATCGAAAAATGCAGGGACTGTGAACTGCGTTACCTCTGCGGAGGCGCCTGCCGTGCATGGGGAAACCGCGAGGAAACCGATCCCAATACCGCTCCGCCGGAATGCTCTCACCTGCAAAAGAGAGCGTATGAATTGATAGAAGCAGCGGAAGCTTATCTTTTGAAATAGCAGGAGGTACATATCATGAAAAATTCAGGCATGAGATTCTGGGGCTGGGCAGCAATGGCGGCCGGCGTATTTTTGGCTTGGAAGCCGGTGCGGATGCTTTTCTCCGTCCCCTTTCCCTTTGCCCGTTTTATTCTGAGGACAAACAGCGCCATGCTGTTTCGCCTGATTGGCGGGGCGCTGCTGGTTTTGGCGGGAATTGTGATCGTTGTGATAAACAGGGAAAAGAAGCCCTTCTGGCAAAGCAAGATGCCCTTTATGAAGGGAGCGGCCAAGAAAAAAGTCATGAAGCTTACCGACGTCAGCGAACTGACCCGTATCTTGAACGCGCCGCAGGCTTCAGAGGACATCAAGAAAGCTGCCGGCGAGCGCAGAAAAACCGTTTTGAAGGAGATGCTGGATTCCGGCAGCGATGAGGATATCCGCAGAGAGGTCGGGAATGTTGTGTCATCAGGCTTGTATGACCCTGACAGAACAGAGTTTCTTGCCGAAGCCGCCCAGAAGCGCCCGGCCATCATAAAAGAATTCTGGCCGAGGCTCCAGAGCTGGGCGCACAGCGATTCCAAGTCACATACCGATAAACCGGGCGGATTCCACACCGACCGCACCGAATACTATGATTATTTCCGTTATCCGGACGGCCGTACAGTGGCGAATAAAAACGGCCGCAAACGGCACACCGATACCAGAGGAAGCTACAGCGACTGCCACGATGACCGTCATCAGGACAGCAGCACACATATCGATAATCCGCATGAGGCGAAAATCGCCAGATTCAAGCCGTTTATACCGGAAGAAGCCGACGGAAAGGCAGCAGAAGCATCTGAAACGGAATCATGAAAAACGTATAGACATACAAATCGGGAAAAAGAACGAATCTACATTCTTCAAAAAAATTCATAAAATGTCGCTTGACAAATGCGGTCTAATATATTAGAATCAATGCAGCTCTAATATATTAGACCCTATTATTTTGAAAGGAAATGAGGATATGGCAACGCCAAAGATTTTTGAGAGCGAATACCGCTTTTGTCTGCTGCTGTGGGATAAGGAACCCATCGGCAGCGGGGAACTTGCCAAGCTCTGTGAGCAACAACTCGGCTGGAAGAAATCCACCACCTACACCGTCATCAAGCGGCTTTCCGAACGAGGCGTGCTGAAAAACGAGAATTCCATCGTCACAACGCTTGTCAGCAAGGAGGAAGTACAGTGCGCGGAAAGCCGTGAATTCATTGACCGCACG
>JAFRXY010000050.1 GCA_017441385.1 Clostridia bacterium | reverse complement strand
TAGAGAATAGTGAATAGTGAATAGTGAATAGTCTCGGAGCGCTTCGCGCTGGAATATCATTCAGCTTTCCTTATTCAATCAATCATCAATCAATGGAGGATACTATCATGAACGTACTTATCTATGCAATTCCGGTACTCGCAGTTTTGGCGGCGGCTTATGTCGCAATGAGATTCTTCAGGAAGAACGGCAGCGGCGCCAAGGCGCTGAAGGTCAATTTCGCGGTGGTCGCGCTGGTTTTCGTCGTCTGCATGTTCGGCGCTATGACGGCCATGGCTGCCGGCAATGATGTTGACGAAACACCTGTCACCACTACGGCGGCTGAAACCACCGGAGAAACATCCGAGACAGCCGAAGAACCGGCTGCTCCCACGGCTGCGCAGAATACCGGCCTTGCGTTGGGTCTGGGACTGCTCGCGGCGGCTCTTTCCACCAGCATCAGCGGCATCGGCGGCGGTATTGCCGTCGCGTCAGCTGCTCCTGCCGCTATCGGCGCCACCAGCGAAGACCCCAAGGCATTCGGTAAGGCGCTGATCTTCGTGGCTCTGGGTGAATCCATCGCCCTGTACGGTCTGGTTATCGCCATCATGATTCTGAACAAGATCTGACGGTTTTGTTCTGAAAGGACTGACCTTCCTTTGAAATTTTACCTGATCAGCGACAATATCGACACCGCCACAGGCTTGCGGCTTGCGGGCATTGAGGGAACTGTCGTGCATGAGGACTGGGAAGTGGAACACGCGCTGAGAAACGCGATGGCTGACGAGTCGGTGGGAATCATTCTCATGACCGAGCGGCTTGTTTCGCTCTGCCCCGATCTTGTGTACGACCTGAAGCTCAACTTATCGCGCCCGCTGATTGTGGAAATTCCCGACCGCCACGGCAACGGACGCGCGAAGGATTCCATCTCCCGCTATGTGCGCGAGGCAATCGGCGTGAAGATATAATTTCACAAAATTTTACCCAATGTAACCCTACATCACGAAGGGGTGTAACTCAAACATGTTGACACAGGAAGAAAAGCTCAGCAAATTCATGCTGGCTATCAACGAATACGCGCAGGAGCAGCACGACAAGATCATGCGCGAAGTGGAAGCGCAGAACGCCATCGAGCTGGAGAAAGCCGAGAAGGAATTCCGCGAGGAAAGCTACAAGACCATTCAGCGGAGGACGGGCGAAGTGCGCAGCATGATCAGCCGGGAGCTGGCCGAAAAGGAGAGCGCCGGCAAGAAGGCGCTTCTGGCGCGGCGGAACGAAATCGAGAAGGAAGTCTTTGAACGGGCGGCCGCCAAGCTGGACGAATTCACCAAGACCGACGCTTACAAGACCTACCTGCGCAGGGCGGCGATCGAGGCGCGGAAGGCTTTTGTGAATTGCGGCGAAGAGCATCTGGCTTCCACGGTGATTTATATCCGCGACAGGGACAAGAAATGCTCGCCGCTGATCAAGACTGCCTTCGGCGACTGCACGGTGAAGGTTGACCCGACGATACTTCTGGGCGGACTGCGTGCGGAGAATACCGAGATCGGCAGAGTGCTGGACGTGACGCTGGACGTGACGCTGGAGCAGCAGCACGAGTGGTTCGCGGAGAATTCGGGGTTGACAATCGCATAACAAGCAAAAAAATAAAAAAGGAAAGCGCGCAGCGCCAATAATGGGGTCCAGGGGGCAAGGCTCCCTGGCAGGTCCAGGGCAGCGCCTTGGCGGGAGGGTGAGGGCAGAGCCCTCACGAGCGAGGCGAAGCCGAGCGAGCAAGATTAGCTCCGACAAATAGCAGGGTCAGGCGAATGCCGACGGAAGAACCCCACGCAGGCAAAACGCGCTTCGGAATCAATCAGGGTCGGGCGAATGGTGATTGCAACACGGTCGGTTGTGCCCGGGCGCGTCGTATGTCGCAGCGCGTTGCAGCGAAGGGGCGCTGCCCCTGCATTTTTTGCCTTGCGGCAAAAAATGCTACCCCGGCAGGGCGCTGCCCTTGATCCGGCAGGGAGCCTTGCCCCCTGCACCCCACGCTCGCCTGGAGAAAAAACGCTCGCTAGTTCAGCTTCGCTTTCCTTTTTCTTTCTTCTTCTTACTATTACTATGGAGGTGATGCCCTTATGGAAAAGTCCTACAAGATCTACGGCAT
The DNA here is from genome assembly GCA_017441385.1 of Clostridia bacterium. Classification (GTDB taxonomy): domain Bacteria; phylum Bacillota; class Clostridia; order Oscillospirales; family Acutalibacteraceae; genus RUG762. The sequence goes on along the minus strand of JAFRXY010000050.1, from coordinate 34,708 downwards.
CAATGGCCCTGTAGTCACCGTTAAGGGCAAGACCGATCTGACAATGATGGAAATGGTCTATGTCGGCGAGCAGCGACTCGCCGGCGAGGTGATCGGCATTTCCAGTGAATATACGACCATTCAGGTCTATGAGGAAACCACAGGCCTTATGCCCGACGCGCCGGTCTATTCCACCGGCGGTCTGCTTTCGGCTACCCTCGGCCCCGGTATCCTCGACAATATCTTCGACGGCATCGAGCGCCCGCTCAAGGAAATCGAAAAGCATTCCGGCAGCGCCTTCATCGACCGCGGCGCTTCCGTGCCTTCCCTCGATACCGAGCGGGAATGGGACGTCACCGTCCGCGTGAAGCCCGGCGACAGGCTCACCGGCGGCATGATCTACGCCACCTGCCCGGAGACTACCATCATCGAACACCGCTGTCTTGTGCGCCCTGATCTTTCGGGCGTGGTGGAGAGCGTTGTTCCCGACGGAAAATATAAAATCAACGATGTTATTGTTACCATAATTGACAGTAACAATAAAAAACATGAACTGACCCTCTGCCAGAAATGGCCGATCCGTCACCCCCGTCCCATCAATGAACGTCTTTACGCCAATATCCCGCTCATCACCGGACAGCGTGTTATCGACGCGCTCTTCCCGATTGCCAAGGGCGGCACGGCTGCCATTCCGGGGGGATTCGGCACCGGCAAGACCATGACCCAGCACCAGCTTGCCAAGTGGTGCGACGCGGATATCATCGTCTACGTCGGCTGCGGCGAACGCGGCAATGAAATGAGTCAGGTTCTCGAGGAATTCTCCTCCCTGATCGACCCGAAATCCAACCGTCCCATGACCGACAGGACCTGCCTGATCGCCAATACCTCCAATATGCCGGTGGCGGCGCGTGAGGCTTCCATCTACACCGGAATCACCCTCGCGGAATACTACCGCGACATGGGCTATCATGTGGCGATTATGGCGGACTCCACCTCCCGCTGGGCGGAAGCTCTCCGCGAAATCAGCGGCAGATTGGAGGAAATGCCCGCCGAGGAAGGCTTCCCGGCCTACCTGCCTTCCCGCCTTTCCGAATTCTACGAGCGCGCGGGTCTGGTGGAATCGCTCTGCGGCAGGCAGGGTTCCGTCACGATTATCGGCGCTGTTTCCCCTCAAGGCTCCGACTTCTCCGAGCCGGTCACCCAGAACACCAAGCGCTTCACCCGCTGCTTCTGGGCGCTGGATAAATCGCTGGCCTATGCCAGACATTATCCCGCTATCAACTGGCTGGACAGCTACAGCGAATACGCCGGCGATCTGGAAAAATGGTACTGCGACAACGTCGGCGAGGACTTCATGAAGTGCCGCGAACGCTTTGCGGCGCTGTTGCAGGAGGAAGCCAGCCTGATGGAAATCGTCAAGCTCATCGGTTCCGACGTGCTGCCGGACGACCAGAAGCTCATCATCGAAATCACCAAGGCCATCCGCGTGGGATTCCTCCAGCAGAACGCCTTCCATAAGGACGACACCTATGTGCCGCTCTCCAAGCAGCTCAAGATGATGCGGGCGACCCTTCATCTGTACGACGTGGCGGCCTATGCCGTGGCGCAGGGCGTTCCGCTCTCCAAGATCACCGACAGCGGACTCTTTGACAAGATCGTCCGCATCAAATACGACGTTCCCAACGATAAGGAAGAACTGCTCGACGGCTATACCAAGGAAATCGACGATGTGATCAATACCTTCGAGGCCGCACACGCATAATGCAGGAAGGGAAGTAATAGAATGATTTTTGAATATATCGGAGTCAAGGAGATCAACGGTTCGCTGATCGTGCTGGACGACGTGGACTGCCCTTCCTATGAGGAAATCGTCGAGATACGGCTGGACAACGGCACCGTCCGTCACGGAAGAATTGTCACCATTGAAGGCGGCCGGGCTGTGATTCAGGTCTTTGAAGGCACCCGAGGCATTTCCCTCAGCAACACCCGCACCCGCTTGAAGGGCAGACCGATGGAGCTTGACCTTTCGCCGGAAATTCAGGGCAGAATCTTCAGCGGCGTCGGCACGCCGATCGACGGACTGGGCAGAATCTACCCCGAAAAGCGCATGAATGTCAACGGCACGCCCATCAATCCCGTGTCGAGAGTCTACCCCCAGAATTACATCTGCACCGGCATTTCCTCCATCGACACCCTGATCACCCTGATCAGAGGGCAGAAGCTGCCGATATTCAGCGGTTCCGGCATGAAGCACAACGAGCTTGCCGCGCAGATCGTCCGTCAGGCGAAGATCGCCAACGACGAGGACGCGAAATTCTGTATCGTCTTCGCCGCCATGGGCGTCAAGAATGACGTGGCGGACTACTTCCGCCGTTCCTTTGAGGAATCGGGCGTGCTCAGCCGCGTGACCATGTTCCTGAACCTCGCCAACGACCCGATCATCGAGAGAATCCTCACGCCGAGATGCGCCTTGACCGCCGCGGAATACCTTGCCTTTGAACACGACATGCATGTGCTGGTCATCATGACCGACATGACCTCCTATGCCGAAGCCTGCCGCGAATTTTCTTCCTCCAAGGGCGAAATCCCCGGCAGAAAGGGCTATCCGGGCTATCTTTACTCCGACCTTGCATCGCTCTACGAACGTGCCGGCATGATCAAGGGGCATAAAGGCTCGGTCACGCAGATTCCGATACTTACGATGCCGAATGACGATATTACGCATCCGGTGCCCGACCTGACGGGCTACATCACCGAGGGGCAGATCGTTCTCGACCGCGCGCTGGACGGTTCGGGCATTTACCCGCCTGTGTCGATACTGCCGTCGCTGTCCCGCCTGATGAAGGACGGCATCGGCGAAGGTTTTACCCGCGCCGACCACGCCGCCCTGTCCAATCAGCTTTTTGCTTCCTACGCGAAGGTGCAGGACGCGCGGTCGCTTGCTTCGGTCATCGGTGAGGAAGAGCTTTCGGAGAGTGATAAGAAGCTGCTGGAATTCGGCAAGAAGTTTGAGAATATGTTTATCCGGCAGAGCGAGAACGAAGCGCGTTCGATGGAGCAGAGTCTGACCTTAGGCTGGGAGCTGCTGAGCGAGCTGCCGAGGGAAGAACTTGACCGAGTGGATAACGAAACGCTGGAGAAGTTCTATCACGCGCCAACGCAGGGGTAAACAAAAAGAAAAAAGAAAAAAAGAAAGCGCGCAGCGCATAATTAGCGAGCGAATGCGAGCGCGGGGTGCAGGGGGCAAGGCTCCCTGCCGGGTCCAGGGCAGCGCCCTGGCGGGGCGGTGGGGCAGAGCCCCACGAGGGAGGCGAAGCCGACCGAGCAAGACTAGCTGGGATTTTTACCAAGGTCAGGCGAATACCGACGCGGCAAGGCGAGCGAAGCGAGCGTACCGTGCAGCAGCACAACAGCCGCTTGCGGCGAATTCCGATGCGCGTTTTCAATTCATTCAGATAATAGAGAATAGATAATAGAGAATAGATAATAGAGAATAGAGAATAGAGAATAGATATTTACATTCTGCCCCATTGAAGGAGTCGGAATGTGGAAAGGAGTGAGGTCATGGCTGTCAACACAGTCCCCACAAAAGGCAATCTGATTGCCACCAAGAAGTCGCTGGAGCTTGCCAGAGTGGGCTATGACCTGCTCGACCGCAAGCGCAACATTCTGGTGCGTGAAATGATGACCATGATGGATCGCGCGGCGACCATTCAGAGCGAGATCGACACCAACTATTCCGAAGCGTACATCGCGCTGCAAAGGGCGAATATCGTGTTCGGACTGTGCGAGCCGCTCGCGGAAGCGGTGCCGGTGGATGACGGACTCACCATCGACTATCGCTCGGTCATGGGCGTAGAGATTCCCACCGTGCGGCTGGAAGAACGCCCGCTGACCATTCCCTTCGGTATGTACACATCGAATTCCATGATAGACCGGGCCTACCTGAAATTTCAGGAGGTGAAGCGGCTGACCGCGGTGCTGGCGGAAGTGGAAAACTGCGTCTACCGTCTGGCCGACGCCATCAAGAAGACCCAGAAGCGCGCCAACGCTTTGAAGAATATCATGATACCCAAGTTTGAGACAACGGTGAAATACATCACTGACGCGCTCGATGAAAAGGACCGAGAGGAATTCAGCCGTCTGAAGGTCATCAAGGCGCAGAAGAACGCGAAGGAATAATTTTTAATCAAAAAAGCCGCAGGCTTCCGAAAAAAGGAGCCTGCGTTTTTTATCAGCCTATAGAAAATACCCTGTCGCACACTTCGCTGATGAATTTGCGGTCGTGCGATACGCTGATGATCGTCCCGCCATACGCCTTCAATGCCTGCCGGATTATCGGCCCCGACAGCGGAGAGAAATTCCGCGTCGGCTCGTCCAGAAGCAGCACGTCGCAGCGGTCGAGATTCATTTTGATAAAATACAGCTTGGCCTTCTGTCCGCCCGACAGCCCGGAAATGGGATGTTCCGTTTCGGCGGCGGTGTAGCGCATGCTGCCGAGATAGGTGCGGATGGCGGTCAGCTCCTCCTTGTCTCCGCTTCGGGAGAGGAATTCTACCGGAGTGAGGGACATATCCATGCTCTCGGCGTAATTCTGCGGCATATATGCAGCCCGGATATCCCTACGCGCAAGCAATTGCTCCGCGACCAGCCGGAGAAGGGTGGTCTTGCCCGCGCCGTTGCGTCCCACAATGCAGAGCTTTTCGCCCCCGCCGACGTGAAGATGAATGTCCCGCGCCAGTTCCCCGCCCGCGTTGGAAAGGGTGTCGAGGTGCAGATCAAGTATCGTCTTGCCCCTGCTGGAGGAAATTTCGGGGGAGAAGCGGACGAAGATTTCGTCCTCCGTTTCGGGAAGCTGGGTCATTTCGTTGTGTTCCCGCTCAAAGCGGCGTTCCAGCGACTTGACCGCCGCCATTTTCTTTTTCAGAAGGCGACCGCCGTGTGGGTCCTGCCGGCTGACGGCGTTCTGCTCGTGCTCCACGCGGGACTGAATGCGGCGGAATTTCTCCTGCTGCTTTTCGTATTCCTCCCGCTCCTTGCGCGCCACCTGTGTCTGATGCGCGCGTGAAGCCTCGCGGCGGTCTACATATTCCCGATACCCGCAGCGGCTCACGGTGCAGACCGGAATGGTCTTGCGGCGGACCTGCTCCATATGGATGATGACATTTGCCGTGTTTTCCAGCAGCGTTTCGTCGTGGGAAATGTAAAGCACCGGCACTTCGGAATTTCTGATGAATTTTTCCAGCCATTCCAGCGTCGGAATGTCCAGATCGTTGGAAGGCTCGTCGAGCAGCAGCAGTTCGGGCTGCCCGACAATCAGGGAGAGCAGCCGCAGCTTGACATTCTCCCCGCCGGAGAAGGTGCCGAGCGTCCGGTCGGAATAATAGATGTCGGGGGGCAGTCCCAGCTTTTTCGCCTCGCGGCTGAGTTCAGCCGGCGTGCGGTCATAGAATCCCGGAACAGCGCAGAATATTTCATATAATGTCATTTTGGCTTTATGACCGGGAAGTTCCTGCTCAAGATAGCCGATTCTGCTTGGTCGGAGTATCTCGCCGGAATACTCGCAGTAGTTTTCCACAAGCGACGGGTCGTCAATCAGCTTGAGCAGGGTGGACTTGCCGTTGCCTTCCTCGCCGATGATCGCCGCCCTGTCCTGCTCCCGCAGTGTGAAGGACAGATCGCGTATCAGGCAGCGAAGGTCTTTGGTGTGGTTTACCGTCAGGTGTCTGATCTGAATGGCCGTCATCATCTCCCTTGCTTTTTTCTTCATTATGACATTGTTTTATTGTGCTTGTCAAGCAATCCCCCGATTCTTTATGATTTCTTTAGCATATAGGGAAATCGCATGGGGTTGCAATTTCGCTTGCGTTGTGGTATGATTGAAAAAAATACGGGGAGATTGAAAAATATGGATAAAATCATCTGGATGCTGATCATGATTCCCACATCCGCTGTTTTCACCGGAATAGGGATTTTTGCGTGGCGAAGGAAGAAGCCGATGTGGTTCTGGGCGGGAAGCACCGTCAAGGAAAGCGAAATCCGCGATGTGCCTGCCTACAACCGGGCGAACGGCATCATGTGGCTTACCTATTCGGCGTTTTTCTGGGCAAGCACGCTGCTGGGAATACTGGATGTCGGAACGGCCGGAATCGTCATGATGATCGGCTGTACCGCCGGCATTTTTGCGCTGATGCTCGTCTACATGAAAATATACGATTATTATAAAACAAAGTGAAACAGGGGTAATACCAATGAACCAAGCAAGGAAATTTTTTGATATCGACGACAGGCTGACGGAACTGGCCGCCCGGACCGAGCAGGAGATCAGGCCTGCCTTTGAGCGGATTGAAAGCAACGCCTTCCAGAACCAGCAGAAGGTGCTGGCCGCCTTCATTCACAACGGAGTAGGGGAGAGCTGCTTTACTTCCTCCACCGGCTACGGCTACGGCGACGTTGGGCGGGACAAGCTGGAGCGTGTCTTTGCCGACGCCATGGAATGCGAGGACGCGCTGCTCCGGCACAATTTCATGTGCGGCACCCACGCCCTTACCGTCGCCCTGTTCGGCGTGCTGCGTCCGGGGGACAAAATGCTCTGCGTCACCGGCATGCCCTACGACACCATCCAGTCGGTTATCGGCATCAGCCAGCAGGCGGCCGGCGGCTCCCTGAAGGATTTCGGCATTGCTTTCGAGAAGGTAGACCTGCTGCCCGACGGAAGTGTGGACATTCCTTCCTCCCTGAAAAGACTGCGTGAAGACCCTTCGGTCAAAATGGTCTATATCCAGCGCTCCAGAGGCTATTCCCTCCGTCCGTCGCTCACGGTGGAACAGATTGAAGAAATCTGCAAGGCCGTCCGTGAAGTGAAGCCGGAAGCCATTATCATGGTGGACAACTGCTACGGGGAATTCGTGCAGCTCACCGAACCCTGCGTCCATGGAGCTGACCTGATGGCGGGTTCCCTCATCAAGAATCCCGGCGGCGGCATTGCCTCCACCGGCGGGTATATCGCGGGACGTTCGGATTTGGTGGAACTCTGCTCCTACCGCCTTTCCACCCCCGGCACGGGAAGGGAAGTCGGCTGCACGCTGGGGCATTCACGGGAAATGTATATGGGACTTTTCTCAGCGCCGCATGTGGTGGGGGAAGCCCTGAAAACGGCGGTCTTCTGCGCGGGACTGTTCTCCCGTCTGGGGTACGATGTCACGCCGCAGCCGGATGAAGCCCGCGCGGATATCATTCAGTCGGTGCTGCTGCAAAATCCCGCATCGCTGATTGCCTTCTGTCAGGGCATACAGAGCGGCTCGCCGGTGGACTCCATGGCGCTGCCGGAGCCGTGGGATATGCCGGGCTACGACAACAAGATCATCATGGCATCGGGTTCCTTCACCCTCGGCTCATCCATCGAGCTTTCCGCCGACGCGCCCCTCCGCGAGCCCTACGCGGTCTGGATGCAGGGCGGCCTCAACTACGCCGCCGGCAAGACGGGAATCCTCATTGCCGCACAAAGAATGCTGGAAAAGGGTCAAATAAAGGCGCTCGCAAGCTCGCTTAGTGAATAACGAATAGAGAATAGTGAATAGTGAATAACGTCGGAAGGCGCTTTGCGCCTTGGAATATATATTCCAGCGCCGCGCTTGCGCGTGCGCTCCTTCGTTATTCACTATTCTCTTAGCCAGCGCTTTTACCATCGAACTATTACCACGCCGTTGGGGTGAAGCCAGCCGTTGTCGTAGAGATTGGCGAAGAAGATTTCCTTGCCCTCCATGTAGGGGGTATTCACCGTTTCGTCGGAGCAGTTGATGATGATTTTGAGCTGATGGTTTTCGCAGTCGAGCTTGAGATATTCGATCACGCGGTCGTTGGGAATTTCGTTGGGGAAGTGGAAATTGCGGCTGCGGAAGAGCGGCTCATTCTTGCGCAGCCAGATCAGCCGCTTGACCATGTTAATACGGTCGTTGAACCAGCCGGAATCAATCTTGTCCCACGGCATGCAGCGCCGGCAGTCGGGGTCTCCGCCGCCGTCCATGCCGATTTCGGTGCCGTAATAGATACAGGGGCTGCCCGGCATGGTGAAGATGACGGCGAGCTGCTGATAAACGATGTCCATATTGCAGTGATTGCGCCGGAATACACGGTCGGTGTCGTGGGAATCCAGCAGGTTGAAGAGCACGTCGTTGGTGTGCTGCATATACATGGTGTAGCAGCGGTTGACCATGTATTCAAAGTCGCGCTTCTTGCGGGAATGGTCGATCCAGAAATCGGTGATGCTGTGGGAAAGCGGGTAATTCATGACGGAATCGAATTCGTCGCCCCGCAGCCACGGCATGGCGTTGTGCCAGATCTCGCCCAGAATGTAGAACTCCGGGTCGATTTTCTTGAGGGTGTAGCGAAGGGTCTTGCAGAACTGATGGGAAATCTCGTTGGCCACGTCGAGGCGGATGCCGTCGATGTGGAATTCCTTCGCCCAGTGCTCGATCACGCCTACCAGATATTCCACCAGCTCGGGATTGTTGGTGTTGAGCTTGGGCATGTTGGCAAAGAAGCCGAAGGAATAGAATCTGCCGTCGCGGGTGTCCCAGCGGTCTTTGTCTATGGGCCACTGATTGATCATGAACCAGTTGTAATACTTGGATTCGGGGCCTTTTTCCAGCACGTCCTGCCACGGGCCGAAATGCTGGCCGCAGTGGTTGAATACGCCGTCGAGCATGATGCGGATGCCGCGGTCGTGGGCCTTTTCCACCAGCTCGCGGAAGGTTTCCTCGTCGCCGAAATTGTGGTCGATCTTCATGTAGTCGGTGGTGTTGTATTTGTGGGTGGAAGGCGCCTCGAAGATAGGCGTGACATAAATGCCTGTAATGCCTAAGTCGGCGAGATAATCCAGCCGGTTGATAATGCCCCGGAGGTCGCCGCCGTAGAACTGTTCATTGGTGACATAGGTGGTATCGTCCCCCCACGGCAGGGTGCCTTCGGGATTGATGGAAGGATCGCCGTTGCAGAACCGTTCGGGGAAGATCTGGTACCAGACGGCATTGTTGACCCATTTGGGGGTGTAGCTGATGTCGGAGGGATTCATCCACGGGAAGGTGAAGCACTGCATCATTCTGCCTTCGAGATTGACCTGCTGCTGACTGAGCACGCCGTCCTCGAAGTAGTACCATGTCTCCCGCTCCCCGCCGTATTCCTCCCGGCTGACCAGCTCGAAGAAGTAGCGGCAGCGCTTGTACTGCGGCACGATGGTGGTCGTCCACCAGAGTTGATGGGCCAGACGCTTCTTGAAGGGCACCGGCAGGCGCACGCCCTCCCAGTTGTTCTGCGCGCCGAGAATGCCCGTCGCGAAGGGGTCGCCGTAGTGGATAAAGACCTCCTCCACGTCGTAGCCCGTTTTGAGGTTGACGATGAGCTCATTGAAATTATTCATGTAGCAATAATTGTCGCTGGCGATGTGATAGACCGCTTCAAATTTCATATCGGGCACTGTCCTTTCCTTGTCAATGATGGCAGGTGTTCTTACCATTATTATACAGGACGCGGGGCAAAAAATCAACCCATATACCGCCCCCGGAAGGGAAATATATGGGTGAAACAGGTAAAATTCAGTGATGTTTTTTGTTGCGCCGTTTGACGGTCACTTCGACGTTGGTGCTGCCGTCGGTATTGCCTGAGGAACCGCCGTCTGCTCCTGCCGCTCCCGCTGCTCCTCTCGCTCCTGCCGTGTCGGAGCCTTCCAGCTCGGCAATGCGCTTTTTCAGCTCGGCAATCTCGTGCTTCTGGAGGGAAACCACCGAACCCAGCTCGACGACCTTTGACGTGATTTCCGAAATCTGGCACATCTGCTTGAAGGCGAGGTAATAGAGCAGGGCGATGAAGGGCACCGTGACGACCAGCGCGTAACCGAAGGCAAGGTGCGTCAGATTGGCGACATAATAGGTCAGCTCCGGCCAAACGCCGTACACAAAGAGCAGGAAAGCGGGCAGCGTCCACAGCAGAAAGGCGGATTCCTTGATCTGGCTTCTGAGCATACGCTTGAAAAGGAACCAGATGACAAGAATGCTGATGGTCACCATCGCGATTCTGACGGCGGAATTCATTCCGATCGGTGTGTGGCTGAGATTGCGCAGCACCCCTGTGAGCCATGCGCTGATGGAGTCAAGAATTTTTATAATAAAGTTGTTTGAGCTATTCATTACGATCACCGTATCATTAATTGATTATTCTTAATTATACCATGTATTTTTCATAAAGACAATCATTTTCAGAAAAAAACGACCAACTTTTTTATGGAATATTCTAATCGGGATTTATAAAACGAAAAATCTTAGAAATTTATAAAAAATTTACAAGTATATTTGCACAATTATGTTAAAATAAACTTGCATTATTCTGCCGGAAATTGTATAATAGAATCGGTAAATATGACGGACATGTGTGTATTTGTGTATGTGTGAATTCCGGCAGTACGGTTATTCGGTACAGGAGGTGAAGAAGATGGATATGGCGGGAATGGATATGGCGGGAATGGTTTCCAACAATGAAAACTGCGGCTTTTTCGACTTATATTCCACCGAGAGCTTTGAGATCGTCAATCCCGGTAAAGAGCTGGCGCGGGTGCTGGGTATGAAAATAGGCGAAAGTCCGGAAGGAAGGAGCTACATAGAGCTGGTCTGCTCCGAGGACAGGGAGCAGGTGGCGGAGAATCTGCGGGAGGTTATGGAGGAGGGTCTGCGCGGCGAGGCTGTCCTTCGTCCCGGACGGTGCATCCGGCACCGGCTGGTGCTGCCCGACGAGAGCGTCGTCATGGTGTCGCTGACCTTCGGCTTTGACCCCAAGGGATATCTGATCTGTTCGGTCATGCGGCTCTATGATGAAATAGGCAGAGAAACCGAAAACAAATACCGTTCCAACAATGTGCTGGAAGCCTTCGCGGTCAGCATGGCGGTGGTATTCATCAATTCCGAGGGACAGATCATCGTCAGGTACGCCAACGATGATTTCTACAGGATGATCGGCTGGAACAGGCTGGAATTCAAGGACTTCTTCAACGAATGTCTGGGCGACGGCATCATTTACCCCGACGATCTGGAGCTTTTCCGGCAGACACTGACCTCATTGGGCGAGGAACGGCGTGAAACGGTGATGGAAGCCTGCGTGCTGCATATGAACGGTGAGGTAAGCGTCAATAATATTCACATGCGATTTGTGAACCGTGAAAACGAGCGGGCGCTGATTACCTTGGTGTTCGACGATATCACCGAGCGCAAGCGGCTGCGCAGGGAGCTTCTGATACAGAACGAGCGGTACAATATCATCCAGCAAAACTCGGAGCAGACGATATTCGATTATGACACCGAAAAGGATTTTTGCATATTCTCCGGCAACAAGGCGAGAATGGAGAAATATCTTTCGGTCTACAGCTATAACGACCGCACCAACGAAGTGGGAGTGGAGGATTTCTTTCACGGACAGTTTGCCCTGAATATCATGAGCAAGGACGATTATTACAGGGTATGTGAGGCATTCTCCAAGGCGATCGTTGAAGGCACGGACGGAGAACTTGACTTTGAAGCCTATCCGCCGGGAGTGACCGTCGGCAAGTGGTTCAGATGCACCTACAGCGCGGTGAAGGATGACGCCGGCAACGTCGTGCGTATCGTCGGCCGGCTCAAGAATATCGACAAGCAGAAGAAGGCCGAACTGATGATGGAGCGGCGGATGGAGTGCGACCTTCTGACCGGACTGCTCAACAAGGAAACCGGCAAGGCGCAGATACGCCTTTTTCTCGCCGACAAGGGCGCCTTTTCCGGTGCGGGTGAGAAATTCCATGTGCTGATGATTCTCGATCTGGACGATTTCCACCTGATCAACGAATGCTTCGGCCACACCTTCGGCGACAACGTGCTCAAGGAATTTGCCTCCGATATCAAGTCCTCCTTCCGTGATACCGATATCGTTGCGCGGCTGGTGGGCGACAGGTTCATGGTGCTGATGAAGGATGTGACCCAGAAATTCGCCGTCAAGAAGGCGGGCAGGCTCTGCCGCAGACTCATCAAGGACTACGGCGTGCAGAAGAAGGTAACCGTAAGCTGCAGCATCGGCGTGGCTTTCTTCGGCAGGGACGCCTTTGATTTCGACGAACTCTATCAGTACGCCGACCGCGCGGCTTATGAGGCCAAACGAAACGGAAAGAATGCCTATTTCATCTACGACAGCGAGTTGCAGGCGGATTACAGCCTTGTCAAGGAAATCAGCGGCACCGCGGCCACAGACAGTATCAAGACCAAGAACGAGCTGGGCGAGATTGACATCAATATGGTGGATATTGCCTTCTCGCTGCTGACCGCTTCGGACGATATTTACGGTTCATTGGATATCCTGCTCCGCACGGTGGGGCGGAAGTACAATCTCAGCGCGGTTTCGGTGTATATCAAGGGATACGGCAAAGGCGAGAAGCTCAAGAAGGTCTCCCGCTGGATCAGCAACCGCAACCTGCCGATTCGCGACGGCCGTTCTCCTCTGATCACCCATCATGTCGATCTCGACGCGGAGCTTGGTGCGGAAGGCGTCAGGAGCATTTCAGACGTTGGTGTGAGCAATCTGAATCCCACACTGAAAAACCTGCTGAAAAACGACGGCATGATCGCCCTTGTGATCTGTGCCTTGGAAGGGCGTTCCGGAGAAAATTTCGGATATATGGTGTTCACCCAGTTTGAACGCAGACGCAAGTGGAGCCAGAAGGAAATCAACACATTCCGCTATCTGGCAAAGATTCTTGCGGTTGCGCTGGCGGAGAAATACGCCGAGCGTTCCATCGTGGCGGAAGGAATAGAGGATATGCTTCCGATGGAAGGGTAATTTTTGTTTTTTATTTTTTTCAATTTTTTTGTAATACAGCGTTCTTTTGCCCTGCGGAAACACCCGTGCGAAAGGACGCGAATTTTTTTGGAAATTGTCAACTTTATAAGTGCGAAGTGGTTGACAATTTCCGGCGCAGGGAGTAGAATAATACAAACGATTTTTATTCTTTACTCACGGAGGCTTGAAAAAGATGGACAAAAAAAACACCGTCCCCCGCTCCCAATCCTTTCTTTCCACCTATGATATCGCGGTCATAGCGCTTTCAGCAGCCATGATTACGGTCTGCTCGTGGATATCGGTGCCGACGCTGGTTCCCTTTACGCTGCAAACCTTCGCCGTGTTTGCCGTGGCGGGGCTTTTCGGCATGAAACGCGGGACGTTTGCGATGGGGGTGTATCTCGCGCTCGCCGCCATCGGATTGCCGGTGCTGTCGGGCTTCAAGGGCGGCTTTGACAAGCTTGTCGGCGTGACGGGGGGATATATCGTGGGGTTTGTCTTCATCGCGCTGATCGTGGGCTTTGTGTCCGAGAGGACGGGGCGGAAGGCGATTCCCCTTGCGCTGTCCATGCTGCTGGGGCTGGCGGTCTGCTATGCCTTCGGGACGGCGTGGTTCATGCTGGTTTACACCCGCGCAAACGGCGCGGTGGGACTCGGCACCGTGCTGGGCTGGTGCGTGCTGCCATTCCTCCTTCCCGACTGCGTGAAGATCGCCTGCGCCGTTGTAATCTGCAATCGGGTCGGAAAATATGTGAAATAAATTTCTGGTATTGCCTTTTTGCCCCCGATGATTTATAATGATTGACGGGGAGGCGATTGCAATGAAATATGTGATGTCGGATCTGCACGGGGAATATGACAAGTATCTCGCCATGCTGGAAAAGATTCATTTCGGCGACGACGACGAGCTGTTTATTCTCGGCGACGTGGTGGACAGGGGAAGCAAGCCGGTGGAGATTCTACAGGATATGAGCATGCGGCACAATGTCTACCCCATCATCGGCAATCATGACCAGATGGCGATCGACGTGCTGAGCTGGCTGCTCGACGAGATCAACGAGCAGAATCTCTACCGGAATATCAACAACGAATCCATGTACAGCTATATGGTCTGGCAGATGAACCGGGCGCAGACCACGATTGAGGGCTTCCAGCGGCTTCCGCAGGAGGAACGCCTGATTCTGCTGGATTACATGAGGGAATTTGCGCCCTATGAAGTGGTGTCGGCGGGAGGAAAGACCTTCATTCTGGTGCACGCGGGGCTGGGCGATTCCAATCAATTCGACCGGAACAAGCCGCTTGACCATTACACCGTGAAGGAGCTTGCCTTTGTGCGTTTCAATTACAACAGGGAATATTTCGGCGGCGATACCTACATCGTGACGGGACACACCCCCACCATCTCCTTCACCGGCAAAGCGGAAATCTACCACAGCCACAACAATATCAATATCGACTGCGGCGCGGTCTTCACAGGCGGAGCGCTGGCCTGCCTCTGCCTCGACAATATGCAGGAATTCTATGTGCGTTGAAAAAAGAAAATAATAAACAATCCGGCTGCGCAGGCGGAAAGGAAATTATATCCCTTCCGCCTGTGCAGCCGGTGAATTTTTGACTGAAATTGAAAAAAGATTGCAAAAATTATTTTTTTGCCCCGAAGACTATCCTGATCTGGAACCGGTGGTCGCAGCGGGGGCAGCGGACGGTGTGCTTGCCCTTCTGACGGGGCACGCGGAGGGTCGCCTTGCACTGGGGGCATTTGATGTATTTCTTGTCCTTTTCCCGCTTCTGAAATCCGGAGAATCCCGCGTTTGAACCGCCGGTCATATTCTCAAAGGGATTGGTGATATTGGCGCTTCCCGCTCGGCTCAGCAGACTCAGGAAGGCATTGTTCTCGCGGCTGCGCTTCTCGATGTTGGTGGAGAACATTCTGCCAAAGGCGAAAATCAGCACCGCCCACGAAATCAGCATGAGTATTCTGCGGACGAGGGTAACGCGGATAAATGCGATGCGCAGCACCACCAGAATGAGATAAAGCAGCATCAGTGCGAGATTGAGTTGATCTGTGCCGTAGCGGTTCTGCATGAGCAGCCGTAATCTGAATAGCATTTTGCCCATATTTATGGCTCCTTTTTTGTTAGTTTCTTCTTCTGTGCCTCGTACTTCTGCCACACGCCCGCCGTCAGAATGTTGTCGGTGATCTCCACGTCGGCGGAAAGGGGCAGCTTCTTGTAGCAGCGCATGAAATCGCCCCCCATGGCTTGCAGCGTTTCGTCGATTTCATCGTGCGGCGTGCCTGTCAGGCAGTTGTAACGCTCGTGCTTCATATCGGTGGCAAGGTCGATCGCCGCGTCCAGCACATAGATGAACCGCCCCAGCGTCCGGCCGAATGCCCTCAGCTCCTGCCCGCAGGCAATGCCGTCCTCCATGACGAAAAGTTCCCCCATCAGGCGCCCGAAGCAATTGGCCGGCAGGTCGGGATTGCATTCCCCGTCCTGTTCCAGCTCGTTCAGGGTTTCCAGACAGTTGGCGATGGCCTGCGCCTGACGGGGATATTTTTCCTCCAGCTCGTGACATTTGGAGGCGAAGGCGGAAGCGGCGGCCAGCGCGGCGGGATTTTTGTCGTCATGCCAGTCGTCCATCAGCTTGTAGTAGCCGAGAATGACGCTCATGTCAGCCGCGTAATCGCTGGCGGAAGTGCGGATTTCGAGGTGTTTTTTGAGGGGATGGGGCTTGCAGGCGGTTTCCTCGGAGGTTTCGGGCAGCCGGTGCACCGACGAAAGCAGCATGGCGAGAAATGCCATGTCGTAATGAAGCAGCAGGCGGCTCGACTGACCGCAGACCATGTTGAGGGAACGGCAGAGTCCGCAGTGCCAGCCGCGATAGCGTATCTTGTTTTCTTCACTGAGAAGCGCCGCGTCCGCTATGACAAAGCCGAACATACATTTCATTCCCTTCTTTTCATGATCTTTTTCTATGGTCATTATAACCCCAAAATAAAGCAATGTCAATTTATATTTTGTGTATAGTTTTAGAGGAATCGACGGCTTCGCGCCACGAGGATGCGTTTTTGAGCGGTGCGTGAATCGACTTCATCAGCGTTTCCCTAGCACCCGTACGTAATATTCCACGGTGAGGTCAAGCGAAGGAACGGACGAAAGCCTTGCGCGGTTTTCGGGTTTGATCCGCAGGGTGTGGGGCGTCATGAGCAGCAGGTTTTTCAAATCTTCGCCGTGCAGCGTCAAGCGGAATTTTTTTAATTCGCACGCGATTTCATGCAAATACCCCTGCGGAACTTTCGGACGCTTGTGCTGTTCAAAAAGATCGTCGTATATAATCCGTTTCAGCTCGATCAGATGCTGTGTTCCGGCCGTCACTTCAATCACCCTGCCGCCCGGACGCAGCAGGCGGGCGAATTCCTCCTCGCAGAGCAGCGAGAACATCGCGGTTATTGCGTCGGTCGAGCCGTCGGCAACAGGAAGGCGGGAAGCCGTCGCGGTAATCCAGCGGATATCCTTCGTGCGGGAGGCCGCCATCTTCACCGCCGCCTTGGAAATGTCGGCGCCGATCATTCTTGCTTCCGGGAATTTTTCATGAAAGCGGGAGGTGTAATATCCTTCCCCGCAGCCGACGTCGATCATTCCGGAAAGACCGCCGGGAATTCCTTCCAGAGCGCGGATGACGTCCCCGCAGATGGGGAGATAATGCCCAGCGTTGAGAAAATTCCTTCTTGCGGCCAGCATGTCGGGCGTGTCGCCGGGGGAGAGGGAATGTTTCTGCTGCACCGGCAGGAGATTGACATACCCCTGCCGCGCGATGTCGAAGGTATGATGCTGGGGGCAGATCAGCGAACCGCCATCCTGACAAAGCGGCATGCCGCAAAGGGGGCAGATTAAATCGGCACAGTTGAATGTTATCATATGGCACCTTCCCGGAAGTGTTGAATGAATATTGCATTCATTATAGCACGGTAAAATGAAAAATACAAGCCGCCTGTCACGCCGACTCCCGTGCTTGAATTTTGGGCAGGAGGGGCAGGTTGTCTATTGCAGAATGCCCGGATTTCCCATAGAATAATCCTTGCAGCTGCCGCATAGAGGCTGCATGGCGGCGGGAAATCAGCATTCTCAAAAATTGTTTACAATAACTTTATTGATTTACAGTACCAAATCATGTATAATAATCCGAAATAATCGGCATTTTTGCGGGAAGGAGGGTGCGCCGGATGCGGGATTGGTTCAGGAAAATCGACCCGACGGTCAAAAAAGAATCGCTTTATATTGCAACGGTCACGGGAATTCTGAGTCTGCTGCTGCAAGCGGGATTCCTGATTGCGCGGCACTGGGACTGCACCGTGCTGCTGGGGAATCTTCTCGGCGGAATCACCGCCGCGGGAAATTTCTTCCTCATGGGAATGACCGTGCAGAAGGCGGTTCAAAAAGAGAAAAAGCCCGCCGCCGACCTCATGAAATTCTCCCAGACCGTGCGGCTGCTGCTGCAATTGGCGGTCGCGGTGCTGGGATTCGCGCTGCCCTGCTTCAACGGCTACGCCACCATTCTTCCGCTGTTCTTCCCCAGAATAGCCATCATGATCCGCCCATTTCTGGATAAGAATAAGCAATAGTCTATATTCCAAGCCCGAAGGGCTTCCGAAACTATTCTCTATTCTCTATTCTGTATTATCTATTATCTTTTTACCGAGGGGTGTGTTATAAAAAGAAAATGGAAAAATCAAAAATTGACCCTAAATTGACTGACGCACTTTTGGTGGGAGGTATGATTCTCCCTATTGCAATCGGCGCATTGCTGAAAATACTGTTCGTTCCCGCCGCCGAGGGTGTGGAAATCACCGGCGCGTATATTTTCTTTGAAATACCGCTGCCGTTCGGGGGGCTGCCGATCACCGAAACGCAGGTCAACCAGTGGCTCGTCATGCTCTCGCTCTTCTTCCTCTGCCTGTATCTGACGCACGGGCTGAAGGAAATTCCCGACAGGAAGCGCCAGCACCTCGCGGAATGGATCGTCGAAACGACCGAAAAGCTGGTCAAGGGGAATATGGGCGAATACTTCGCCGACTTCACCCCCTTCATCGGGGCGGTGCTGGGACTGTCGGCCTTCTCCAGCCTGCTGTCGCTGACGGGACTCTTCCCGCCGACTTCCGACCTGAATGTCACCGCCGGCTGGGCGATTCTCGTCTTCTTCCTCATTACCTACTACAAGATGAAGTGCGGCCCGGTGCGTTACTTAAAGAGCTTTGCCGAACCGGTGCCCTTCCTCGCGCCACTGAATGTGATCAGCGAATTCGCCACGCCGGTTTCCATGGCGTTCCGTCATTACGGCAATATTCTCTCCGGTACGGTCATTTCGGTGTTGCTGGCGACCGCGCTGGGGGGGCTTTCCAGACTGCTTCTCGGCTGGCTGCCGGGATTTCTGGGAGAGATACCGCTCTTCCGTGTGGGACTGCCGGCGGTGTTCTCGGTTTACTTTGACATATTCAGCGGATGTCTGCAAGCGTTCATCTTCGCCATGCTGACCATGCTGTATGTTGCGGGCGGCTTCCCCGTAGAAGAATATATGAAAAGACAGAAGCTAAAAGCAAGCAAGAAAAAACAGATCAAAACTTTGGAGGTAATTTAACATGTTGGAACTTGCAATCGGTATTATTCTCGGATGCTGCGCCCTCGGCGCGGGCTGCGCTATGATCGCGGGTATCGGCCCCGGTATCGGTGAAGGCAACGCCGTCGCCGCTGCCTGTGAAGCCATCGGCCGTCAGCCGGAATCCAAGGGCGACGTCACTTCAACCATGCTCATGGGCTGCGCCGTCGCGGAAACCACCGGTCTTTACGCGCTGGTCATCGCCATCCTGCTGATTTTTGTCGCGCCTAATATTCTTGTCGATATTCTGCTGAAAGCGGTCGGCAAGTAAGCAGGCAGGCGAAAGACCACCCATCAAGCGTTAATTTATGATACAAAATTGAGGTGACGGATTGTGCAAAATTCATTGCCAATCATTTCAATTAATATCTGGCATATCGTCATAGCGCTCTGCAACCTGCTGATTCTCTATCTCATGCTGAAAAAATTCCTCTACAAGCCGGTCAAGAAGGTGCTGGCAGACCGTCAGGCGGCGATCCAATCCCGCTATGACGAGGCCGACAGGGCCAAGACCGAAGCGCTGGCGGCACAGGCGGAATGGAATGAGAAGATAGCCGCCGCCGACGAGGAAGCGGCCGGCATTGTGAGCAGCGCGGTGGAAAGCGCGAACCGTCAGAGTACCGCCATTCTCGGCGAAACCAAGGAACGCGCCGACCGCATGATCAGCCGCGCAAGGGCGGAGGCGGAAGCCGAACGCCGCAAGGCGGAGGACGATATCAAAGCCCAGATCGCCGACGTGTCGGTTGTTCTCGCCGGCAAGATTCTCGACCGGGAGATCAACGCCGAGGATCACAGCGATCTGATTGATGCATTCATTTCTGAAATAGGTGAATAACATGAGGGCGACGAGTAAGGAATATGCCGCTGCCCTGTTTTCACTGGCGCGTGAAACCCGCAGCGAAAAGGAAACTCTGGAAGAACTCCGGTTCATCGAGAGCGTTTTTGAGGACGCTCCCGACTATGCCGCCTTTCTCGCGGCGCCCGCGATTCCCAAGTCGGAACGTCTGGGCAGCCTGCAACAGGCGTTTGAAAATTCGCTGTCGGAATACGTCATGTCCTTCCTGTCGCTGCTCTGCGAACAGGGAGGAGCGCCCATTCTGGGGGAGTGTGCCGCCGAATACGAACGCCTGTATAACCAAAGCGCCGGTCTGGCCCGGGCGGAGGTTGTCAGCGCGGTCGCGCTCAGCGACGACCAGAAGCAGCGACTCAGGGCGAAGCTGGAGAAGCTCAGCGGACGGAAGCTCAATATCCGCTGGAAAACAGACCCGTCTTTGCTGGGCGGCGTGACAGTGGACATTGAAGGGCTGCGGATCGACGGGAGCCTGAGAACCAAGCTGAAAAACGTAAGGAAAGTGATAGGCGAATGAACAGAAAACCCGAGGAAATCAGCAATATTCTGAAGGAACAGATCAGAAATTACAAATCCAAGATAGAAATGACCGAGACCGGCACCGTCGTCATGGTGGGCGACGGCATCGCGTCGGTCTACGGACTTCGCAGCTGTATGGCGGGGGAGCTGCTGGAATTCAGCGACGGCAGCGTGGGTCTGGCCCAGAATCTGGAGGAAGAGACCGTTTCGGTCGCCATTCTCGCCAACACCAACAACATCTGTGAAGGCACCACCGTCAGACGTACGGGACAGGTGCTTTCGGTTCCCGTGGGGGAGGAAATGCTGGGGCGCGTGGTGAATGCCCTCGGCGTTCCCATCGACGGCAAGGGGGATATCCAATATGCCTCCATGCGCCCGATTGAATCAGAGGCACCCGGCATCATCGAGCGCAAGAGCGTTTCGGTGCCGCTCCAGACCGGCATCAAGGCCATTGACAGCATGATTCCGATCGGCAGAGGACAGCGCGAGCTTCTCATCGGCGACCGCCAGACCGGCAAGACGGAGATTGCCTCCGACACCATCATCAACCAGAAGAACACCGGCGTACTCTGCATTTATGTCGCCATCGGCAAGAAGAATTCGTCGGTGGTGCAGCTCGCGCAGAAGCTCATGGACGAGGGCGCGATGGATTACTCCATCATCGTGGCGGCTTCCGCCTCCGAAAGCGCCCCGCTGCAATATATCGCCCCCTATGCCGGCTGCGCTATGGCGGAATACTTCCGCGAGCAGGGCAGGGATGTGCTGATCATCTACGACGATCTTTCCAAGCACGCGGTGGCTTACCGTGCCATTTCCCTGCTGATCCGCAGACCCCCCGGACGTGAAGCCTACCCCGGCGACGTTTTCTATCTGCATTCCCGCCTGCTGGAAAGAGCTGCCTGTGTCGCGCCGGAATACGGCGGCGGCTCGATAACCGCCCTTCCCATCATCGAAACGCAGGAGGGCGACGTGTCGGCCTACATTCCGACCAACGTCATTTCCATCACCGACGGACAGATATTTCTCGAAACCGAGCTGTTCCACGCGGGCGTGATTCCCGCCATCAACCCGGGCATTTCGGTCAGCCGCGTCGGCGGTTCGGCGCAGCTCAAGGGCATGAAGAAGGTCGCCGGCGAGCTGAAACTGCTCTATTCCCAGTACCGTGAATTGCAGTCCTTCGCGCAGTTCGGCAGCGATCTTGACCCCGATACCAAGGCGCGTCTGGCGCTAGGCGAGAGAATCGTCGAGGTGCTCAAGCAGAAGCAGAATTCCCCCATCCGCACGGGCTGTCAGGTGGCCATTGTCTACGCCGTCATCAACGGCTATCTCAACGAATACGCGGTCAGCGAAGTGCACGATTACGAGCAGCGGCTCTTCCGTCTGCTGGAGGATAAGCACGCCGACTGGCTGGACAGAATCGAACACAATTCCTTTGACGAATCCGATATAGCCGAGCTGAAATCAGCTCTTGACGATATGCGGAGGTGAACTGAATGAGCGCCGATATCAAAAGCCTTCGTTCCAGCATCCGCAGCGTCGATTCCATGCTCCACCTGACCTCCGCCATGGGACTGGTGGCTTCTTCGAAGATTTACCGTGCCAGCGAGGAAATGATCAAGGCGCGTCAGTACGCCGAGACATTGAAGATCATGACCGCCACGCTGGCTTCCTGCCCCGAATGTCAGCGCAGCCCCTATATGCGCACCGAGGGCGAAGAACGCACCCGGCTGGTGGTCATTGCGGGGGACAGGGGACTCTGCGGCGGGTATAATTCCAACGTCTTCAAAGCGGCGGAGGAATTTCCCGAAGCGGAGAAGCTCTGCATCGGCAAGCGCGCCTGCGAACGCTTCGGCGGGGAACTGACGCTCTGCGGCGGCTACACCTGCGAGCAGGGACATGAACTGGCCGTGAAGCTCTGCGAGGATTTTGCCGGGGGGAAGTTTGACCGTCTCGGCCTTGTCAGCACGGAATATGTCTCCATGATGACGCAGACCGCTTCGGTGAAATGGCTTCTCCCTTTTGAAAAGGCGGAAGGCAGCCGCGCCGGCGGCATAGAATTCGAGCCGGACGAAGTGAGCGTGATGAACGCGGCGGTGGTGGAATACGTCTACGGCATGATCATGTGGGGCGTGCGCGAGGGCTTTGCCAGCGAGAACGCCGCCCGACGCATGGCGATGGACAATGCCGGCAGGAACGCTAGGGAAATGCTGGACGATCTGCGGCTTACCTATAACCGCGCGCGTCAGGGCGCGATCACGCAGGAAATCACCGAAATCGTTGCGGGCAGCGGAAGATAAGCAAAAAAAAGAAAAAAGCATAGCGCAGCGCCCCTCGCTGCAATATCCCCGGACAAAAATACACGCCGGGCGCAACCGATCAGGTAACAATCGGCAGCAAACCCTTATTCCCGGGCACAACCGAAAATGCTTCCTATTTCCATCCGCCCTATCCTAAAACGAAAATCAATTCCGCTTACACAAAACCAAATTCCTTGTACAAGAGGAGTGTTTGATAAAAAATGTCAGAAATCAATACCGGCGTTGTCGTGCAGGTCATGGGGCCTGTCGTGGACGTCAGATTCAGGGAAGGACACCTTCCCGCCATACTGAACGCGCTTACCGTTCCGATAGGCGAGAAGAAATTAACCATTGAGGTAGCCCAGCACATAGGCGACGGCGTGGTGCGCTGTATCGCCATGTCTTCCACCGACGGATTGCAGAGAGGCGTGGAAGTGACCGATACCGGCAGCAGCATCAGCGTGCCGGTCGGCCGTGAGACACTGGGCAGAATTTTCAACGTCCTCGGCGATACGGTGGACAACAAGCCCGCGCCCGAAACCGCCGAGCGCTGGAATATTCACCGTCCCGCTCCGGGCTATCAGGAGCTGGCTTCCTCCACCGAGATTCTCGAAACCGGCATCAAGGTCATCGACCTCATCTGCCCCTATTCCAAGGGCGGCAAGATCGGACTTTTCGGCGGCGCGGGCGTCGGCAAGACGGTGCTTATCATGGAGCTGATCAACAACGTCGCCAAGGAGCACGGCGGTCTGTCGGTCTTCACCGGCGTGGGGGAACGCACCCGCGAGGGCAACGACCTTTACTATGAAATGATGGAATCCGGCGTTATCGACAAGACGACGCTGGTCTACGGCCAGATGAACGAGCCGCCGGGAGCCAGAATGCGCGTGGCGCTCTCGGGTCTGACCATGGCGGAATACTTCCGTGACAGGGAAAATCAGGACGTTCTGCTCTTTATCGACAATATCTTCCGCTTCACCCAGGCGGGCAGCGAGGTTTCGGCCTTGCTGGGACGTATGCCTTCCGCCGTCGGCTACCAGCCGACGCTCGCCACCGAAATGGGCGCCTTGCAGGAGCGCATCACCTCCACCAAGAAAGGCTCCATCACATCCGTGCAGGCGGTTTATGTGCCGGCCGACGATCTGACCGACCCCGCGCCGGCGACGACCTTCGCCCATCTGGACGCGACCACCGTTCTTTCCAGAAGCATTGCCTCGCAGGGCATTTATCCGGCGGTTGATCCGCTGGAATCCACCAGCCGCATTCTTTCCCCCGAAAAGGTGGGCGAGGAACATTACGCTGTCGCCAAGGAAGTGCAGCGCATTCTCCAGCGCTACAAGGAACTGATGGACATCATCGCCATCATGGGTATGGATGAATTGTCCGACGAGGACAAGAAGCTGGTGCAGAGAGCCAGAAAAATTCAGCGCTTCCTGTCCCAGCCCTTCCATGTGTCCGAGAAATTCACCGGCATCGAGGGAACTTATGTGCCGCTGAGCGAAACGGTGAAGGGCTTCAAGTCGATTATTGACGGCGAATGCGACGACCTGCCGGAGTCGGCATTCCTCTTTGCGGGAACCATCGACGAGGTAAAGGCCAAGGCGGAGAGGGCTGCAAAATGAGCGAACTGGATGTAGCGAAAAAGATTGACACCTTCCGCCTGAAAATATCCTCTCCCGACGGGGACGCATTCAGCGGCGAGGTAAGCGCCTTCTTCGTGCGCACAACCGAAGGCGATATGGCGGTGCTGCCGGGACACGCCCCGCTGATTGCGGTGACGGTGCCCTGCTCCGCGCGGTATGTCACCCACGACAACGACGGCGACCCGCAGGAGCATGTCGTGAAGGTGACGGGCGGACTGCTTTCGGTGGATAATGACAATGTCGCCCTGCTTGCCTCCAAGAGAGACTGATTTTTACCTAAAAAAACAGATAACCGCGCGTCCTTCCGTTATTTTGCCCGGTTATCTGTTTTTGTTTATATTTGAATTGTTGACATTTTTTATGGATGATGGTAAGATATATGTAAACAATTATCGTATACTACTACTGAAAGGTGATGATAGTATGACGGCCATACAGCAGCAGGCAGTTCAGCTTATTTATCAGCTTCCTGATGACAAGATCAGAGCCATTATCACATTGGCGGTTGATGAACTCAGTCTGATAGAACTGAGAAAGCAGAAAGAACTATCTGAAAAGAAAAATGCATTTGCCAGATTGGAAGCACTGAATCTGGTTTTTCCCGATAATTTTGATGCTGACGCAGAATTGTCCGGTGCATTGGAGGAAAAATATGGTATTGCTGATTGATACAAATATTGTACTGGATTATCTGCTCAAGCGACAGGGGTTTTATGATGACGCAAAGTGTGTAATGCAAATGTGCAGTGAAGAAAAAGTATCCGGCTGTATTGCGCTTCATACTATTACAACTATTTGGTATATTCTGAGAAAAACACCTGATACTACAAGGCGCATAGTCTTAAAATCAATCTGTGAATTGCTTGAGGTAGTTGGAACTACCCATGAAGAAGTCATAGATGCTCTTGACGCAACAGAATTTAAGGATTTTGAAGATTGTATTCAATCAAAATGCGCCAAAACCGCTGGAGTGGATTATATCATTACGCGAAACATTTCTGATTTTGCACATTCCGAGATTCCGGTAATGACCCCCAAAGAATTGTTTGAGGCGGTTTAGGAATTCTTTTATATCACCCAAAAGGAGTCGCATAGAATTATGAAACGAGTTATCACATACGGTACATTTGACCTGCTGCACTACGGACACATCAATCTGCTCAAAAGGGCGAAGGCGCTGGGGGATTATCTGGTGGTCTGCCTTTCCACCGATGAATTCAACTGGAATGAGAAGCACAAGAAGTGCTACTTCACCTACGAACAGCGCAAGTCTCTGCTCGAAGCCATCCGCTATGTCGATCTTGTCATTCCGGAGGAAAACTGGGATCAGAAGCGCAGCGACGTTCACGAGTACCACATTGACACCTTCGTCATCGGCGACGACTGGAAGGGCAAATTCGACTTCCTGCGGGAGGAAGGCTGCGAAGTGGTCTATCTGTCCCGCACGCCGGAAATCAGCACCACCCAGATCAAGCACGATCTGGGCGATAAGAAGTAATTTTTTACAAGATATTGGCGACGGTCGGCAGTTCGGTCTTTCTGAGATGCTCCAGCGCGTCGTCGGTTTCGTGCAGCGTGAGGAAAAGTTCGCCGAACTTCCCGCTGTCGTACAGGGGACGCAGCCGCTTCACCGCCGAGGAAACCCGTTCCAGCTCGTCGTGACGGGAATAGGTGGAAATGAGCGGCTCGTATCTTTCCCAATGGCGGGAAATCTCATCGAGCTTAGCACCCAGCCTTTCCGTATTTTCGGAATCGGGCTTTCCGCCGTCGGTCATGGAAATGGCTTCATTGGTGACGCGCGACATTCTGCGGCTGACGCTGAGGGTATTCAGCAGCGCCGCCGTGCAGAATGTCATCAGCAGCAGAAAGAGTATCACGGTGATTGCTTCACGTTTCAATTTTCGTTACCTGCCTTTTTGATGATCTTGAATTTTCCTCCGCTGTCGCCGTACATGATGAATACGTCGCTCAGCCTGACGCTCTGTGAACGGAGGGTCTTTTTTATTTTGTCGGCCGTCCAGCCGGTGAGCTTGGCGGCTTCGGTTTCGATCTCGCCGTCGCTGACGATCAGGGCGTTGAGCGAATCCTTCCCGTCGTCCTTCCCCGCCTGTGAAGCGGTCAGGGGAAGTTCGCCGCTTTTCAGGAGCACGCTCATCACCCCGTCGGTCTCAAAAATGGCGTATTCCACCGCGCCGGGGTCGAAAATGTCCTTCTTCCGCAGTTCCTCAAACAAATCCTCATTGCTCAGCCGGAGCGAGCGCATGGCGGCCTGATTGATCTTTCCCTTTTCGATCACCACCACCGGCATTCCGGAAATCAATTGACGGAAGGGGCGGTATTTCAGCATGACATAGGACATGGCAATTTCTGTCACTACAAGTGTGAGTATGGGGACAATGCCGGTAAAGATGGAAATGCCCACTTCCTGCATCGGCATGGCGGCAATGTTGGAAATCATCAGCGTCACCACAATCTCGGAGGCCTGCATTTCCTTGATCTGCCGCTTGCCCATCACCCGGACGGCGAAAATGACCACCGCGTACAGAATCACCGTGCGAATCAAAGAGACAAACAAATCCGATCACATCCTTCCGGAAATAGTATTGCCGGATTATTCACCGAAAATACAAACAGCCCTGCCGAAAAATCATACTTCGGCAGGGCTGCTGAGGGGATGTTATTGCTTTTTGTATTCGACAAGGGTGTGGTTATACTGGACTTCATACGGCGTACAGATCAGCGCCCAGAGAATTTTGCCGCGCTCGGAGTCGGTCTGAACATATGCGTAGCGCGGTTCGCCGTTCTGTGCGGTAAGTTCAAAGAAATAGCCGTATTCATTGCTGCCGGTCTCTTTGATAATGAGATTAGGCTCACCGATGGCGTTCTTTAATGCCGGGTCGTCAAGCCGGTCGTACAATTCCACCAGTCCGCGCAGTTCCTCCTCCGAAATCTTCGGCGTATCGGTGTCGGTCCAGAGATAGGCTCTGCCTCCGACCAGACGCGCGTTGATGTCGCTGCCGCTTCTGATGTCGCAGACGGGAAAATCGCTTGCGGTGTTAGCCTCTTCATTTTCGTAGTAAACCGCGGCAGCTTCGAGATTCATCACCCGGAATTCCGTCACGCCTACCTTGTCGGGTTCATCCGGATTGTAATAGCAGTATTTCAGAACAACGAAATACCACTCTCCATAGGAACCGCACCTGAAGGAAAGGCTGTCGGTTTTGATAGTGGAATCACTGTCGGGAAGATCGGGTTCCGTCAGGGTTTTGTTGTAGATTTTATACCCCGCAAGCCCGCCGGGATAATTCTCAAAGAAATCCACCACTGCTTTGTCGAAGCCCTTTTTCTTCTGTATCTCCGGCGTGAAATTCTTCGCGAAGGCTTCGCGGTTGCCTTTGTCCGCGGAGGCGAGAAGATTACGGATGATATCCTCCTCCGCTTTGTTGCGGGAAACCGACTCGTTTCTCCATATATCGGGCACGCATTCATAATGCGCACGGGTGTAAATGGTGTTGGCCGATGAGGTGATCCCCCATATGGAAAGCCCCGCGATGGCGGCAAAGGGAATCAGAATCATCACAATGCCGGTGATCATCAGTTTCTTGGGGTAAGTAGAGCCGGCGTATTCGGCAAGCGGCTTTTTCAATATGCCGCGAATCAGCAGAATAAAGCCGATCAACAACGACAGCGCCAGTCCGATAACCGCTAAAATGATGAGAAGAAGTGATTTGATGGCAGATAACATGGCAATTCACATCCTTAATTGTTTTGGTGGTTCAATACTATCATAGCGTATGGGGAGAGAAAAAGCAAGTCTTTTATTCGCCGTTGTCGTTGTTATCTTCGTCAAAGAGGGTGTAGTCGAAATCGTATTCCGTCGGCGTGCAGATGAACGCCATGAAGATTTCTCCGTCGGGCGCGTCGGTTTCGAGTTCGGCGTAGCAGGGCTGCCCGTTTCTGTCCTGAAGCTCGTAGTAATATTCGTAGGCATTGGAATTGACGTATTTGCAGAAGGCGTTGGGTGCGCCCAGCTTTTCAAGCAGGGCGGGAGAATCCAGCCGCTTGTTTTCCTTCAGCAGTTCACGAAGCTCGTCCGCCGTCAGCTTTGGCGTGTCGGTGGGCGTCCAGAGGAAGGGCTGACCGCCGATCAGACGGGCGTTGACCTCATCCGGGCTTTTTATGTCGCAACACAGATACACGTCGCTGCCGTAATCCGTGTCGCGCCAGTATTCGTCGAAGAAGGCCGCGGCGCCTTCCAGATTCATGATTTTGAAGTCCGTCACGCCCACCTTGTCCGGCTCGTCGGTATTGTCATAGCAGAATTCCACGCTGATGTAATACCATTCCCCGCCGAGGGTGGTGTTGAAATGCACCGAGTCGTTCTTGACATTGTGACCGTAGTTGTAAGAAGCGGAGCCGCCGCCGCCTTTGTCCTTTTGTTCACAGCCGGCCAATCCCTTGGGATAGGCGGAGAAAAAGGCGTTGACCGCCTCGGTGAAGTCCTCCCGGCTTTGCAGTTCGGGGGTGAAATTTTTACCGAACGCCTCGCGGTCGCCGTTATCCGCCGAGGTAAAGAGCGCGTCGAGGATATCTTCCTCCGCCCGCGAATCGGTTACCCATTCATTCC
The DNA here is from genome assembly GCA_017441385.1 of Clostridia bacterium. Lineage (GTDB taxonomy): Bacteria > Bacillota > Clostridia > Oscillospirales > Acutalibacteraceae > RUG762. The sequence goes on along the minus strand of JAFRXY010000050.1, from coordinate 6,289 downwards.
GCCAGCGGTCGGGCACACATTCGTACTGCGTGCGTTTGAAGGCCGTACTGACAGCGGCGGAAACGCCCCAGATGCCCAGTCCCACCGCTAGGACCACCGGAATCGCCAGCAGCACAGCGCCGGTTGCAATGAGCACGGCGGGGGATTTTTTGCCGGCGTTTTTCTGACTGCACTTTCTGACAATGCCGACAATGAGCAGCACCAGCCCCGTGATCAGCAGCGCCCCGAGAATCACCGCCGCAATGAGGAAAAATACAAACATCATGGAAACAAATGCCATTACGGTTCATCTCCTGTCAGAGAAAGATTTTAATTTTTGGGGTTGGTGTCTGCTATCCGATAACAGCCTGTGTCATTCTCCTTTGCCTTTTCGAGCTGAAACGCGAGAATCCGGTTGTCTTTATCGTCGTCAAACCGGACGGAGGAATATTCCTCCGCAAGGCGGTCGAATTGTCCTGATCGTCGCAACAGATCAGCTTTGATGAGAAGAAAATAGTTTTTGTGTTCGTTGTCTGTTTCGATCAGCTGTTCTATCAACGGAATAGCCATTTCACGGCATTTGACCGCCCTTTCTGTGTGATGGACGTCATCGCATGACCACGCGGCGTGCAGAAGGGCGAAGAACGCATCCTCTGTTTTCCTGTCCTGCATACAGATCAGATAATGCCGGTAGAAATTTATTGCCAGATGTGATTCAAACGGAATACCGTCACAGGTGAGATAGCTTTCCGATTTGAGCCAGTCTTCTGATACGCCGGTTTCATCCGACAGGTCACGTGCGGCATATCCACAGGAAGGGCAGACCGTTACCCAGTAGGGCATGGTGCTTCTCTGCATTTCGGGCGGACGGAGATCAAGGTCCGGGGAGCCGAATGAATTGGTGCTGGTGAGGACTCTGTGTCTGCTTTCTTTGCCGCAGATGTAGCATTTCTGCGTTTTCGGTCTGAATGTTGTCATATTGGTTCCTTCCTTCTTTTGAAAAAATTTTCTGTCAGATCACACTCAGTTCCCGCATAGCCACGGTGACGGTGTAATTCTCTGTGTCATAGGTGACTCCTGTTTCCCTGAATCCGTTCTTGCGCCAGAATCCGGCTGCCTGCGGGTTGCCGCTGACCCAGCCGAGCCTGATTCTTCTGATCCCTATGCCTTTCAGATAACGGCACAGTTCGTCGATAATGCCGCTGCCGACGCCTTTGCGCTGCTCGGAAGCCTCCACCATAAAGAAGCCGATGAAGGCGGTTTCTTCGTCAGGATACGCCATAATGAAATCCATCACGGCGATGAGCTTTTCACCGTCAAAATATCCGATGTAATACTTGTCCGGATAATCCTTTCGGGGCGGCAGCGCTCTCATATCGTCAAGAATGCTCCGCTCCGTGACGAATGGCGGGCAATACTGATAATACTGCGGGTTTCCCTTGCACAGTGAATAAACAGCCGGAATGTCGGAGTAATGCAGACAGCGGACGCGGCAGCGTCCGGAAAATTTTGCTATGTCAATCATTCCGCTCCCGGGGTTCTTTGCAAAATTCTCCGAATCCGTCACCCGGAATCCCTTTTCCATGAGCAGCGAAGCGAACACGCCGGAGCCTTCCGTGAGCCTGCCGGAGAAGGTGCCGTCGTAAATTTTTCCCACGCCGCAGGAAGGGCTGCGGGATTGCAGGATGGCTAAGTCGATATTCTCCCTTTCCGCAACGGCAAGGCATTTCTGAGCGCCGTCGCGGAATTCCACGTCCCGGCTCACGCCGGATCGGTCAATGACTTCGCCGCCCACAATCTCGCAGGGAATGCGCGGCACAGGCAATCCTCCCGCGACTTCCGGACAGACGGGGATGATTTCATGTTCCGCTTGCAACGCGGCTACCTTCTTATTGAAATTGTCGCCGCCGTTGTACTTGCATTTCTGCCCGAGAAGGCACGCGCTGACTAGGATTTTCATTTTTGCTCCTTATCTGGATAAGACTTTTTTGATGATGAAAAATCTCGCCCGCTTTGGTAAAAAATCCAGCAGTATCAACAAAATATTGCGGTTGATGGAATAGGCGAATGCCGGCTTTTTGCGGGTGAAGATTCTATAGAGCTTGGTTGCAATCTTCGCGGGCGGAATCTTGCGGGCTTCCACGCCATCCACGATCTCCCGGAAGCGCTTGGCGTTGACGGCGTAGAGTTTTGTGTGGTGGCAGAAATTGTCCAGCGCCTTGGTGGAAGCGCTGATCATGCCGGTGTCCACCGCGCCGGCGCGAAGCACCGACACGCTGATTCCCATGAGTTGCAGCTCCATGCGGAGAGAATAGGCGTATTGGTCCAGCGCGGTCTTGGTGACGCCGTAAAGACCCGTGAAGGGGAGAGGATCCCGCACGGCCAGCTCGCTGGTCAGCAGGATGATCTTCGCGCCCTTTTGCAGCAGCGGCAGGAAGGTACGGTTGACGAGGAATGCCCCGCCGACATTCACCCGGAAGGCGCGTTCGAATGTCTCCGGCTCCATTTCCACCAGCGAATCAAGCATATAGATGCCCGCCAGATGAATGATGCCGCAGAGCGAATCCGTTTCCGCGCGAACCGCTTCCAAGGCTGCCGATACGCTGCTTTCGTCGGTCACGTCCGCCTGAATGGGAATGACGTTGTCCCGCGCTTCGCATGTATCCCTGTCGAGGGCGAACACGCGGCAGCCGTTTTTAACGAACCAATCGACGGTCGCCCTTCCCATGCCGCCGTTCGCGCCGGTAATCAGAATATCCTTCATCTTATCTTTGCAGCACGCCTATCCCGATGAGTCCGGGGCCGGTGTGAACGCCCAGCGCCGCGCCGATCTGTCCGGTGACCGTCACCGTGCCGTTGACGATGAACGCCTCGGCGCGTTTGCGGGTGGCGATGCCTTCCTCCTCCGCGTAGCCGTTCATCACGGCGAGTTCGCTGTGGGATGCCTGCGAAGCGAAATCCTTCGCGAGGTCAAGCACCTTCTGAATGGAACGCGCCCGGCCGATGGCCTTGGCGACGGTGTAATACACGCCGTCGGCGTTGCAGGAGATGATGGGCTTCAGGCTGAGCGACATGCCGAGCATGGCGGAAACAAGGCCTATTCTCCCGCCTTTTTGCAGGTATTTCAGCGTATCTAAGCAGAAGAAGACCTTGGACTTGGGAACTTCATGCTTCATTTTCAGAATCAGCTCTTCCCATTCCATTCCCTCGTCATTGACCATCTGGGCGGCGCGGATCGCCAGCAGCCCCGAACCGATGGAAATATTCCGGCTGTCCAGCACCGAGATTTCCAGCCCCCTGTAATCCTCGGCGGTCAGACGCACCATGTTGAAGGTGCCGCTGAGTCCCGATGAAATGGTGACGACCAGCACTTTCTCGTAACCGTCCGCCCTGATGCGGTCAAACAGGTCGGTCACCATGCCCCTGTCGGGCAGCGAAGTCTTGGGAATCTCCGTCGGCAGCCTGTCGTACATTTCATGGGGTTGAATGTCCACGCCGTCGAGGTATTGTCCGTCGGAATAATTGATGATGAGCGGCAGCCAGTAAATGCCGTATTTCTCGCGGTAATTCGGAGGCACGTCGGTGCCGGAATCCGCCATAATCGCAATTTTCTGCTTGTTCATAAATTGCAGAACCTCCTTTTTTTCAATCCTGAATTTCAGCCGTCACTTTCAGCGGCTTGCCAGTTTCATTATACCCGAAGAAAATGAAGATTTCAACATTACGCGATAAAAAATTCCTGCAAACACGCCGGAAACCGGCAGCCTTTGCAGGATTTTTTTAGAAAAATATGTCTGTTAATGAAGGATGAAGGGCAATCCCGTTACTTCTGGGACACGGTAAAGAGCGAATAGAAATAGTCCTTCCTGTCCATCAACTCCCCGAAGGTACCCTGTTCGGCAAGTTCGCCCTTCTTCAGGGTGAAAATGCCCGTGCAGCGGCGGAGAATGTTCCCGTCGAGGTCGTGGGTGACAATGATTCTGGTGTAGCCTTCCAGCCCGAGAATCGCGTCCAGCACTTCAAAGGATGTTTCGTTGTCAAGGGAGGCGGTGGCTTCGTCGATCAGCAGCACGGGGGTATTCCGCAGCAGCGCCCGTGCAATGGAGATTCTCTGCCGTTCGCCGCCGGAGAGTCCGGAGCCGTTCTCGCCGCAGAGATACTCCTCGCCCTTTTCCTCGATGAGCTTTTGAAGTCCCGACATCCTCACCGCTCTGTCCACTTCTTCGGCAGGGAAATCCGAGAACATGGTGATATTATTGCGGATGGTGCTGTTGAAGACAAAGACGTTCTGCTGAATGATGGAAACGAGGTCGTAAAGCGAGCTGGGGGAGAGGGTTTTGAGTTCCTTGCCGTCATAGAGAATTTCGCCGCCGTAATCGCGGGAACCTGCCATGAGCAGGTTCAGAACGGTGGACTTGCCGCTGCCCGAACCGCCTACCAGCGCGTAGCAGCCGCCGGCGGCAATTTCCATATCAACGTCGCTGAGCACCGGCTTGTTTTCCTCATAGGCGAAATCGAGGCTGCGGATGGAAATGCCCTCGGTGAGCTTGGGCTGAATGTGTTCGCCTTCGTCGGGAATGTTCTGGCTCAGAGCGACCGCCAGCTTTTCCATCAGCCGGAGCGCCGACTGTCTGCCGGCAAAGAAATTCGGGAAGAGCTGGATGGGAGCCAGCAGGTAATTCATGAGCTGCGCGAATACCAGAACGGTACCGACCGTGATGCCCTTGCCGGAGAGCGCGAAGGCTGCCGCGACAAAGAACACGCCGAACTGCACAACGACGGAGGAAAGTGTGGAAGAGTAGGTGACAAGCACCGACGCCTTGTAGCGTTTATCGGAAGCGTTTGCGACATCCTCGTTTTTCTGTTCGTGCAGGTGCGAGATGCTTTTTTCCGCCTTGAAGCTCTTGATCACCTTGAAGCCGGTGAGAGCGTCTTTCTGTACGTCGGTGTAGCTTTCCTTCCTGTCGGAGACATTCTTTTCCGCCATGGCTGCCTTGTTGCCGAAGATCACCGAGAAAATGATGGGCAGCAGTGAAAAGCCTATCGAAATGAGGGTCAGCAGGGGGCTGTACCACAGCATGAGCGCGAGTGCGCCGACAAAGGACAGTCCCGCTTCGATGTTGGTTTGCAGGGGTCTGAGATACTCCTGCTCGATGGTGTTCACGTCGTTGGAAAGGGCGGAAATATAGAGCGATGTGTTCTCTTTGGAAAAAGCCTGAATGCCCTTTTGCAGGATTTTGTCAAAGACGAAGGAGCGGTACTGCTTCATCGCCTTGGCGCGGAACCTTGAAAGGAAGCAATAGTCGATGATACCGCCCAGCAGAAGCAGCAAGGCACAGAAGACAGCGAGTATCAGCAGTGTGACCAGATCGAAGCGGCTGTTCCCCGCAGTCAGATCCAAAACCTCCTTGAGCAGCCACGAACTTACGATAGCCGCCGCGGAACACAGCACCGCGGCGCTCAGGGTCATGAAAAGGTTGAAATGATTCTTGTGAAACAGCGTATGCTTGAACTGTCCGCGCAGTTTTTTCAGTTCTTTTTTGGTCAATGTCTGTCCGTTGGTTTTGGTTTCCTTGTTTGTTTTCCTGCTCATTGTGGTTCCTCCTGATTGGAAATGGATTCCCAGAGAGCGGTCAGCTCTTGGTTCTGGAATTCGTCGAGTAAATTCCGGATGACGTCCCCTGCGGTCGCGCCGATGTCGTCGTGAACGCTGGCGCCTTCAATGCGCTCAATAAAGCGGATATCGCTCTCGTCATAGCTGGGCGCGCTGTCAAAGAATGCCGCCAGCTCCCTGGCTTTTTGCAGGGAAGCGCGTGCTTGAGCCGGCTGCTCTGTCATACACTGTGACCACGCAAGGCAGGTGAGCAAGGCGCAGCTCACCTTGTCGAGGTAGTTCGGCTTGTTTTCCTGCCGCAGTCCGGAGAAGCAATCAAGCCCGAAGCGCAGGACTGCCTGGCAGGAGGCGAAGTCGCCACGGTTGGCGTAGACATTCATGTATCCGGTGACCGTATAGATCAGTTCACTGACAATCTGCGCCATGGCTTCCGACAGAAAGGGCGCGGCTTCCTCGCCCCGTTCCCGCATGGCGAGAATCTGCCCGATCTTATGGTTGTAAAGACCGCCCGCGTTATGGGCTTTCCACAGCTCGATGGCTTTGTCGGTTTCGTCCAGCCCCAGATAGATAGTTGCCATTTTTCCGTAAAGCGTCTGTTCATTGATCTCCGGGTCGGTATTCTGCCCGAGCAACGGAAGGCTCTGCTTCGTCAGCTCCAGCGCCCGGAGAAGGTATTCCCGGTTCCCGCTCTCAAGC
>JAFRXY010000049.1 GCA_017441385.1 Clostridia bacterium | reverse complement strand
CGCTTTACGACCTCGTTTCCATCATTCAGCAGAACGTCTTTGTCTTCAACAGCACCATCCGCAACAACATCACCATGTTCTCGGATTTTCCTGCGGAAGACGTGGACAGAGCGGTAAGGATGTCGGGTCTGAAAAAGCTCATCGAGGAAAAGGGCGAGGATTACCTCTGCGGCGAAAACGGCTCGGGACTCTCCGGCGGCGAACGCCAGCGAATCTCCATCGCGCGTGCGCTGCTGCGGAATACACCCGTCCTGCTGATCGATGAAGCCACCGCCTCCCTTGACAACGAAACCTCCTATGAAGTGCTGGACGCGATTCTCAATCTCGAAGGCTACACCAGAATCATTGTCACCCACGACCTCGACGAGAACATTCTCAAGCGCTGCTCGGGTCTCTTCACGCTGAAAAAAGGCGAGATGTGCGAGCAGGGAACATTCGACGAACTTATGGAGAAAAAGGGCTACTTCTATTCGCTCTTTACTGTATCGCAGAAGTAAAGCAAACGCGGGAACCCCCAAAAAAACACTTTTTCAGGCAAAAATCCCTTTTGTCATACCGACGGAAGGGATTTTTGTATACGGACACGGCAATTACAAAAAACTGTCACGATACTTGCAAAATAATAATGCATAAAAAATCCCTGCTGATTCACGGTGTACTACGTCGCCAATCAGCAGGGATATTTATTTAGTTTTCCTTTTCCTCACCCTTGATCTGCTCCAGTGCGCGGATGAGCCTGTCCGGGATGGGAATCCCGCACTTGGCGCAGTTTTCCAGGATGGAGATTCCCTCGTTGGAGATCAGCACGCCGACGGCAATGCCCTGCAGCACGCCTCCGGCGCCGGTCGCAACGTCCACGCAGTGAGCCACCGCCAGTACAAAGAAGTACATGGTCTTTTTGAGAATCCCGATAAATCCCACGCGGGAGCTGAGTTCGCGATTGATGTACGCGGCAATGAAGCCACTCATGTAATCAATCACGATAAAAGCGAGCAGCGTTTTCATCCAGATATCGGGTGCGCCAAAAATGAAGGTTCCGATACTTGCGAGACCCGCGCCGAAAATTCGGACAAATCTGCCCCAGTCAATATTCATCTTCATTTCACCGCCTTTTTCAATGCTGTCCGCGTCTTCGATCCCACAATCCCATCCTGCACGAGCTTCTGCTTCTTCTGGAATCGCAGCACAGCCGCCTTTGTCAGCACACCGAAGTCGCCGTCAATCTTTAATTTTTCACCCGTCTGATTAAGGTGCCACTGTACCCACTTCACGCCGTTCCCCTTTGAGCCGCGCCGTAAGTCCCTGGACGGTTCGGCATAAGGGCATTTTGCGACGGGCTTCGGAGCCGGTGCGGGTGTTGCCCTGGAAGTATAATCCGGCAAACCGTAGCCGCGAATGTATCTCCCGTTGACCTGCACGGTGCGGAAGGCGACAGCGTCGTTTTTGTTGCCCTCGACCACGGTGATCACCCTGCCGGAAACGCCGGTCACAATCCCGACGTGCTCCGGACTGCCGATGTCGTCGGTTGTGGCAAAATCCTTCCCGTCGTCCCAGTCGTAGAAAATCACGTCGCCCGCTTTCGGAATGTAATTCTCATCCTCGCGCCAGCGCCCGAGTTTCTTGTAAAGGGAAATCATGTACCCGCATCCGCATTCCACCGGCATGATGTCGGTCAGTCCACATTCAATGGAAACCGCGCTGACAAATGTGGCGCACCATGCGGCGGTGTAGGTCATGCGGTGATTCCTCGGTAGGGGCTTGAAATGGTTGTACGTGTCAACAAATTGCTGGTGGCTGCCGTCCTTCTCGTTGCAGCCGAGGTATTTCTTCGCGGTCGAAACAACCTTTTGCCTGATTTCAGTTTCTGTCATGTTATTCACCTCGCATTAAATTATACAGGATTATAAACCGTTCCGTTATGCAGATAGCAATCGGTAAACTTTACGGCTGTATTCCCGCTTTGCGTGAACGGAGAATCGGTACTGTCCGGCGCGTCTTTGAAGGTGCAGTCGCTGAAGGATATGACGGTGGAACCTGTCACCGTGATGGGAACCTTGCTGCCGATATTGGCGCCGATAAACCGGACGCCCATGCAGTCGGTTATTTCAATCGCACCGTAAAAAATCTGCATGCCAGTGAAGATTTCACCTATGTCTGATTTCAGCAGCCTGATAGCTGTCCCCTGATTCATCACGCCCGCATCGCTGTATGAATGATTGATAGAGCAGGCGCTGAATGTACCGTGGCTGTTGTTGACGGACTGATTGCTGGAATTATCAATCAGCAGACCCACTCTGTTCCCCGAAAAATCGCAGTTGGAGAAATTGTTGTTGCCCCCGTTGTTGACGCAGCCGTAGTAGCAGTCTTGCATAACGCAATTGGTTATTCTGTGAAATTCGCTGTAATACGGAATATAGATACCCGCGTTGCAACCGGCAATCTCGCAGTCTGAAATGATGAGATGGGATTGCCTGTCAACACCCGTCCCGGTGCATGTGATGCCGCCGCCCGTGAAAGACGTAATCTGACACTGATGAATACGACTGCGGTAGGAGGTAGTTCCGGCGGTGCTGCCGGAACGCTTTGTTCCCTCAAAGAGAATGCCGTGACGTGTCCCGACTGTGGAAGAAAGTGTAATTGCCGACGCCCCGCCAGAAATTCTCACGTTTTTGATGGTAGAATATGATTTCAGCTTGACCGCGTACCCTGTGGAAACAGAGTCAGCCAATAGCAGCATGGTGCTATTGGTGCATCCCTCTAGTGTACCGTAATCAGGAATTTCAATGCCAGTAACGACAAACCGACCGGGACCGAGGCGACAGGTGTACCCTGCATTGAGTATAGCCTGTATGTCGCCTGTGCGGTCAGTATTGTCACCAGTGGAAGCCAGAAATTGATTCGTGTCTGTGGT
>JAFRXY010000048.1 GCA_017441385.1 Clostridia bacterium | reverse complement strand
GCAAACAGTATCACAAAAAACGGAATGAACAACCTTGTTTTACTCGAAAACGGACTCATCATAGGTACCGCGGGAATCTGCAAATCCAGATGGGAAAACTACAGGGATTACGGTGAGATTGTTTCCATATACTTTCTGCCGGAGTATATCGGCAAGGGATACGGGACATTCCTTTTGAAAAAATGCGTCGATGAATTAAAAAAACTCGGATTTGACAGAATCCTGTTATGGGTTTTAGAGGAAAACAGCAGAGCCAGAAGGTTCTATGAGAGAAACGGATTTACCTGCTCCGGTGAATACATGAATGATACCATCGGAGGAAAGGAATTAAAAGAAGTCATGTACACATATCTTTGAGCCGCGATTTGATTTGTCATAACAAACCAATATAACACGCACAGAGCGTCATCTTTGTTACAAAGGTGGCGCTTTTTTTGTTGCCCATTTTCCAGTGAAAGGGGGAATGTCCATTGATTGTTTGAGCCTTTTTCGGCAGGTTATCTATGATTTTTGACGAGAGAAAGAGAGGGATTTTCTTTATGAAACAGTATACGATTGGCGTGACGGTAAGCTGCAAAAAGCTGATGAAGGTTATGGCTCACAACAAAAACGAGGCGGTCACGAAGGCGGAAATCGTCATATACGACACCAACGCTATGCACTTTGACAGCGACGATATTGTCAAAGTGAGCGTCGAACCGGAGCCATCGCGCCCGATTCAGCACGACAAAACTAACGAAATCGACAGTAATCTTGATGATATGACGGGCGAAATCAACCCCTGCGACATCTACTGTTCGGGCTGTCCCGATTATGATTCCGAGCAGAATCTTTGCAAAAAGACGAGCGTCTGCGGTGAAGAATACGACTTTCCGCCCGCCTCCGGCGAGAAGAACGGGTAGGGAGAGAAGAAGCGTCTCCTGTCTTACCAAGCACTGAATTTGGAGTGCCAAATTCGATCGTTTAAGGGAGTACCCCTAACACCCCACACAGAAAGGAAATGTGAACGAAATATGAAGATGTTAATTTTCGTTGTCGGCATGATGTTCGGCGGCGCGGTTGCCGTCATGTTTATGGCACTGCTGCAAGCCAACCACAACAGCTATCCGAGGAGTGATGACCGTGAGAAAGAGAAATGTGCAGATCATGTTCCGCTTGAACGAGCAGGAAGCCGACCAGCTCAATGACCTTGTGCGCCGGTCGGGACTCAGGCGGGAACGATTTCTGCGCAGCATGATTCTCGGCTATCGTCTATGCGAAAAGCCCGACCTCGCATTCTATGACATTCAGAAGGAATTGTGCGCCATCGGCAACCGCGTCAATCAGTTGGCGGTCAAGGCGAACGCGCTGGGATTTATCGACGCGCCCATGCTGGAGGAAGAAGTCCGGCAGTGGCGGAAATTCCGGCTCGATGTGAGCAAGCGGTTCTTAAAGCCGCGGGCGAGGTGATGCAATGGCAGTCTGTGAAATATGGGACGTGCGCGGACGGCTTGACAGCCCTTTGCGGTACGCTTCCAATCCTGATAAAACCAATAATCCGAAGTACACCGAAGCGGAATGGCAGTCACTGAGCGACGTCATGAAGTACGCGACCAACGGCGACAAGACGGAACAGCAATTCTTTGTGTCCGGCGTGAACTGCGACCCGTCCACAGCAAGGGAGGAAATGCAAATCGTCAAGCGTCAGTTTCAGGACGAGAGCGAGATCGTCTGTTATCACGGGTTTCAGAGTTTCCGCGAGGGCGAAGTCACGCCGGAGGAGGCGCATGAAATCGGCGTGAAGCTGGCGAAGAAAATGTGGGGCGACCGTTTCCAAGTGATTGTCGCAACGCACCTGAACACAGGTTGCCTGCATAATCATTTCGTCCTAAATTCCGTGTCCTTCACCGACGGTAAACACTACCACGACAACAAGGCAAATCTTAGGCTCATGCGGCAGTATTCCGACGAGCTTTGCCGCGAATACAAGCTGTCGGTCATTGAGAATCCGGTCGGGAAAAAGAAGCCCTATGTCATTTGCCAAGCCGAGAAGAACGGACTGCCCACACGGGACAGCGTAGCACGTCAGGCAATCGACGAGGCGATTTCAAAATCCTACACCATGCGCGATTTTGCCGGACACATGAAGGCGATGGGCTACCGCGTCAACTTTGATCCTCACCATAAGTACTGGACGATTCAGGGCGAGGGTTGGAAGCGTCCCAAGCGGCTGTACCGTCTGGGCGAGGATTACACCAATGAGCGCATTGTGGAGAGAATCAGCGAGAATTCCTATGCTGTCAAATTCTCAAAATTTGCGCCGGAACACAAGCCGGTCAGGCTTTATTTTGTGAAAGGCTCTCTGAAGCGTACAAAGAAAATCGGCGGTCTGCGCGGGCTATATCTGCACTACTGCTACAAGCTGGGATTCTTTCGGAAAGGACGCAGGCAAAATCCGGCGCGGCTGCACTATCTTTTGAAAGATGATCTGCTGAAAATGGAATATATCGCACAGGAAACAAGGCTGCTTTGCCGTCACCACATTGACACGGCGGAGCAGCTTTTTTCATACCAACAGTCCTTGCAGGACGAAATGCAAAACTTACTTGCCGAACGTCAGGAGCTGTATGCTCAGAAAAATCATCCGGCGGCAAAAGAGAGGCTTTCCGCTATCGCCCTGCGGCTGCGCGAAATTAGGAAGGAGGTGCGCCAATGTGACAATATCGCAGAGCGAAGTCAGTCGCTCAGAGAAAAACTGTCCGTCATTCACGCGGACGAAGTGAAACAGCGGAAGGAGATGAACCGAGATGGATTCGAGCGGAGAGGCGGCGGAACAG
>JAFRXY010000047.1 GCA_017441385.1 Clostridia bacterium | reverse complement strand
GGTGACAGACTTGCGATGCCCCTCGCAGACGCGGCAACACTGCACGGTGGCGCTGTCCCAAACCCTGACGGTGCCATCTACTGACCCGGAGAGGAAGGACTTGCCGTCGGGCGCAAAGGCGACGGAGGTGACAGACTTGCGATGCCCCACGCAGACGCGGAGACACTGCCCGGTGGCGCTGTCCCATACCCTGATCGTACCATCGTGTGACCCGGAGAGGAAGGTCTTGCCGTCGGGCGCAAAGGCGACGGAGGCGACCCAACTGCGATGCCCCTCGCAGACGCGTATACACTGCCCGGTGACGCTGTCCCATACCCTGACGGTGTGGTCCCAAGACCCGGAGAGGAAGGTCTTGCCGTCCGGCGCAAAGGCGACGGAGGTGACCGGCATGCTATGCCCCTGACAGAGCAGGTTTTTCATGCCTGCCTTTGCCCCGCGGAAATCCGCACCGTCTGACGCGGTGTGTCCGAGGTGAATTCCGTTAAAATTCACGAGCGACAGATCCAGCCCGGAAAAATCGCTCCCCGACAAATCTTCCCGTACGATTTTCCATATTTCGATCAGGTTGAAAACACCATAGCCGACTTCTTCCCCGAATCTGCCACGGAAAAGTTCCAATGCGCGTTTGAGCAGGTTTCTGTCCTCCGGCGCGGTCGGCACGTTGTACTGCCATGTATTGCCTTTGAGAGTTGGCTTGTTGTGGTGCTCTCCGAGGATTTCGCCGACGAAGACCGATTTCTCGCGGCGGTTGACATTGGCGATAAAGGACGCAAGGCTTTCAAAAGCGAGGTCGGACTTGTGCTTGGCATTGGCTTGCACGGCAATGCGGAGAAGGTTGATATCATGCACCGCCGCAAAATAATCGCGGAAGTGGTGGTGGATAAAACCGTATTCCGCATTGTCATCGCGGTAGAGGATTCCGAGAATATCCACCGCGCTGGTGAGGATGTATTCGGCTACCTCCGAAATATCGTCGCTGACGGAAAGCAGCAAGGCGGCGATCTTCGGCAGACTGGAGCTTCCTTTGTAGCCTGAAAAACACTGCTTGCCGTATTCGCCGATGACAGCGCAGGGATGGGCTGTCTTTTCGGGCTTGTTGCCGTTGGCATCTTTGCCTTCCAAAATCGGCAGTATGATCTTGGCGGCTTCTTCCGCTGTCAGCTTGAAATCGTTCCGACGCTCCATTTCACAGCCGATGGCCGGAAGCAGGAAGTCCAGAATAAAGCGGAGCTGCCCTTTGTTGACGGTGTCCTTTTTCAGACTGTCGAGGCGATTCTTCTGGGTGTATTCGCTCTGCAATTCGTCGCTGCGTTCATGGAAGAAGCGGCTGAATATCTCCCCGCGGCTCGACACGCCCTTGGTCTTATTGAGCGCGGCAAACATCGTGAGGAACAGCGGAATCCGGATGCAGTCAAACAGGCGTTCGTCCGCCAGCGCATCCTTGATTTCGCGGGAGGAGAATTTCTTGGATTCCAGATATTCGGTGATGGAGTCTTTGTGCAAGCCCGTGAGATAGAGCTTTTCAATGCCGTGTTCGGAGCAGTTGATTTCGGTTTCATCGGTGCGGCTGGTGAGCATGACGCGCACATTCGGACATTCGGTGAGCAGATAGTTGATTTCCTCGATAATAAGGGAACGAATGGGCTGTGAATGCCCGTTTTCGTCGCTGACATAGTCGGTGGACACCTCGTTCAGCCCGTCCAGAAGCAGCAGATACTCCGGTGTATCGGTTTCCTCCGTGAAGAGTGCGTCCATGCCGCTTATGTAATCCTTCGGCACCTTCCCGATGCTGTTCACACCGAGGAACAGACGAGCGATCTCCCGCCGGATGAAGTCGGATGCCAACCCGTCCTCGCCCTGATACCATCTCGCACTTTTCGGCGCGCCGTTAAGTTCGACGAAAATCGGAATCTCGCCCGAATCGCTGTAGGACTGGTCGGTGTAATGGCGTTCCATAATGCTGATCATGGCGGTGGTCTTGCCGATACCGCCTTCGCCGATCAGGTAGAGACTGCCCTGCTGCTCTTGCAGCGCGTCGCGGAGGGAGGATTCTTCTTTGCTCTCGCCGGTAGTTACGTTGATGGGGAGCGTCGCTCCCTGTGCTTTGGCGCGTTTGTCCTTTTTATACAAAGGCATGATCCGCTCGTCCACATGGAGCAGATGGAATCGGCTGCCTTCCGCCTTGCTTCTTTCCAGAACGCGCTGTCCGGCATTCCACATATTGCGGCGGTTGACGCGGCAGATTGCCTTTGCCAGACGGAGCAGTTCCGCGCCTGTGGGCTTGGTATCTTTCAGAAGGATTCTGTTGAAGCGCGGCAAATCTTCCAATCCCTCCGGCAATCCCGATTCGGGGAACACGGTGCCATTGGGTACAAACGGAATGACCGAGCGATCCTGCGGATTTTTCTTGAACTCGCTCACCGCCAGCTTGATTTCTTCACGCACCCAGTCCTCGCCGTCGCGGAATTTGAAAGCGTCCGGCGTGGCAATCAACACATAGTTGGGCGTTTCAATGAGCCTTTCCCTGAGCTGCGTGTCAAAATACTGTCCGTCAATTAACTCCCTTGTGTCAAGGAAAACACGCAGTCCCCTTGACGTCAGGTAATCACGCACAACCTTAGCCAGTTCCGTGCCGTCGCTGCGGCGGTAGGATATGAAAACATCGAATTGTTCTTTCACGATAAACACCCTCCAATTTCGTTAATGTCAGTGTTATTGATATTATATAGTATTATGAATCAATTTGCAATAGTTTTTATGTATTTTATATTTTGCTGTTTTCTTCAATAAGGATTATTTCATTTCACAGCTGATATACACAATCTCCTTCCCAATTCTTTCCGCATATTTTCTCGCCTCATACGCACCGCCGCATATACAGCATCGTCTATTTTTTCCAATACGTCCCTATGCCCGAAACCGCAGCACGCCGTCATTTTCATCATTCCACATCTATTTTGAGTGTATGTATTCTATAATATCAACAACATTGAGAACGGCATCAACCTCCCTTCCATGCAGGCGTTCTTCTATATCTGCGAGTATCTCGAAATTACGCCGAAGGAATTCTTTGATACCGACACGGTCAATCCGATGATGATCTCCGAATTAACCGAAGCAGTCAAAGGACTCAGCAGCGACCAACTCCGCAACCTGGTCAGCCTTGCAAAGGGATTGAAGTAACTTTTTAAATAACCAGCCGTCCGTGGGATGAAGTGATCATCATCTGACGGACGGCTATATTATTGTTGACATATAAATGAAATGTGCGGTATAATTTTAATTGCAGGGTTGAGTTAGTGATTTGGATAACGGCAGGTTATGGCTGTGATTTGAATGTCGGAAAAATGGCTCCCGCACTGCCATCAGCGGCGTCGGGGAGCGCAGAAAGGAAGAAAAAGCAATGGTTTTAGAAACTGAAAGACTCATTCTCCGCCCGTGGGAAGAGGCAGATGCAGAGGAATGCTATAAATACGCAAAAGACCCGCAGATAGGGCCGATAGCCGGGTGGCCGGTACATACCAGCGTGGAGAACAGCCGACAGGTCATCCGAGACTTTCTGATGGTACCGGAGACCTATGCCATCGTACTGAAAGAAACCGGGCTTCCCATTGGCAGCATCGGTCTTCACCACAACGACCTTGCCGAAAAGGATGATGAAGCGGAGCTTGGCTACTGGCTGGGCGTTCCCTATTGGGGACGAGGCCTTGTGCCGGAGGCGGCAAGAGAGCTGCTGCGTCACGCCTTTGAGGAGTTAAAACTTGCTCGTATCTGGTGCGGCTACTACGAAGGGAATGATAAGTCTAAGCGTGTACAGGAAAAGCTGGGATTTAAGTATCAATGGACAACCGAGGATGCACCTGTGCCGCAGATGAGCGAGACACGAAAAGGGCACGTCAATTTGATGACGAGAGAGGATTGGAAAATTCTCATTACGCTCTATGAGCCATCTTTGGAAGACCTCTGGTTCAGGCAGGTAATGATGGCAGACCCGGAAACAATGTCGTATAACCACGCATGGGGAGGGACAATTCCTTTCCCAAAAGAAGAATGGCATGACTGGTATGATTTCTGGATCGTAAATCATGAGAACAGACGTTACTATAGATATTTGAAGGATAACAGCGGCCGTTTTATCGGAGAGATTGCCTATCATTACGATAGCAATCGAAACCTTTATGTCGCAGATGTCATAGTCCATTCTCCATACCGAGGAAAAGGTTATGGTGGCACTGGTTTGGAGCTGCTGTGTAGTGTTGCTAAGAAGAATGGAATAAAAGTCCTGTATGACGATATCGCCACAGATAATCCTGCCATCACAATGTTCCTAAATCATGGATTTATTGAAGAATACAGAACGAGCGAAATCATCATGCTCAAAAAAGAAATATGAAATTAACACATAGGCTCCCTCACTGCATCAGCGGCAGTAGGGAGCCTTGATTTATGCTTCAATGTTAATTGTTGCCGGATAAAAATCCACCGTAAAGTGATCGTCGAAAATGTAAATTTGAAAATACACAAAAAGCCCGCAGACCATCCCTCGACATTCGAGAGACAGCCTGAGGGCTTCGGTTTGTCATAATGCATTCTTCAATGCGGCGCGGGTCTTGCTGCCAACGATAGCATCTGCCGCAAGGCGGTGCTTGCACTGGAAGGACAGGACGGCCGCCTTGGTAAGCATACCGAAGTGTCCGTCGATGTTGAGCTTCTCTCCTGCCGCTTTGTTCAGATGCCATTGCACCCATTTCACACCGTTGCCCATTGCGCCGTAGCGGACAGCGGATTTCGGCTCCGCGTAGGGGCATTTGGCAATCGGCTTGGGAGTCGGCGCAACGGATTCGTTCAGCGCGGCGGTTACCTTCTTTGCAAGGTCGCCCATGCGTGCATACAGCCAGTCACCCGGACAGGATTTGTTGGCAAACCAGCGGTGGACAGTCAGCACCATTTCATATGGCTTGGGATTGTAGGTGAGCGACTTGGTTTTGTCCCCGAACCAGAGCATTTTCTTCTTGCCGTTGCGCTTGCATATGTCGATGCAGAGTTGCACCAGCGTTTCGTACACAATCGGCTTGAAGGCGTAGGGCGGCTTCGGGTCGGACGCACACTCAATGGTGATCGCTCTCTGGTCGTTGGCGTTGCTGGAAGAACACCACGAGCGGTTCTTCTCCTCTACATACATACCGACCGTGCCGTCAAGGGCAATTCCGTAGTTGGACGACACCGCTCTTGTGCCGGAAAAGATGTCCCCCAGCCTTGCCGCCGTCACCTGTCCCACCACACAGTGCGGCGTAATGCGGTCGATGTCGTGCGTCCTTTCGCCGGAATGTTTGTCCACCAGCCGGGTATATCCGACCAGCGGACTGTTGGTGTAATTTGTTGCCATAATGGAATATCCCCCTTCATTCTTTGATTCCCGTCAGCGCGGAGATGCGTTGCCACAGCTCGTCTGCGGTAATGCCGTAATCCTTCAGCGCGCCGGGAATTTTGTTCATCGGCTTGGTGCAGAGCATTCTGATCAGATCGACGTCCACCGTCACGCTGAAATGCGCCACGGTCTGCACCCAGCCGGAAATGGAATGGCTCTTTGCCCAGCTTGCCACTTTTTTATGCCGGGCGAGAACATCATTGCCGTCCAGCGTAATGAAAAAAGAAATCCCAGATATTCCCCATTCAAAATGGTGCTGGATATCCGGGATTATTTGTGTTTACGTTTTCTATCACATCGAGCGAGAGGTTCTGAATTCGTGTCACGAATGTAAAACGAAAATGCTTGGGGGATTTCTGCGTGACTGTCATCACATAGAAGCAAAGCTCCTTTGCTTTGGTAATTACAATCAATTCGCTTTGATTTTTTTCGGACATATGACCCTCCAAAAATCGAAAATTTTTCGCGCCGCTTCGCGGCGAAAATGGATTAATGATGTGATGATTTTTAGATTTGAAGATTATTTATTACAGATTCAGCCAGAAAGCCGGGCGAACACAGCCGCGATTGCCACGGACGTCGATACCGATCAGAAAGATGCTGCCACTGATGCCCACGTTCGCGGCGTCATTACTACCGTTGCCGGGCGAACGGAGCCACCACCAGCCCGTTTTCTCCCCACTCGGAAGTGAATAACTATCACTGACATATGCGCCCTGCTTTTTTGCATATCCTGTCGGCGCCGCCATTCTGTCGTCATCACTTCCGAAATATTTCTCTGCCTCGTCTATACTGAGTGCAAAGATTTTGTCCTGTGTGGCATTTCCCCCGCTTGTGTGATAATCAGGATTATCCCGATTCTCATTTGTAACGGTGGCTAATTTTGCCTGTTGACTTGAGCTGAATGCTTTGCTGATGAAATCATTGTTCATCCATTTCCGCAACGTACAGGTTTCCCATGTTACATCTGTGTATGTTTCATTGTACTGTACACAATCAAGAAGCTTTTCCGAAACCACAAGTGCCTTGCCGTCCTCTACCGCCAGCACACGCCATTCGATCGGCTGTTCTTCACCGTCTTCCCCCTGCGGATAGTTTCCGAAAGTGAAATGATCTCCCACTGATACACTTCCAAGTTCCGACAACGACTTTACACTTTCTGTGGAATCGTCAGTTGAGTCGCTTGTAGAGCTACTTGTTAAATCGCTTGCAGGATTGCTGTTTGAATGGCTGATCGCCCATATACCGCTCACGATCGCAATCACAAGCACCACCGCAACGGTCACAATCAGCGGAGTATGCTTGACCGATTTTTGGATAACAGGTTTCATCTGCTCTTGCTTGGGTACGCTGTCTCTGAAAATCGGTGCAGGGGCTGGCTTTGTGGCTGTAGCAGGCTGTTGGGGTTTCGGCTCCGCTTTGGGTACTGGCGGCCGGAATGTTTCTGAGGGAATATCCGATGTATTTGCTCTCTTTATTCCAAGCTGCGAGATGATTCTGTCAATCAGCTTGTCTTTTTCACTTGTCGTATAGGATTGCCGTTTATAAAGCATAGACGGCAGCTCATTTACTGGCATGCCTTCCAGATAAGTATAAACATCCCCGTTGGGTTTGCGCCTTCCGTTGATTTCAGCTATGAAAGTAGACCATTCTTCTTTTACCCACTGGGAACGGATATGCTCTGGTTTTGTTCCCACTACAATCATAATATCCGCTTCTTCGAGTGCGTCATAGATTTCATTGATGTAGTCACCTGTGGACAAATCCTTCTCGCTGAAAAAAGTTTTTACACCTGCTCGTGTAAGCGCATTATGTAATTCACTGGCGATCGCATAATCCCGCGTTACACCGGAGCCGTCCATTGTTGTATGCTTGTATGATATAAAAACCTGATACGCCATTGTAATTGTCATCTCCCGCAATACCTTTTTCTTACAGTTTAACACAATAAATTCTGTAATGCAAGAGGATTTTTGGATTATTTTATGCTTAACCGACTCCAGCCGGTCAATGCCGGTGATGGCGCGGACGCGTAAATTCTTGACCGCTTCATCGTAAAAATCCACCGGCATTCCCTCCGGAATGGTTCTGCTGATGAGAATATCGCAGAACGCCTCGTCCCCGATGATGTCGATTGTTTTTTCCACAACAGCCATAAAATATCAGACCTCCCTGTTATTCGCCGGACGAAAAGAGGGTGTCCTTCCAGCCCTCGCCCAGATAATGAATGGTCGCGTTTTCCGCGCCCCACGGCGCACCGCTGACCTCGTTGTAATTCCATGAAACGTAGATATCCTCAATGCCGGTGCATTGATTGAAAGCGTTGCTGTAAATCGCCGGCTTGCCCATGAAGTAAACCGTTTTCAGGCTGTCGCAATGCTGGAAGGCGTAGGAGCCGATTTCCGTCACCGCCGCCGGAACGGTTATTTCGGAGAACGGTCCTCCACCACCTTGCTCTGCGCCGTGGGGTCGCACTCGCCGTCGATTTCCCTCGCCCAGCCCTTGAAGGCGAAATTCTCGGCGGCGGTGGACGGCTTCGTGGGCGTGCTGCCGGAAAAATTGACGTTGCCGTTCTCCGACGCGGTCGCCGTGTAGAGCAGCACGGTTCCGTCGTAATTGTAGTAGTAGCATTTGCTCGTGATGTGCTGGTAAACGATCTTCACATCGGGGTAGCTGTCCTTAAACTCTTTCAGCGTCGCGCCGGTGATGCTGTCAATGTGAATGGTGCCGCCAAGCCGGGCGGAATCCTCGTTTCCTCCGCTTTCACTCAGACCGCGCATACCGTCGAGGGTAGCTTTCAGCGCGGACAGTTCCGCGTCGCTTGACAGCGTCCATTCAAAGCCGATCAGCCTGACGCGGCAGCCGGACGGAATGGAATTGACCAGCTCCAGAGAATCAATGCCGCCGGTGTTTTCCAAGCGCAAGGTGGTGAGATTGGATGTTCCGGCAAGCGAAAAATCCGTAATGCCCGGGTGTCCGATGACCGACAGACTGGTGACCGACGCAGGAAGGTGAAGCGTTTTGATCACGCCTCCCTCCGGCAGCTCCAGACCCGTGACGGAGGTGCCGTCAAACCAGATGTGTTCGAGATTGCCGCAGCCGGAGAGATCGACTGCCTGCGTCAGCGCGGGACAGTGGCGGATATCGATTGTGCGTAGCAATTCATTGTTGCCGAGATACAGCTCGGTGAGATTGCCGTTGGCATACTCCGCCGATGAATCACCCAATTTCAGCCGCTGCAGCTTTGCCGCTTTGGAGAAATCCGCGTATCCCACCTTCAGCCCCGAAAGGTCGCCCACATCGGCGAGCTGGGACGCGGAATAGATGTAGATTTCCGTGTCGTT